>JAZNCE010000024.1:0-7882 GCA_045587385.1 Eubacteriales bacterium
GCATAAAAATACCTCCTAAGCCGGAATCGGTTTAGGAGGTATTTTTTATATCAACCGAGAATTGTTTTCATTACCGTTTGCGTATAATATAATAAGCTCGTCCGATATTCAATCCGCTCGCTGATATTCTATCATGGGTCAGCTATTATTTGAACAAAACCTTCATATGGTCTGTTATGCCGTCCAGGATTCGTGCAATTAAGTTCAGGTCGCCTTCCATTCGGTACATGGTTATTTAATGCGCATATGACCTGTGTATCCGGTCATAATAACAGGGTCATGGGATAAAAGTGGAATGTATTTATTTTTACTGAATTCTTCGATAAATTTTTGACTCGCAACTTCGTAATAGGATGAACCTGTGCAAAGCTTGTCTGTCAAACATTTTTCATAATAGCACTCATCTCCACAAAGTACATAGTTATCTGCCAAAACGATACAAGAACCAATGGAATGTCCTCCGATTTTCCTTATAATTACGTTCTCGGCTAACGAGAATTCATCATCAATCAAATGAACATCAAAACCTGTTGGAATATACTTTTTTGCCGCGACATATTCGTTTCTTTGAATGTGTATAATGGCATTCCCATAATATCTGATAGCTTCTATGTGATCGTGGTGTGAATGTGTAATGATAACATCAGTAATGTCCTCTGGCGAAAGCCCGTATTCTTTTAATACATCAACCGGCTTTTTGAATACCGACATTTCAAATCCTGCACCATCATCACAACCTACATCTACAAGAATGTTCTTGCTTTCTGTTTGTATCAAATAGATCGTAAATGAAATCGGTAAGCACTTGTCTTTATTTCCGCCTTTAAAAATATAGTTCTCTCCAAAAACGGACTCTCCGTATTTTAATGCTACAATCTTCATTAAACCTTTAGTACTACCTTGCCGACGTTTTCGCCACGGTAAAGAATGTCGTGCGCAGCCTCAGCCTCTGTGATCGGAAGTGTCTTATAGACAGTAGGCTTTACCTCGCCCGATGCAACCTTGCTCCATATCTCATTTACGAGATTAGAAAGAATGGTCGCTTTCATTTCAGGAGTGCGTGAGCGAAGCGTGCTTCCAATAATTCTGATATTCTTCTTATAAATATTTTTCAGATCGATCGTTGTATTGGTTCCGGCAAGAGCGGCAATCACGATCCAACGACAACCATATTTTACATATGGCAGACAATCACCGAGATTTTGACCGCCAAGGCAGTCGATCGCAATATCGATCGCTCTTCCTTCCTCTTCTTCCTTTTTGAGTATTTCAGGAAGCTTCTGCGTTCTTGTATCAACCACGAGGTCAGCGCCGAGATGCTTTATGCCTTCAGGATCACTGATAACGGTGGTGATAACACGAAGTCCAAAAGCCTTTGCCATAGGAATGATCACGCTGGCAAGTCCGCTTGCGCCCGCCTGCATAAGTAAAGTGTCTCCCGCTTTGGCGCGGCCTTCCACAAACAGCTTCAAATATGCCGTAGCATATGCCTCGGGGATCGCCGCGGCTTCCGCCATTGTACAATTCTCCGGTACGGCCATACACATATCGTATTTTACAGAAACATATTCGGCATAGCCGCCACCACCAAGCAGGGCGCACACCTTATCTCCGATTTTGTAGCGCGATTTCGCTTTTGCCCCCTCGGTCATCTCGACGATCTCTCCTGAAACCTCAAGACCCATCCATTCGGGACAACCTGCGGGGGGCGGATAGTCTCCCTCTCTTTGCATAAGGTCCGCACGGTTAAGAGCCGCATATTCTACCTTGACCAGCACCTCGTCCTCGGAAAGCACGGGGTCCGGAACATCCGCCCACCGCAAAGATTTATCTTCGTTCACAAGTATAGCCTTCATAATTGATACCTCCTAGTTAAATTGCATCGAGTTTTTAGCTCGATTATTTTACCTTCTTCATTTAAATATCTTTCCAATCAAACAGCACGCCTATTGGGAAGTTTTTTTCATTTGCCAGTCTGTTATATACCTCGTTTGTTTCACACGGAGAATAGATCTGGCAGATCATATCCTTAAAATTGAGACGTTTTCCTTTTATGAGATTCATAACCGTATGTAGATCGTCAACGGTTGTCCAAAGACCGGGGCTTGATTCAAGCCGGGGCCGCATATTTGTGTGCGCGCCGATCAGAGAGATACCTCTGCCGTGAACCTTGGCGTAATAATCTATTTCGAATTTAGAGCTTCGCGTACAGCCAAGAAGCGCCACTCTGCCCATTTTTTTCATACAGTCAAGCGCCTGGACAAGACCGACACCAAGCCCCGTAACCTCAATGCAGACGTTTACACCGCCCTCGCTCAATTCTTTAACATTATTAACAAAGCTCCCGTCTGTGGGATCCAACGCATAGTCTGCGCCCATCTTCAGCGCGAAATCACGCCGTTCCTTTATGGGATCAACGGCAATGACAGGATATGCTCCCGCAGCCTTCAACTGCTGAACCGCAAAAATTCCAAGGATACCAAGTCCCATAACAAGGGCAGATTCACCTATTTCAAGATGGCATTTTCTGATTGCCGCAAGAGGAAAGATCGAGATAAAAGCCATAGAAGCCTCTTGTAAGGAGACTCCCTTCGGAATCTTTATTACGTTGCTTCTTTTGACCGTAATATATTTTCTATGCTCGCCACCAAATACGACAACTGCGTCACCTATGCAAATATCGGTGACACCTTCGCCTATTTCGGTTACGATGCCTGATGCGCTGTAACCCACGGTTCTCGGGAATGTGGGTGCATCATCCTCTGATTCGTTCGTGCCTTTTCTAAGACCGATAAAGTTAGCCTTTTCGGTGCCCGTGCTTATAGCGGAGTACTCCAGTCTCACCGTAACCTCATTTTCCTTTGGAGGCAGACATTCAACGTCAAGGAGCTCCGCAACGTAAGGGGCGGTAAACACGATCTGTTTTGTTATCATACTTATACGTCCTTTCCACAGGATTTTAAAACAAGCTTGTATATTGCCAATTCATAGTCATAGGAATAAGGATTCTCTTTTCCTCTTATCATTTCGGCAAAGTTACGCATCATATCGTCATAACGGCCATATACGTCGGTTTTTGTTGTAATCCATGGCTTGTGCCATTCGGTGGTATATGCTTCGTTTATCACGGAATACTGTCCACCGGGTGCAGCGACCTCAAGAGGCTTTATCTCTATGGTTCCCTTTTCTCCACAGATCACGATCTGACGTCTAAGAAAACCGCCGCGCTCGGTATCACAGGTCTTTGCGAAGGAAACACCGTTCTTGTATTTGAATACGACCATGCCGTAATCCTTTGTATATACCCCGTCAAAGCCCGTGGAGGTGCTCAAAGGAATCACTTCAAGAGGCTCACCTTGTATCTGATAGATCAGATCAATAAGATGACAACCCAGGAAGAACAGCATTCCCGACGGGAAATTTTCAAGCCATTGTCTGTCCTCAATCGTATGCGTGCAGTTCATCTGCGCCTCGATCGAATAAATCTGGCCAAGCTCGCCGTTTTTTATTTTTGCAAGTGCTTCCTTGATCGCAGGATTGAAGCGATACATATATCCTGTTGAAAAGGTAAGCTTTTTGGCTTTTAATGTTTCTATAAGCTCTTCAAAATCGGCAAGCTCCATGCCGCCCGGCTTTTCCATATGTAGGTGCTTACCCGCTTTTGCCACCATAAGCGCATATTTCGTAAGATAGATCTCCTCGGTTTCGACCACAACGGCTTCGATTTTGGGATCGGAGAGTATCTGCTCGACGCTCATCTCCTTGTAGCCGTCAAAGGCCTCCATCTGCTGAGGGAATTTTTCTCTTTCGTTCTCAGGGAACGCATAGCCAACAATGTCGAATATATCGTCTAGCTTTATCAGCTGTTTCCAAATCTGATTTCCGTGGCTGATTACGCTCGTTCCGATTTGGGCAACTCGAATTTTTTCCATATCGTAATTCTCCTTACTCAACAATATCCGGCAAATAATCAAAATTATCTCTTACTGCTTTTGCTGCCTTTATTGTGGGTTGAGTCGGAACCGCTCGGTCATCATGCTCTAGTACTGCAAGATAGGATATACAGCCAAGCTGCGGACCTATCATCCTGTGAATTTTTGAATGCGTTCCTCCGGAGAGAAATAAAAAAGGTACTTTGAGTTCTTTTTTTAACAGTGCGGTTGTTCTGAGATTTTCCAGTTGCTCTTCTTCTGAATTTGCAGCAGTTACGATCTTGACTATATCCGTTCCGCGTCTTTGCTGCTCATACGCAACCTCCAAAACAGTCTCAGCCGGTGTGAATTTTCTAATATGAGAAGACATGACAACTTCCTTGCCCATATTATGAATTCTATTAATCAAATTCATTTGTTGATCTATGGCATCCTGCTTCATAGACAGTTCAAGCCCCACACCCATACCGCTTTCTGAATCAAAAAGGCTTGCAGGCACATCACCAAGTGTTGCTCCGCAGGATAACATTTTTATAAGCTCATCTGCCAGTTCTTCATCAGAAAAACCTCTGTTTCCTGCTCCTCTGTAATTGGTGACATACACCGGATGACTCGAGCAAGCGGCAAATATATTTTTATAGTTCTCCTCGGTTTTATATTCCTTTTTCAGGCATTCGAACTGAATCCCGAGACAGTCTGCTCCATCAAAAATGGAGTTTTTGATTGCATATCTGATACTGTCAGGATTGTCCTTTAGGATCATTGCAGTTATAAGCGGACGGTTTTGATTCAGAAATGTTGGTCTCATAAAAATGTTCTCATCTCCTTGTCATTGCAATTCTTCCACAGTTTCTTCCATAAGCATATCTTCGTTAATATATGCTCAGTTTATATCGATTTTCTGCAACCGTCAATCTGGTAATCCTGTCCGGAGATGTACGCTGCCTTATCACTTGCCAAAAAACAAATCAAATATGCATATTCTTCTAATTCGCCGCGTCTTCCCATGTAGCACTGGTCTATTGCAGCACCTGCGCCTTCGTTTCTGACGGTTCCGGGCACGACATTGTTTACTGTAATTCCCTGTGCCGCAACCTCTTTGGCAAGTGCTTTTGTAAAGGAACTGACCGCTCCCTTGGTCATTGAATAGTCAACCATTCTTGGATTTCCATAAACTCCCGCAACAGATCCAACGTTTACAATTCTGCCGTAAGCGTTTTCTATCATATTAGGGAGAACCGCATGTGTAAAATACATCAGGCCCAGAATATTTACATTGATTCTCTTCTTCCAGTCATCGCTTGTTGTTTCCACAAATGGTTTCCACGTTCTCCAAATACCTGCGTTATTGACTAAAATGTCAATCTTTCCGTACTGATCGATAATTTCCTGCACGACCTGCCGAACCCTCTGTTCGTCGCTCACATCGCAGATAAAAGCCTCTGCGCTTGCCCCCAGCGATTTGATTTCCTCGGCAACCGCATTGAGGCCTTCGATATTGACATCAACAAGGCAGACTTTTGCTCCGTTTTTTGCCATTTCAATAGCTGTAGCCTTGCCAATTCCGACAGAAGCACCGGTAATTACAACTGTCTTATTATAAAATTCCATAGTAAAGTTCCTCCTATTTTTATTGTTTTTTTATTATACCACCTTGTAAAATTGAATTCAATATGGTATACTTCAAAAAAAGTAACTATTCTGCAATTGTATCGGGGGGGTGTATTTGGAAATGCAAGACAAAAGAATTTATGTTTCCGAGCTTTCCGCTTCAAAGCATGTGTTTAATAATTACCATTTTTGCCGCAGGAATAATAACCGAAGAAAAACTCGATTTGGCATTATCATAAAAGGAAGCGGCGATTATATCTATTTGAATAAAAAGCTCAATGTAACTGAAGGGGACATCGTATTTATCCCAGAGAATATTTATTGTTATTCCGAGTGGCACGGAAACCCTGAAATTGAAGTGATTTATGTAAGTTGTTTTATGCACTATGAGCAGTTCCGATATGAACCTCAAATTATTAATTGCGATCAAGAAATCAAGAATGACTTAATAGAAATTGCCAATCTATTGTCAATCGACTATATTAAGGAACTGGAAGCGTATTCATTATTTTATAAACTGTTGCAAAAAGTGCTTCCTCAGATGGTGCGATCAAAAATTTCATACGATAAAACCTTGCAAACAGCTATTGAATTTATTACTGACAATTGGAATAATGATTTTTCTGTCGGTGATTTAGCAAGAAAGTGTTGCGTTAGTGAGTCCACTCTTTACCATTTATTTCGGAAGGAATTAGGGCAATCACCAATTAGATTTCAGAATTCCATCAAGATCAATGTTGCTATTGAGTATTTAGAAAAACAACACCACTCTATTGCCAATATAAGTCGCTTAGTGGGGTTTCATTCTGAAAACCATTTTAGAAAGGTTTTTACTGACATTACGGGAACTACACCTCTGAGATATAGGAAAAGAAAGTAAATCGTCATCACTATTCGTTAATTCAGAAGCAAAGGGCGGTACTGTGTCTTAAGGGTAAAGGGTTTGTAGCAAAAGTCCCAAATTCAAAACCTCCGGCTTAGTGTGCATCTGTCAAGGAAAAGTAGACACTAGAAACACCATAGTTTTAGAAGCCCAGTTCGGTCTTGTACTGAACTGGGCTTTTATAGCCCAGAGCGGCCGCTGGTCGCTCGTAATTATAGTAATGAACATACTCGTCAAGAAGCTTTGGAACGTCCTTAGCGGTCGCCAGCCCGAAGTCAAGGAACAATTCTTCCTTGATCCAGCCGTTAATTGCTTCAATTATTGCATTATCTGTTGGAGTTCCTACTCGCGACATTGACCGAAGTATGTTATAATGTTCGTGAGCCTGTCGGAAGGCTTGTGAGGAGTAGACAGAACCCTGGTCGGTGTGCAAGACTACCCGGGGTGTCTGCTCCTCATTTTTCTTGCCTGCAAGCAACTTTAGCTGCTCCAAACAATGGTAATATGGTTTGGTGCTGCCCTGAATAGGTGTTGCTTGGTGCGCAAGGATCTCGTTGTTGAATGTATCCACAAGAAGTGTCCATTCCCAGCTCCGTCCATTACTCTTGAATATCGTCATGTCGGATACTACGATTTCGATAGGATGGGTTGCATTCCATTTGCCTTGAATCTCGTTTGGAAATGCTATATGTTCTTCTCCCGGTTT
The DNA here is from genome assembly GCA_045587385.1 of Eubacteriales bacterium. Classification (GTDB taxonomy): domain Bacteria; phylum Bacillota; class Clostridia; order Oscillospirales; family CAG-272; genus SVQP01. The sequence goes on from JAZNCE010000024.1 coordinate 7,133, forward strand.
CTTATAGGTGTATTTCCTTGCTTTAGAACGGATACCAGCCTGTTTGCAGCATTTGTGTGCTAAATTATGAGAAAATACCCAGCCGGTAGCCTCAAATACTGCTTGGGCCAGCCTATGATATCCATGAGAGGGGTGCTTTTTGTGTTCCTCTGTCAGCAACTCTGTAAGCAATTGCCTGTCCTGTTGATAGCAGTTTAGCTTTCCTTGGCGGCCTCTCCATCTGTAATATCCAGATTTACTAACACCCATAATTTCGCATAGAAATACAACGGGATATTTTTCTCTTAGTGTTTCGATAATTTCGTACTCTTGTCTGGTCCGGTAACGAACACCTTGTTTGCACCAACTCCTTCCACCCAATATCCTTTTTTTAATCGTTCATTTTCAATTTCCAATTTCGCCACCATGAGCCGCAACCGATCTAACTCAGATAGATTCTTGCTGACGTGTAACGCTGCAAAGTGATTACCGGGATGACCTTTGGGAATGAATGAAGATTCGCCTTCTGCAATGTACTCCTTTACCCAGCGGCAGATCATGCTCCGGTCTGCCTTATATTCTTTCTCCAGTGTTCTAACTGAGATATGGTCATCCAAATGCTTATGTACGATTTCTGCCTTTTGCTCTGGTGTCCATACTCGCTTTTTCTGTCCTTTTCTCACAGTTACCACCTCCACCTACATTTTAGCATAAAGAAAAGGTAGACAACATGGTGGTTTTCCATGTGTCTACCTTTATCTTACAACTTCA
>JAZNCE010000025.1:0-16191 GCA_045587385.1 Eubacteriales bacterium
CTCTATCCGGATACTGCTGCACCACCCAGAATTCGGGCGAATCAGCCACGCCTCGTCTTCCACGACCTGGCCGCATCGAAATCCCATATCACCCTCAATGGCAATGTAGCGGTTCCAAGGAACGATTCTGATCTCTCCCCTACGGGAGACCGAATTCCCGCGTGCTATCATCAGATCGTACTTATCCGCAGGATCATCCAGCATCTGTGCATGATAGCTGTAGACCGGCGAGAAGTCATCTTCTTGGAACAGCGATGTGATTGCTTCGGTGTCAGATCCCTGTTCGTTCGGAATTTCTGAGCATGCTTGAAGTACAGAAGCGGTCATGAATAAGATAAGTGCGGTTGCGAAAAACTTTTTCATAATAGTTCTCCTTTTGATGATTTCTATTGTGAACTGTAAGTCCTATGGGCACTATCAGTTATTAATAGCTTATTTGTTTCTAATTGTAACAGATTCGAGGCGGGATGTCAATAGCTGCACGATCTAATCGGAGTTATATTTGAATTAAATAACTCTACCAACCCGGACAGTTTCTGTCCGGGTTAACTTATATAATCATACTCACAATCAAAATGCCGGACGGGAGGTTAAGAGTATGAATCGGGCAGAGCAAAAGCTGGTTTTGGAATTGTGCCGCTTTCAAAACCCGGATGTTGAAAGAATTAAATATTTGAAAAAGCAGGGAATTGATCAAGCTGCTGTGCTGGGTCAGTTGATGTTTCATCGAGTGGCGGGCGTTGCTTACGTTACACTTGCTGAGAATGAGTTGATGAGCTTGTTTCACCGTGAATTCAGGACTTCTCTAAGAAGTGCATATCAGAGTGCGTGTGAGAAGACCAAAAGCTTTATGGAGACGGTGGACAAGCTTGCAGAGATTCTGAACCAATCGCAAGTACCGTATGCGCTTTTGAAAGGAAGTAAGCTGTGCTATATGTACCCATTGGGGTGTCGCACTTCCAATGATGTGGATGTATTACTGAACGCCAAGGATTTAGATGCTATTAGTCATACGTTGTATGCTAACGGCTATGTGCAGGGGCATATCAGAAATCAAATCTTGGTTCCTGCGACCAGAATTGAGTTGATCCAATCCCGCATGACCCGTGGGGAAACCGTCCCGTTTATCAAGGAGGTAATGCTGCCCGGTATGCAATTCTCGGAGGTGGATTTAAATTTTTCTTTGCATGAAAGCAATGAACAAAACAACACCGTTTCGGAATTGTTGAACCGCCGTTCGCTGTATCAGACGAACAGCACATTTGCCTATACGTTGAGCAAGTACGATTTCGTGTTGCACTTGTGTGCACATTTGTATAAAGAAGCCTCGGTCATGGCGTGGGTGCGTATGGACCGTGATTTGTCATTGTATAAATTTTTGGATTTGTATGTTATCCTGAGCGATTGGGGTGAAGAGGAGTACGTACAGCTGCTCATGGGCGCGATTAGTGCGCATCTTGAGCACGATGTGTATTATGCGTTATATTGGGCCAGAGAATTGTTTGGCATAACTTCGATGCCCCTTGATAATGTATTGGAACATTTGGAACTTCATTTGCCGGGTATCGGACAAGTTCTAGATCTTGTGTATGATCCCGCAACCAAGCAACGGTATAGGCATATGAGTTCGGATTTGACCAAACGTTTGTTTACTGCGAACAGAATTAAAGGGCTTATGCTTGAAAAGGGAGGTGATGAGGATGAAGCAACTTGATATGAAACCGAACAGATCTAAAGGCCGCTTAATTACATTTTGCGGACTTGACGGAGCAGGGAAATCTTCTATGATTGACATGCTTGTCGATTATCTGCGAAACTGCGGAAAAAGCGTTTTTCTGACTAAGCAACCCACGGATTGGGTGCGCAACTCTGAAATTTTCCGTAACTTCCAGGACCGCGCAGATCATGAAGGATTCGAATATCTTTCACTTTCCTTAATGGCTGCAGCTGATCGCGTACAGCATGTATCTCAAGTGGTTCGCCCGATGCTTGATCAGTTTGATTATGTGATCAGCGATCGCTACATTTATTCCTGTCTTGCAAATCTTCATGCTCGTGGATATAGGGCTGACGGTTGGTTGTATGCTGTTTCTGAGTACTTAATTGAGCCTGATGTTGCTTTCTTTATTGATGTTCCGGTCGAACGTGCAATCGAACGTATTCGTAGACGACCCAAAGAAAAAGATAGCTACATTGATCCGCAATTCCAAGAGGTTTTGCGTGACGAATACAGACAAATGGCGACTTGGGCTAAATGCCGCTTGATTGATGGCACGTGGCCTATGAGAGCCGAGTATGCCGCTATAGTACAAGAAGTTAACGCGATTGGAGGTTCTGGCAATGAATGACTTGCAAAAGAAACAATTGATGGATGTGTTATCGCAGCTATCGGGTGTTGACAATATCCATGAAGGAGACTTTCTGCTGACCGATCTGGGACTGGATAGTCTTGCTTTGGTCAATCTGATGGTTATGCTGGAGGATCTGTTTGGCATTGAGTTTTCGCCCTCGGATCTGGATCCTTTTGCATTATCTGCGGTAGAGGATGTCATGCAACTCGTAGCAAAATATATTGACGATGGCGAGGAAAACGTATGAGATTATGGGATGAATTGAAGGCGGCAATGTGTGAGTATCCCGATTCCTTGGTTTCGGAGGGAACGCGCAGATACACGTTTGCGGAATTGATTGAAAAGGTTGAAGGGTTAGCGGATACGCTGCATGCCGAGTGTTATGCAATTGATTGTCAGTCGGAGTTGAATGCCGCCATTGCATTGCTTGCATGTTTGGCGGCCGGAAAAACAGCTGTGCCGCTGTCACACCGTTACGGAGAGATTCATAATAAACGCATACTGGATTTTGTGCAACCACCGTCCATTTTCAACGATGCGGACGAAGAAGTGTATGCAAAACATAGCGGTTGTAGCGGTTACAAGATCCCGGATAATCCTCCTGCTCTGATTATGTGCACTTCCGGAACCACCGGACACCCCAAGGGGGTGATGCTCTCAGAAGATAACATTCGCTGTAACCTTGCAGATATCCGTGCGTATTTTCACATCCGAAGTGATGACCGAATTTTTATTACTCGGCCGTTGTATCATTGCGCTGTTCTGACAGGAGAATTTCTTGTTTCGTTGTTAGTGGGATGCGATATTGTATTCTATTCCGGATCTTTCAACCCGGCGATTATGCTTCGATGTTTGGATGAAGCCCAAGTGACTGTGTGGGGGAATACTCCAACATTGTGGAAATCGATTTGTACTTTGGCTCACGTTATGAAGATGCCGATTCATTTGCGAGTGCTGATGGTCAGCGGAGAGGTTTTGCCAAAAACTATAGCAGAATTGCTGCGAAGAACGTTTCCAACTGCGGATATATATCACGTGTATGGTTTAACGGAAGCATCGCCTCGTGTGGCAAGCTTGCCTCCGGATGAGTTTGATTCTTTTTTTGATACTGTGGGATATCCGTTACGCTGTGTCACTTGCAGAGTTATTGATGCGCGAGGTCGTGTGGTTGGTCCCGGTGAGATTGGAGAATTGATTATTCGCGGTGATAATGTTATGACTGGTTATTATCTTGATGACCAAACTACCCAAAATGCTTTGATTGATGGCTGGTTGCACACCGGTGACATGGCCTCGGTAGACGGTAGAGGACACATTAAAATTCATGGACGAAAGGACTCAATGATCATTCGTGCCGGTATGAACATTTACCCTGCAGAAATCGAGCAAGCTCTGCGTTCGGATGAACGAGTGAAGGATCTATATGTATATGGTAAACCGGATCCCATGTTTGGAGAAACTATTGTTCTTGTGATTTCGGGTACGTTTGCTGACGAAAAAGAGATTCGGCAAATGTGTATCAACAAGCTGCCATCGTATGAGCAGCCGTCACAAATCATTTTGCAGGATGATTTGCGATATACGGCGTCCGGGAAATTGATCAGATCCAAGGAGTGATTGCCATGCTTGAAAGAGAACTGAAAATTCTCCTTAACGCAGATCAATATGCCAAGATTTGTGCTTTTATTGATAAGCAATATCAAGGTCAGTGCGTGAGGGACAAACAGGTTAACTACTATTACGACACGGAAGATGGTTGTTACAATCAAAAAGGTGTGACCATACGAGTTCGACGAAAAAACGGAACGTTAAAAGGTACAATCAAAACACATTCGGTTCAAGGGGAGAATTGCAGTGAGGAAATGAGCTTTGATGTTGATCGTGTGCCGGTGGCATTATATTATGAAGAACGCTATTTAAAACTTCGAGGGAAACTGATAACGAATCGTATTTCAGTCAAACCGAATCAAGGTGGACTCTTACTATGTTTGGATGAAAATTTGTATTTGGGGCACACGGATTATGAGTTGGAAATTGAGTATCAAGACATTGATGAAACAAGTGCAAACAATTTTGTAAAGATACTGGAGTGTGGGATAGGTGAAGAACTTTTGCCTTTTGTGAAAGGTCGCACAAAAACCAAATCAGAAAGATATTTTGATTACCTATACAGTACGATTTTGGCACGAAAAACCACGTAATTATAGGTGTTTTCATCCTTAATGACTAATTTTGTCGCTATTCGGTTGTTACAAAATATTATGCTATTTTTGATTGTAACCGAATGATAATGCCAAGCAGTTGATAGGATGCTCACTCAACCGCTTTACATACATTGGCTTTAATAAGGAGATAATTTCAGATGGCTTGATTTTCCGGGTTTTCAAATAGGTCAAGGTGTGTCCTGTATATGCGGTAAAATAATCTCGGAAAGGGGGGATTCGCTTGGGCGCAGATGAACGCAGACGGTCCATTCTTAAGCATCTGTGCAGATGCCGATATGCTACGATTGCTGAATTGGCGGCTACGTTTGAAGTGTCTGAGCGCACAATCCGTCGAGATGTTGAGACACTAAGTCTTAGCGAACCAATTTACACACAACCCGGGAGGTATGGCGGCGGCGTTTATGTTGTTGAGGGATATTATATGGATTACATATACTTTTCCCCGGATGAACTCACCGTACTCAACAAGGTGTTAGCCCATTTGACAGAGCACACAAACGAAGAACTGTCCTCAGAAGAGATTGCTTCGTTTCGTAAAATGATAATAGAACATACAAAACCATAGCAAGGAGCATTCTGACCATTGAAAGATTTTTTACTTACCTTGACAACGCCAACCGTGTTAGCATTTATAACCATAGGCGCAGGAGCTTGTTTGGGAAGAGTGCGATTCAAAGGGCTAAGCCTTGGATTACCTGCCATTATGATTGCGGGGATCATTTTGTCTATCATATGCTCATTGCTTTCCAACACTATGGGAGACAGCTCAAGTTTTGTTGACTATGAAAAAATGAAAATGATTTCAACATTGGGTTCGACGATGTTTATGTCTGTAATTGGATGGAATTGCGGAGTTGGTATTCGAAGATATGGCATATCTCATGCATGCTTGTATTTTTTATGCGGAGTGGTAATTGTGTCAACAAACTTTTCGGTATTAATGTTAGTTGGCTCGTTGGATCATCATGTGTCTATGGAATTGCTGGGCGGTATATTCTGTGGTGCTATGACGAGCACACCGGGTGTTGTTGTACTAACAGCCATGTCTAATGATGGAGGACAATTAGCAAGTGCCGGATATAGTTCATCCTATTTTCTGGGAGTGATGATTACGGTATTGTTTGTACAATGGTTAAACCGTAGATCAAATATTGATCAAGAGTTTTCAAAGTACTGTCAGACAGATGAAATCAAACGGACGGATATGTTAACTGCTGTTATGATGTTATGTGCCATTGCTGTTTGGGGCTATGTGATGGGAGAGATCCGGATGCCTCTCGATGGCGTTATACTTGGACCTTCAATCGGGATTTTTATTGTTGGCATAGCATTCGGCATTTTTTGCGGAAATAAGCAATTACCGAAAAATATCGACGGAGGGTTCAGAGTTATACGCGATCTTGGCTTTTGCTTCTTTTATGCTGCCAATGGAATCATTGCTGGAAGTACATTTTTGCAAACATTTCAGCTCGAAAATATACTTTATGGGATTCTGTTTACAGTGATTCCTCTTTTCTACGGTGTTATAGTGAGTACCTTGCTAAAGATTCCATCGAAACTGTGCCTGTTGAGCGGAGCGATGACGTGCACTCCTGCATTAAATGCTTTGGCGAATACCAAACCACATGTAATTGACTACACGGCTTATACGTTTTCATATACCGGTGCTTTGATTACAATGATCATATGCATGCGTTTTATATACATAATTTGACAAGAAATTACTAACAGTGATAATAAGACTGATAGTTCGTATACGCGAGATAAAAAGTCCGATATACTATATGTGATTATTATTACTATTGGAGGTTTTATGTCAAGACGCAGAAGTGGATATGAAGAGGCAAGGTTTTCCGGTGAATTTCTTGGTCCTCGCATAAAAGAATACAGAATAAAGCGTGGAGCATCTGTAATTAAGCTTGCAAACGAAGTGGGTGTTTTACCAAACTATATCAGCCAATTAGAAAATGGCGACAAAATCCCAAGCTTGGACACGTTTATTCGTATTGCAAATGCTTTGAATGTTACTGCAGACGAATTGCTATGTGATTACTTGACTGCAGAATTTCACGTCGTTGAATCAAAACTCAATACAAGTATTTCCGACTTGAGTAAAGAGGATCAACGACATATTGAAGAATTGGTAGCCTTGGAAATCAAATATATCAACTCTTCCAAGAAGTGAACGGGGGAGTGCAATGATACTTACAGTACTTGAAACAATTGAAGACGATCAGCTGCGGGATGCGGTTGAACGGTTATTCAACTTATACCATAAAATACTGTTGGTTAAGGCCAATGACATTCTGCATAATTGGCATGATGCCGAGGATGCTGTGCAGGATACTTTTTTAAAGGTCTCTCGGAATATCGAGGATTTTCTTCCTGTCGACAGCCAGTCTGCAAAAACACTCCTTGCGGTTTATACGCGCAACGTAGCGCTCAATATGTATAAGCGAAAGAAAAGGCAAAACAAATTATTCTACTCAAAGCAGGATGTCGCGGAAATGAATCTTGAGAGTGACGATCCAGAGGATGATGTTCTTGAATTGATTATCAATCAAGAGACCATTGAAGAGCTTCGACAAGCGATTGATCGCTTGGATGATATGCATCGTGATGTCATCATTTTGAAATACTATTATCATAAGAAAAACATCGAAATAGCCGACATTATGGGCGTGGATGTGAACGTGATCAATGCGCGAGTCTTTAGAGCAAAGAAAAAGCTTATGAACTTAATGAAGGAGGGAAGAGCATGAACGAGATGCAAAAGGACAATTTTGATATGCTGATCTCGGCAGCGGTTGTACAATGTGTGCATCATGATGCGGACAACCTCTCTTCTGTTGATACCTCTGACGTGCCGGATACCTCTCGCTTGTACAAAAAGGTTATGAGAAACTTGCCGGGCAGCAGACGCACGGCAGTCAAGGCGATCGTAACGCTTGTGTTAGCTGCTGCATTACTTGCCTTAACCGCGTGCGCATGCTTGCCCGAGATTCGTGATTACGTTTGGGGTGTGGTTACTGAATGGTATGGGGATCATTTTGAGGTGTCTTTTGAGCAGAAACTGTCAAATGAGATAGATAACAATAATGTATCCTCCGAAAATGCAACGCCAACTTCTATTGAACAAATTGGCACTCTTTCGTATTTGCCAAGCGATTGCTATAAAGGTGATGAGTTTGTTGCAGTATCACAATATTATGTAGACTTTTATATTAGCGATGAATGGGCTTTTTCCTTTACTCAGCACATACATGATGTATCGAACTCATTTATGGATGGAGAACAAACAACACCTGTTTATGTACAAGTGAATGGCAATGTTGGCATTTTAACCGAAGAAAATATCGATGGTACAGTGTACTATAGTTTGCTGTGGAAAGATAATATGTATACTTATAACATCCAAGGATCCTTTTTATCAATTTCAGAATTGATTAAAATAGCTGAAGGAACAACGCTGGAATAAAACAGTATTTTTTAAGAGGAGTTTTTTGATTGTTAGCTGTATAGTTACTCGCAGGTAGCATATTTGGTTTTGGTAATGATTTCATCGACGCTGTTTCTGGTGACTGTTATCACATAATCTGCTTTATAATATGCTCCGTTCTCTGCTGGAAATGGGCAACTAAAGACGCCCCCTTTTCCATTAATTATCGTTTGATTCGATGTTACTTGGACCCAAGCACTATTAACCTGTTTGTATACAGTTACATCAGCAACGATTTTTGTAACTCCAATTTTTCCTACAACAGTTCCTTCCGCATATCCATACCCGTTATCTTCGAATATCATTGCTATCGTGAGAGTGGATGTGTTATCCCACAGCGGCATCACGGTTTCACCGGGATCAGCGATGGCAGCGTTTGCGGGAATTAAGGAAACGGATGTCAACAGAGTGATAAATGCGATCAGTGTTAAAATTGTTTTTTTCATAAAAATAACCTCCTTTTTTATGGTATTAACCATAACAATTTCATGCGAACAAAATTATTTGTTTTAGAAATATTTTGAGCAAAATTAAAACCTCCGAGGTTAATGCCTCGGAGGAAAGCAAGAGTATCTGTGTTGGTATCCTTTCATAATAGTTTGGTAAGCGTTTTAACTTGCTTTTTGATCAGCTCTTAGTTTGCAAGAAAATCATCAATGACTTCTCGCAGATGAACCGTGGAAAGTTTCAAGCGGTTGCAAAGCTCAACGAGTTTATACATGGCTTGTTTGTCTGATGTAATATCGTGTATAACATCAATCATTGTGGCAGTACTGCCATCCTTGCTGTCCGCATAAGCAGCAATTCTATAAGATACGCGGGTGTTTCCTTCCGAAGAATAAGATTCTTCAGTCATTTCGTATATAATATTCATAGCATCGATTCTGCACCTCCAACACAGACAAAAGAAAAATGACAGATTTCGTTTGTCTGCTGAGATCATAGTTTTGTTGGTTTGCGGTGAGATAATTGCTTTTTTTGAACACCATTTACTATTCTTAACAATCAATTATAACAAGTATTATTGCATGGTTAAACTTTGCTGTTCTAAGCTTTTTTCTTGTTGATGTATTTGCTCAATAATTATATCAGGATATGGATTAATGTAAATGCAAGGTTTTTTCCACATAAGCGCTCCTCAATAGCATGAAAATTCCATATACAACAGCTATATAAACAAACAAAGAACAGTGCGATTTATCGACTGTTCTTTGTTTATTAAAGATGGGTATTGTTTCTTTGGGCCGCTTGGGCATCATCAGCAATGATTTGTCATAATTATTCTAGGTGATCATATGATGAAAAAAGGAAAATATTCGCAAGAAAAATACAAGAAAGAACAAAATTCGACTTTGACAGCAAAAAAATTATTTGTTGCTGTACACAGTTACAGCATGATCTTTCCAGACAATTGATTTTGCGGGTAGACCTATATCATGACACAGATTATCGATAAGTGCACATTTCGTTTGGAAATCATGATTCTTTCCAATATAGTAAGTTGTTCCTTCTATCAATACCTCTTCACAGTTGCGGAAATAACTGCGGTCTTTTCTCTCAAGACTAATACAAGTGCTATTCTTAATATATTCGTTAAGATTTTTTCCTTTTCGCTTAGCATATTTTATGCATTCAACAACTGAGAAAACAAACGCTTGTGAAGCATTGACAACATCTTTTTTGTTCTTGAAAATTTCTGTACTGGATACTTTAACAATGCGTCGAGGGGAGGGGATCATAGCGTCGGATGCGCTAGTTGCGACCTCGTTATATTGAACGAAATATAACCTTTTGTACAAATCAGATCTTTTGTAGTTCGATTGTTTAAGATTATCATACTCTGTGTTACGCTTAAATGTATTCGAGTCGATATTATCTTGGAACAGTTTAGAACAGTATTGCGCAAATTGTAGCATTAAACTCTTTATTTCATCTGTTTTGAAATTCTTATAAGAAAATGAAGAGTAATCAGTGTCATTACCATTCATCATATAAATAACAAAAGCGACAAAATACCATTTACCATACTTAATGATAATATTTGTAGCGCTCGATCTGTCATCTAGAATTGCGGCACTATTCATTTCATACAATTTTGCTAGTTTCAATGCGAACAATACTGGTTTATAGTATTTATTAAATACCTCATGTTCTTCATCAGTTCTTTCCGGAGCAGCATACCACTCTTTGACAAAAATACCAGCATCAGAAAACATTTGAACAGGTTGCTCTTCGGTGATCTCTCCGAGTCTTAATAGGGTCAATGCGTCTTTGTTTCTTGCATCTCCAGGTAATCCTGCGATAGCCTTTCGTGCTCTCGCAAACTCAATGAGGCTATATTCGTTTTGCGTGTAAGATGTTTCGTTGCGTTTGGCAATAGTAAACCCAATATTGTTATATTCAAGATAATTGTTTAACTTTTCCACAAAAGAATTAGTGAAGGCGATGTCTTCGGTTTTAATGGGCTTTTGCCTATTAAGAGCAATGCTGATTTTTTTGGCCTCTCCCGGGATTTTATCTGCAGTTATTTGAATGATTCTGAGAATAACTTTGGCGTTCTTTGATTTTTCAAACAACTTCATTTCTTTTTCATATTCTGGTGCTTTCTTTTTAGCTAACTCATTAATTCGCGCCTCTGTACTATAGAAATACTCTGCTGCAGCTGTAATAGTCTGGGCACCGTTAATAACCGAAAATTTTATTCTTAGGTCTTCTTGCTTTTTCAAAACAATTTCATTAGTTTTATCTAAAATAATATCGGGCTTTTCAACCAACATGGTGATACCGTTGTTCCGGAACCAAAAATATTCGGGATCAATTTTAAGTGTATCCTTAATTGCTCTATCCACGCCTAATTGTTCACTGATGCCAAATCTTACGTTATCTTTAAACAAAACATCGCCAATTTGATTGTATATTGTTACTATATCAATTAGATTGACTGTTAACACATAACCTTTTAAGTTATCAGGGTATTTTAAAAGTAATGATTCCTTTTCCTCCTCATCATTTGTTTGTATATTGCTATTCTGAATTATTGGCGGTAACAGGAGCATTTCAGGCCTATGAGTATGTTTTATACTTATTTCTCTAGTGTAAGGATCTTTATCAATGTAAAATGAGGATAAAAATTTCGCTCCTTTTTTGAAAATCTTTAGAGATTTCAATTTGTTCGTTACAGAAAAATAATTGTGCTGTAAACCTAACTTGCATTGTATGTCATTAATAATCCAAATAATATTTATAGTGCCATAGTTATCGAGATTCTCAATATTCATTTTCTTAACTTCTTCGGCAAATAGCTCAGGCCATTCGCTTTTGCTACTATCGAGATTTTTTACTCGGACGATTAATAATAATTCGGAAATTCCCATATTCAGTGCGACAGATGACAATATACTGAAAGTATTGGTACTATAAATAAGATTCTTGAATAGAGTGCTTTCTTTCCATTCATTATCTTCTGTATCAATATTTCTGTTTTCTAATGCTTTGGCGATGAAGCCAATATACTTTTGTTGTTTCTCAAGATAGTTCATTTCTTTGCTCCTTAATGAATAATTCGTCAGAAATTTTTGTATTGCATAAGTTAAATAGATTTTTTTTGAAATCATCTAAAATTGCATTATATGCATCCAAAAAAGGTTGGACTTTATATGATAGTTTCGGATCTTGTTTACACAAACTTGAATTTTTAAAATCGTTGTCGAATTTTATTAAGCCGATTCGATAGCTGTTAATAATCATTTCGACCATTTGTACACTTTCTAAATATTCAGAATCTTGAGATTTTCTATCGAAAGAAAGGAACAAATAATCAGTATAATAATTAAGTTCTTTTTCAAAATTTTTCAACACATATTTCAACTCATTTTCCCAGCAGAATTTCTCAGTAACAAGCATTTTACTCTTGTTGGTAATATCAGCTGCAAGATTAACAATTTCGGGATAAACAGTTCCGGTATTAATGCCAAACAGCAATGATAGTTCATGTCTAATTTTGGGTTTAGATTCTTTGGGTATAATTATTCCACTCATCATATATGTTGGTATAGACTCTGCATCATTTCCTTGGAAGAGAATGAAAGCTCCTTGTTGAACAATAATACGATTGTTTATTTTTGAGTGATCAATGAATTTGTGATTTTTTTCAAAAATTGCTTGATTATTAAACCAGTCTTCGCTCTTATTTATAATTGCATTATAATTATTGTTTGTGTTTTCCGCACTAGGACTAAAGATATCATCAATATAAAAAACATAAACCATTCCATCTTTGTTATCTAAATGATCCTCTTCATGATGGTAATAAGGTGTGACGGCAAAGTATAATGCATTCAAGCAATTATATGATACATCTAATAATCTGCTAGGGAACTCGCCATGTTGAGCATCAATAGCATTTTCCAGATAACTATTACTATTTGTCAATTTGTTTTGCCGCATAGCATTGAAGAGGCTTTTTTCATAGAATGTGTTTGAAGATAGAACATCTTTGCGAAATATGTTTGGCGTGCAATAGGTTTCGTGCTTTTGGGGTTCTCCTCTAAACACAAAAATACGATTATCACTTTTGTTATTTGAGACAAGGGTGTCGATTGCCGTGATGTAATCCGCCACATTGTTTATCGTTCCGTCCAGCTTTGTGATGAATTGATCTTTACGCATGCTTCCTCCAAATGGTAATGTTTTCCATATTATATCACGCCATCATACTATTGTCAAGATAGTAATTTGATTACAAATAGAATATTTGGTCGTGTATTGTCATATATTGAACTATTGCATTCATTACTTAATGTTTAATGTATAGAGTGGTTCTAAACAAATAAAATGTATACGGATTTAAAGGTGCGCAATTACCTCTGTGCTAATTATAACAATCTGATGAATCAAAAATTATTGCATATTCTGAAAAATTTAATTACATTTTTGAACTAGTTTATTGCCGTTTCGCCATGTCCAGTGTAGCACAGGTCTCGCAGATGTAAACGTGAAAAAATATCACCGAAAACTGAAATGAATACAAAGAAAGCCAGGTAGCAATACCTGTTTTTTTCTTTATCCAAACGCAATATTTTTTTCGTGTACTGGAAAGAAACCATACCTCGCGTTGACATCTGCATACTTCACTCGGAATAACCTTAATTCCCTTCCGACCTATGCTCCTCTGTCCCTGCCGAAAGGGCAAATTAAAAATTAGGAGGTGATCCAAAATGAAAAAAGTAGTGTATTCCGTAACAAGGTATCGAAAAGATGATATAGCCAAGATCTCAGGTCTTGGCTATATCACGGATACCGATCTCGTCATCGCTTGCATGAGCAAAGGCGGCAAGCCTTACATTCGTGGATTCGATGATTGTATCAAGCATTGTCAGCCAATATCGGAAAGCCCGGTGAATTTAAGGGCTAGCATTATGAGATCCGTGAGGTTCAGCTCGATGCCGGTAAGGGCAATTATGAGACCCGTGAAATTGAGCTCAATTACAACATCTAATACAAATTTGTAGATTGGATAAAGTGTATGCAGATAAGAGCGAGAAACAAATTGAGGCAAAGCCGATGCAAGTGTGTCTCAAAAGTGTCCGGTAAAGGCAAAAAACTCTCCACATCCGTAAGTTTACATTTGAGGAACAAAAGTGTATCCTTATGGATGAAATCACAAGAAAGGAGTTTGCACCCATGAAAACAGCAGTCATCTATGCCCGCTACTCCAGTGAGCGGCAAACCGAACAGTCCATTGAAGGTCAGCTCAGAGAGTGCATGGCCTACGCCGAGCATCACGATCTGATGGTCGTGGACACCTACATTGACCGCGCCATGACCGGCACCAACGACAACCGTAACGACTTCCAGCGTATGTTGAAGGACGCGCAGAAGAAAGCGTGGGATGTCGTGCTGGTCTACAAGCTTGACCGCTTTTCGCGAAACAAGTATGAAATGGCGATCCACAAAAAGACGTTGCGAGACAATGGCATAACCTTGGTGTCCGCCAAGGAGCATATCCCCGAAGGACCGGAAGGTATCATTCTGGAGTCCTTGCTGGAAGGTATGGCTGAATACTACTCGGTAGAGCTTGCACAAAAAGTCAGCCGTGGACAACGCGAGACACGCATCAAGGGTAACTACTCTGGTGGCGGCATTCCATACGGCTACAAGGTGGAGAACAAAAAGTTCGTGATCTGTGAGGACGAAGCCAAGATCGTCATTCGTATCTTTGAAATGTACGCAGCTGGCGTAATCGGGAAGAAAATCATCAAGATCCTAACCGACGAGGGTATCATGCACCGTAAGGGAAAGCCCTTTACGAAATCCATCATATACGGGATTTTACAGAATGAGCGGTACGTCGGTATATACAACCATAAAACCGAAGGCGCCTACACGGATATGTTTCCTCGAATTGTTCCGCAGCATTTGTTTGATACGGTGCAGGTGATCACTGCCGGGAACCGCCATGGTAAACATCCGGAGGATGTTGTGTATTTGCTCCGTAACAAATTGAAGTGCGGATATTGCGGCAAGTCTATCGCGTCTGAATCGGGCACGTCAAGCACCGGTGCTGTTGTTCGGTACTATAAGTGCAGCACCCGAAAAAAGGATTCCTCCAAATGCCGCAAGTCCATGATCCGTAAAGAGATACTGGAACAACTCATCGTGGACGTTACCATCAAGGTTCTCAATGATCCGGCAACCATTGACACGATCACGGAACGTGTATTTGCAGCCCATGAAAGAAGCCTTGCCGACACATCCGTTGTGAACATCCTGGAAGCCGAGCGAGACAAGATCCGCAAGGCGCTGGACAATATGCTCAACGCCGTGGAACAAGGCATTATCACCAGCTCCACCAAGCAACGCATAGAAGAATTGGAAGCTGCCTTGGAGGTGGCAGAGGGGAAGATCCTCGTCGAAAAATCCAAGGACAAGGTACAGATCACGCCGGCAGACATCAAACGCTTTATCATGAAAGCCCTCAAAAAAGATCCTCGGCTGATGATCAAACTGCTCGTTAAGGAGATCATCTTATACGACGACAAAGTAGAGGTGTATTACAACTGCATAGATAAGAAAAGGCCTGATGACTTGGATCATCAGGCTTTCTGCATATATAGGGAAGATTGCAATATTGACCCTAAAGATTTCGGCTTGAATTATAATGCCTTGGGGTATGCTTTTGTCTTGGAAATGTACTTTTGAGCCGTCATTTGCATTGACTTTTTGTGAAAAATGTGCTATACTATTTTAGGAAAAGCCAAGATCGTTCTCACTGATACGAGATTGGAAACCCCTTGTAAAGCAAGGGGAAATACCGTTTTCCCGCCATCACTTTTGGCTTTGTTTTCAAGTTGACCGTAACCGTTCAACTGGGGTTGACTTATTGCGACCATAAAAATAGCAGGGAGTCCAACGGACTCCCTGCTATTTTTACGCCCGTAGCACCACGATCCGAACATGCGATCTCTGAGGATCCGAAGCATCGTTCGGGTTCATGGGTTTTGCGAGATCAAACGATTGAGTATCGTTTGATCCGCAAAAAAGCGAGAAAACAAGGAGAGCGGGTGATCGAGCGTATCGAGATCGCCCGATCGACTATGTTTTCCGCGAGGGCAACGCAGGTTCGAATCCTGTCACTCCGACCAAAAGCAAAAGAGGGGAACGCAAGTTCCTCTCTTTTGCTTTTGGTTGAGTTGACGGAGAAGAGAAGGTGCTTCGAGCTTGCCGTCGTGCGAATGATTTAAGAAGAGCGAAACGCACGCTCGACAAGATGACGAAGCCGCAAAGCGGCGAGTCATCGAAAGGTTCAGAATCCTGCTGCTTAGATTTTGCCAACTTATTGCAAGCAAGTTTATTCTTCTATTTCCCAATTAATCAAATCAGTTGAAAAATAATAAACATCCTGAGATGTAAAATCTTCTCCGACAGCATTGTGGCAATAGCGAACCAGCATTCGATACCCTCCATTTACGTGTTGAAGGTATTCCACATCGGCCCTGTAGCTTTCAAGTCCTGCAGGGACAATGACCGTATTTGCATTCTGCCATGTCTGTCCACTATTACGGGTAATAAAAATTCTGGGAGCTAAGGGGTTGATGTCTTCGATATGTCCATTATC
>JAZNCE010000026.1:0-22841 GCA_045587385.1 Eubacteriales bacterium
GGACCGGCAGCAATTCGCTTAACAAACAGTTCTTCATTATGTTCAAAAACGACAATATCTCCGTTGTTCAGCTCACGGTAAATACGCGTTCCGAGAATCATACTGCCCTCTCTCAGAGTTGGTTCCATCGATTCGCTTGGAACATATCCAAGTAAGAACACCGTTTGAAACAGGAAAAAAACCACAAATCCAACTAACACCGGCAAAAGCCAAATTAATCTCTTCTTCATGCAGATCCTCTCCTCTCCGATAGCGTCTGATAGAGCTTCCTGCTCTCATCGATAACTACCTTACAGTAATATTCGCCCATGTTACCAATGTGGGCATATGTTTGAGGCGAGTAGGTAATGAGCGCAAGCCACCTGTAAGCCTCATCCTTACTCATCATTCCCGATTCATAAAGCTTGTTGAATTCTAAGTGTGCCTCAAAACGAAGTCTGCGCAATTGACCGTTAGCCATCGTACCTACGGGTACTCTCGTTCCAAGATGAGTTCTAACGTATGCATCGCAAGCCGGGTAGCGCGAACAAACGTAGAGCATCATCCCTTTGCTGTTATTTTTATATATCTCATCCGCACTTTTATAGGTGACGGTCGCACCACAGTACGGACACTTCATTGAAGTGTAATTAATTCCCTTTCCTTTTTTCTTTTTCTTGCTCAAAATACTCTTCTCCTTTCATTTTGCTAAAAAAAGCCGGAAGACTGCATAAGAACACTACAGATCTGGGATGTTAGGTCTCACCCAATTTCGACTCTGTAATATTCAGCAGCCTTCCGGCTTATTGTTTTCTGGTATAGCAAGTACGCCTATATGGATCTTGCCGCGCTCAGCTTCACCGTCAACGGTTCCCTGCCTCTCGCAGGTCTGACACTGTGATCATCAATGTACCGTGAGCCTCGGCGCTTATCCTTGCTACGGCATCATTATAGCACGGCAAAATCCATTTGTCAATACTTTTGGGAAATATTTTTCTGAATTTTCTAAATTATTTCCGTTTCGGAAAGTTTTTAGTCATCAGAATCAGTCTGGGGGAATTTTTAATATTCCCCCAAACCGGTTTCACTCTCAGAAGACCTTTTTCTTCTTGAGAATGAAGATCACCACGCCGCCGATCACCGCGATTACCGCAATGACGATAAGCGCGATAACAGCACCGTTTACACCCTTTTCGATCTCGAAGGTGTACTCAGTTACGTTGCCCATGGAATCGGTAACGGTTGCTTTGTAAACGCCGGGTTCGGTAATCTCGTCGCCAAGGGTGTACTCTACTGCCTCGTCGTCACGAGTAAGAACCACGGTTGCCTCCTCGGAAGGATCAGAAAGAATAACCGCGTCCTTGGTAATGCCGCCGTTCTCAACGCCGGTGATGGTGAGAGTGGGTGCGGTTGCATCTACGTTTACAGTGAACTTCTGCTCGTTACCGTTTGCGATGATGCTGACCTCGTAGGTTCCGGTTGCGGTAAGGGTAAGCGTGCCTTTTTCAAGGGTAACTTCCTCGCCATTGATGAGAACCTTCTCAAAGCCGGGCATCTCATCGATTTCCTGCTCGAATTTGCCGTAGAGTGCATCCACAATAGTGAAGCTGATCTCCTTGGTGTTGCCAAGCGCATCTACCATCTTAAAGGTATATGCAGCGGGCTCAGTGAGCTCGGTTCCAAGCTTGTACTCGAAAGCTTCGCCATTCTTGGTTGCGGTGAGAGTGACAGACTCATTTGCATTGAGGGTTGCGCTGTTCGCGAAGCCATTATCGTGCACGTTGATTCTGTGGTCCACGGTCGTGTCAACCTTAGTGGTGAAGGTGTAGGTCTTGCCGTTTACAACAACACCTACCTCGTAGGTTCCATCCTTGGTAAGCTCGAGAGCACCGTAGTTCAGACGAGTCTCCTCACCGTTGATGATAACCTTCTCGAAGCCTACGGTTTCGTCGAAGTTGTGGCTGAAACCGGTGGAAACGGGGGTTACGATGATAAAGCTCATCTCGGATACGTTATCAAGCGCATCCTTGATCGTAAGCGAGTATTCGCCGGGCTCGGTAATCTCAGAGCCTTCCTCATACTCGATTGCGGTGCCATCCTTGGTCAGGATGATCTCAACGCCCTCGTTTGCCATAATGGTTACAGTGTTTGCAAGACCGCCGTCATTGATGTTGATCGCAAAGTCAACAGACTTGTCAATCTCAAATGCAATCTCGCTTACGTTCTGTGCTGCGTCGGTTACGCGAACAACGTAGTTGCCCTCGTCGGTTACAGGAGTGCCGGAAACGTATGCTCCAACTTCCTTACCGTCCTTAATAAGCACAGCAGTTGCATCCTCTTCCGCAATATTAACGGTTACAGGATTGTTTACGGGAAGGTTAGCCTTGTGTCCTTCCGCAGCAATTGCTACGGGCTGAGTGTCGATTACGAACTCATAGGTAGACTTCGCACCGTCAAAGTTCTCGAATACGATGGTGTACTCACCGTCTGCGGTAAGCTTGTCGCCGGAGTTGTACTCGATAACCTCGCCATCCTTGGTAACGGTTACTTTTGCTTCATCTTCCCAAGAGAAGGTGACTTCCTTATTGGTGTGGCCATTGTTGACAACACCCTCAAGGTCGCCTGTGGGTGCAGGCTGAGTGTAGGTGATCTGGCCGGTGATTGCATCCATACCGGTTCTGAACTCATCGGTAACAACGATCTTGTACATACCAGTCGTTCTGAACTTGTAAACAAGAGTTCCAAGCTCGATTGCGGTACCGTAGTCGTCGGTATCGAGAACGTTCCAGGTCTGACCGCCGTCAGTGGACTTCTGGATCTCAAGCGTCTGGAGATGGGACTCATCATCCGCGCTTCCGGTTACGGTGATAACGAGCTGCTTTGCTTCCTCGTCTGCCTTAAGGTCAACGGAGGGTGCATTGCGGGAAATGACGATCTTAAACTCCTCGGAGGTGCCCATGTGGTTCACAGACTGAGCTGTGTAGGTGCCACTCTCGGAGAGCTTGCAGGTTTCGCCAAGGCTGAAGCTGCCAATCAGATTGCCGTCCTCGTCATAGACGTTGAACATAGCCATCTCATCGAGAGCATCGGTAATCGAAATGGTGATTTCGTCTTTGAAGTAGTAAGTTCTATCGAACTCTGCCTTCACAGCGGTGCCTTCACCGATCGCATAGAAGAGATCAGGCATCGTGCGGATAATGGTGAGGTTGTACTCACAGGAATTACCGTAGGAATCGGATACCACAAGCACGTGCTTGCCCTCGGTCTCGTATACGCTGCCAACGAATGCTTCGCCGTCAACGGTTACGCCGATATTCTCACCAAGCTCTACCGACTTTGCAAGAATGTTCTTGCCTGCGGAGTAGCTGTAGAGATTCTCATCAGGACCTGCCGTAGCGGGAGCCTTTTCCCAATAGAAGTAATCCTTGATGCCGACCTTTGCGTACTCTTCGATTACTTGATTGAGTCTGTCAAGAGTGAAGTAAGCAACAAGCTCTTCTGCATTACCGGACTTGTAGTAGATGTAGTAAGTGCCATTTGCTGCATTGGCTGCATCAACAGTGTCCATCGGAATACCCGTATCCCAAGTGGAGTTGGTCCACTCAGCGGTTTTTACCTTGGAATTCTCACGTGCCTTTGCAAACTCAAATGCTGCATCGTAAGTGGTAAATGCGAAGACATCACCGTTGATGTCATGGATCTCGAAGTACTCCTTCACGAGCGTGTCGGTCAGGACGTTCTTCTTGGTGGACTTAAAGCTGGTCTGCCACTCGTTACCTGCAGCATCGACTACCTTTACAACGTAGGAACCGGTGTCGATGGTGTAGACGGTAGCGCCGTTGGATACTGCCTTGCCGTTAACGGTTACGGTCTTGATGGGAGCATAGGTGTTGGCATCACCATTAGTCCAAGAAATCTTCACGTCACCATTGGTAGTGCCACCGGTTACGTTAGATACGTTAACCTGCTTAATGGTGCGGTCGATAACGAGGGTATACTCACTGGTTTTGTTGCCTGCGGCATCCTGTCCGTAGAAGACATATTTGCCGGGTTTGTTAAGCTCTGCGCCGGAGGTGTAAGCAGTAAAGCTCGTGCTGCCGGGGATCTTAACGAAGCAGGTTTCGCTGCACACAAACTTGATGTAATCGCCGTTGGTGTAGGTGCCACTGCCGACTGCCGTGCCATCAACGTAAAGCTGCGCAGCAGGAGTCTGTCTGTCGATGGTGATAGTGTAGGTCGAAGACTGGTTTCCTGCCTTGTCAACCGTGTAGAACGAGTAGGTTCCCTCAGCGGTTAACTGAGTACCCGACGTGTAGGCTGCATAGCTCGAAGTACCGGGCTTCATAACGTAGGTCGTTCCCAGACCGATTGCATCACTGGGTACAAACTTAATGTAGCTTGCATTCGTTCTGCTTCCGGATGTGGTTGTCGAAGCGCCTGCATAAAGAGTGCCGGTGGGTTTGGTATTATCGAGAGTGATAGAAACAACGGAAGACTGATTTCCTGCTTTATCGACACTGTAGAACGAGTAAGTTCCTTCGGTCGCAAGCTGAGTACCACTCGAATAAGTCGTGTATCCGGAGGCACCGGGCATCTTCACGTAGATCGCGTTGATACCGGAAAGCGAGTCTGATGCAGTGTACTTAACGTATGCTGCGTTCGTATAGGACCCGCTGCTCTTGGTCGAAGTTCCGCCGTAGAGAGTTCCCGTAGGAAGTGTGCGGTCCAAAGTGATGGAAACCGTTGCGCTGGAGTTTCCTGCGCGGTCAATGGAATAGAAATAGTAGGTTCCTTCTGCGGTGAGCTGAGAGCCGCTGGTGTAAGCAACATAAGAGGAGCTACCGGGCTTTCTCACGTAGATATTTGCGATACCACTGTGG
The DNA here is from genome assembly GCA_045587385.1 of Eubacteriales bacterium. Classification (GTDB taxonomy): domain Bacteria; phylum Bacillota; class Clostridia; order Oscillospirales; family CAG-272; genus SVQP01. The sequence goes on from JAZNCE010000026.1 coordinate 4,860, forward strand.
GAATCGGAAGGAACGTACTTGACGTAGGAAGCGTTGGTATATCCGCCGCTGCTCTTAACCGTAGTGCCGCCGTAAAGCGTACCGGTCGGGATCGTGGGATCATAGTAAACGCTGGATGTGGAAGAGGTATTGCCAGCCTTATCCACTGCTCTGAAATAGTACCATCCGGTTGCAGAGGAAAGTGCGGTACCGGAGGAGTAGGATGTCCAAGAGGACGAGCCGGGCATTTGCACCTGCAAGTAGCTGACGCCACCGGTATCGGTTGCCGTGTACTTAACGGGCTTATTCGTGTAGGAACCGCTTGCAAGGGTTGTGCCACTAGAATTGCTAATCGTACCTACAGGGGCAACCGTATCGAGATAAACTGAGTAAGTGCTGGTGCTCTGATAGGTATCGGAGCCGTAGAAGTACCACCATCCGTTGTTGGCCGACGTTGCGGATACAGATTTGCTGCCTGTGGTCCAAGTGTAAGACGAAGAGCTGGGAGAGCGATAATATACTCTGTTCGTAGAATAGCTATCGCTTGCCGTGAAGGTGATTGCCTTATTGGTATAAGAACCACTGGCAATCGTAGAACCGCCTGCCTTGAGAGAAACGCTCGGCGCGGTCGTGTCTACCGTAAAGTGGTACGTAAAGGTGTAGGTCTTCGTTACGAAGATGTTGGGCTTATAGGTGCCTACATAGGTAAGGACGTAATCGCCATCGGAAAGAGCGCCCTGGTAAAGGTATCCGCCTCCGCTGCCCGAAAGGGACTTACTCGTGTAAGTTGAGCCGTTACGGGTAAGCTTAAAGGATACGTGCTCCTTGATGTCTTCAGCATGAATATAGAAGCTGAAATACGTCCAGTTGTACGTAGCGTAGTTGTACTTTGTAGTACCGTTGGTTCCTGAGTCGTCATAAAAATACTGGGTTGCAATTTGAATGCCAAACTGATCCATATAACCACTTGTGGAACCATCGCCGATGTCATACGTTCCATAGAGCATATACACACCGGCTCTGTTGGTAGCCGCCTCGGTTTTCACGGATGCAATACCGAATGCAGCGCCAACCGCCGCGAGAAGAAGGACTACGAGCAGGATTGCCGAAATCACATTCTTCTTAGTGAACTTCTTATTGGTCTTAGAAGTAGAGTTTCTGTTCTTGTTCATATGTTTTTCTCCTTTCTTTTATCGTGAGAGTGCGGTATGTGTAATCGCACCCCAAATTCTATTTGTCTCCTTGTTGATTCCAAGGATTTGTACTGTCACGCGTGCACCTCTCGGAGGTCTTCCGCGTTTGGGATAAGAGCAAAGACAGTCGATGCCACCATCAAGAGATACAAACACTCCATTGGTATCCACCATACTGACTGTGCCAACGTAGCGATTCCCCACCGTATAGCGGCGGAGTGCCTTTTCGTAAGGGTTCTCTGTTGCCTGCTTAACAGACGCTGAGGCTTTAATGTCGTTCTTATCCGTTCGGTCTACGCTGAGCACTCTGACGAGAACTCGCTGTCCCGCCTGGAAATACCCTGCTGCATCCATCATACGCTGATAACTCAGCTCTTTTAGAGGAATGAACATTTCGAGTCCGAAGAGATCCACGAAAATACCCGTTCGTATAACGGAGACAACTCTTGCTTCTGCGCAGCTACCGGCGTAAAGAAGATTGTTTCCATCTCTGTCGGTGCCAAGGTAAAACTGCTTTCGCTTTATCCTCATTGCTTCGAGTCTACTTGCAACAGCGATGCCCGCCTCGGGATCGATACCCTTTACAATGTAATCCACCTCTGCGCCGAGTCTCTTTGTAAGAAGATACTGGTGAACGTCAATTGCGGGCTGACCACGGTAATCGTTGGGCGGAATAATCGCTTCCTTTGCAGGAATGATAATCTTGTATGACCCGTGATAAATGACTGCGATAGCATCATCCGTGGTTTTCTCTACGCCTTGGATGCTGCCGGAAAGAATTTTGCCTGTTTTCAGGGATTCCATCAGGTCAAGCAAATCATTCTTGGCTTTATCCGCATCTGTTTCGACAGTTCGCTCATCATCAATTGAGATAATGGGCTGAATCGGTCTGACAGAACGGCGTTTTCTTGCCTTTGATTCCGAGGACGCCTCGGCCCCAGGTGCGGATACCGTAGTTTTCTCAGACTCATTTTTCTTAGAGACAGATTTGCGTTTCCTGCCCGGCTTCTTGGGCGGAGATTCATCCGGTTCAATCGCCGCTTCAGCTCCCTCGGGCTCATCATTTGAATCGGTCTGACGCCCAACTGTCTGGTCATCAGGATTGGGCGCGCCGTCCGGTAGATCGTCATCGGAATCCGCAAGAAGCAAATCGGTCTGACAGGAATCGGAATTCATCACCTCTTCGGCGCCGTCTTCGGATCCGATCGCAGCTTCAGAGGCTCTTTCCATATCGGTATGGAAGTTGGTTGCTTCCTCTACGGGAAGCTCAGGTTTCTTTTTGGTCATGTTATGACTCCTCCTTTTAATTTTTGGTTGGTTACTGTAAGGCAGCACCGCTTGTGCCGCCTTTGGAAACTGTGTGAAAGATTTTGGGTGAGAAAAACTTATTCAATTGTCAAAGAACATTGGCCTCTCGAGTGGCTTCATAAACAAAGTGCAATTGAAAATCCAAAACCTCATCTTTTTTCAAAAAAATTTTTTCAGGTTCATCCCTGATCCTTATTGTTCTCATAAAAAACTCCTTTCTTATATGCCGCACCACCCAACGAATGAGCTTGCGGTATTAACGTACCATCTGGGATCTTCCGTAAAGTCCCAGTTGAGTGTTCCTGTTTGTTCGGGCTTGTACCCAATGTTATAGAGCATCGTATGTAACCGATACTCGCCGATAAGTTCGATGTTTGAACGAGGAATTCTGTATCCTTCTCGTAATGCGTAATATCTAACAAAACGCAACACCTGCGGAAGGCACTCGGGATTATCAAAAAGATGAGAATCCTCTATACTCACTCCATCTCGACCAAATCTCATCGTTGCAATACCGTGGTCCCCGAGATCAAGGAGCACTTCCCCGTTTTTTGTTTCGGTATAATGGAACTCATCTCCGGCTGCATTTATCTCCCGGTGCATCTCTCCGATGCGGAACATACATACGGCAAGAAAAATGAGTATGATAAGATTTACTGCTGTTATAGCGATTACAAACCTTCGTGTTTTAGACAAATAAACCTCCTAAAAGTCAGACGGCGGTGATGCCGATCCGTAGATTCGTTTTTTCTTTTTGGGTTTCTCCTCCTCAATGATTTCCTCCTCTATCGGAAATGGCTCAGATATCTCAGGGCGATAGTCATATACTGACACCTCCCTAATCATCTTCGAGTATGGATGCCTTGTATAATCGAGCTTGTTGAGCATAAGCACATTACAACCTCGAACAATACAGAGAAGTTGCTCATTGGGAATACGCAGCACCTCATCCGGAGTGAGCAGTTTTCTTCTGCCCATTCCTTCAACGTGTCGGTACTGAGGTATAATCTGTGCAATGGTTATCGTGCGCCTCATCGTCATCGTGGTATTGACCTCAATACTCATCTCACCGCAACGGTTGGAAAAATATTTGGCGCTCACCTCGTCGGTACATCCGAGCATCAACTGGATATCCATGTTGCCAATGATCTCTGCCCAAAGGTTATTTGGATATCTATTTTGCAACTGTCCAAGAGATTGAACTGCAAGCATTACACGAATATCTCTGGAACGGCACACACTAAGGAATCTTGTAAAGTCAGATCCGTCTGCTGCACCGCCGAGCTTACCGATGTTATTAAACTCATCCAGAATCAGATTGACAGGAACGGTACACCTTCCGCCTTTACATGTATCCGCGTAACGCGTGAGTTTGATCATAAGGAAAGAAAAGAAAAGCGACGATAGGAATGCCATCGTCGTATCTTGGTCACTAAGTATTAAATAGTAAGCACATTTCTTTCTTCCTGGTGCCGTCAGGTCTATGTCAGACCGAGACGTAATACTCTGTACAGCCTTGTTCTGCATCACCTGCAAGCGTGTGCCAAGTCCCAGTATAATACCGGAACGAACCGTTTCGCTGGATTGAGCAAATAGATTAAACGGAGCTTTCGCAGGATGGTCCATTGGTAAACGCGCAAACATTTTCGTTAACTCGTTTTCGCTATTCTGTGTCAGAAGCCGATAAACTGCGGGAAGATTTTTATCCTCTGGCGTTTTATCAGGATCCAGAGTAACATACAATACAAGCGCTTTGAGAAGATTTCCCTCTCCGTTATCCCAGAAGTGGTCCCCCTTTCCCGAGCTGGTATTGCCAATGATAACGTTGGTCAACACCTGTGCAAGAAGCGTATCACCCCCAAGGTCGCTCATGCAATTCCACGAGTCGCTGTTTGCGGGGCTGACGAGATTGAACACCTTTACCTCATAACCATTGGCTCTGAACATCTCGGCTGTATCTCGGTACAGATCGGCTTTCGGATCTGCGATTACCACAGACTCATCATTTTTTAGGGCCTGGAATAAAGCATTTCTGATAATTGCACGCGACTTCATCGTTCCTGATGCGCCGCAGATGGCGATATGCTTATTAAGCTTAGTGTCCCGTGGCATGCATACGGTTTTTCCCTCATACTCACCCAGAATCACACCTTCCGCTTTCTCGGGAGTCGTCAGCTCCAGCATCTTCTGCATTTCCTTGTCGGTCATAAAAGTTGCTGTACCGTATACACCTGAGTCGCTCGTGGTAAATCCTCTTGGATCCTTTTTCTTTCCGTCAAATCGGTCGTACAACTTATAGATGAGGAATATCACTCCGCCTATCGTGACGATGGCAAGCAAGCAGAATACTCCCCGCAGCGTAAAAGCCTGTCCAATACAAACGAATGGATTCCAGTTTGGAGGCTTCATCGTTACGTTTCCCGTAAGACCGTCTGCGCTCATCCATTCAGAATAATTGTTCGCTACCTGAGCGATAAGTCCCGAGACAAATAAGAGCATAAACAATGCCAGTACGATACAACCAATTGCCAGAATAAATTTCTTTTTGTCTTGTATCTTAAATTTCATCTTTTTCCTTTCCGATACCGAGTTCAGTTTCCATAAGCCCGATATCTATTGTTTTTATGGTCACTCCGCTGCCGAAGTAGTTTTTTACGAATTTGACATCGTGAGGGTAGCAAAGAACTTCACCATGCTCTCTGTAAAACTCAATCCCCTCTTTGAACCGTCCAAGACCGGCGATATTACCATCAAGAAAAGCATAGACGTACCGATCATCGATTTTTGCATCATACTCAAATCGCCCTCTGCCAAAAGAACGTTCGGCGTCGTCAAACAGTAGCTCGAGTTGCCTCTCTTTTAATTTCGGTATGAGAAGAAGGCGCAGTATTCTCTGCCCGGTTGGATCCAAGGTTACATAGTGAATGTGATCGTAGATTCCGTCAAACCGATATTCCTTACGACGAGACTTGCCTGCCTCAGCCAAGGTTTCGAGTGCCACCTCGGGAGTTTCGCAAAACAGAATTGCGGAATTGATTTCAACAACTCCGGTGTTTTTCTCAGAAATCTGATCAAGGGCAATATTGGCTTTCATCTCACCTTGCCCTCGCCATTTCATTGCCGCGTTTCGAGTGTTATAAATGGCATAACCTCCCCAATTGGTAAATACTGCACCAACCATTCTGGTAAAGGCGGTTTTATTAACCTCAACCTCACCCGCTGTTTTGATCTCGCGAGCTATGTAGAAAACAGGCTCCAGAAAGCCGCTGCGAAATTCTCTTTCCTGTAATCTCGGTATGACGTAAGGGCGACACTCGACTCCGATTTTCATCAGCATCGCTACTGCCTCGGCTACTCGGTGATTTCTATCCACATGATAAGAGTCACCTCGGAAGTGATGAGAAGAATAAGCTTCAACAAAATACTTATCAGCGTTAATCCAAGACAAAATTGGATAACCCTTTTTATAAAACCTAATCGTTTTGTTGTCCCCACGCCCAGAAACATTTAGCAGCTTGGCAGTGAGCACCTCGCCCGATTCAGTATAGCAATAGGATTGTTTTTCGGTTAGTTTGGCAATAAGTTTTCGATACACTCGCTCATCGCCCAAAAGCTTCATGGAGCGGTAAGGAAATTCGCCCACAATGGAGAGAAGAGTGATGATAAACTCGACACGACTGCCCGGACGAACATATATCATTGGCTACCTCTGCGAATTGGCGAAATCGCGCCATGAAGACTGCTCTCTCTGGCGCGGTTTTTAACCTTTTTACCCATCAAAAAGCCTTGACGTGCCTGGTTTTTTGACATATTATTTTGTGGGTATTTTTTCTTGGCAAAATTTGCTTCAAAAGTACCCTTGTTTTTTGGAGCTCTAAAGTCACGTTTCATAGAGTTTTTCCCCCTCTTTAGGCATCGTTCCTTCGTGCTTCAGGAAGTCGCAAAGTTCATCCTTGGGAACAATGTATATTTCGGTTCGTTCTTCGTTTCCAAGAGCAGAAATATAGAGGTGCGAACAGTGCTTTGGACTGTCATCAACAAGCGTAAACATTGCCACAATATCCGAAACTGTATTTGTTTCAATGTTGTCGTGATCTCTTGCTCTGCGCTCCGGTCTATCTTCTGAATATACATGGCGGAAAACGATAGTCGCTTCGTCGAGTTTATGAGGTATTCTTCCACGGAAGAATCGCTGCATTGCAGGATACAAAATCTGTCGAATATAGTCGGAAGATCCGTGTTCTTTTTTCGGCAACAGCAGGGGAATTCTTACAGAAAACCACCCGGATTCCGTGTATCCGATATCAATGGGAACTGCATCTGCGATGATGTGATTCACCTCGCTTCTGGCTCTTGGATATCCTGTATAAGCCGGTAAAGCCCTGGTCATAAGAACCACCTTTTCCGTGATTCCTTCAAGGCGAAAAGCCTCCTCATTTGCCTCTATCATATCTCCCTTTTCGCAGAGAATTTTGACAGTCTCCGAGGACTCTTTTGCCGTAGCAAGCATTCTATCGATGCGAACGATTAACTGCTGAAAATTACCTTTTTTCATCTTTGATTTCCTCCGTATAAAATGTTATTTCAGGTTCATCCTCTCCGTTATAATCTACTGTTGCAAACAGACATTGTGCCTTAGGAAGACGCAAACTCTGTGCCATAGAAATGTGCGGAACAACGATGATATATTTGAGTTCTTCATCTGGTTGAAGGAGCCTTAAATTGCTTCCTTCTCCGTCGTACAGGACAACAATTTCATAACCGATATTATCCTTCAAGAAAAAGAGTTGCGAAGGATATGATGCGGGATAGTGCGCCATCGGTTCCACTTGATCAATGAATTTTAGCAAAACCCATACAGCAAGTATCGAACGCTGGTCCGGTCTGCACATTGGATCAAGACCGATGTAATATCCACCGCTGATCTCCGCAACTCTCATCTGTTTCTTTAAGCTTTTTATGAGACGCTCGGCTGTCGCCTCGGGCTTTTGCAACATACGGATAAGCTGCTTTCTTGTCAGCACACCGTACTGCGACAGCCATTGAAGAATGAGCATTTCCTCTTGCAAAAGCATTGTCTTTTACCTCCTATTCGTTATTTTTCTTTCGCCTTTCAGCGAGTATTTTTTGTAGCTCCGCACGGTCGGTTGTGATCATTTCCTGCTCGGATTTTGATGCCTTCACCACCACGGGAACCTTGTTGTTGCCGGAGCACACAAGTGCCTCACCGCGTTCGAATCGGGTGATGGATCTCAGCTCTGTTTTGGAGAGCTTTAATACCTGTCTTACGTACTCGGCTTCATCGTACTCAAGATTAAGCACGATTTTGTTTTGACTGTTGTTGATGATTGCCCTTCCGTATCTACCGTCATCAAGACCGAAGAAGTCGGAAAGGTCCTGGGTTGCCGCTACTGCTGCACCGCCAAATCCTCGAATCGTCTTAAAAATGGTCAAGCAAAATTCTGCCGCCATCTTATTTGAAGAAGCACCTACAAGCTGCCAGATCTCGTCAATGATAACCGCCTTTTTCTCGGTAATATCGGACTTGATCTTGTCCCAAATATAGTCGAGGGCGATCACCATTCCAACAGGAAGCAGCTTGCCTTTCAGCTCCGACAGGTCAATGACAATGAACTTATTGGATAGATCTACGTTTGTCTGACGGTTGAAGGACTGTGCTGAGCCCGTTACGAATCTGCTGAGAATAACAGCAATTCGCTCGGTCATTTTGTTCCCTTGGAGATTTTTATAGAGATCACCGAGGATAGGCATCGGCTTCATCTTGGGCGGTACTGCATTCATATCCTCATACAGACTGTCGTTGTCGTGTGTAATTTCGAAGTCAGCGTAGGTTTTCAGCAATGCTTCATCGAGAAGCTGTTCTTCCTCATTGGTCATATCAGGAATTAATAGCGAGAAGAATATCATCAATTGCTGTATCTTCCGCGCAAGCATCGAAACGTCCTCGATAGGTGAATCCTCATCAATGAGCGTCGCTTCCGGAGAAACTGTATGCCGTATCTCCATCACATTGATACAATGCGGTGAACCGGGCGCAATTTTCACAAAGCTACCTCCGATACGGTGACAAGCTCTGTGGAATTCATGTCCCTTGATGGGAGCAATGGTGAAGCACTGAATACCTCTCATTCTCATTCGAAGTGCTAAGAGCTGGAGCGTAAAGGTCTTTCCCGCACCACTCGTTCCGATGATATTGAGATTAGCGTTCTTGTGCTTTTTACTGTTAAACAGATCTACTACACAGAGCGAATTATTGTGTTGATTAATACCAAGCAAAACGCCCGTATCATCAGACATTTCAAAGCTTGTAAAGATGTAAGTTGAAGCCGCGCCACTGGTAAGAACATTACGTTTTGACTTCTTCTCAAGATGCGGTTCTACATAGAGGAACGGCATTACCGAGCGGAGCGCAGCTTCGTGTTGAAATTTACAATCCGAAAGATGCATATCCATTGACTTCATCATATCTACGATCTGCTGCTTTCTCCAAAGCATCTCATCCAGCGTCTTTGCTGAAACAGTGATGAATACTGACATATAGAACAGATCTTCGTTGTTATTGGCAAGTCCGTTTTTGATGTAATATCCCGCTTGGATGGAGTTGGCAAGTTCCTCATAATCGGTGCTTGTATCCTGTATGCCTTTGATCTTTGTTCGGTTGAGTCTGATGCGCTGGGCGACCTTATCAATGGTCTTGCTTCGGCTCTCTCGCTTCAAATGAACGTCCACGTCAATTCCCTCGCCTGCATTGATCAGCATTGACATCCAAGCAGCTCTTACACGGCTTGGGAAACCGTCTGCCTTAATGTAGAGGAATGTATAATACAAACCGTCCATAATGATATAAGAGCTTTTCGTAAGGTCTATTCCTCTTGGTGCTATAAAGTCTGTGATGGGTATTTCAGGAACAGGATCCATACCGAGCGTTTTTCCTTCCAGCTTCATACGGTCAAGTATGATTCGCTGAACTCGGTCAGCAAAAGGCTCATCGGTACAGGATCTTCTGTTGAAATACATATAAAGGATCTCTGCGGTTGCTTCATCCTCGTTTTGAGGTTGAACGATTGCATTGCCGCACTGATTAAAGTAGGCTCTTGCATTCTGCTCAGCCGTTTGGAGCATTCCATAGATCTTCGAAAAATCATCGGTCCTCTGGAAGTCTTCATATTGGAAAATAAGAAAGAAGCGTCGTGTCAACGCTTCTCTGCTTCCAACATCTCTTATCAAACCGATATAGCCCTCGGATAGTTCCTTGCATCTCGGGTTGTCCTCTCGCTTTAACTCCTCACGGAGCATTGCTATATGCTTTTCGGAATCCGCTTTGCGCGTTACTGACTTGAACTGCATCCGCATTGGCGAGATTTTAAGCCAGTTTGCAAAGGAAGAAATAATGCCGAATTGCTCTTCATCAGAACGAAGCATAAAATTAATCGGTTCTATTTCGAGTATTTTGATATATCTGCCATCGGTCGTTTCAATGATGCCGTGGCGGATGTCCTTGACAGGAATAAAATCCTGGACGAATTCACTTTTGGGTTTGCTCATAATCAGGCCTCCTGTAGTGAATTTTTCTCTTTCTGGACAAATGTTTTACGATATGCCCGAAGTATTGAAACAGCGAATCGCCGTTAATTCCCATAAGGGATATCATCGCAAGCGGTATAAGAGTTACAACCGCTACGATAACCTTAACTGTGGTTGGCATCGGTATCAGAAACAGCTCGATATACCCGAACACCACAAGGAGAATCAGTGTCTCGATCGCGTTTCTCGGAGCAAGCATTCCTCCGAACAGCTTACCGGAATCTGTATAATTCGCGGGGATAGAGTATGTTTGATTCTCATCCATAAAGTATCACTTCCTTTCTTAATGTTCGGGTACTCCGGCAAGTGTCTTTTTCAACGATTCCGCCAAAAAATCTACATACTCACCTTTGGTTAACCCGTAGTTTTTGTATTCCGTATCCTTATCAATATCAAAGATATCAAGGATCGTATTTATGGTGTAAAATTCAATCGTACAGACGACATATGTTACCGTGAAGGTCTTTTCTTCTCCGTTCACCTCTCGCGTAACCTCTGCCGTTTTTTCTTTTGCAACAACAGTAAACAACATACCGGATGCTCCATCGAGTGTGCTGATAAAGTTCGATTTGCTCATTCCGTTTTGCTCCATTGAGACGGAGTATGCTGCCAAGAAATGAGCTGTATCGTAATCAAAGGAACTACTAAGTGAGCCAGAAAAATCACCTCTCGAGAGCTCTTGATCGTATTTTTCATTTGATATAATTCCCCATGCTTTATCCACAGCTTGAGCATACGAACTCTGCACCGAGCCTTTTACGGCACTCTCAAGATCCTCATACGAGGCCTCAAAGGTATTTACATCAACGGTTTCTTCTTGTCCGAAGCCAAACATATCGCCAAACATATCCGCTATGTTTTGAAAAATTATATTGGGTAAAGAAACAATGCAAGTAATGAATATTACAAGCACCAGGCAAACGCAAATGAGGATTTTGAATAGTGTGTGCCTCATTGCCCACGCTATTGAAAGTGCTGCTGATATTGCAGCTCCCCATGGACCGCCCGCCGCTGTTCCGGCAGCAATTTTACCTACTGCTTTTCCTGTTTCCGCACCTGCTTGGACAGTTGCGGTTGCGGCTCTTACCGTCGCTTCTGCTCCTTGCTTGCCAATAGCTTTCGCTGTTTTCTTTCCAGCTTTTTTGATGCCTTTACCAATGTTTTTGCCAGCTTTATGGGCTTCACTTGCAGCTTTACCGTAGTTGTCCTGACCGTCTCCCATTTGCTGCTTGCCCGGTTCTGCCATAATGATTTACCTCCTTTCTTTCATTTCATCATATATTCGGCACTTAGCTGTCTCGAAATATTCTTCGCTTAGCTCAAAGCCGATATATCTTCTTTTCGTTCTAATACAGGCCACGATTGTAGAACCGCTACCCATACAGTTATCGAGTACCAAATCTCCCTCGTCTGTGTAGGTGTTTATCAGGTACTCAAGCAGTGCAACCGGCTTTTCGGTTGGATGCTCCGCACAGCTTGGATGTGCCTTTGAGAACGTCAAAATGCTTGTCGGATATTTTTCCGTACTTCCGCATCTGACGTCATCCATAGGTTCAAACTCACCGTAGTTTTGGTTCTTCATAGCCTTATCCTTATACGCTTTTCCTCTGCCGTGAAGCGGCTGTCCCTCTGTAAACTGCGGGCGGTATTTCGGTAGCTTTTTATAAAAGACGGCTATCTGCTCGTGTCGGCGAAGCGGCATTCTGTTTGCATTCAGAAAACCTGAAATCAGAACCTTATCCCACACGAGATCATATCGGAACCATTTGCGGTTGCTCTCTACAAGCTCAATGAAGAACTTGCCTTGACCAAAGAGCACGATTGCACCGTTGTCCTTGATGATCCTTTTATATTCCTTCCATAATGCATCATAGGGTAACTTTTTATCACAGGGATTTTGAGTTACCCCATACGGAAGATCGCAAAGGATCATATCAATGCTTTTTGAAGGAATATCCTTCATAAGAGTCAGGCAATCACCTTGCCTGATATAGCTTGTTTGTATTGCACATCACCTCCGTCATATCTTTCTGCGGTTGGGCGCTCTCTGCTCACTGATTTCGTGAGCCTCGGGAGTTCCGTAAGCAGTTGGAGTGTTGCTGTATCTTACACCCGGTACGTTGACCGTTCTGAGTCTGTCACCGTCATATACAGGCTGGCCGTTTTCATAAACGGGCTTTCTATCAACGGTAGCTTCTCCGTGAATACCGTACCAGGAGTTTCCGTTAGAATCCTCATAGGTCTGATACTCACCTCTCGGCGCCTGATACTGAGTTGCATCGTAGAATCTCGTTCCCGAACCGTCCTCGTGGCGTACCTCAAAGTGACCGTTATCAACGTGACTGTCATCCACGCTTGTTATCGGTTGTTCATAGCCGGGCATAAAGTTCTGGAAGAGTGCCTGATTGTAATCTGCCGCGCCCTCCCCTGATTCAAAGCTCGGGGTTTCAGCGTGAGGCTTCATTGCATACCAGTCAACGCCGTCTGCGGTCTGCATTACGCTATGAGGAGCTTTCGGCTCGTCATAGTAGGCACTGTTATACCACATTGTTTCTCCGTCAGACGTTGATGCGGCAATCTCTCCAACACCGATGGAACGTAGAACCGTACCTGCCTCTGCACCCGGAAACGTCTCCGCAACCTGTGCAGCTTCATCGGCACTTCCTGTAAAGTTAGGCGTGCTGTAAAACTCTCCTGCTCCTGCACCGCTTGCCATCTGATACCACTGTGTTCCGTCCGATGCGGTTACAAGCGCATGTGGACCTGCTGGCTTCTCAAACTGAGAGGCATTGAACATCTCTACCGATGCTGCCTTTCCATCAGCCCCGGTTGACGTAGTTGAGATATGACCTCCCGTTATCTGCGTTCCGCTGAGTGTCTTTCCCTGCATTTGAGGCATATAGTTGGCAAGGCTTCTGTCGGCTATATCACCTGCAATCGTTCCCGAAACATCGGGAGTTCTGCTTGCGACCGATGAGATTGAATTTCCTGTGAGTGTGGCACCGTTTCTTGCCGCCATACCGCCGAATATTCGCCCTACAAAGCCGATTGAGCCGCCTGCACCCATTCTCGTGCCGCCTTGAACTACTGAGTCTCTAACGAAGGAATTTCCCTTGAAGCGGTCCGCGAAGCTTCCTGCCGCCGATGCACCTGCACCACCAGAGCCACCTCTGAATGCGCCTGCTGCGCTGCGGAATCCACTTCCCATTCCTGTTACAACTCTCGCCGCCATGAGAAGCTCCATACCCATTCCTGAACCGGTCTGAGCTACGTTGAGTCCAATGGATGCAAGATAAGAGTCAAAGCGCTGAGCTGTTTTGAGGAAAGCAATTGCGCAGAAGAGCCAAAGGAACACGTTTCCTCTGCCGTTAGAGAGTGCTCCGCCGTTGACAACGTACTGTGCCACCGAGGTGTTAAACGCTCGAAGGAACCATACGTTCATCACAAGCAAAAGCAATTGAGAACCAACCATTCGGCACCAAGACTTGAAGACCTGTCCGGTTGCTTTGGATCCTCCCATCGAGTATGCAAGAGGCGAGGTATAGCAAAGTATGCCAACAACCACGTATCTCTCTACAACCTCAAGAAGGAGCTTAAAATAATTCCATCCAAGAGCAATCAGCAGAATAATCTGCAAGAGTGCGCCGACTACAGACATATTGGATACGTATTGTACCAATCCGTTTTTCAGGACTGCTTCTATTCCGGCAAAAGAAAAATCTTCCCCTGTCATCGTGACATCCATCAGAGCCGTATAAGGGGCTCGTGCGATATCCAATACATAAAGGAAGATTGGCTTTGCAAAATAGATCAGCAGTGCGAAGAGTCCGCTTCTGAGAACCAGTCCCCACGGTTCCTCCGCTTCGGTAATCGGACCACCGAATGATTTGAAGAGCTGCCATACAAGGATCAAGAACAAGAGTGCCCAAGCCGTGTATTGCATAATGTCGAACGCTTTTGACACGAATGGGAAATATTCTTCCATTGCTGTCATGTCCGTTCCAAGCGCGTTTAAGAATAGCCCTGATACAGCATCCATAAGACTTGTGACTGTTCGCGCTACCCAGTCAATGATGGCTTCGAAGATCCAGTCAAGCAATTTTCATCACCTCCCCTTCGTGCTTGACATGGAGGTTATCAGCCCGTGTAGTTTCCGCCCGTAATAAGCGGTTGCAGATAAGCGACGATAAGACCGAGAGAGTTGAGAATTACCCAAGTAATTACGATTCTCTTCAGCCAAGCCGTTGCTTCATCCACTGCTCTCTGATTACGAGATACCATTCTCACAACAAGAGCGACTGCCGCCATAGTAACAGCGACGATGGTGCTGATTGCAAGGATCTGTCCGTAGAAGTCACGCATAATCGCACTGAAACGATCCCAGATGGTTACGGTCTTATCCGCTGCCCAGATAGGCATTACCGAGATCATCATAGCGGAGACTGCGGAAACAAGAGTCCAATATCCTGCTTTCAGCTTTCCAACTTTGGTCTGCAGCTTTTTCATATTCGGTTTCCTCCTTTCTAAAAATTTGCAAACAAAAAAGCCGTTTCAAAGTTCAAATCACTCTGATAACGGCTTTCCGTTTATGCCTTTGCCCACTTTTGGACAATACCATTATAGCACATTTCCTTTTACTTGTCATCGGCAAAACACTGCCAATTTTGTGCCAATTTTGTGCCATAAAATTTATGCCTCCATGTTGTCAAGAAGAGTCAGCATTTCAATCCAAAAATCACCTTCCTTGGTCATAGCCGACCAAAGCCTGATGGAAAGAATGTTGATGGCTTCCTGTCGGAGTCTGTAGTATTGTCTTGAAGAGACTGCAAGACGAAACAGTATTTCGACGTGCGTCAGCTTTTCCTCTGTGATATATGTCAAATAAATCAACTGATAAAGCTGGTCCCCATCCTTGGGTTTTCTTTTTAGAACGCTAAGCGCTTCGTTAACCCTGTCAAGCATCAATCTGGTTTTCTGAATACTCTCCAAGCGGTTTTCAAGCTTTCGGTTTCCGTAAGCTCTTTCAACGTCCAAACGGTCAATGAGCTTATCAAGCCCCTCAAAAGGCTGGTCAAGCTCTTCGGCAATCGTATCCGGGAAGCATTCAAGCATCCAGGCAATTGTGCGGTAGTGCTTCAAAAGAAGAATGGTGTTATGATAAGCGGCCTTGGTTCTCTGCTGCTGTGCATCACGAACCTTTTCGTTGGTGATTCTCTTATCACCGATAAGGCCTCTCTTTGTGAGCATTTCGAGTACGACCTCGGGCTGAAGCTCGGTTTCTGCTGTTACTTTTACTTTTTTAGTTGACATAGTTAAATCCTCCAATCTTTATTTCGTCCGTGAAATCACACGGACCTCGTATTTCGTTTGTTTTTGCGACCGCCGGATGAATATTGATAGTCAGGCAGTCTTTATTACAATTCCTACAATCCCAACACGGAGAAAGATACGCGTATTTTATTATGTCACTCGAAAGTGCAACGCGGCTTTCCACGTCGGTAAGCTTACGGCTCTGATAGGCAACCATTCTGTTAATATGTTCGTTGTCCGTTCCGTATCGCTCTGTCCAACCGGATACACTGCGCAGCCTTTCGATGACATTCGCTATCTCTTCTCCTGTCGGTATTTCCCCTGCACTCCCTCGCGGGAATAATCTATTGAAGATAAGACATCCGTAAGCACCGGGCAGACGGTGTAGAGTGAAAGCATCCCCATACTTCTTAAAGAACCTCCACACCTTTGTCTTCTCCCATCGCCAACGTTTGCCGAGGGTTTCCAAAGTTAAAACAGCACCGAGCTTTCCATACTGGACTGTCGGTGCCAAAAAAGAAAACGCATTGTCAGGATCTTCATATGCCGTGTGGCACCATAGATCAAGCCATGCGTCTGCTTCATCAAATATATATTGTTGCTTTACAAGCCTTTGGGTAATATCTCTTGGCAAACAAAGAAAGCCGTATCCGTCTGTGGTATATACCACTCCGTTCTCACACTCCTTGCCGCTGCACTCGATTACCCAGTCCTTGATGCAATAGGTAAGCTTCTTGGTCTTCTCATCCAGCTCATAGCAGATGTATCCGAGCTCAGAAAGCTTATCCATTATAACAAGAGCCTCGGCTCTGCTCTTTGCGTTCAGGATACTTTTGAGACCGACGATACCGCCTGCCCACATACCGGGACTGATCTCATTTCTGTATCCGCAATAGAACGCTTTACCTTTTCGGAAGGCCGCCTTCGATGCAAGCTTTGCCCACTGTCCGAGGATCCCTTTCCTCGGTGGCAAATGCATTCGACACAGCTTTACCCAACCGTATTTACGAAGACACTTTATCGGTCTCAACTCCTTTCTTTTCTGATTTTGGGTATAAAAAAAGGACACTACTTATTTTTTCAATAATATAGTGTCCTATAAAGTATATTTACTTTTTGCTTCTTTTCGCGTAATACTCATCCAAAGCCTTGAATATCACCTTTTCGATTTGTGCCTGTGAGGTTCCGCGAGAGAAGTACTTTTCAAATTTTGACGTCGGGATTTTAATCTTTTCGATTTGATTCGGCTTCTGCTCCGACATGATGGAAAAGATGGCATCCGTGTTAAGTTTTCCTGCCTTGCTTCTTTTTTTCAACTCAATCGCCTGAGCAAGAGAAGGTGTGGCGTCCTCACTTCCAATCGCATCAAGAAGATCTCTTTGCTCATTTTGATTAAGGTAAGAAAGCTCCACAGCCGGACGGAAAGCAATACGCCCATCATCAACCATCTGCAAGAGGTCCTTGCTAAGGTAAGTGAGTCTAACGTAGCGCCTGACCTGCTCTCTGCTATCGCCACCCTCCGAACCGATCTCCTCGTTGCTTCTCAACTTTGACACCACTGGTGTCGAAGTTAGATCACTCCGCTTTCCCTGTCGGTTTCGTGCCTCAAGCTTCATCTTATAAGCGAAGGCTCTTTCTGAGGGAAGAATTCTTTCACGGTGAAGATTGGAATCTACCATTGCAATGATCGCTTCATCTCTCGTCATATCTCTGAGAATAACGGGAAGCTCGGTAAGTCCCGCTTTCTTTGCAGCGAGCTTGCGTCTGTGGCCTGCGATGATCTCATACCGTTCTTGTTCTGTTTTTCGTGCGAGCAGCGGAGTAAGGATACCAAACTCCATTACACTTTCCACCAGTGCTTCCATGTCTTCGTCCAGCCTTACCTTGAAGGGATGTCCGGGGAAATCGTCAAAGTATTGAATCGGAATAACTCTTACTTTTTCTCGTTTTACCTCGCACATTTGATCCTTTTTTGTGGTTTTTTGTTCGTCCATACTGACCTCCGTTTGAAACAAAAATACGCCGAAAATCACTGAAAAACAGTAGTTTCGGCGTATGATTGTTAACCAAAAGACAGCGGACGCTTTCTCAAAAAATCACTATTTTTTTGTGGTTTACAATCGTTCGGTGGAATTTTCGAACCCGTATGGCTGTTAACCAAAGGATTTTCGCTCGTCTTCGTTCTCCAAACCGGTCTGGAGATAAAAATAACCCCGAAAAACGATGTTTTCGGGGCATTTTTGGCTCCCCCTGCTGGGCTCGAACCAGCGACATCATGATTAACAGTCATGCGCTCTACCGACTGAGCTAAGGAGGAATATGAGGATCCTGACTTGAAATCAGTCTCCTATTTGAGGGTTTTCCGCTTTAACTCTTGGGTATAAAGCGCATTGTTTGCACTGCCAACTGAGCTAAGGAGGAATATGAGGAGATAAGAGACAAGAGAGGAGAACGCAGGTTCTCTTTTCTCTTGTTTTGTAAACCGCAGTTTACATTTCATCTTCTTTTCAGGATTTGCCCTAAAAAGAAAAAAGAAGTGGTGCACCTCCAGGGACTCGAACCCTGGACCCACTGATTAAGAGTCAGT
>JAZNCE010000027.1:0-17006 GCA_045587385.1 Eubacteriales bacterium
TTCCAAATTTGATACGCTACCCCTTCCTCCCACTGCGCTGCGCTCGTGGGATCCCACCTTCCCCCGAGGGGACGGCTTTTTGGCGCGTACCCGCATTGTTTGGATGCCCACTATGAGTTTTCCTTAACTTAATGACATTGAGTCATCAACTCAGCTCCTTCACCAAAACGGACATTCTCTTGCAAAACTAATCAAATTCATAGACAAAATAGTACAAGAAAAGGGCTGAGTGAATGACTCAGCCCCTCTTTACATATCAGATTAGAATTTTACTTTGGACAGATCCATCATAGCATAACGAAAACGCAAGATATGTAGTGTGGAGGTTGCGGTGACAACCTCATAGATCATCACGTAGTTGCCGACTCTGATGTGACGGATATCTCTGTTATCGATCAAATAACACGAGCAATCTGCATGCGCGTAAGGGAACAGACAGATCTGATCAATTGCCTTTTCAATTTGATTATATAGATTTTCTGCTGCTATCGGATTGGCAAGGCTGTCAGAAATATACGACATTGTCTCGTCAATATCTTGCAGAGCAAGACCTGTGAATTTATATTGAAACTTATTTTGCATACTTTTTCTTGAGATCTGCCATGGCAGAGGGACCGTCGATCAATTCGCCGTTATCTGCCTGTGCCTTGCCTTCCATGATTTTCGTATACATATCCAGCTTGGCAAGCTGCTGCTCATATGCCGCCATACTCATGACAACCATATCACCATAGCCATTTTTGGTTACAAAAATAGGGTCATTTGAAGCATTGCACATTTCGGAAATTTTAGTTGTGTCGCGAAGATCGCGTATCGGAATAATTCTCGGCATCAATACATCCTCCTCGGGAATCGTTGTGACATTATTGTAGCATAATTATGCGCAAATGTCAATAGCATGATGCATCATTTTTATGGAATGGAATACAAAACCATCCCCAGCCCTGCCGAGATCAGGATCATGACGATCGGTGAGGGCTTTTTCTTTTTGATCTTTTGGAACACCAACGCAATTGTCACAAGCAAAGCCAATATGGCAATCGCGCGCAGGTCGGGAGCAATGCCGCCCGTCAGCGTGGTGACGTGGAGCAGGGTGCTCAGCGCCATGGTGACGGCGGTTGCCAAGATCAGCGCGACCACGCAGGGGCGCACGCCTCCCAAAAACGCTTGCACGCCCTTGTATTTGAGGAAATTGCGTATCACGGATGCGATGAGCAGAATGATGATAAACGAGGGCAGCACCACGCCAAGCGTTGCCGTCAGCGCGCCAAGCACGCCGCCCTGCGTCGAGCCCACAAAGGTTGCCATATTGACCGCAATCGGTCCCGGGGTGGATTCCGCCACCGCGATCATGTTGAGTAATTGCTCCTCGGTCAGCCAGCCCAGCGCCAGCGCCTTGTCGCGGATGAGCGAGATCATGGCATATCCACCGCCAAAGGTGAAAAGCCCAATCTCAAAGAAGGTCACAAACAGTTGCAGATAGATCATGTCGCGCCCTCCTTTTTGTGCTTTGCCTGCTTGATCAAGTAGATCACCAAGCCGACGCAGCCGCAGATGAGGATATAGAGAATGGTGGAGAACTTGACCGCAAGCAGAGAAAAGGCAATCATGCACAGCACGACCGTGACCACAACGGTCACCGACAGAGGCGTTTTTTTCATTTGCTTCAGCATCTTCAGCCCCGCGGAGAAAATGAGATAGACCACGCAGACCTGAATGCCGCGGAAGGCGTATTCTACCAATTTCAGCGACAGAAACGCGTCAAAGAACAGGGAAATGGCGAAGATGATGACCACGGAGGGGATGCAGATTGCCACGGTGCAGGCAAGTGCACCGAGAAAGCCCAGCTGCTTGTAGCCGATGTAGGTCGCGGCGTTGATGGCAATTGGACCGGGAGTGGATTCGGCAATCGCCACCATGTCCAAAAATTCTTGCTTCTCCAGATATTTTTTCTTTTCCACAAATTCATGCTCCAAAAGCGCGATCATGGCATACCCACCGCCAAAGGTGAACAGCCCGATCTTGAGCATGGTGAAAAATAAGCGCAGATAATTTTTCACGTTGATGTCCTCGCTATCATTTTATGCGCCCATTATATCACAAACCCTCGCGCGCGTCAATGCCTTTGCGTAACGTGGGTGGATTGAACGAATTGCCCGCGAATTTGTAAGTGCGAACTCCGTAGGGCGGGGGCTTGCTCCCGCAGGGCAAGCAAGCGTGTAACTGCGGGGACGGGTCTGTGTTATGTCGCGGCTTGCAGCGATGTAACATGGTTCCGTCCACCTGTTACGCGCGCGAGTATGCGCAACCAAGGCTATGCGTGGGATTTATGAACCCGTGTTTGCGCCAAGAATCGCTCAAACCGTTCGGGCAACCTGCGCAAACCAACATGTCGCGCCGCAAAGCGTCGCTCATGCGGGGTTCAAATCAATCCGCCTTCTCAGGGCATAACAAAAGCACCCGCCGCTGTTGCGGCAGGTGCTTTTGTTATGGCGGAGAAGGTGGGATTTATGAACCCATGTTTGCGCCATCGGTCGTGCAAACCGTTCGGGCAACCTGCGCAAACCAACATGTCGCGGTGCAGAGCACCGCTCATGCGGGGTTCAAATCGGTACAATCTTCACGATAAAAGCCAAGGGAGAACTTTACGGTTCTCCCTTGGCTTTTATGGCGGAGAAGGTGGGATTTGAACCCACGCGACACGTCAATGCCCTACGAGATTTCGAGTCACGCCTCTTCGACCACTTGAGTACTTCTCCGTCTGTTTTGTGCCCTTGTGTAGCACGCGCTATATTATAACACAACCTTTTTCAAAATGCAAGCCCTTTTTGAAAAGATATTTCAAAAAAGCGCAAAAATGTTTTGGATTTGGTGCTGCGGTTTGCGCGTTTGTGATTGACAAGCCATGCTTTTGTGTGTTATAATAATATGATTATATTTTAAGACTAACCAAAAAGAGGGAACACAAATGGAAAAGCTTTCTACACAGCCTTATAAGGGCACAAGAGATTTTTATCCGCGCGAGATGGTTTTGCGTAACTGGTTCTTTGGCAAGATCCGCAAGACCTTAGAGGACGCGGCATTTGACGAATATGCAGGACCTATGCTGGAATCCTTGGAGCTCTACGCTGCCAAGAGCGGTGAGGAGATCGCTAATGAGCAGACCTACCACTTTACTGACAGAGGCGACCGCCATCTGGCGATCCGTCCCGAAATGACTCCCACCGTGGCACGTATGGTGTCCAACAAGATCGGTGAGCTCAATTTCCCCTTGAAGTGGTTCTCCATGCCCAACTGCTATCGCTACGAGCGTCCGCAGCGCGGCAGACTGCGCGAGTTCTGGCAGGTAAACGTAGATATTTTTGGCTGCGACACCTATGAGGCAGACCTGGAGGCTATCACCAGCGCGATCCGCATTCTGCGTGCCTTTGGTGCGGATGAAACCATGTTCCGCGTGCACATCAACAACCGCCGTTTCTTTAATGACGTCATTGCGACCATTGCGGGCGAGGGTGAGGAGCGCGCACGCAAGGTTTCCAAGATCGTGGACAAGAAAAACAAGATCCCGCGTGAGAACTATGAAAAGGAAATGGGCGAGCTGGGCATTACCGCCGAGCAGATCGCCAAGATCGACTCTCTGTACGGCATGAGCGTTGCGGATGCTTGCGCACTTTGCCCCGAGAGCCGCGGCGCGCAGGAGCTTGCAAGCCTGTTTGACATGCTTGACAAGATGGGTCTTGACCGCTACTGCACCTTTGATTTCGGCATCGTGCGCGGTCTGGACTACTATACCGGTACCGTTTTTGAGGTGTTTGACCTCGCTCCCGAGAACAACCGCGCCATGTTCGGCGGCGGTCGCTACGACAATCTGGTCGGCTTGTTCGTCAAGAATCAGATCAGCGGCGTGGGATACGGTCTTGGCGACGTAACCCTTGAAAACTTCCTGACCATTCATCATTTGATCCCCGATCTGTACACGGGCGGCACCAAGGTGCTTGTCACGGTATTCGACGACGTGCCCTACGAGCACTGCGCTTGCCTTGTTGAGTCCTTGCGTGATGCAGGCGTGGCATCCACCCTGTATATCGGCAAGAAGAAGTTCGGCAAGCAGCTGGATTGGGGCGTCAAGCAAGGATTCTCGCACGTGGTCATTATCGGCGGCAGCGAGTATGAGGCAGGCGAGGCAAAGGTCAAGAACTTGATCAGCAGAGAAGAGCAGAGTGTCAAGATCGACGAGCTGATCGCATTTTTCGCATAAAATTATCTTCAATTTTGGATAGGAGGGGCATCATGGTATATCTGTTTTTGGCAAACGGCTTTGAGGAGATCGAGGCGCTGACGCCCTTGGACGTGCTGCGTCGCGCAGGCGTGCCCGTGACCACGGTTGGCGTGGGCGGTGACAGCATTTTGGGTGCGCACGGCATCCGCGTGCAGGCGGATATTCCCGATACCATGTACCGCGACAGTGCTCCCGACATGATCATTCTGCCCGGTGGTATGCCGGGCTCGGAAAATCTGGATAACTCCCGTGTGGTGGATGCCGCATTGCGTGCGGCTGCGCGCAACGGTGCGTATCTGTGTGCCATTTGCGCCGCCCCCATGGTGCTTGGCAAGCGCGGATATCTGCAGGATAAGCGCGCTGTGTGCTATCCCGGCTTTGAAGAGTATCTGGAGGGGGCTGTCGTGACCGACGCGCGCGTGGAGTGCGACGGCAAGATCATCACCTCCAAGGGGATGGGCGCGGCACTGGAATTCGGTCTTGCTTTGGTCGAGGTGCTGTGCGGCAAGGAAAAGGCTGCGCAGATCGGCAGCTCTGTATTTGCAAAATGAACGATATGACAAAGAAGGAATTACGAGCCGCTTACAAGGCGGCTCGTGCAGATATGACGGGGGAAGAGCGTGCGGCGCAAACGCGCGAAATATGCACGCAGATTTTGCAAAGCCCCATGTATGCGGACGCTTCCTGCGTGCTGCTGTACGCGGCAATGGGCGATGAGATCGATCTTGGTGCAGTTGCGCACGACGCGTGGGCAAAAGGCAAAACGGTTGCGTATCCGCGTTGCCTTGATAAGACGGGGCACATGGCGTTTTTCGTAGTGGATACCCCCGAACGCTTGGTAGAGGGCAGCTTCTCTATTCCCGAGCCGAGCGAGGATTGCCTGCCGTGGCAGCCCACAGCCGATGCGCTTTGCATCGTGCCCGCGCTGGCGGTGGATGCATTTGGCAACCGCCTTGGCTACGGTAAGGGATATTACGATCGCTTTTTGGCGGATTTTGAGGGCGTGAGCGCGTGCGCAGTGTATCATTGCGGTATAGCCGAGAGCTTGCCTGCGGACGAGTACGACGTGCCCGTGGCGAATATGATCACCGCGGACGGTGTGCGCACCGCTGCCGTGATCGAACAAGTTGGTGTCAAAGAGGCGCATGCCGTCATTGACGATGCCGCATATGCATCCGAAGAGACAGGCTGGGATGCAGCCGATGAATACGATGCCGATGGCAGTTACGATGCCGATGACGGCTATGAGCCCGAGGAGCGTACCGAAGAGATCGGTGCGGACGTGCGCAGCCAACGCTTTATGTACCGTTGGAAGCGTATTCCCGTGCTGGGCAAGCTGCCCTTTGATCCCGTGATGCTGCTGGTTCTGGGCAATTTTTCCTTGCTGCTGCTTTCGCGCTTGCTGGACGCGCTGCTGCTTGACCGCGATAACGAATATTTAGCGGTCGTGCTGCTGCAGATTTTGATTTTCGTAATTCCCGGTTATCTGTTTTTGCGCTTCCGCGGCAAGAGCTATACCAAACGCTTAAGGCTCAAAGCCCCCGGGTTTGACCACTTGTTGCTTATGGCAAGTGCTGCAGGCGTATTGATCACGGGCTGCTTTTTGCTCAGCGTGCTGATGGGGAATTTGAGTGCAGGGCAGAGCTTTGTGCTTTACGATACCTTCACCTCTCATCAGGACGGTACGACCATGGGCGTGGCGTATTTGGTGCTTGCGTATGCCGTGCTGCCTGCCGTATGTGAGGAGGTCATCTTCCGCGGCATTCTGTGTGCGGAATTTGAGGGCAGGGGCGTGGCTTGCGCCATCGCGGTCAGCTCGATTTTGTTCTCCATGCTGCACTTCAATCTGCTGGCAATGCCTGTGTATCTGTTTGCGGGCGTGATTTTGGCGCTTGTGCTGTATGCAACGCGCTCGGTCTTCTGTGCAGTGATCGTGCATTTTCTCTACAATCTGTTCTGCCTGTTCGGGCAGAGTGGCTTTGCGGATTTCTACGTGACGCAAAGCGCGACTACGCTGTTCTTGATCCTGATGATCGCGGCGCTGCTTTTGTGCCTTGCCGTCTTCTTCGGCGAGAGCAGCAGATTGTACCGCGCATATGCTAAGGATGGTGCGTCGGATGCCTACAGACCCGCAACCAAGCCTTCGGCTATCGAGGTTGCCAAAAGTGCGGCGCTGGCATTTGCCTCGCCTGCGGCAATTCTTTGCGTGGTGCTGTATTTGGTGATCTGTATTTTTCGTTAACGTATAGCCGAAGAGAGCCGAACTCACACGGTTTTGAGCGGCAAATATCTGCACCTGCTACAGAGAAAATACTCGCAATATGTATAAGGGGCTGCTGCGGCAGCCCCTTTGATTTTTGTTAAACTTGCGTAAAACTCTTGACGCATGGGCGATTTTATGGTATAATTTGGACAATACCCCTGATTTGAATATAGGAGGCGTTTATGAAAATGAATCGAAAAACACTTTCACGCGTCGTTTGCATGGTGCTGTGTATTGCTATGCTGGCGGCTGTGGGCGTGCAGACTGCTTGGGCGGCGAGTGCTGTGATCAACGTGCACAGTAGCAACGGCACGGGCAGAGGTGCGCAGAGCATTGGCGGTGACTACGGCATTCGCTTAGGCATCAATGGTGCATTTACCGAGGTAGAGGTTTCCATGCCTACATGGAGCACCAATGATTCGGCGGCTACGCTGAGCCTTTATGCATGGGACACCAATTATGAGACTACAATTTTGGCTGACCCGTTGGCTACGCAGCGTTTTGACCCGCTGCGCGACAACGCTTACAATAAGCTGACCTTTGATGCGCTGCCTGCAGGCGAATACTTCCTGCGCATTCATGATGTGCGCGGACAGGTGGGCGTATGGGTGCAGGATTACTCGGATAACGGCAGCTTTGTGTATACCAACGGCTCCGAGAGCAGACGCGACTGGGATATGCACGTGACCTTTGTCGAGCGTCCCGAGCAGCCCTTCTTCCAACTTGAGCCTCAGAAGATCATCGAGCCCGAGAAGCCCGTGGAAATTCCCAAGGACAGCCTTTGGCACCAGAATCAGGCAATGCCCGATACTTGGGTGTTTACCGACGGACTGGGCAGAGTTTCCTTGACCAATGCCGAGGTAGGCGCTCCCCGTGAAGATAAGACGCTGGCTATGTTCTACTGGACTTGGCACACCAAGGAGACTGCCTCCAAGGGTGCTGTCAATACCACCGAGCTTTTGAAGGAATTCCCCGATGCCAAGAATGATTACAATCACCAGGCATGGGCAGGTAAGGGACATTACTGCTTCTGGAACGAGCCGATCTACGGCTTTTATACCACTGAAGACCCGTGGGTACTGCGCAAGCAAGCAGAGCTGCTTGCCAACGCGGGCGTAGATACCATTTTTGCGGACAACACCAACGGCGGCTATACTTGGCGTGAGAGCTATTTCGTGCTGTATCCCACTTGGGAGAATGCCATGAAAAACGGTGGCGTAGACGTACCGCAGGTATCGTATCTGCTGCCCTTCGGCAATCACTCCGGTGCAAGATCGCAGGCACATATCATCTATGAGGATATCTATAAGCCCGGTCTTTACAAGGATCTGTGGTTCTATTGGCAGGATAAGCCCATGCTCATGGGCATCAGCAGCGCAGTACCGGACGGTGCGATCGGCAAGGAGATCAAGAACTTCTTTACCTGGCGTGCAGGTCAGCCCGAGTATCGCGTCAGTGAGACCGCTGCCAAGACCTGGGGCTGGCTGTCGGTATTCCCGCAGGCTCTGTATTCCGTCAAGGGTCCTGCAGGCGTTCGTAACGGCATGATCGAGCAGATGTCGGTCGGCGTGGCAGTCAACCACAACTACGTGACCAAGGAGATCACCGCAATGAACGGTGAGAACGTCATGGGACGCTCCTACACCTCGGATTATCCCGACAGATACGAAAAGGAAGGACCGAGCGCATCCCTGTGGGGATATCAGTTTGCTGAACAGTTCAATTATGCGATCGAAACCGATCCCGATGTCATTTTTGTGACCGGTTGGAATGAATGGCACGCCTGGCGTCAGCCCGAGCCTTGGGGCGGTGCAAACTCCAAGGTCAACAATGCGCTGGTTGACCAGTTTGATAACGAGCATTCCCGTGACCTTGAGCCTACCAAGGGTGAGCTGAAGGACCACTACTATTACCAGTTCGTTAACTTTGCCCGTCAGTATAAGGGCGCAAATCCCATTCCCACGCCCAGCCTGAACGCGACCATCGATCTCTCTGCAGGGCAGGCACAGTGGAAGGACGTTGCTCCTTACTACGGCTCTTACGCCAACAACGTAGGCGACCGCAAGAGTTCGGGCTACGGCAATCTGAAGTACACCGAGACCTCGGGCAGAAACGACCTGATCGGTGCACAGGTAGCACGTGACGACGAGTACGTTTACTTTAACGTAGAGTGCGCAGAGGATATCACGCCCTATACCGACAGCCTGTGGATGACGCTGTACATTGATTGCGACCAGCAGAATCAGGGTTGGGAAACCTTTGAGTACGTGATCAATAAGTCTGCTGCAAGCAAGGATACCGTAGTTCTTGAAAAGTTCTCCGGCAACGGCTATGAGTCCTCCAAGGTTGCGGATTGCGCATACGTGGTGGACGGCAGATACATGACCGTCAAGGTAGCCAAGAGTGACCTGGGACTTTCCGGCAACGACTTTACCATCAACTTCTCTTGGACTGACAACGTACACGACGAGGGTGATTACGAGAAGTTCTCGGGTGATATCATGGACTTCTACATCTCCGGTGACGTAGCTCCCGGTGCAAGATTCAAGTACAGTTATATCAGCACGCAGCAGAACGCTACCGGCGAAGAACCCACCACCGAGGGTGAGACCACCGAGCCCACAGAGACCGAGACCGATGCGGCTACAACCGATGCTCCTGCGACCGAGCAGGAAACCGAGCCCGAGGCAAAGGGCGGATGCAAGTCTGTCGCTGTTGGCGCGGCTGTGTTTGCAATCGTTGCACTTGGTGCACTTGTGATCGCAAAGAAGAAGGATTAAAATCAAATATTAATGCAGCACCCCCGCCGAGCAATCGGCGGGGGCGCGTTGTTTTTGTATGAAAGAGGGGCGGATATGCAAATCCGCCCCTAGCCGCACGGGAATCGAACCAAGTTGGTTTTGACGAGCAGATTTTCTCGATCCCTTTATCTTTCCCCTTGGACATATCGCCTATATGCCCTGCGGGAAAAGCTTTTGGGCTCAAAAAAATCTGCTGCGTCAAAACTGCTCGCACCCGAGAGCGAATGCATTTT
This sequence comes from Eubacteriales bacterium, assembly GCA_045587385.1. Taxonomy (GTDB): domain Bacteria; phylum Bacillota; class Clostridia; order Oscillospirales; family CAG-272; genus SVQP01. The sequence goes on from JAZNCE010000027.1 coordinate 9,577, forward strand.
TGATGGATTTTGGTGAGATTTTGCGAAGCAAGATACCAATCTTGCGAGTAAAAGCACGCCGAAAGACGCATAAATGCATCGCCCTCGGGCAATTCGGTTCGATTTCCGTACGGCTACGTATGCTCTCTGTACTCCTTGGGCGTGGTGCCAACGTGCAGCTTGAAATTCCGATTGAAGCTGCGCAGCGAGGTATAGCCGCAATCGTACGCACATTCAATAATGGGCTTGCCCGTGTTGCGCAAAAGGTAGCAGGCGCGGTCGATCCTGCGGCGGTTGACCATGGAGATAAAGGACATTCCGGTGGATTCGCTGAAATAGCGAGACAGATAGGACGGATGATATCCCGTGGCGAGGCTGAGCTCCTCGAGCGTGCAGCTTTTATCGTAATTCTGTTCAACGAAATCAAAAATAGTGCGAAGCAAACCGCTCTCCACCGTTTTGCGCTTGACGTATGCCGTGCTCTCATCCAACGCCGCACACACCGCATACAAAACCGCCTTGGTTCTGACCACGGAGGAGCTTGGCTCAAGCGCCAAAAGCTGCGAGAGCAAATACTCGGGAACAACGATCTTGTTATTCTGCGGGATCTCCGACGAGTGCCTTGGATAATACGCGCTGACCCTGTCAGGTGAAAAAATGACCAGTAGATGCTTGCTGTTGGTGCTGGAAAGTGCATGAATCTGCTCGGGAAACACCAAAACCCCCTCTCCTCTTTGGATCTCATAACACTCCGCACCTACGTGCACGGTCATGCATCCCTCCAATATCGTAATCAATTCAAAGGAATGGTGAATGTGCGCGGGAAAGGAGAAATTTTCACCCGTCTCCTTGCAAAAATATTCCGAAACGCCGAAATGCTGGTTCTGATAGATCATATCGCACCCCAAAAGTAAAATTCTGTCTATTATTATACATCTTTTTGCGAGAGGTGTCAAGACTTGCGTGATATAATGAATAATAAAAGTAGCAATTTTACAAATACATACGCAAGGAGTAGACCATGGAATTTTACTTAAGTATCGACCTTGGCACATCGTCCGTCAAGCTGATGCTGGTGGACGGTGAGGGCAACATTGCCGCTACCGCGAGCCGTGAATACCCCGTTTGCTACCCTCACGCAGGCTGGAGCGAGCAAAATGCGGATGACTGGTGGAACGCCATTTGTGACGCGCTGCCCGAGCTTCTTACAAATCGTGACGGCATGCAGATCAAAGGCATCGGCGTAGCAGGTCAGATGCACGGACTGGTTGCGTTAGACGAGCATGACACGCCCATTCGTCCCGTCATTTTGTGGAACGACGGCAGAACCGAGAAAGAGACTGCTTACCTCAACGAGACCGTGGGTAAGGAAAAGCTGTTCGAGTACACAGGCAACATCGCGTTTGCAGGCTTTACCGCACCCAAGCTTTTGTGGATGCGCGAAAACGAGCCTGAAAACTTTGCAAAAATCCACAAGGTTCTCTTACCCAAGGACTACATCAACCTGCTTCTGACAGGAGAATACGCCACCGACCTTTCGGATGCCTCCGGCATGCTGCTGCTTGACGTCAAGAACAGATGCTGGTCGCAAGAAATGCTGGAGATTTGCGGCATTACCGAAGCGCAAATGCCTGTACTTTACGAAAGCTTTGAGGTCATTGGCAAGATCAAGCCCGAGGTCGCCGCACGCTTTGGCATCAATCCCGATGCGATCGTGGTTGCAGGCGCAGGCGACAATGCTGCAGCAGCGATCGGCACAGGCACGGTAGGTGCGGGCGGCTGCAATATCTCGCTGGGCACGTCAGGCACGGTGTTTGCCTCCTCCGATCACTTTTCGGGCGATGCAGCACAAGCCATTCACGCTTTCTGCCACGCAGACGGCGGCTATCATCTCATGGGCTGTATTCTCTCTGCTGCATCCTGCAACAAGTGGTTCTGTGACGAGATACTGTGCACCAAGGACTACCGTGCAGAGGAGAATGCCGTGACCGAAGACAAGATAGGCAAAAATTCGGTCTATTTCCTGCCCTATCTCATGGGCGAGCGCAGTCCCATCAACGACACAGGCGCGCAGGGACTCTTTATCGGTCTGCGCCCCGACACCTCGCGTGCCGACATGTATCAGGCGGTGCTGGAGGGTGTGGCGTTTGCCATTAAGGATAACTTAGAGATCATCAAGCAGTTCGGCGTAGACGTCAAATCGAGCTGCCTGTGCGGCGGAGGTGCCAAGAGCGCGCTTTGGAGAACCATTCTTGCAAACGTGCTGGGCGTGGAGCTGGTTCTTCCCCTCACCGAGCAGGGCCCCGGCTACGGTGCTGCCATCCTTGCCATGGTAGGCGCAGGGCAATTTGACAGCGTGCAAAACGCCTCCAAGACCTTCTTTGCTGCCAAGGCTACCGTGTCCCCCGACGAGCATCTGGTTGCCCTGTACAAGGAAAGATACGAAAAATACCGCAGGATCTATCCCGCGGTCAAGGAATTATACAAAAATTTGAAATAAGATAAAGGAGCAAAACAATGAGCGAGATTTTCACTAATATTCCCGTAATCAAATACGAGGGAAAGAACACCAAGAACCCCCTTGCCTTCAGATACTATGACGCTGACCGCGTGATCATGGGCAAAAAGATGAGCGAGCACCTGCCCTTTGCGATGGCATGGTGGCACAATCTTTGCGCTGCAGGCACCGACATGTTCGGCAGAGATACCGCTGACAAGAGCTTCGGCACCGAAAAGGGCACCATGGAGCACGCAAAGGCAAAGGTTGACGCAGGCTTTGAGTTTATGCAGAAGCTGGGCATCAAGTACTTCTGCTTCCACGACGTAGACATCGTTCCCGAGGCAGAGGACATCAACGAGACCAACCGCCGTCTGGACGAGATCACCGATTACATTCTCGAAAAGATGCAGGGCACCGACATCAAGTGCCTGTGGGGTACTGCAAACATGTTCTCCAACCCCCGCTTCATGAACGGCGCGGGCAGCACCAATTCCCTGGACGTTTACTGCTTTGCTGCAGCACAGATCAAGAAGGCACTGGAGCTGACCGTGAAGCTGGGCGGCAAGGGCTACGTATTCTGGGGCGGCAGAGAGGGCTATGAAACCCTGCTCAACACCGACGTCAAGCTGGAGCAGGAGCACATTGCAGCGCTGATGAAGATGGCTGTCACTTACGGTAGAAGCATTGGCTTTACCGGCGACTTCTACATCGAGCCCAAGCCCAAGGAGCCCATGAAGCACCAGTACGACTTTGACGCGGCTACCGCAATCGGTTTCTTGCGTCAGCACGGTCTTGACAAGGACTTCAAGATGAACATTGAGGCAAACCACGCAACCCTTGCAGGCCATACCTTCCGTCACGAGCTGCGCATTTCCGCTATCAACGGCATGCTGGGCTCTATTGACGCAAACCAGGGCGACTACCTGCTTGGCTGGGACACCGACGAATTCCCCTACGACGTTTACGAAAGCACCATGTGCATGTACGAAGTACTCAAGGCAGGCGGCTTGACCGGCGGCTTTAACTTCGACGCAAAGAACCGCCGTCCCAGCAACACCGTTGAGGACATGTTCCACGCATACATCCTCGGTATGGATACCTTCGCACTCGGTCTGATCAAGGCTGCAGAGCTGATTGAAGACGGCGAGCTGGATGCATTCGTAGCAAACAAGTACGCAAGCTTCAACTGCGAGCTGGGCGACAAGATCGCACGCGGCGAGTGCACCCTTGAGGAGCTGGCAGCGCGCGCAGCAGATATGGGCACCTGTGCAAATCCCGGCAGCGGCAGACAGGAATACTTAGAGGGCGTTGTCAACAGAGTCATGTTCGGCTGATTCGCCGTCAAAAAGCACGTTCCCCCCGGTTTGATCCCCAAAATAAAAAAATATAAAAAGCGAAAGGAAGACCCGCCATGTTCAAAAAAGCACTCGTATTCCTGCTGGGCGGCATGATGTTGATCGGTATGCTGGCAGGCTGCGTAAACAACGAAGGCCCCGAAAATATCCCCGTCCAAAACGAAGATCAGACTTGGATAAGCTCCGATCTGGAGCCCAACAGCGCCTTGAAGGACACGACCTTCAACATCCTGAGCTTCAACGAAATGAACGTTGCACCCGAGGAAAACTCCTCCGACCCGTTGGAGGACGCACTGTATCGCAGAGACGATATGATCCAGAACCACTATGACATTACGATCAACAATCTGCTCGATACCGACTACACCGCACTTTCTCAAAAGGTCAAAACCGACGTTTCAGCAGGTACGGGCGACTACAACCTTGTCTATCAGCACATGGTTGACGCCGCGACCAACCTGGGTATGCAGGGCAACCTCTACAACCTGACCGACCTTGATTACGTCAGCTTTGATAACCCCTGGTGGGACCAGGATTGCAAGAACGGCTTTATGTTCGGTGAAAACATGTTTGTGGTGACGGGCGACCTGCTGCCCAACACCATGCTGGTGACCGGTGCCGTGATCTTCAACAAGAACCTCTTTGACCAGCGCGGCTGGGAATACCCCTACGACGATGCAAGAGAAGGCACCTGGACCATTGACGACATGCTGGAAATGACCAAGGATCAGACACAGGATCTCAACGGTGACGGCAAGGTCACCTACAGCGACGACTTCTTCGGAATGACCGGTTGGGCACTTGCATGCGACTACAACTTCTACTTTGGCTCCGGATGCACCATGTTCACCTTTGACGACGATCACCTGCCCGTCTACAATGCCAACACCGACAAGCTGCAGATCGTTTATGAGAAGGTATATCAGCTTCTGGAAACGCAGCAGGCATTGCACGTGACTGCAAGCGAGCTGAGCAGCAGCCCCAGCGTATGGGGTGATATTGAGGGCGCGTTCAAAACCGGCAGAGCACTGTTCTGGGCTGCTTCCCTCTCCGACGGTAACAATCTGCGCGACATGGATGACGATTACGGCTTCCTGCCTCATCCCAAATACGACGAGAGCCAGGAGAATTATCTCGGCTTTGTAAACGGCGTTGCTTGCGTTGCTTGCGTGCCCAAGAGCCTTTCCGACAGTCAGCTTGATATTACGGGTTACATGATGGAGGCACTTTCTTCCTCCTCTTACTACCTGGTGACCGACACGCTGTACTCCAAGGTTGCAAAAGCAAAGAACGCGCGTGACCCCGAGTCCGCCGAGATGGTTGACATCATCATTCGTCACAAGGTATTTGACTTTGGCTACACCCACTTTATGGGTCTGCCCTGCGCTTCCATCTTCCAGACCTCGCTGGACAAGAACAGCGCATCGATCATCAGAGACATTACCTCTAACGAAAGAGCGACCATGAAGAAGCTCAAAGAAGCTTACAAGCAGTACGGCTACAACTTCTACGAATAAGTGAATGACAAACAAAACAGGCAGCACCCGCGGGTGCTGCCTGTTTTGTTTATTCGGATCATTTGCAAAAGGCTCAGTCCTTCTTCTTACCGATGACGAGTGCACCCCATACGACAACAGCCATCACGGCTGCGCCTGCACCGATCACACCACCGCATCCCTTCTTGGCGGGCGCCTCGGTCTCTGCCTCGGTCTTTTCCTCGGTCGTGGGCGCATCGGTTTCGGGTGCCTCGGTCTTTTGGGGCACTGTGGGAATCTCCTCGCCTGCGTGTGCATACGCCTCTTCCTCGGTCTTAAAGAGTGCAAGCTCGCCAAGGATCAAGTATGCATCCTCTGCCGCAACGCCATCCGCATAGCCGGTTGCCCAGTCCAGACGCACCGTGATGGGCGTACCCTCGTCAGCCCAAGCGGTATAGCGCGTATCCACGATCGCGTACTGCCATTCACCGTTTGCCTCGTAGTCAAAATGCTCCATATCCGAATCGTTGTGATGGCTGGTGCAGTAAAGCTGACCGTCACCCGTTGTACCGGACGCCTTGACCTTGAGCACTATAAACGGATATTCTTCGCAGCGCAGCTCCTCGGCATTGACCATATCTACGTACTTTTTGATGTTGAAGGTCACGTAAGGATCGGAGCCTTCCCCGGGAACACCCGAGAGCTTAATGCCCTCTTCGGTATACGCCATAGCAGTATGGTTCTGACCCATAAAGCAACCGTCCAGAATTTCCTCGGACCAGTAGTTGTAAATATTGTTCTGTGCCAGCAGCGGCTCACCGGAGTTGCCTGCAGAATCGCCCGTACCGATCTCGTTGGTGTAGTACAGAGAGTTTTCAATATTCAGATAATTCATGGTAAAGCGGATCTCTGCAATAGAGCCGCAAAACAGACGGCGAATCATGCCCTCGGGGTGCACGGTATTCATATGCACCTCGCCCTCGCCCGACTTTCTGCCGACGCCTACCTCCCAGCCGAAGAATTCATCGGTGGAGAACAGCTCGTTGTTCTTGGCAGCGGCATACACCTGCTTGCCGTTGACGTATATTTCGGTATACTTGCCGTCGCTGGTCACCATGTAGTGATACCATTGCTCACCGTAGATCTGGCCGTTCATGATCTCATAATTGGTCATCGTCTCCTCTGCGTCCACGTGCAGATACTGCAAGCCTACCGTACCGTCGGTGCTGATATATCCATCGGACGAGCCGGTAATGTGCTCAGTCAGCGCCATGGAGAAGGAGGGCTCGTCCAGGCTTTCTACCAAGCCTTGACGGGAGAAAATACCGGTATAACGGTTGTAGTTGTTATTCCATTCTCCGTCGATCTTGAAAATGACCTCCACCGTCCAGCCTTCCGTGCTGTCCACCATGTTCAAGGGAGCGGCGTCAACGGTCTGAAAATACTTGCCGGAAGTATATGCGCCGGTATAGGTGGTCTGGGAGGAGTCGTAGGGGTCTACTGATTTCGCCAGATCCCAGGTGTTGCCGAAGCGAAGCGAGGAGCTTGCCGTATAAGCGTTATCCGCGCCAAAGGTCACACCCTCATCCCATTGGAAGATATCCAGCTGATTGCCAAATCCCTCAAAGCGGACCTCGAGATCGTTGCCGTTGCCGGTCAAGTCAATGATGGTCAGATTATCGTCCTCTACGCTGCCTTCATAGCAGCCGGGCTCGTTCTGGAACTTCCAATGCGCGGCAACCTCGTTTTCGCTCTCCTCTTCCTCTGCAAAAGCAGACAGAGAGAGTACCGCCAAGCCAAGCACAAGTGCCAAAAGAGCAGACAAAATACGATTGATCGTTTTCATGCTTTCATCCTTTCGTTGTAAACAATATTTCGGTATCAGCCTTTGCGGCTATATGCTCATTGTATCACATTCTTTACGAATGCGCAATACCCCCGGGCGAGTTTAGACATTTTCGGCAAAATGTCCAACGCAAGAATAAATATCCCCCCGTATAACGGGGGGTATTTCAGTTTCGGGCATAGCCCTAATAATACTGGCTGCGCACAAGTGCGCCTTCAATTGGCCTGCCAGCCATGCAACTGTTACTTACTACCCATAAATGGGTCCCGTGGGTC
>JAZNCE010000028.1:0-12321 GCA_045587385.1 Eubacteriales bacterium
CACCCGAGAGCGAATGCATTTTTGATGGATTTTGGTGAGATTTTGCGAAGCAAGATACCAATCTTGCGAGTAAAAGCACGCCGAAAGACGCATAAATGCATCGCCCTCGGGCAATTCGGTTCGATTCCCGTACGGCTAAGCAGACGTTGATCAAGTCGTTCGCAGATCCCGCTGCGCCACGACACAATATCACATCTTGCCCGCCATAAATCCGCGGGGCATTCGTGAATGCCCCCTACGGATCACCTTACGCATTCCGATACAATTCAAATAATTCGTACAATTCCTTGATCTGCCGCTCGGTTTCGGCTATGAGCGCGTCGGTTTCGCAGGAGGCGTCCTCGTCCTTTTGCAGCCGCTTGTATAGGTGCAGCACCTCGCCAAGCTCGGTCACGCTTTGGTTGATGGCGCGCCTGACCACCACGGGGGCGCGGGAGTGTGCGTCGTCGCCAAGATAGATCTTGGGTGTGGTAAAGCGCACCTGCAGCCCGGGGTCACCGCCGCGCTCCCAGACTAACTTTGCAAGGCGGTCTGCGTGCGCCAAATTCTGCTCGCCCAATGCACCGAACACGGCAGAGGGGCGAGGGGCAACCGTGCGCAGCACGCGAGAGAGGTATTTGTGCCGTGCCGCGTTCGCCCATTGGCGCGCTTGAATGCTTGATGCCGTGGTATTGTAATCCGCTTTGCGGTTTTCGTTCTGTCGCATAAGTAAAATTCCTCCGAAAAAGTCAATTACTATATTCTATGCAATTTGCCGAACGGAATTTCCTTGACATGGGGCAGGGAAGGGTGCTATAATAAAAGCAGTGATTACGGCATGGAGGCTATTATGCTACAGGATCTTCATTCGCACACCTATTATTCGTTCTGCGGCGCGGATCAGCCCGAGGACGTGGTGGAGGCTGCCATTGCGGGCGGACTGAAGCTGATCGGCATCACCGACCATAACTACGGCGTTTGCTGCCAGCGACTTGACGTGTTCTTTTATCAGAATCAGGACCTTGGCGAGGATCATTACCGCTGCTTCAAGCGTTACTATGACCACATCAATCTCTTGCGCGAGAAGTATAAGGACCGGATCACGGTGCTGCGCGGCATTGAGATCTGCACCCTGGATCGCTTCCGCTATCCAATAGGTGATAATGATGATATTTCCTTCTTTGACTATTGCCTGATCGAGAATATCGACGCGATGGAGCAATCGGTTGCCAAGGGCGACTTGTTTGCCTATGCCGAGCGGTGCGGCTGCAAGGCGGGCGTGGCACATACCGATCTGTTTGGCTTTGCCAAGAAGATCGGCATGGATCCTTACGAATTTTTCAAAAAGATGGCGGAGCGCGGCATTTTTTGGGAAATGAACGTCAGCTACGACCCCACGCACAATTACAGACAGCATCAGTATATGCTGGATTTCTTTGATAGCCCCGAGCAGCAGGATATCGTGCGCCGTGCGGGCGTGGAGGTCAGCGTAGGCTTTGACGGACACCGCGTATGCGACTATCTGCCCGAGCGAGTCAAGGACTATTGCCGCAAAATTGAAGAGATGAAAATTAAGATGCCCTTTGAGGATCTGATCAAATAAACATACACATAAAGGAGAACGATCATGGAATACGGTTTGCAATTATTCAGCGTACGCGACATTACGGGTAACGATCTGGAAGGTGCACTCAAGGCAGTTGCCGAGCTGGGATATTCCTCCGTGGAGTATGCAGGCTTTTTCGGTCACAGCGCAGAGGAAGTTGCCGCATGGCAGGAAAAGTATGGACTGACCTGCGCGGGCACGCACTCGGGCACGGGTGAGCTGCTCCCCGAGAACATCGACGCCACCATCGCGTATCACAAGACCATCGGCAACAAGAAGTTTATTATTCCCGGTGAGGATCTGAGCACCTTGGAGAAGATTGACCGCTTTGCAGCCATTGTCAACGCAGCGATCCCCAAGATGGCAGAGGCAGGCATTGAGGTGGGCTATCATAACCATTCTCACGAGTTCGTGGTCATGCCTTGGGGCTCCACCATCCACTCCGAGCTGGAGAAGAGATGCAACGTCTTCTTTGAGATCGATACCTACTGGGCGTTCAATGCGGGTCTTGATCCCATTCAGGTCATGAACAGACTGGCAGACAGACTGCGCGTCATTCACTTGAAGGACGGTCACATGGGCGGTCAGGGCAAGGCTCTGGGCGAGGGTGACGCTCCCGTCAAGGCGGTACGCAAGAGAGCGATCGAGATGGGTATTCCCATGGTCGTGGAGAGCGAGACCTTGACACCTACCGGACTGGAAGAGGTCGGCAGATGCATCAAGTTCCTGCGCGCGTGCGACGCAGAGGATTAATTTGAGAAAAAAAGAGGTCGCTTTCGCGACCTCTTTTCTCATGAAAAGTTTTGATCAAACTTTTCCAAAAGTTTGCGCAGGTCGAGGGCGCGAAGCCCTCGTCGCTCGTCGCAACGAGCGAAATACTCATAACGGCATTTCTATTCGCGAAGCGAATTACTGGTTCATTTTCTTTGTGCCAGCGGTATCAAAGAAAAGAACGGAGAGGGTTTGCTCACACCTCACCCCAACAGTCAATGAAATCCGCCTGCGGCGGATGAAATCCTCTTGCGAGGATGAAATCGCTGCGCGATGAAATCCGCCTTGCGGCGGATGAAAAAACAGGAGTCACCTTGCGGTAACTCCTGCATTTTTATTTGACTTTATTACTCAACCGGATCAAGCGTGATCGACTGTATCAAGATCGATTCGCCTGCCTTGCAGCCGTCAAAGAAGTCAAAGCGGATCTGGCTGAGCATGCCGCTCCAGTAAGCCTTGCCCGTAAGATTGACGGTCACGGTATGCCACGCGCCGTCGGCTACCATGTTGTATTTCTGCGAAGCGGCTTCGGCGGGATTGGGATTTGCATCGGTCATAAAGAACAGCTGACCGCGGGTCTGGCTGACACCGGGCTCGAGCTTGTAGGTCAGCGTGACCGACTTGTATTTCGCGGTATCGATCGCACCTGCCACGTAGCTCAGATACATCAGCGGATCTTCACCGGTGTCGGCAATGCACACAAGTCCCTCATCGGTCATCTTGTAGGATGCATTGTTAAGCGAAGCGATAACGCGCGACGCCTGTGCGTCCGTAAAGTCAATGCTCTCGTAAGAGAGGGGCTTTTCGGGGGCAATAACCGTGACCTTTGCCACGTAGGAGAAGTTTTCGCACTTGACCTTGACCTCATGCGTGCCGGAAACGACGGGGTACACCACTCCGTCGTTGGTGACGCGGATCTTGGAGCTGTCATATTCGTAGGTGATGCCATGCTCAGCGCCCCAAGCCTCGATCCAGGTTGCGTTATCGTAGGAGACGATCGACTTGATCTGGGGATTGAAGGAAAGGGGATCGGTGTGGTCGAGCTTGTAGGTGTCGGTCACAAAGGGAACCAGACCCGTTACGGCGTCCGTAGCTGTTTTTCTGTCGTAGACCTTAATGCAGATCTGCGTGATCATGCCGCGCCATTCTGCCGTCACAATGGTTGAGCCCTCGCCCACAACGGTCATGGTCAGCGTGCCTTCCTTTGCCTTGACCACGTTTTCGTCGTAGCCGTACAGCTTGATCTCTTCGGCATAGTTGCGCAGATCCTGCCATTTGTTCTGGAAGGTGGTGCAGGCGTACAGCTCCAGCTTGACCGAGTGAGAGCGAGAGGAGACGTACATGACGTCGTGGTTGCGCGGGGAGATCGCCACAAAGTCCAGCGTATTGGGATCGCGCGTGTCACGTTCGGTGTTTGCCTTGATGTTTTGCTCGTTGATCTCGCTAAGATCGATCGTGTCGGTCAAGGAGAGCGTAAAATCCTGTACACGGGTGTTCCATACGCCCCAATCGGGGCCGTATGCGTAGGCTGCAAAGGTGGGCATACCCTTGACGATATGACCGTTCTTGGTGCCTGCCATACCCGAGTTGTGGCAGTAGTGGAAGACGTTCTTCTTGACGACGTCCACGCGCTCAAAGGTGATGCCGTCGTTGGATTCGTAGAAGGCAAGGTAAGAATCGGGGCTCAGACGCGAGTCGGTGCAAATGGCAAGGAACTTGCCGTATTCCTCCACGTACTTGACGTCAAGCGAGTCGTTGGAGCCGTTGCCTACCGCAATGCCGCGCTGCTGCATGGTAGCGGGCCAGTTTTCGTCCAGTGCATCTGCGGTGGAAACCAAGGTGTAGTGACCGCCCGCGCTGGAGAGAGTGTAGTACATGTAAAGTGTGCCGTTGAGCTCCACAAAGCTGATCTCACCGTTGCCCCAGATGTTTTGCGGCTCGGTGAAGAACACGATGGGCTGCGGCTTGTCGCCGCCCCAGCCGCTGCCGTTCCACTTTTCAAAGGGACCGTCGGGGTTTTCGGAGCGCGCTACGTAAATGCAGTTGTCGCACATATTGGCGTTGACCGTGGAGGTGTAGCCAATGTAGTAGTAGCCGTTAAAGTAGATCACACCGGGGTCGCAGCAGGAGTAGTGATCGTAGCTGTCGGGTGTGGGCTGCAGTACGCACTTTTCCTCGGTCCAGGTCTTGCCGCCGTCGGGGGAGTGCTTGTAGGAGATCCAGTCCCATTGCTCTGTGCCGCAGCCGGTCATGGCAAACCAAGCGTCCATGGTGCCGTCCTCGTTGACGATGATGGAGGCACCGTAGCGGTAGCCGCTGTTGAGAATGGAGGGGAGCTGATAGATATCGTAGCCGGTGTCGGCATCAATGCTGACGTTGATGTGCTTGTCAGGATCGGGCGTGACCAGCTCGATATTCTGTTCGACCAGCACGTCGCAGCTCTCTGCCATCTTGCCGTCGGCAATTGCGTTAGCAAGGACGTAATCCACCGCTGCCAGCATGCCGTTTTCAATGGCGGCTGCAAGGGTCAGCTTATTGCCCTCGCGCTTGACCGCGTAGCCGTTGTAGCCGATCTTGTCTGCATCAAAGCCTGCCTCTGCGGGCTTGCCGCAAATCAGGATCTCGCACTCGGTGCGTGCGCTCTCGTCGCGTCCCAGCGTGAGTGTCACGCCGGTAGCAGCCTCGATCTTTGCAATCAGGGTCTCTGCGCACTTGCGCTCCCATACGGTTGCGTTTTCGGGCAGGTAAACGGTGTAGCTTGCAAGTGCGCTGGGGTCAATGGTTTCTTGGGTTTGTTGTTCGGTCGTTGCCTCGGAGTCGTTGCTCGTTTCGTCTGTGGGCGGGGTGTCGGGGGTGTTGCATGCAAACATGGTCAGCGTCAAAAGCATGCAAAGACCCAGCAGGGCCAATACGCGAATTTTCATAAGTAACGTCCTTTCCGTAATGAGCGGGTGTGGGGCAGGGGCTTGCTCCTGCCGCGTTTAATACGTCATGAATGGGGTAGGGCAGGGGCTTGCTCCTGCCGTGCTTAATAATAATAATTCTTTCCGATCTCTTTCATGGGCGGAACGGTGGCAAGGATCTCCTCATCGACCGTGACCTTGTCCATGTGCTCCTTGCAAAGCTTCATGAACAGTTCCTCCACCAGGCCTGCCTCAAAGCCCTCGAACCAGTCCTCGTTTTTCTCTTCCGCATAAGCGCCCTTGTCTACGGGGTACTTCATGATCACGTGGTAACCGTAATCGGATTCCACCAACGCGGTCTCGCCCACCTCCATGTCACCAAGTGCGTCCACAATGCTTTCCAGGTAGGGGTAAGATGCGTAATTGTTCGGATCGTTATAAAGGTAGTAGCCGTTTTCGTAGGTCTGTGCGTCCTCGTCCTCGCCTCTTTGCTCCATAAAGATCTCAAAGGCACCGTATTCGCCTGCGGGAACCTTGGAGAGAATGGTGTTTGCTTCTTTTTTGATCTCGACCAGCTCTTCCTTGGTGTAGTCGCCGACTACGGGCTGACCGTCCTTGTCAAATACAAAGGCGGTTTTGCCGTTTTCCTTGTCGTAAGCAATTTTGCCATCCTCGGTAAAGTAGACCTCGTAGCCGTCCTTGTCCTTGATGACGTTGCCGTCCTTGTCGGTCTTGGTCTTGCCGTTTTCCTTGTCGTAGCAAATAATCTTGTTGCCAAGCGAATTATCGGTATAGTAAACGTCGTCGCCGTTGGCGTCGGTCTCGCAAACGTAGTAGTAGGAGGCAAGGAAGACCTGCTTGAAGCGCACGAAATGCTCGGTGCAGTATTCATCCTTGACGTTGTCTGCAACCTTGGATGCGTTCTGACCGTACAGGTGCACCTTGAGTGCATCGATCTTGGCTTCCATGATGTAGGTCGCACGCAGAATGTCGTAATTGACGCCAAACTCCGAGAGCACCTGATTGAAAGCAGCCTTGGAGCCGTCACCGTCGTATTCCACAAAGTCCTCAAGTTCAATGTCAATGGCTTCAACGGCTTCCTTGGGCAGTGTCAGTCCGTACACCTCGTCAAAGAGATATACGCCCACCGCGTAGGTCTTGGCGTTCTCTAAGATCGCCTCGCGCAAGTATTCCTCGTAGGTGGTGTTGTCGCTGTCCACCACGGTTGCCCAGAAGTCGTCCTTTTCAATGGCAAGACCTTCGGACCTTGCAAGCGCGCCCTTCATACGGGAGAGCAGCAGCTCGTAGGTGTTGACAGATACCTTCACGCCTTCCATTTCGATCAGCGTTTTGCCGTTCTTGCCCGAGCAGCCTGCAAGCAGAGGCAGGCAGAGTGCAAGGGTCAGCAGCATAAGAAGTATTTTGACTGTAAAACGTTTCATAAATGAATTCCTTTGCTTTTGTTACTATTTACATTATACCGCAATCACTCGTCGGATTGTTTGCTAAGTTCCGTATATTTTACGAACATTTTATGAATAAGCCGCAAAGCGTTCTCTTTTTCCTTTAAGCGCAGCACCATATGCGGCTCACCCGAGAGCACCATTTTGAGTCTGCCGCCCAACATGCGCGAAAGGTCTGCCCAAACCTCGTAGCGGAATTTGTTCGGGTAGATGGCAACCGTACTGCCGTCCTGACGGATTTGCCTTACATCGCAAGCCGCGCCCTCGGCACGAATGAGCGATACGTAAAGCAGGTTTTCCGCCTGCACGGGCAGGTCGCCATAGCGGTCGAGCAGCTCGTCGGCAATGTCGTCGCGGTCGTATTCGTTTTCAATGAGTGCAATGCGCTTGTAAAGTGCCATGCGCTGTCCGGGCGTGCGCACGTAGGATTCGGGCAGGTATGCGTCGTAGTCCAGAGAAACGGTGCATTCCGGCTTTTGCTCCTGCACTTCGCCCTTTTCTTCAAGCACCGCGCTCTTGAGCAGCTTGATGTACATATCGTAGCCCACCGCGTCCAGGTGTCCGTGCTGCTCCGCACCCAGCAGATTGCCCGCGCCGCGGATCTCCATGTCGCGCAAGGCGATCTTAAAGCCCGCACCGAATTCGGCGTAGTCGCGAATGGCTTCCAGTCTCTTTTGCGCGATCTCGGGAAGGGCGCGACCCACGGGATAGGTGAAGTATGCGTATGCGCGGCGCGCGCTGCGTCCGATACGTCCGCGCAGCTGGTGCAGCTGGGAAAGTCCAAGCCTGTGTGCGTTGTCCACGATCAGGGTGTTTGCGTTGGGTACGTCCACACCGGTCTCGATGATGGTGGTGCTGACTAAGATATCAATTTCACCGCGGATCATCTTTTCCCAAATGTCCTCTAAGGTGTCCTTGTCCATTTTGCCGTGTGCAACCGTGATGCGTGCATCGGGCAATTGCTTGGAGAGGTCTGCGGCAACGCGGTCAATGCTTTCCACGAAATTGTGCAGATAGAAGACCTGACCGCCGCGGCGCAATTCCTTGCGAATGGCTTCGAGGATGATGAGCGGCTCGTGCTCCAGCACGTAGGTCTGCACGGGCAAGCGGTTGCCGGGTGCTTGGTCAAGCACCGAAATATCACGGATGCCGCCCATTGCCATGTTGAGCGTACGGGGAATGGGGGTTGCGGAAAGGGAAAGTACGTCAATGTTGCCCGCAAGCTGCTTGAGCTTTTCCTTTTGTGCCACGCCAAAGCGTTGCTCCTCGTCTACGATCAGAAGTCCGAGATCCTTGAATTTGACGTCCTTGCCGAGCAGGCGGTGCGTGCCGATGATCATGTCAAGGTCGCCGCGCTCCAAACGGCGCAGGATCTGCTCCTGCTGCTTGGGACTGCGGAAACGGGAAACCATGTCAATATTGACGCCAAAGGCGCGCATGCGCGCGGTGGCGGTCTGGAAATGCTGCAGGGCAAGAATGGTGGTGGGCACCAGAAGCGCTACCTGCTTGCCGCCCATGATTGCTTTGTAAGCGGCGCGGAATGCTACCTCGGTCTTGCCGTAGCCTACGTCACCGCAGAGCAGGCGATCCATGGGCACGGGCTTTTCCATGTCGCGCTTGATGTCCTCGGCAGCGTCCAGCTGGCTGTCGGTTTCGTTATAGGCAAAGGCGGCTTCAAAATCGCGCTGGAAATCCTCGTCCGCAGGGAAGGCGTGCCCCTTGATGCGCATGCGCTGGGCGTAGAGCTGAATGAGCTCCTTTGCCATGTCCTTGACCGCTGCTTTGGCGCGGGATTTGGATTTCTGCCAGCCGTCCGTGCCAAATTTGGATAGCTTGACCGTGCCGTCCTCGGCGCGTGCACCGATGTATTTGGAAACCATATCAAGCTTTTCGACGGGAATGTAGAGCTTATCCGCGCCCGCATACTTGATGCCGATATAGTCGCGCTTGGCGCCCGAGGTGCTCAGCGTTTCAATGCCTGTGTAGATACCGATACCGTAGGTGTCGTGTACCACGTAATCACCCTCGGAAAGGTCGGCGTAGGAGAGAATGGCCGCCGTGCCCTCGCGCTGCTTTTTCTTGCGGGTGGGCTTGTTTTGTACCGAAAGCGTGGCGGTCTTGCCGTCGGGGTTGGTGGAAAGGAGTGCGATGCGGGGCGTGATCAGCTCGTAGCCAAACAGGAAGCTGCGCCACACGATGGTGATCTCGTCCTTTTTAAGGTCTGCTGCCGTCAGCGTGCGCTTGGCGGATTCCACCATAACGTCAAAGCCGTGCTCCGAGAGCATTTCGGCAAGGTTTTTGGCAGCGGTCTCGTTTTCGGTCATGACCGCCGTGCGGTAACCGCCGCGCATGTAGCCGGTCAGATCCTCGCAAAGCAGCTGGAAGTTCTCGGCATAGGAGACCATGTGGCGGGTACGGAAGCCGTAAATGCCGCCCAGTCGCTTGCCCGACATGCCGTAGGAAAGGGAATCCACGTGCACGGTCACGCCCGTGTCCAGGAATCGTTCAAATTCTGCTTGCGGCTTGTGGTATTCGGCATAGTTGCCCGAAATGGTGCCCGATTCCACCAGCTCTGTCACGGTCTGATTCATTTGCCACACGGCAGCCTTGAGGCGGTCGTTGACGGCAGAGGTGGAGCGCACCAGGATCAGCGGCTTGCGGTCGAAATAATCGATCAAAGCCTGCTTTTCGGGGTATATCAGGGAAATGTATTTGTCAATGAAATGCAGTTCTGCAATACCGTTTGCCGCAGCGTCACCCGTACCGAGCGCGGCAAGCTCGGCGGAAAGCACCTGCCTTGCATCGTCGTCGCGGCAGGTGCGCAGCTTATCCTTAATGGCTCTTGCAAGGATGGTGCGTGCGTCCGCGTCGCAAAGAATTTCGCGTGCGGGGGGGATGGTGGCGGAGGTGATGGATGCGACGGTGCGCTGGGAGTCGATGTCAAAGAAGACCATGCGGTCGATCTCGTCGTCAAAGAGCTCAATGCGCAAGGAGTGCGCGCCCTCAACGGTTTTGCCGTCCTCGTCCACGAAGGTACCCATGGGGGGATAGATGTCCACGATGCCGCCGCGGCGTGCAAACTGACCTGCACCGTCCACCATGTCCACGCGCGCGTATCCCGCTTCTATTAAGCGGCGTGCAAGGTCCTCGGGATCAATACGGGTGTCAAAATCCAAGGTGAGGGTGGCATCCAGCAGGCGATCTGCGGAAATGGTATAGCCCAGCATGGCGTCGGGCGTGGTAATGACCGCGTCAAAAGCCCCCGAAAGAATACCCGAGAGCACGCGAATGCGCTCGTGCTCGTATTCATGCGAGGCGGAGATGTTATAGAAGGTGAGATCGCGCACGGGATAAAAGGCGGCTTGCATGCCGAAGAGTGCGAGCATGTCTTTGATGCGCAGGCACTCCTTTTCCTCGGAGCACACGATTAAGGGGGGAGTGGGGGAGAGGGTAGCGGTATCCTGCAGGAGTGCAGTGATAAAGGCATCGGAAGCACCCTCGCAAAGCCCGTTGGCGAGCAGGGGGAGGGGCTTGTCACGAAATCCGCGCTTGACGGCAGCAAGCAGCTGCCCGTATTCGCCGTCCTGACGAACGGCATCGATCAGTAAACTCATAGTCAATCCTTTGGTTAAGTTATCAGTCAGGTTAAGTTTAACTCTTGAAAAGTTTTCGCCCGCCTTTTTCAAAAGGCGGCGGGGGCTTGGGGCAGAGCCCCGAGTCGCCTCCGCAGAGGCGAAACATCTCCAACGGCGTTTTTGGTTCTTTTTGCGCCCGCGGTGCCAAAAAGAACGGAGAGAATTACCTCAATGTGACATGTCCTATTTTATTCCGTTCTTTCTTTGAGCAAGTAGGCACAAAGAAAATGAACCAGTAATTCGCTTCGCGAATAGAAATGCCGTAAAAGAGGTTTCGCGCCTGCGGGCGCGACCAAGGGCTGCGCGCCCTTGGATGGGCGGTCGCTTTTTGAAAAAAGCGACGTAAAAACTTTCGAGAGAGGGCGTCCGTGTGGTGGCGGTTATTCCTTGTAGGTGTGGCTGTTACACTGCATCTGGGCGTCCTCAAATTTGCCGTCCAGCAGCTTGACAATGCCCTCGTATGCCGTTTCAAAGCAGGAAAACAGCATCTTCTGCTCTTGCTTATTAAACTCCGAAAGCACCCAGTCCTTCATGTCAAAATCGGGGTGCGGCTTTTTGCCTACGCCCATGCGCAATCTGGGGAAGTTCTCCGAGCCCAGTCGCAGAATAATGTTTTCCAGTCCCTTTTGTCCGCCTGCAGAGCCCTTGGCACGCAAACGCATGCGTCCTACGTCCAGGTTGACGTCGTCCGATAATACCAGAATCTTCTCGGGCGCGATCTTGTAAAAGTCCGATGCCTCCAGCACCGCTCTGCCCGAAAGGTTCATAAAGGTCTGCGGCTTGACCAAGAGGCACTTCTTACCCCCAATGGTCGCTTCGCCCACTAAAGCCGAAAACTTGGCTCTGTTGATCTGTGCGCCGCACTTTGCGGCAATGTAATCTATGCACAAAAAGCCCGCGTTGTGGCGCGTCAGCTCGTAGTCGCGTCCCGGGTTGCCCAGTCCCACGATCAGGTATTCCACAGGTCCCGTGGTTGCCTGCTGCGATTCGATTTTCTTGAAAATATCAAAAATGTTGCTCATATGCGTCCTTTCGTTCCAATGACCATAAAGCGAGAGAAAAACTCCCTCGCCCTGCACTTTTTATTTCTGACCTATATTATATACGAAAAACACCCCCGTGTCAAAGGTTTTTTGTGCATTGTGACCGCGTTCAAAAAAAGTTTACAAAATCAAAAGGAATAAATATTTTGAAAGAACTTGTCCATCCCCGAGAATTGTGTTATAATGAAAAATGCCGTAAAAGGGTTATGCCGTTCCGGTATGGCTTTTTGCGGCCAAAAATAGTTTATAAAAATTTTTATTATATGGAGGTATTACCTACATGGCAAAGAAGTATTGCTACCTGTTTACAGAAGGCAACGCTAACATGCGTGAGCTGCTGGGCGGTAAGGGCGCGAACCTTGCTGAGATGACCAACATCGGTCTTCCCGTTCCCCAGGGCTTTACCATTTCCACCGAGGCTTGCACCCAGTACTATGAAGACGGCAAGCAGATCAACCCCGAGATTCAGGCTGAGATCAACGAGTACATCGTAAAGATGGAAGAAGTTACCGGCAAGAAGTTCGGTGATCTTGAGAACCCCCTGCTGGTTTCCGTTCGTTCCGGTGCACGCGCTTCCATGCCCGGTATGATGGACACCATCCTGAACCTGGGTCTGAACGAGCAGGTTGTTGAGGTTATGGCTGAAAAGTCCGGCAACGCTCGTTGGGCATATGACTGCTACAGAAGATTTATCCAGATGTACTCCGACGTCGTTATGGAAGTCGGCAAGAAGTACTTCGAGGAGCTCATCGATAAGATGAAGGAAGAGAAGGGCGTTAAGCTCGACGTTGAACTGACCGCTGAGGACCTCAAGGAGCTGGCTGAGCAGTTCAAGGCTGAGTACAAGGCAAAGATCGGCGTTGACTTCCCCTCCGACCCCAAGGAACAGCTCATGGGTGCTGTTAAGGCAGTATTCCGTTC
>JAZNCE010000029.1:0-8816 GCA_045587385.1 Eubacteriales bacterium
TGCCCGGTTTTTCATGCCGCAGGCAATTCATGCGCTGCAGGCGCAAATCATGGCGCAAGCCAATTCATGCCCATATGGGCAATTCATGATGGGCACGCATCGACAACGTCGGAAAATCCTTCGTTATCGCGCGTGCCCATTACCCGTAGCGGTCTTTTTTTGTTGCTTTTATTCGTACATGCTGAGTTGATCTTCCACAACGCGTTCAAAGCCTTCGAAGGTAAACAAGCCATCCTTTTCGCCCGAGAATTTGCCTGTGCAGCGCAGCAGGATCTTGCCGCGTGTGGGATGGTTCCAATAGTATTGCAGCTGCGCCACGCGCGGATTATTGCGCATCGCATCTAACAATTGCTTGATCTTGGCTTTTTCCTCTTCCGGAACACGACTGATAAAGAAATCATAGCATTCGCGGTGCGATTTTACGTGCTCCATGCCCAGAATCTGACGCTCGACATCATCGATGTAAAACAGTCCTTCGCCTGTGCGTTCGTCTATGCTCAGCATCCACAGACCGATGTGCGTTTGAGCGAGCAGGTTCATCGTGTCAAACTGCGCAAATCGCAAATTCTCGTGCTGCTTTGCCAGTGCATCCTTGAAATCCCATCGGAAAGGCTCTTCCGAATACACGTAAAGCTCTTCGAATTCCTCAACGGGAAGGGGCTTGCTGAATAAGAAGCCTTGCAGCACGTTTGTACCGATCATTTCCAGCACAGAGAGCTCTTTGACGGTCTCAACGCCCTTCATGCAAATGCTGAAGCTGTTAGCCTTTGCAAACTGTACGACGTTTTGTATCAGCGTATAGTTAAGCGAGCCGGGAGTCAGGTTTTTGACCAGCTGCTTGTCGATCTTGAGCTGATCTGCCTGGATCTTGTTGAGATAGTTAAGGTTTGCATAACCCGTGCCGAAGTCGTCAACAGAGATATGCACGCCTGCTTTACGAAGCTTGGTAAAGCATTCGGTGAATTGTGCAGCTTCTTCGATCTCTACGCATTCAGTCAACTCAAGTGTCAGCGCATTGGCAGGAAGATCGTATTTGCGCAGGATATTCAGCACCTTGTCCGTAATATCCTCATGCTTTAACTGTACGGGGGATACGTTGATGGAAACGCGCATGTCCGGCAAAACTCTGCGCCATTTTGCGCAACGCTCAACCGACTTTTCAAGCACCCAAGTACCAACCTCACCGATCATCTGCGTACGCTCAAGCAGCGGAATGAATTCGCTCGGAGAAATGGGGCCCTTGGTGGCAGAAGTGTAACGTAAAAGTGCCTCGGCGGAGACCATCTGGCAGGAAGCTGCATCGACCTGAGGCTGATAGTAAAGCTTGAAGCCGCTAAAGCCGTCGTCGTAGATCGAGCTTTCCAGTTCCTCGATCAGCTGAATGTCGGAAATAGTCTTTTCAAAGTCCTCATCGGTAAAGAAGGATACGATGCCTTCACCCTTGGACTTGTTTGCCTTGAGCAGGTGACGCGCGTATTCGTAAATGCTGTCTGCATCTACGTAATACTGCTCTTCGTGGGGAATGACCGCAACGGAAATGCTGATCGAATCCTCAACTTCCGCTTGAATTTCTTTGATATATCGACGGATATCACTCTCGTCCTGCTCGCTTAGCAGCAGGGCAAAGTAGTCCTTTTCCATATGATACAGAACCTTATAGGAGAAACGCTTGGTCAGTGCGTTGGCAAGCGTCAGCAATGCCTCGTCTCCTGCCTTGCGGCCGCGGTTGATGTTGATACGGGAAAGGTTGTCCACGTTGATCAGTACAAAGCGGTCAAAGGGAACGATCTCATTCTTGCGGTAGTCTGCGGCAAATTTTGTCTTGTTAAACAGACCTGTCAAGGGGTTATACCACTTGCGCATCATGGTATCGGATACACGTCCCAGTATAAGTGAGGGCTTTCCGCTGGTGTTTTTAACAACCTTTCCGTGACCGTTTACCCATACGGGCATGCCATCTTCGTTGATCCAACGGTAATTCATGTTATGCTCAAGCTCCTCGCCGCTCATAACCTTTTTTATGCTGTTGTACAAAGGGGTGCGATCATCGGGGTGCACCATGGCCACAATATCCTCAAGCGTGCCTGTGATATAGTAACCGCTCGATGCAGGGAATCGCTGGTTGACGTTGTTAAAGAAGTAAACCTTCTCCTCATTGATGTCGACCAAGAACAGGTGCGCTTCCATGGTAACGCTCAAAATGGACAAAAACTCAATGTAACGCTTGATGCGCACGTCACGCATGCCCTTCAGATCCTTATCCCAGAAGGGAACTTCCTTCTTGAATGCTGCCTTGTCCTTGTACATCATGATGTCAGCGCGTTTATAGGTGTCCGCTACGGTTCTGTCGCGAGCGGGATCAAAGGTGGCGACGCCGACGGAGCAGGAAATCGGAATATCGGGGTAGTGGTCAAAGGATTGATTTTTGATCTCGGCAACGCACTGGGATAAGCGGTACATTCTTTCGTCCTCATCCTCACCGTAGATCAAGGCTGCAAATTCGTCGCCGCCCGTGCGGAAAACGTTCTGCGGACCGAATGCATTCTTTAAGCAAACGGCAATCTTTTTCAGCAGCTCGTCGCCTGAAATGTGGCCGAGCAGGTCATTGGTCATTTTGAGATAATTGACGTCAAAGGTCGCAATCGAGAAGGCTGCGGTGCCGTTATCAATGAGGTCGTTGAGGTGCTTTTCCTCGTCAATATATGCGGATTTGTTGTGCGTACCGGTCAAGCTGTCGATGAAGGCTTCGCTGTAAAGCTCATCAATATAGGATTTCATACGGATACGCGTTCTTTCAAAGCTGTTGGCAAGCTCGCCAATCTCGTCCTTTGTTTTGGCGATTACCTGAACGTCAAAGTCACCCTCGGTCAAGGCACGTGCCGCCTTGTTGAGCGAAACGATGGGATTGACTATGTGGTTTGCAAACACAATGGTGATGACCAGTACCGTCAACGTAACAATCAGAATAAAGATCAGAATTCTGTTGAGCATGACGTATTGTTGCTCGTAAACCTCGCTAACAGGGGCATTCATGCCCAGCACCATGCCGTTTTTGAGCGTGCAGAAGGTGATAAAGAAATCTGTGTCGTTATACGTGTAGGGGAGAAGGTCCTGGCAAACTGCATCGTTTATGTTATACGTGCCGGATTGATATGCCATTCGGTTTTGCTCAAAGAACTGTTCTTTGATAGCAGAAGCTTCATCGGTTTCTAAAACCAGAGAGTCGCCGGTGGCAATCTTGGGATGATAAACGATGTGGCCGCGTTCATCAAGCACGACTGCAAAGCCGGATTGCTTCATATGAATGCCAGAGGCAATACGGTTTAATACCTGACCGTCGAAATCCATACCGATCACGCCAAGCAGCGTGCCGTTTTCGTAGATCGGAACAACGTAGGAAAAACGGAGCTTGTCCGCAGCGTCATCGTAAACGTTGATCCACGTCGGCTTGCCGGAGGCTGCAGGCTCAGTCCACCAGCTTTCGGGTATGTAAGCGTTACCGTCCGTTAATTCGGGCAAGGATCTGAGCGAAAAAGCGTTTGTGTCCGAGACTTCGTATAGGAATCCGGAGTTGCTGCCGTAAACCGTGGGATCAAATACCACGTATACAGCAAGAATGCCGTCAAGAGTGGAAGCATGGTTAATGCCGACCTGCTTGATTTTGGCAATAAATTGCGCGTATGCTGCGCCGTCCTGCTCCATCAGAATATCGGTTGAAGAGAGATTTTCCTTAACGTAGTTGGCAAGCGTGTCAACCGAGGTTTCGATGCTGGTCAGCTGGTTATTGAGAGATCTGGCACCTTTTTCGCAAAGCAGGACCATGTTGTCCTTTGCGTTATTTTCAAGAATGGCAGAAGTCTGCGTAATACATATGACGCTTATGATGGTAGAGGAGAGCAGTACACAGCATAAGAGCAATATGATAAGCTTGGCGCGTATTGATTTCAATAAAGCCACCTCGTTTCCGTTTCAATCGTTTCCCGAAATGCAAGCGTGCTGCAAGCAGCATTTAACCGCACTCCGAAGCAGAGAAATAAAGGCAATTTCGGGTTATATGATAAATGGGTACTAAAATGCATAGATAGATATATCATTATATCATATATTTGAAGAGATTGCAACACTTATTGTAAATATTAGCTAAAAATTTTTCAAAATAATTTCACAATATTATACAAGCACATATAAAGCTGCGCATTTTTTGTCAAATGTATATTGCAGTATGCACAATAGTGTGCTATAATGAATTAAATACCCATAAAGGAGTCAAAGCATGAAAAATATCGTTATGCTCGGATGTGAAAACTCTCACGTGAATACGTTTTTGACCATCATGAAAGAGAATCCCGATCAGTACAGGGACGTCAACGTGATTGGCGTATTCAGTGAGGATAGTGCTGCCATGCAGCAGGTAGCCGATGCGTTCGGTGTGCCGATCATGCATTCCTATGACGAGGCTGTCGGTATTGCTGACGGCATCGTGGTCACCGCGCGCCACGGCGGCAAGCACTACCTTTATGCAAAGCCGTATATTGCAAGCGGTGTACCTATGTTTATTGATAAGCCCATTACGGTGGACGAGCAGGAAGCAATCGCTTTTATGCGCGAGTGCAGCCAATACGGCGTGCGCTTGACCGGTGGCTCTTGCTGCAAATACGCCAAGGAGATCGCTGACATGAAGGCTAAGATCACGCCCGAAGAGATTCGCGGCGGTCTTGTTCGTGCGCCTATCAATATGGAGAACCCCTACGGAGGATTTTTCTTCTATTCTCAGCACTTGGTGGAGATGCTGGGCGAGCTGTTTGGCTTGTATCCTCGCGCGGTGCAGGCATATCGGGCAAACAATACGGTCAACGTCGTGTTCCGTTACGAAAGCTACGATGTGATCGGGCTTTATACAGAATTCAGCTATCATTATTTCGTATCCGTTGCGCTTGGCACGCAGACGCTTGCAAGTGATGCGAGCATCGGCATGGATTGCTTTACGCGAGAGTTTGACGAGTTCTGCAAGCTGCTCAGAGGCGGTGAGCAGCAGCAAGCCTACGGCGATTTTATCGCTCCCGTGGCGGTGCTGTGCGCGATCGACCGCTCGCTTGCATCGGGCAGAGAAGAGGTCGTACATACCTTGGAGGTGTGAGATGGCAACTCCCATTCTTAGTGCATTTGCGGATGAATATACAAGCAGCCTTACCGAGCAGCTACAGGGCTTGCACCAATTTGGAATCGCGTATCTTGAATTGCGCCATGCCGACGGAAAAAACGTGGCGGACATGTTGCAGGGCGACGTGACCGAGGTGCAGCACAAGCTGCATGATTACGGTATCAAGGTCAGCTCGATCGGCTCACCGCTTGGCAAGATCGCTTTGGACGGAGATTTGCACGCGCACATCGAGCTGACACGGCGCGTGTGCGAAACGGCAGCACGCCTTGACGCAAGATATCTGCGCATGTTCAGCTTTTATCTGCCTGTGGGCAGCACGAGAGAGGACTGTAAAGCCAAGGTTGTGGACACGCTTGGGCGCATGCTGGATATTGCGGATTCCTACGGTATTATCATGTGCCATGAAAACGAAGCAAAGATCTGGGGGGAATCTCCCGATCAGTGCAAGGAACTGCTGGATCAATGCGGCGGCAGGTTGCGTGCCGTATTTGATATGGGCAATTTTGTGCTTGGCGGCTATGAGCCGTATAGGGCATATGAGCTGCTTTTTGATTACGTTTCGTATTTCCATATCAAGGACGCGCTGTACCGCGGTGCTATCGTGCCTGCTGGCTTGGGAGAAGCGAGAATCGGTGAGATATTGTCCGATTTCAAAGCCCGCACCAAAAACGACTTTTTCGTTTCGCTTGAGCCGCATCTGGAGACCTTTGCGGGGCTCAATGCGCTCACCGACGTAACCTTTGAGAATCCGTACAAATACGCAGATCAGAAAACGGCGTTTACCGATGCCGTTGCAAAGATAAATCAAGTATTAAAGGAGATCTGAGATGAAAGCAGATAAGCTGCAGGTCAATATCTATGACACGCGCGCTGCAATGGGTGCGGCTGCCGCTTTGGATATCAAAAACAAGTTCTGCGAGCTTTTGGCAACAAAGCCGCAGATCAACGTCATCTTTGCCGCTGCGCCCTCGCAAAACGAGGTGCTTGCGAGCCTGGTTGCGGATCAGGATATCGATTGGAGCCGTATCAACGCCTATCATATGGATGAGTATATCGGTCTTGCAGCCGATGCACCGCAGGGCTTTGGCAACTTTCTGCGTGCACACATTTTTGATCAGGTGCCGTTTGCAAGCGTCAATCTGATCGATATTACTGCCAAGGATGCCGACCTGGAGGCTGCACGTTACGGTGCGTTGCTGGACCAAAATCTTGCCGATGTTGTCGTTATGGGCATCGGCGAGAACGGACATATTGCCTTTAACGATCCGCCCGTTGCGGATTTCCATGATACCAAAACCGTCAAAGCGGTCAAGTTAGATGAGATCTGCCGCAATCAGCAGGTCAACGACGGCTGCTTTGCATCCATCGATCAAGTGCCTACGCACGCATTGACCGTGACCGTGCCCGCACTGGCACGCGCGCCCTATCTCTTTTGCATCGTGCCTGCGCCCAGCAAGGCGTGGGCAGTCAGGGAAACGCTGACGGGCAGCATTGACGAGCATTGTCCCGCAAGCGTGCTGCGTACACACGATCATGCCGTTTTGTATCTTGACCGCGACAGCGCGGCATTATTGACGCCATGATCGGGATCAGAAGTGATAAGATCATACTCGCGGACGCAATATTCGACGGGTATGTGTACGTAGAAGACGGCAGCATCGTCTCCGTTACCAACGAGAGGCTTGATTGTGCCTCGATATACGATTACACGGGAAACTACGTCAGCCCCGGACTGATCGATCTGCATACCCACGGCGCAGGCGGCTATGGCTTTACAGATTCCTCGCCCGAAGAGGTCATCAAGGGCTGTAACGTGCATCTTGCACATGGCACGACCACCATTCTGCCTACCGTGATGGCTGCTCCGTTTGACATGATGCAGCGGTCATTGGCAGATATCGGTGCCGCCAAAAAGAGTGGGCTGGTCAAAAGCAATCTGATCGGTGCGCACTTGGAGGGACCGTACTTGTCCGCCGCGCAATGCGGTGCGCAATGTCCTACGTATATCACTCCTCCCATTCCCGAGGAATATGAGGCGCTGATAAACGAGTACGGTGCCGATATCGCACGCTGGACCTACGCCCCCGAAAACGATCCGGACGGCACGTTTGCAGCCTATCTGCAAGAGCATGGCATTCTGCCTTCGGCAGGGCATACCGATGCAAAATATCCCGACGTGGCGACCGCAATTGAGCACGGCATGCGTCTGATCACGCATCTGTATTCCTGTACCTCGACCGTCACGCGCGATCATGGATTCCGCTCACTTGGCGTGATTGAAAGTGCCTTTTTGCGCGACGAGCTTTACGTGGAGATCATTGCGGACGGTAAGCACTTGCCCCCCGATCTTGTGCGTATGATCGTTAAGATCAAAGGCATGGACAAGGTCGCACTTGTAACGGACAGCTTGGATATTGCCGCAACCGATATGGTAGCGGGGCAATTCAAGGGCGGCAGTGCCTTTATCGTAGAGGATGGCGTTTGCAAGCTGCCCGACCGCACGGCGTTTGCAGGCAGCATTGCCACGGCTGACCGCCTTATCCGCGTCATGCGTGATGAGTGCGGATTTGACCTTGGTGATGCGGTGCGCATGATGACTGCCACACCCGCTGCGCTGCTTGGACTGCATAAGGGCAGCATCAAAGCAGGCATGGATGCGGATATCATCGTATTTGACGAGGGCATCAACGTCAGCGACGTGTTTGTCGGTGGCATCAAAATGATTTGACAGGAAAGGAAATATACAATGAAAAAGCTGAGAGTTGCTATTATCGGACAGGGAAGAAGCGGACGCAATATCCACGGCGCTTTTTATCTTTCGGATGCCAATACGCTTTTTGAGGTAGCCTGCGTGGTGGATGCCGACGAGCACCGCCGTGCGCTTGCGGCAAACGATTTTCCGCAGGCAGAGATTCTTTCGGACTACCGCGAGCTGCTTGGACGCAAGGATATTGATCTTGTGGTCAACGCATCTTATTCCGAGATGCATTATCCGATTTCCAAGGATCTTTTGGAGCATGGCTTTCACGTGCTGTGCGAAAAGCCTTTCGGACGCAACCGCGAGGAATGCGAAACGCTGATGCGGATTGCCAAGGAAAAGAATTGTGTACTGGCTGTGTTCCATAACACGCAGGAAGCGCCGTTCTATCTGCACGCGCTGGAAACCATTCGCTCGGGCAAGCTGGGCGAGATCAAGCAGATCAGCATTTTCTACAATGGCTTTGCCCGTCGTTGGGACTGGCAGACCTTACAGTACAAGTGTGCAGGAAGCGTATACAATTCAGGCCCCCATCCCATCGGTCAGGCGCTTGAGCTTTTAGGCTGGAGCAAGGATACCCGTCTTGAATTCTCAAACCTTTCAATAAATCTTACAAGCGGTGACTCCGACGACTGCGGAAAGCTTATTCTTTCAGCACCCGGCAAGCCCTTTATTGACATTGAAGTAAACGCAGTTGACGCCTTTGGAGATGACTTTGTTATAAAGGTTTTCGGCAAGTACGGCACACTTTTAATGAATCACAGCAAATATCAGCTTAAGTATATTGATCCCACTAAGCTTGACGAAAAGCCCGTTATCGTTGAAAGCCTGAAAGACCCTGAGGGCAGACCTATGTACTGCAGTGAACAGCTTGATATCATTACCGTTGAGGAAGAG
>JAZNCE010000030.1:0-4719 GCA_045587385.1 Eubacteriales bacterium
GGGATTATCGCCATTGGGATTGGGGTTATCGCCTGTGTCACAGGCAACGAAGCAAAGCAGCATCATAGTAGCAAGTAATAAAGCTAATATCTTTTTCATGTAGTTTCATCCTCCATTCCTATGCGACTTTACGGCAGATCAACGCCGAAAGAGGTTACGGAAGTATCCCAACTGGTTGCTGTTTCGGTTGCATAAGCGCCGCTGTATCCAAGGCAAATGCCCGAATCGGTGAGCCAAAACGTTTCGGACATATATCCGCCGGATGTGGTGTATTCTTTGGTATCAAATCCTGCGATTTTCTGCGATCTGCCCGTTGAAGCAATCGTGGTACTGCCGTTGTTGGGATCGTTATTCGCATAAATATTTGCCGAAGCAATATACGCAAAGCTTTGACTGATCATTTGGTCATACTTCGCGTTACTACCGGTATAGAACGAATCAACTTCCCATGCACCACCGTCGTATCTTGTGTAAAATACGTAGTTGTCATTTTCCGCATTATACTTGAAATACTTTTCCGAGGTTCCGGCTTTCGATATGTTGCAGTAATAATAATCGTTTCCAATTTTGATGCTTGTCGTTGTGCCACCGTTTTTGTCCTTCATTACGAGTTTAACATTAGTCGGCAACTCATAAGATGTTGGTGCGTTTGCACCGACTACACCGCCTGTCGTGATAGGATCATTCTGCGTGCCGGGATTGTTATTGCCACCGGGTGTACCGATATCACCGCCGGAATAAACATCCGCTGCGAAGCCAATGTAGAAATCTCTGCCTTCGATGTCAAGACCCACAGAGTACATGAGGCCATCGACAGCCTTATAGAAGGCTAAATCTTCGTCTATTGCCGTATAACCGTCGGCAGTCATCTTGGTTTTGAGACTGTTATAGTAATCAGATGCCGTCATGTTCGAGTCTGAAACATATACCACGTAAGCAGATCCGCTTTCAGCAGAATATGTCTGTGCAGAGCATGAACCATCGGGAAGGTCGATTTTTACTCCAAAAACATCATCAATGGCGGGTGCGATTTCGTTCTTATCCGTCGATGTTGGCATAGCCTTCACTTTTTCATTGAACTTATCAAGTTTTGCCGATCCGTCCTCACCGCCCTGTGTTCCGGGGTTATCCTCGCCGCCTTGTGTGCCTCCCTGTGATGTTCCGGGATCACGGTTTAAGGGATCATCCCCATTGGGATTATCGTTGTCATTACAAGCTGCAAGCGCAAATACCATTATAAGCGCAAGCAGTAAAGCTATAATTTTTTTCATAATCATTCCTCCGTTATCTTCCAAAATTGATTTCCATAGAAACCTCGCCGTCAAGTGGATCCCATACCGTGCCAACGTTCATCTCAAGATCGCCGCCGGAATTCTGCAGCCAATCCTCCGGTCCCGTGTGATCTAAGGTGTTATATCCCTTAATATACATAGTGTTTACATCACTTGAAGTCATATTTGCTCCGTAGATATAACCGTTTGAACCGTCGGTGTATGCAGAGATTGTATTTTCTGCCTTGTGGCTAAAAGAAAAGTCAATGCTATCTGCTCCGTTAAACGAACCGAATACAGCTGGTTCGTATATACCGCTGGATGCACCCGCTATATACAGATTAAACTCTCCACTGATCGACCGTTCCAACTTGGTAATATGTTGTGGTGTGTCCGTGGGGTTGTGACCTGACTTCAATGTTCTCATGATGTTTGGCCACTCGGTCGTATTCTGTACCCAATTTTTATCAAAGGTTTCAGCCATATCAAGAGCCTTCATTGAGAGCGTCAGCGTTCCTTCGTAATTGCCTGTAACGCCGTCACCCGCACCGCTGATTCCTTTGACCAGCTCGCCGGATAACGTCCATTCGGACATTAAACCGCTGATACCCCAAAATGTAAACGTATCGGTAGCGGTTGCCTTGTCAAATCGGATCACCCAACCGCCAAGCTCTTTTTCCTTTTCCTCAATACGATTGTTACATTCCTGATAAAACGCCTCCAACATGACCATCTTCTCCGTACCCAAGGTCACGGTATATTTGATGTCCTCATATTTGGTAAGCGCGTCCAGACCGATCTCGGTTAGGTCGGGAAGGATGAACAATAACTTAAATGCGAATTTTCCCGCACCCTTGAGAACGAGCGTACCGCCGTCGGTAAGCACGTCCTCCAGCTTTTCCTTTGCGGCATCGGTGACCTGTGAGGTGGCAATATCTTTTGCGATCTTTTCGGGATCTTTTCCCGAACCCATAAAGTAGTTGTAAATTTCGAGAAGATCGGAAACACCTACCAATTTAGCGGCGGCGTTGATCACGTCGCCCGTGCCGAAGCCTTGAATGTTCTGTGCTTTGTCGATTAAGGATTCGGCATTGATCAGCATACCGCTTGTGATCTTCATATCGTTCATTGCTTGACGGATGATCTTATCTCGTTCTTCGTCGTTCAAAGAGCCGTTGGTCAGCTCTCCGTGGAATTGCAGATCGCCAAGTGTCAAAATGACCTCTTTGCCACCCGCCGTGCCTTTGATTCGGTCATAGTCCACGCCCTCGATACTTCCGGCAGCCGAGGCACTGATAGGAAACACCGTACAGAGCAGCATCACGGCGCATAAGACGGCAAGTAATCGTTTCTTCATCCTTCACCACCTCCCAACTGTGAAAATATTTGATACAGGCTATTCAGCCCTTCATCCTCGGGGGCGATAACCAAGCCCCAATCAAGATATCTGCCTGCCTCCTTCAGCTCGTCGGAAGCGATACAGCAAAGCACGGCATTTTTGAAATTCTCGGAATCCAACGGATCGTTGGCTACCGCAATTTTCGCATAGGTGGAAGCTGCGGCGTAATCTCCGCTTTCCATTGCCTTTGCGCTCTTTGCTCTCAGATAGCTTGTTTCAAAGAAATAGGGATCACGCTCTGCCTCGATCAAGGTCGGGGCATACTTTGCGTATATTTCGGTTTCCTTTGCGCGGAGCGTATCGCGCAGCTTGTAAAGCTCATCCACGCTCATTTCTTTAAGATAATAAAAATTTACGCCGTCCTCGGGATATGCTGGATTGTACAGCGCGTTTGTGTAGCATTTCTTCGCCTCGTCATTTTTTGCCTGTACGTGGAAGACCAAGCCCTCAAAATAATACGGATACGGCGAAGCGTAACAGATCGAAGCGATCTCATCCCATCCGGCATACGGACTATCCGCAGTAAAAGAGGCTAAATCACTTCCTTCGCCCTTGAGCCACAGAATGTTCTCCACCGCATAACGCAGAGAGGAAACAGAGCAGCCCGCAAACGCATAGTAGCTTTCTGCCTGCAAGGACAGACCTTGCTCCTTCAGCGTATCTCCCGATGAACACATATCGTCCATTGCAGTCAAAAACTGTTCGTGCATTTCCGCTGATCCGCTTGGGTTTACGTTATCGTTGTTCAAGAACCATAAAACTCCGCATACAGCGGCTGCGATCAGCAGAACAACGCACGGAATAATAATCAGTAGTTTTTTCTTCAATTCGTTAACCTCCTTCTTACGGATTTTCTAACCCACAAGCAAACGGGCGGTGGCGGCTCGTTTTTACCGTCACCGCCCCTGCGGGTGATATGTCGTTCTTAACCGCGAGCTTCTTCTTCGGTTGCACCGGCATAGCTGTAGGTCATCCATTCGCCGTTGTCGCCGATTTTCACATAGATGCGGTTATGTGTTTCTACTTCCATCCAGTCAACGCTGATCCTTACATATTCGCCGGGAAGATCACCGTGCAGTTCATTGGAAACAGGGGGATAGTAAACAACGAATTCTGTAGGCAGATCCATAGCGCCGGACATTGCCTTTTCAAATTCACCCCAGCCACGGGTGCCGGAGTCCCAGATTCCCTGCATAAAGAGCAAGGAGCTGCTGTCCGCCTGATCAAAGCAGACGAATTTGCCGTCGTCACCGTTCCAATATCCCGTTAGCCAAGTCCAGAACTCCTGCATCTCGGCAAAGGTGGCATATTGAACAGAGTTTGCCGCGTCGTAGGCATCGTCATAGCTTCGACCGCCGAAGGTGTAGTCGCGCCATTTGTCCTCCGGTGCTTCAATTCGGATCACGCCATGCTCTACGTTGGAAATATCCAAACCCATCGTGTACAGCAAGGGGCGAAGATCCTGTTCGTCTGCCGCATCCCCGCTCACTGCGGGATAGGTCAGGGACAGCGTGTAAAATCCGTCAAACACCGTCAAAGAAGTCACGTCTGCCGGATCACGGCGAGCCGGGATAGGATTCTCCCACGTGCCGCTTAAAAAGGCCGGCTTGCCGTCGTTATAGGTGAAATAAGCGAAGCGACCGTCAGCGCTGTACCAACAGCCCTCTATCTTATCCCATATTCCTTCCGCAGTGTTGATCAGAGTATCGCCATCGGGTGTACTTTGTTCCGGCTGAGATGGCTCTGTGCTGTTCTGCTCTGATTGAGACGGATCGGTGCTGTCTCCGCTTTCGCTTACTTGACTTTCGTTGCTGTCAGTCTGCGAGATCCCGGAATTAACGTCGGTATCATCACTGCCGAACGGTATATCCATTTCTCCGCAAGCGGCAAGGGCGAATACCATCATTGCCGCAAGCAAGATTGCTAATATCTTTTTCATATCGTCACCTCTTTCTGTGGGGGGTGGATTTTAACTTAATCCCATTCGCCATCTAACTCAAAGAATATGTCAACGCCCGTAACAGAGTCGCCCGAACCTTCATCAAATCC
>JAZNCE010000031.1:0-13015 GCA_045587385.1 Eubacteriales bacterium
ACTTTTGATCCCTTCAGAAACGGCTCTTGCAGAGTTCGAAGCTATTGTCGCTCCAATGTATAGAGCCATGAAAGATAATGACATTCAAGTTGCTCAACTCGTCAAGCTGCGTGATGCATTACTTCCAAAGCTTATGTCGGGTGAGGTTGATGTGTCCGAGGTGGACATTTAAGCCGCTAAATTATTGTTTATCTGATTATTGAGAACAATTTTTTGATCTATCGTTCCCAAAACAGCTACTATCTTTTCTTGTATATTCATAGGTGGCACAGATATTAGAGTATCTCTAACAGTATCCGCTTTTAAGTTGTTAACAACAGAACCTGTCGCTACCGCCTTGAATTGATTTTGAGCTACACTTGATGTTAAAAAATAATATAGATACTCCTTACTTATAGTGCTTTCATCACATCTTAATCTCAACCATCCATCATGAATGTAACCATCTATAAGTGTTATGAACGCACGACCAAAACTCATAGAATTTGACAAAATAAGATCTCCTGATTTGACTTCACGAGTTTTGGATATACCTGACCTTTTAATGCGCTCGTTAGCGTGTGTGAAGTATTTATCTGTTTCGTTCACATCGCCAATTTTCAACCAATTCACTCCATCTTCATCGTCCGTAATGTAGTCAATGATCGGTCTTGGAGAGCCACCTCTTACCACTTCGCAAATATCTCCCAATCGGTAAGTTTCTATTTCATATTTCATAACCGATTGCTCCTAATTTCTTGCGAATTTCTTCTTCAAGCTCGTGTGATTTGCAGAACATATCTGAAAGCTCGGAGGTCAGACGAGCCATCTTTTCCTCAAAAGGTTCGCCATCTTCTTCCTGTTCCTCAACGCCAACATATCGTCCGGGAGTAAGAATGTAATCTTGCTTGGCTATATCTTCGGTAGTGCAAACAGCGCAGAACCCCTTTACTTCTTCAAGTGTTCCATTTTGAAAAGATTCAACAGTATCGGCAAGGAGCTTGATGTCCTCGTCGCTGAAGTCACGGTGGATTCTATCAACCATATGTCCGAGTTTTCGAGCATCGATGAATAAAGTCTTGCCTTTCTGCTTCTTGTTTTTTGTGATGAACCAAAGTGTAACGGGAATGGTAACGCTATAGAAGAGCTGCGTAGGCATTGCAACGATAGCTTCTACAAGGTCATCTTCAATAATTCGCTTTCTGATTTCACCTTCGCCGCTTGTTTGAGATGACAGCGCACCGTTTGCAAGAACCAGACCAATTTTTCCGTTAGGAGCGAGATGGTGGATCATGTGCTGAATCCATGCGAAGTTTGCATTGCCGGCAGGCGGAGTTCCGTATTTCCAGCGCACGTCATCTTGAAGCTGATCTATCTTGAGACCTTTCCAGTTGAAGGGAGGGTTCGCCATGATGAAGTCAGCTTTCAAGGTGGGGTGAAGGTCGTTGGTGAAGGTATCTGCATGATAGGGGCCGAAGTCTGCATCAATGCCACGGATTGCAAGGTTCATCTTCGCCATCTTCCATGTATCGGAGGTGGCTTCCTGTCCGTACACAGCGATATTGTGTCTGTTACCACTATGTGCCTGAATGAACTTTACCGATTGAACGAACATACCGCCCGATCCACAGCAGGGATCGTACACACGGCAGTTCTCAAAGGGCTTGAGGATTTCAACAAGGACTTTTACGATGCTCGATGGGGTGTAGAATTCGCCGCCGTCTTTACCTTCCTTGGCTGCGAACTGCGCGATGCAATACTCATAGGTTCTGCCGAGAAGGTCGGAGCTTTCGTCAATATCATCCATGTGAATGCTGTTCGTAAAGATGTCAACGACATCACCGAGAACCTTCTTGTCAAGGTCGGGGTTGCCGAAGTTTTTGGGAAGAACATTTTTAAGGGACTTGTTCTCGGCTTCGATGGCTCTCATCGCCGTATCGATAACAGTACCGATTTCGGGTTTGTGAGCTGCAGAAGCGATGGTTTCCCATCTTGCTTCGGGCGGAACAAAGAAAATACCATCTGCTTCATATGCGTCACGGTCATCCTCAAATCCGTCACCTTCCGCTACAAGCTCCTTATATTTCTTGTCGAATGCACTCGATATGTAGCGTAGGAAAATCAGACCTACGATAACCTGTCTATATTCTGCCGCCGGGATATGCCCCCAAAGGACACACGCGGCATCCCATATTTGTTTTTCAAAGCCAAGATTGGCGTTGTTCTTGTCTGCCATGATCGGTTTCCTCGCTTTATGTTATTTGTTTTCTGTTTGTTCGGTGATGTCCATAATCTCATCCACATTGCACTCCAACGCCTGACAGACCTTCACGAGAACGTCGGTGTTAACGCTTTCGTTCTTACCAAGCTTCGCAAGTTGTCTTGTTGAGAGACCTGCCTTGAGTCGCAGTTCTGTTCTGCTCATTTCCAAATCGATGAGCTTTTTCCAGAGTTTATTATAACTTACAGCCATAATGCACCTTCCTGAAATAAATATAGTTGTCTTATTATATCATATTTTTTAGAAAATTGCAATAGTTGGCGTTTCACTTTTGAAATTTATGATTTCACTTGTGCAATCGCTGGTTTCAAGCAATTGGCTGAATATCAGAACCGATAAAAAATGTAAACTTTCTTCGCCTGTTGGCTTGTAGGTCAAGTGCAGGTCTGACAGCTAATTCATAATTTTTTGATAAAATTATATAATATTAGCAAAGGATGTTGACAAAAGAAGTTGGCTGTCAGCTTGGAGGTGAAGAAATGGATTTATCAGCAATCGGTGCGAGGATTAAAGAAGCTCGCTTAAATAAAAAACTTACACAGGAGCAGTTGGCAGAGCTGGCTGATGTTGGATTCTACTACATCGGTGAGATCGAGAGAGGTCAGAAACTACCGAGTTTGACTGTCTTTGTTCAGATAGTTGAAGCTCTCGGTATTTCCGCAGATTCAATATTGAAGGATGAGTTATCTGCACTTCCTCATTTCAACAATGAGATATCTACGAAGCTTGACAAGCTCACTCCAAAGCAACGTGCAGGAGCAGTTGCTATATTGGAAGCATATATAAATGCTCTGTAAGATGATTTTAGTATTTGAAGATACCTCTGGGTATCTTCTTTTTTGTTGCTTTTTGTCGAACGGTTACATTTTTCGACAGCACACTTCGACCTTTTTCACACATATCTTCGTGTTATAATTGGCTCACAGACCAAGTACAGGTCTAATTGCCAACGGCTAAAAAGGAGGATATTCGATGAAATTCGAGATGAAAAGAAAAATTGATGAGCTTGGAAGGATAGTCCTTCCTATCGACATGAGAACCTATTACGAGATAGCAAGCGGTGACAGCGTGGTATTGCTTCCTGTACGTGAAGGCATACAGATAGCAAAGGCAGATTTGTTTATTCTCAATCATTTGCCGAATGATTTAGTGGTCACAGTGGACGAACTCGGAAGAATTGTTATCCCTGCTACTATCAGAAAGCAATTTGATTTTGAAGCCAAGGATACCATGTGTATTCTACCAAATGAAACCTGCATGCTTATGTATAAAGAAAAGGCGTTGAAGGAGGCGTGACTCATGGCAAATGACATTGTTTACGAGCGAGATTACCGAGAAGTACATAAAATAATGACCGCCAGAACGTATACAGAAGAAAAGGAGGAAGCCTTTCAATTGGCTCTCCAAAGTGGCGTTTACCAATCCATCGGTGAACGCATTCATGAGCTTCCGCACGTTCTGAACCCAATTAAAAAAGCTGCATACGAAAAATGCTTGGTGGTGCTTGAAAAATATGCAGCACAGTGGGGTGGCTATATTAAGGGTGTTGTAAGCTATCAGTCATATGATGCAACTATTGAGCTGGACATGCCTTTTCACGAATTTATCGAAAAGGAAAACATGGATGACCTGCGATTCATTGCTCAAAATGCACGATATGTACTTTTTACTCCCATAGAAGACGGACGAAGCAAAATGGTATTACGCTTCGATTATTTCGAAGAGGTCGGAGATGTAGAAACAATCATTGAGGAAGAATTACAAAAGCGCCCCGATCTATGTGATGCATTACAAAAATCGCATGATAGCGAAGTCGAACAAATTCTTTCAGACCCGATAATGAGAGAGTTGATCGAACCGCAAGCTGAAAAGGCTGGAATGACTTTTGAGGAATATGTGCTAACCATTAACAGGTGGCTTGAAGAGTACCCCGATGAGTTTATGGAGTTTCTTAATAGACAACTTAAAGAGAAACATGACGATCCATCTTTTGAGGAGTAATAAACTTTGTTTTGCCACAAATAGAATGAGGTCTGTACGCTGTGTACAGACCTCAAAAATAATTATTTCTTTGTATGCTTGATCAGAGTATCGACAACATCATATATTTTCTCTTGTTCTTCCGGTGGCAACTGTTCGATTTTGGCAGTCATTTCGGTAGACTTGATCGAGTATCCTGTTGTGAGTACACCTGCCAACAGTTGGTCGGCAGATACTCCTAACGTGTTCGTGATCTTAATAAATGTTTCGAGTTTGGGAATCTTTTCTCCGCGCTCTATCATTCCGATGTATGTGAGGCTTAATCCGAGCTTCTCAGCAAATACCTCTTGACTCCATTTGTTTTCTTCTCTGAAGAATCTGATGCGTTTGCCAATTGTGTCCATGCTCATCTCATCACCTCCTGTTGGTTACTGATCTTAACTAATAGTATACTCCAAAAGTGTGAAAACTTGTAGAAACCAACCGTAGGAGCTTATAACTACTGGTTGCCAATTTCACACTTTTATGATATAATCATAACTGTCAGTATATCTTTGGAGGTTGTTTGTATGTGTACTGTAGCATTCACGGGTTATCGTCCGGGCAAGATGCCGTTTGTTGAAGATAAAAAAGACGAGAAGTATATTCACTTCCGTGAGCAGGAATTGAAGGTGATTAAACGCTTGATTGAACGTGGGTATACTCACTTCATCTCGGGTGCTGCCATGGGATTCGATACTTGGGTTGCAGAGGATGTTCTTGAATTGCAGAAAAAGAATAAGGAATTGCACCTCGAGTGCGCCATCCCATGCCCTGATCAAGACAAGCAGTGGGATCCTGCTGACCAAAAGAGACGAAGAAAAATTCTCAAAAAGGCTAATGAATCAACACTTGTTTGTGAGCATTATTCAAGCAGTTGCTTCTTGACTCGCAATAGGTACATGGTGGACAAGGCTGATGTTGTGGTCTGTGCTTACGATGGGCAACCGGGTGGCACAGCATATACCGTTAATTACGCTCTGAAGCAAAATAAAATCGTGATTCAAATTAACCCTTCAACAGCAAAGGTTTCTATTATCAGCCAGCGAACCTTTGAAGATTGATTTCGCTAACTCCTTTTCTTTGCTTACTGCATAACAAAAATTGAACGGCGAGAGGTAGCACAATGACTATCTCTCGCCGTCTTTTTTTAGGTGGTTTCTTCAGCCGTGTTTTGTATCGCTGTTTGAATAGGTGCTCGATGAGCTGCACGAGAGCTTCTTGCACTTTCGGGATAGTTTTTCTCTCCGAGGACTTCCTCTACCGAATAGCTTCCTTTGGGAATCTCATCATCGGGATTCTTTTTGTCAATTGTATACTTATCATACACGGCTCTCATCAAATTATCTTTGCTTGCATAGCAGATGTCCTTGTTGTCACGCAATGGTACAACGTAAGGCTTATCTTCAAACTGAATACCCCATTTGAAGAAGAGCTTCAGTTTAACCTTGATAGGATTGAAGCCGGTCTTTGTTACAACGAACGTACCTTTGGGCAAGGACTTAAGTTCGTCTGCCGTCATGAGCGGTCTTTCAATCATCTGCAGAGAACGTGAAGGATCGTTTTTGCTTTGGCTCACGCTTCCTGACATGACTGTGCGAGTACCCAATGATTTGGACAGCACCTGTGCTGTTTCAGAGTTAGGAGCGAAGCCACCGAATACCGTGAGCTGGGTGTTGTCCACGATAATCTCCGCGCCCTCTTTTCCATAGTTCTTTTCGAGCTGGGCGAGGGACTGGATGATCGGCACGATGGAAACTCTACGAGAACGAGATGCGGAGAACATCATCTCTGCAGATTCGATCTTAGGAAGCGTACCGAACTCATCGCAATAGAATACTACACGGTTCTTGAGCTTACCACCGTTTTCGTCAGCTACGGCGAGAATCTCTCGGTATAACTGCTGAATGATAAGGCTGACCATGAAGTATTTGGACGAGTCTTCTTCGGGCATGATGATAAATATCGCAGACTTTTCCGAGCAGAATTTCTCGGCATCAATCTCCGTATCGTTACAGAGGATTGTTTCCAGCTCTGAATCAAGAAATGCATTGAGTCGGGAGAGTGCTGTTGACATTACCGATGCCATTGACTGCTCCGAAGTGTTGAGAGCTGCACCTGCGAACCACTTGGCTTTGTGGTCATCGGGCAGAAGCGCCATGAGAGAATTGAACTGATTCTTCTGTTGCTTGTTATTACTGGGTGCGAGAAGTTCCTGAATGATTTTGAATACCGATACGATGTGACGTTCTTCAGGCTTGCAAAATTCGGATACAAGAAGGATCGAGGCTGTCAACACACCCTCGGCTGCATCGTAGAAGTATGCGTTCTGACCGAATGATCCTGCATCCATTCCCGACAGAATGATCGTCTTGGATATGATCTTGGCATACTTTTCTGCCTTGGCTTTGTAGGCGATGGTTTCGGGATGTTCGGCATACAAGTCCATATACTTGTTGACAAGATGGAGAAGGTTGTTGCCATGAGACCGCATTGGATTTCGCAGGTCAATGACTGAAATGTTGTAACCATAGTACTTGGAAGCGATGGATCCGTAGTTTCTCATGATGTCGCCTTTGGTATCGGTGGACATAAAAGACATTCCAGAAGCACAGGCGTACTCAATATTTGGATAGAGCCAATATGCCGTCTTACCAACACCTGCCGCACCAATCATCATACAGTGAACGTCGCCTGTATCTACGAGTCCTACAGTATCTTTTCCAATCGTTTCACACCCAACAACAATGCCTTGTTCCGTTGGTCTGGAGTTTTCGTCCTCGCGCCATTTACTTGGCTCATAAGCAACCTTTTTATAAGTTTCCTTCACCTCACGCTTGGATGCCCAACGAGCAGTACCATGCTGTCCATGACCGACAGTTTTGCTCTTGATACTGTTGAGTCCATAGAGATGAGATGCAAGAGAGATGAATATAAAAAGACCGCCCATGATGGCGGCTACCGTGATTAATATTTCTATACTACCTATTGGTTATCATCTCCTTCCGTATTTCTTTTCATATTTTTCAAGGGCCAATCTCGCTTGGTATTGAGCATTGGCTATTGCGATTTGCCTTTCGAAGTATGCTTCTTCGATAGGCTTGATGGGTTGGATGGTATACAAGAGACTGCCGTTGTGTGTTCGTCCATCCTTCGTCTTGACCTTGGTAGGTTCGGTGTAGATAAACCCTTTCTTTTCAAGGCTCTCAACATATTTTTTTACCGTATTTTTGCTCATGCCGGTCGCACTTCCTATCGTACTGTAGCTTGGATGACATTGAAATGTCTTTCGATCTTCGCAGTACATAAGATAGGCATAGACTACTATTTCACCTGTAGACAAGTCAAGATTGAAGATGGATTTAGGCAACGGAAAGTAATCGCCGGGGTTATCTCGTTTCTTGGAATCGTAGTAAAGCAAACGTGTACCTCATGCGGATCTCTAATCTGTTTTTTGTCATAGTAATCCTTTCTGACTTACATTGTCATATCGATATTGTTGGTGGATTCACTTGGAGTTGCATCGTCCGAAGGAATGGCTTCTCGACCGTGTAAGGCTTTCAGATCCTCATCCCAATCCTTGTTCTGTGGG
Source organism: Eubacteriales bacterium (assembly GCA_045587385.1). Taxonomy (GTDB): domain Bacteria; phylum Bacillota; class Clostridia; order Oscillospirales; family CAG-272; genus SVQP01. The sequence continues at coordinate 7,872 of JAZNCE010000031.1, forward strand.
ACTACTCGCCATACCGTGTAATCACCAAGCTCATGGATAGAGTCGGCAACTCTTTTACAACCAAGAAGACCAGCGTTGTCATTATCAAGGCAAAGATATACGGTTTTTAGGTGCGGATTATCTTTCAACATTTGAAGAGCTGCGCGATCTGCCGTAGAGCAAAGTGCGACATAGGAGTGATTCTCCCATCCGCTTTTGTGCATAGAAATATACGCAAGCATATCTATCGGAGCTTCAAAAACAAAAAGGTATTCGGATGCACCATCGAAGTGAAAACTGTATTCTGCTACGCTACTTTCCAAGTTTCCCTTGAAGGAAGACTTGGCAGAGGTGGCGCGTTTCTGTGCGTGAACAGGCTTTCCGTTTCTATCTTTGCCTACGAAAACTGCGTTGTGATATTCAGCATCTTCATAGATGAGTTCATCCATTACAAAGCGATTTAGCACTTGTCGGTCGATCATTCTTTCATGCATAAGGTATCCGTATACTCTACGCATATCCGTGTGCTTTTCGGGAAGCTGAAACGGTTTCTTGGGCTTGAGTATAATTGGCTTCTTTTCACCAATGACGGCTTCACCTGCTTGTTCACCAAGCAAACTGCGTATTGCTTCGGGATAGGATAAACCGAAAAATTTCTGTGCGAATTTTACCGCACCACCGCCAACCAATTCATATTGGCTGTACCATTCGCTTCCGTTGATGGATACTTTTCCGGACGGAGCTTCCCAAACATACTCACGCCCGACTCGCTCGACAGATTCGCCGTGCGAGATTAAATAGTCGACAATGCTCGTTGAGTTTGCCGACTCTTTTTCTTGTTCTGTGAACAAAATATAAGGCATAGATTCTCCTTTCTGTGCATCACATTCCGGTATACATGATACCCATACGCTTTGCACGGTCTTCTTTTTTTGCACGGGATTCCACGCCATCGAATGCAGGATGTGGATATTCGGACTCCGATCTGTCATCAATGATTCTGCTTGCGTAATAGAAAAGACTGCAAACACCTGTGATGATTTTGGCATTTAACCCTTTCTGAATATTGCTAATTGCATTTTGAGCTGGCTCGAAGCCTTGCTCGGAAGCGGAACGTAAATGTTCCATTCCTTTATCCCAATTGTGAAGACGATAGCAATATAACAATCCCAAATAGAACTTTGACCAATTATATCTACTGGCTGCTCGTTCAAGATATTCAAGTCCTTCTTCCGTATCTCCACGCTCAACAAGGCGTTTCCCGATAGCATATTCGGCCTGAACGCATCCATGCTTGGCCGCTTGTCGGAAATATTCAAGTGCCATTACATCGTCCTTGCCCACAAGATATTTACCGTAATCGTATTCGGCATAAGCAAATTTACGGTTGACAGCCATGAGAAGAAATTGCATTTTCTTATTATCAACATCTTGGATTCTTCCGTCACGAAAGCATTGGTACAGAAAATACATGGCATACACATTTCCTTTTGCAGATGCTTTTTCTAACCAGTATCTTGCTTCGTCCGGATCGTTTTCTTCTGAAAGACAACGACGAGCAAGACGATACATTGCATGAACGTTTCCATCTTCTGCTCTGAAGCGAAGACGAGCCATTGTGTCCTCGGTTTCGCTTGGCGTTTTATAATCAACATCAAAACTCTTGCCGACAGGCATATCGGGAAGCATTTCCGAAACCGTTTTCACAACAAAATTTCGAAGTGATTTGAATTCTTTGTTTTCTTCTATCGGTATCTTTTGAGGCATTTTATCTGTATAAGTTCTGAAAGTTTCGCATTGAAGATGATACCACATCTCATAAAGTTCAGAGATCTTTTCGTCTTCGGCAATCATTCTCACGATGTCATCGACGATACTCTTGGCACTTTTTTCGAGATAGCCATATACTTTTTTGCCCTTATGCTTGGTAATTGCTTCTGAAAGTAATTCGAATTTTTCCATCATTTCGGGATGAATACTTACAGGGTTGCGATGAATTTCATCGACCAGTGAAGCAATTCGCAAACGGAATTCTTCTTTTAAAGAGTCACGGGCATCGGTCTGCTCTTTATACACAGCCATATTATCTTGGCGAAAGATTGATTTTGCAACGGCTCTTTTGATATTTTCTATTCCCACAGTCGAAAGGTATGGCTCTTGTGGATTGCTTGACCATACCAGCATATGAGCGTGGGGATGTGATTCCTCATTGTGAAAAGCTGCATACCATCGCAAGTTTTTAGGCTCTATGCCCATCTCCTTGGCAATGTCATTTCGATGAGAACGTAGCAGATTCATCCATTGGCTTGCGGAATTATATCCGAGTCTTTCTGCATCTTCTCGCTTCAAAGAAAATATCATACCCCACACATTGCCAGTGTGATTGTCTATTTCCTCTGCGATTTTTGATAAAACAATAGGCTGTCCTTCATCGGTAAATAATCCGTTAGAGCCTTTTCGCTCTCCCATATATCCAGCCATACCGCTTCGAGGGAGGATTTCAACGCCATCACGGGTGGCAATATAATTTGCATAGCCACCACGTGAAGAGCCTGACGGTGTTTTGGAATACGGTTTATAAAACGGAGCTTTGAGGATAAGTTTTGCCACGGTTAATCAATATAATCGAGATTGACCGAGCCGTTTGTTTCTTTCACGAGCTGAATTGCTTCGGCACGAATGGCTTGGACTTCTTCGGGTTTGTAATTGAAATCGTGGTAAATCAAACGGGTAAGCAGATGAAGTTCGACAGCATTTTTGAACATCAGCCGAGCAATCCTGTCCTCACTATCTCTGACGGTAGCTCTCATGACCGATTCAAGTGCAGGTGTCAAAAACTTTTCGGTGGTGTCATGAGATTTCCACTCAGCGAAGAAGTCCACGGCATCACGGATGAATTCGTTTGTGTTTTTATACCCAAACTCTTTGCACATCTGCTCACAAAGTTTCCATTGGTCGGGACGCAATCTCACGCCCCTCGACTGCATATTTTCTGACATTTTGAAAATATCCTTTCTGAAAAATTGAAGGAGTTCTGAAAAACTTCCCAAAAAGTCTGGGCACGCAGTTTTTTGGAATGAGACACATTCGCTTATTGAGGTTATTTTGCAAAACCTCTCGAAATTGCCTTAAAACCTCGTGAAATCTCGCGACCGGCGTTGCCGGACGCTGTGAATTCCGGGCGTTTGCGCACGTGTTTATCCTGCTTCAAAATCGGAAATCGTCCTATCTGACGATATCCGCGTCCTAAAGGGGTAAAACCGTACTTTGACATCCATTTCTGCGTGTCCTGACTTTCGTTTAGTTTGTTACTCCGAATCTACGGGTTTCTGCATCGGAGCATTTCGGTTGATATATCCCCGAACCTGTGCAGGGACATTCTTGCGGAATATGACATCCATGGCTTCTATGAGCTCATTTTCTAACGTGGCGTTTCTTTCACCAAGATAGAAACGGAGAGCTTCAAGCTTTTCGGAATCATATTCGATCTGAACAATAGAGCGCTTATTATCGGGGGCGTTCTTCATTGCATCACCTGCCCATTGACGTCCTGACTCCATTCATCATCTGTCATTGTATTTTCAGTATCGATGGATTCGCATTGGGTAGCTGTACCAACAAATCGAGTACCTTCAAAACAAGAATTCATAATGTTGCAGTTGAAGAGATCAGTTTTGTAGAACTGTGCGTGTGCAAAGTTGCCGTGACCTACCATGATATATGAGAGATCACTTTCCTTCAAAGTAGCCCCACGGAAGTTGATCTCATCGGCATTGACATACTGCATCGAGCAGTGGTCAAGGAAGGCTCCGGAGAAATTCGCAAAGCAAAGTTCTGCCGAATCCATGTTCATTCCTACGAGAAGTGCATCCGAGAAGTTGGCATTCAAAAGCTTTCTGTTGGAGAGATTGACTCCTTCCAAATGACAGCCACTCATATCGAGTTGCTTGCCACCGGGGATATCGTTCAGCCACAGGATGTGCTTTGCGTATGCTATCTCAAAGTCATCCGCATCAACATACTCGTAATGGTTGTTCGTAAAATCGGGGTTCGGCTCGTCGGGATCTCTGAACCATTCAGCGGACTGATCCGAGAGTCCGTGAGAAGCATAGGCGAAGGCTTGGAGACGAAGCTTGTCGCAATCTTCAAGCTCAATCATGATCTGACCTTGGTGATTGAAAATCTTATGCACCTTGGTTGAGAGAACATCTGACCATTCCTCACGGCCTTGCTCGGTAATCATATTGCTGTTGAGCTCGGTGATGGTTGCGACGATATCACTTCCGTCCTTTTCAATGAAGTGAACGTCTTGGAGCGTACATCCGAGGAGCGAGAGCAGAGAGAACCCTGCTTCGATACCACCTGCGTTGCACTGTGGGCAATATTCAAGATGATAAGTTATTTCATAACTATCTTCGGTCTGAATTGCTTCGGCGACCTCATCTCGCATCTGCAGTTCATGCAGAACGAGTTCATCGAGACCGGAATCCTCAGCGATAGTCACATTGAAATGCTCGTATACCTCGTCGAAAGAAATTGCCCAAGCTCCATCGCTTGTATTCTGTGTACCTGCGGTTACAAGGTAATCAGCAATCATGTTGACATAATAATCAAGCATGTGACCTGCGAATGGCAGATAAGCTGAGTATCTCGCATAAGCGGATCCTTCGCTATTGACGAGGACTCCGTCCTCACCCTGTTTGTTAACAACGAGCAGTGCGTTGACCACCTCATCGCTTCCTACGCAGAGCCTTTGAGAGTGCTTGTCAATAAAATCATAATCGTCAAGCATATTATTGGTGAATCGTTGCCATTGGTCGTTATCCAAAAACTCCACTGCGCAGATTCTAAAATCTTGAACGTCTGGCTTGTTCGCCTTGCGTTCAAAACGAATTTTGTTGTTAATTGGAATCACCTCCAAAGTATTCGTTGAATTGACTTCTGTCGGCTTCTGAAAATTCAATGCCGAAAGCAGAAGAAATATTTGTCAGCAAATCTGCTTCCTCGCTTACCGTTAGGAAGCAATCAGCTAATCGTTGATAGAAGTTTTCCTCACTGTATCTGTCCGTGAGGTAGGACAGGTAGATAAGTTTTGCTTTGCTCACGTCATCTCTCGTGAGACCGTTCTCCGCAAAGACTGTGTCGATTGTCTGAAGCTGAACTTC
>JAZNCE010000032.1:0-4954 GCA_045587385.1 Eubacteriales bacterium
CGGCGCGCTTTTACTCGCAAGATTGGTATCTTGCTTCGCAAAATCGCACCAAAATCCATCAAAAATGCATTCGCCCTCGGGTGCGAGCAGTTTTGACGCAGCAGATTTTTTTGAGCCCAAAAGCTTTTCCCGCAGGGCATATAGGCGATATGTCCAAGGGGAAAGATAAAGGGATCGAGAAAATCTGCTCGTCAAAACCAACTTGGTTCGACTCCCGTACGGCTATGGAAAAGCACCTCTTGCGAGGTGCTTTTTGCTATCTTATCCATGTTCCTTTTCTTTTTCCATTCGCTGCCTCTTGACCGCCTCGATCCAGCGCACGGCACCCGTGACCACAATGATCGCCAAGGCAATACCCGTACAGATCTTGACAGCAGCCAGCATGTTTTCCATAAACAACGCCTGTTCACCGCTGAACAGATAGAACATGGTATAGTACAATCTGCTTCCCGGCACAAGCGGCAAAAGCGTGGGGATCATGAAAATGGTCGTAGGCGTTTTGAGCACGCGCGCCATGATCTCACAATATACGCACGGTACGGCGGTCGCAGCCATATTGGTGATCAGCGGATCCAGCCCGATCTCATCCCCGATTAACATGATCACGCAGGAAATGGTGCTGCCAAGCATTGCCCAAGGCAGCTTTTTGGGCGGCACGTCAAAAATCACGGCAATGCCCAAGAGCGCAACAAAGCACGCAACCGTGCCGAATATGATCTGCCCCCAGTTCATAGCACACCTCCTATGGTCAGCCATGCAAGACCGTAGCCCGCAGCAATGATGGCAGCCGTGAACAACGCTTGCACAAAGCGCAAAAGTCCCGAAACCATGTCGCCGCCAAATAAGTCACGCAGCGAAGTACCCAGCGCAAGACCGGGGATCATGAGCATGATGGTACCGATCATAATTTCGCCGGGGTTGGTATAGGGCACGAAGGTACACGCGCCCAGCGCGGCAACGCCTGCCACAAATGCAGTAACGAAGGTTTTGAGCGTGCTGTTGACCTTGGCGGGTGTATACAGCGTAAACACCATGATCAGCACGCCAATGACAGCCGCGACCAAGCCGTCCGTCCAGCTGCCGCCGAAAAACACGGCAAAGCCGCCCGCGGCAATGGCTGCGCTGAGCAGCATCAAAAAATGCGAATACGTCTTCTTTTGGCAAATGCGCTTGACCTCTTCCTTAACCTCCCAGGGGTCCTCGGGGCACGCGCAAAGTCTGCGCGAGAGCGCGTTGAGCTTTTCAATGCGCACAAGGCTGTTGCCGATGTTGCCCACCTTGCGGATCTGGGTATAGTGATCCCCGTTGGGTCCCTCCACGGTGACACCAACCAGCACCACGATAGAAAACACGTCCACGTCATGCGCACCGTAGGCAAGGCAAAGCCGCTCTACCGTATCCTCTACGCGGCGCACCTCCGCCCCCGCCTCCAAAAGGCGGCAGCCGATATCAAGTATGGTATCCAGCACGTCGTCGTAATCGTACGGCAGCATCGTGCTGATCTCTTGCTTTGTCATAGATGCCATTTCCTTTCAAAAGAAATTTCAACAACAAAAGTATAGCACAAACCTTCGCGCTTGTCAAACACAACTTTACAAAATGTTCACCAATATTCCGTCCGCGTTCGCTATAATATAATAAATAGGATAAAATAAGTGAGGTGCATAGATAAATTGTTTGAAAAGACGGTATTACTTGAAAAGATCAAGGAATCGTTTGCCGCCGTTATGCCCGTTACGTTGATCACTATTCTGCTGGTTGTGACCATCTCGCCCGTGCACACGGGCACGCTGCTCTCCTTTTTGTTGGGCGCGCTGCTGCTGATCGTGGGTATGGGTCTGTTTTCACTGGGATCGGATATGTCCATGATCCCCATGGGTGAATACATAGGCGGACAGATGACCAAGTCGCGCAAGATCTGGCTTGTGGTCTTTCTTTCCTTCTTCGTTGGCTTTTTAGCCACCATCTGCGAGCCCGATCTGCAGGTGCTTGCAACCTACGTGCCCAACATCAAACCCTTTATTCTGACAGCTTCCGTCGGCTTGGGCGTGGGTATCTTCCTGGTCGTAGCCATGCTGCGCATTCTCTTTAAGGTCAAGCTTTCCTTACTTTTGTGGATCTGCTATATCGGCGTGTTCGTCATGGCATTTTTCGTGCCCTCCAACTTCTGGGCGGTTGCTTTTGACTCGGGCGGTGTGACCACCGGCCCCATGACCGTGCCCTTTATCATGGCGCTTGGCGTGGGCGTTGCCTCCAGCCGTTCGGACGGCGGCGCGGACAACGACTGCTTTGGTCTGGTTGCCCTTTCCTCGGTAGGCCCCATCTCGGCTGTTATGATACTCGGCTTGCTTGTGGGCGGTGACATCGATCCCGGAGACCTTGGTGCGACCGAGATCATTACCGAATCCAATAAGATCCTGCTTCCCTTCTTGCGTCAGCTGCCGCACCAGCTCTGGGAGGTGCTGATGGCGCTGGGCCCCATTTCGGGCGGATTCTTCTTATTCCATCATCTATGCGCCAAAAAGCCCGGCAACGCGCTGACCAAGCGTGCCCTGCAAAAGATTCTGGTAGGACTTGGCTACACTTACGTGGGGCTTGTGCTGTTCTTACTGGGTGCAAACATCGGCTTTTCGCCCTGCGGCTACCAGCTCGGCTCAGGTCTTGCTGACCCGAGCAAGGGGATCGCCCACCTCATTATCATTCCCATAGGCGCTGTCGTCGGTTACTTTATCGTGCAAGCAGAGCCTGCCGTGCACGTGTTGACCAAGCAGGTCAACACCGTGACCGCCGGCGCAATCTCACGCAAGGTCGTGCTGCGTTGCCTTTCCATCGGTGTGGCATGCTCGATCGCTCTCGCCATGCTGCGCGTGCTGACAGGCATCAGCATCATGTGGTTTCTGATTCCCGGCTATGCCATCGCGCTGCTCCTGACCATCATCGTTCCCGCTCCCTTCCCCTCCATCGCGTTTGACGCGGGCGGCGTGGCGTCGGGTCCCATGACCGCAGCATTTCTGCTCCCCTTCGCCATGGGTGCTTGTAAAGCGGTTGGCGGTAATGCGGCAACAGACGCCTTCGGCGTGGTTGCTTTCGTTGCCATGACGCCGCTGATTGCAGTGCAGATCCCCGGCTTTATCTGGTACGTCAAGAGCTTTGCGCTCAAGAAACACCTGCCGGATGCCAAGTTTGTGCCCATCGACGAAGATATCATCGACCTGTAAGGAGGTCAGCTATATGAAAGAATTGAATTTACTTTTGATTATCGCGCGCGAAAAGGATCGCACAGCGTATGAAAAATATTTTTCGCGCCACGCGCTGGCATCGTACACCACCCTGCCCTGCCGCGGCACGGCGCAAAACAAGGTGCTGGATCTGCTTGGCATTGAACAGACCGAAAAGACCATTTTCCTATCGGTCATTGGCAAGCAGCAAACGAAGGACGTACTGAACACGTTGCCCGACCAGATGGAGATCGATCTGCCGGGTCGCGGCATTGGTCTGGTCATTCCCGTAAACAGCATGGGCGGTGTGCGCTCCATGCAGGCACTCACGGGCAGCACAGACGCAGAGGAAAGAGAGGTTGTTAAAATGGAATATAACGCACATCTGATCATTGCCATTCTCAATAAAGGATTTTCCGACGTTGCCATGGAAGCAGCTCGCGCCGCAGGCGCGGGCGGCGGCACGGTCGTACGTGCCAAGGGCACGTACGGCAAGGGTGACGAGCACTTCTTCGGCATGACGCTTGCCGAGGAAAAGGACACCGTACTCATCGTTGCCACCGAGGCGCAGCGCAAGCCCATCATGCAGGCGCTGATGCATCAGGCAAGCGAAAAGCCCGAGTTGGGCACGGTTACCTTCTCGGTGCCCGTATCCGACACCATGGGGCTGCGCCTGGACCGCAACTTCAATCCGCAGAAATAATACACACGGAGGAAATTTATGAAAAGAATCATTGTTTTTCTGCTGGCTTTATCCTCGATTTTGACGCTGATTTCCTTCACAGGTTGCGCCAACGGAGACCTGCCACCCGAAGCGATCAAAGAATACCCCGAATGCTCTCAAGCGAAAATGGACGTATATCGCGCCATCTATCAGGAAACAGGATACAATCCTGTCATAGAGTCCACATATGACGAACAGACCAAGACCTACACCAACGTCAAGGTAAACGCTTATCTCGAGGTAGGCTTTGACCATTACTATATCTTGAAAGAAGAAGAATACAAGGCGATTCAGGAATATCAGAACCAAACCGGTATTCAGGTCATATATCCGACCGTATACATCGAGGACAGACCCACGTTTGAAAAAAACAAGTATAACGCCAACATCTACTATCAAGTGGAAAATCCCAGGGCAACCACCGTCCATCCTAAGCTTGATCAAAACGGAAACTTCATTCCCAACTATTGGGCATATGCCGTTGGCTCCGAAAGCCCTTATATGATAGCAGATTACAACTCCCTGCGCATTGAAGGCGAGAGCGGCGTGAACATCGACGGGGAGAATTACTACTACGTTTACGGCAGACTCCTGCCCGACGGCGTTGAGGTGCGTTTGTTCAGATACGCTTACTATGAGTATCTGAAGGCAACCGATCCCGAAGGCTGCCCCTCAGAGGAGATATTTTTCAAGCTGTACTGAAAAAAACACAAAGTCGCCTTGCAATAGGGCTGACAAATTAGCGGTAAAAAAACAAGAGAAAAGCTTGGCGAAAACAACATTTCGTCAAGCTCTCTTTTTGCACTCTGTTGGTGATATTCCGACTGCGTCGGAGTGATATTGCCCTTCGTGCAGTGATATTGTTCGGCTACGCCTTTCAGTGATATTCTATTCGCCTTTCAAACTCGCGCAGCGAATACCACTGCCGCAGGCAATATCACTGCCAAAGGCAATAGAACTCGCCGAAGGCGAATAGAACCGGGGAGATACTCCGCTTGGAGTATCTCCCCAT
>JAZNCE010000033.1:0-7169 GCA_045587385.1 Eubacteriales bacterium
TACTCATAGATAAATCCTCCAAATATGTTTTTTTAGTTTTGACTGGCAGGTCATACTAACTATATCATATTTGGAGGATTTCCTCTCATCGGCAGAGCCTCTATTGAACCACGCGACTATCGCGTGGTTTTCTTTTTCCAATAAGCCCACCTTGCGGCGCAAGGTGGGCTTTTATGATTGGATATAGGGTTTTTGCCGGTAAATCGCGCTTGCCGTGCGTTACACTTGGGCTTTTACCGTAAAGGTGATGCTCTTGGCACCGCTGTCGATCAGCACGTACTCGTCCGTCCAGTTTGCGCCGCCCGTGACAAAGTTTCCGGGGCCGCACGCGCCTGCAATGGCGGGCAGCTGGTGAAGCGGTCCGAACACGTTCTTACGCGTGCCGACCACGCAAAGGTCAATGCTCTGCCCTGCCTTGACTGCCTCGGTCACGTCTGCCTCGTAAGGATCCCAGCCCACGATCTGCGTGCCGCTCTCGGTCGTCACCTTGAAGCAGCCGCCCGTGAACTTGGCGGACAGCGTCACGCGGTCGCCCTCCTCGACGGTCAATCCTGCGTACATTTCGGGCAGGATACGGTAGGTCATGCTGCCCGTGTAGAACGGCATGCCGTAATTTGCATAGTTGCCAAGACCCATCTGCGCGGGGGCTGCCACCAGCGTGCGCTTGTTGGTCTCGGACAGCGAAACGCCAAAGTCACCGATCAGATAAATGGCTTCGATATTGGTGGTGCGCATGAAGTTGACCTTGACGGTCACCACGTTGCGACCAAGGCGCAAAGCACCCTCGGGAACGTACATCTTCTTGAAGCAATCGTCTACCCAGAAGTCGTTGATATCCTTATTCTGCAAGGAAATTCCGTTGATATAGTAGGCGTTGGTCTCGGGTCTCTCGCCTGCCAGGGCAACCGTGCCACCGGGCATCTCGTCGATAAAGAACTCGTATTCCAGCTCGATCTCACCGTACTTTTCGGTATAATTGAGCTTTGCAAACCAGGGCTGCAGCATCTCGCCGCCGCGACGTTCAATGCCCACAGCGCCGCGCACCTGAGAATCGATACGCAAGGCTTCAGCGGGCTCGCTCCAGTCCTTGTCCGCCCATCTCCAGCGGCAATAGTCCAGCACGCAGACGTTTGGCTCGTCAAGCACGGGCGCGAAGTCCGCCTCGGTGATCTCCAAGGTCTGCTTGATTGCCGTTGCGGGCTGCGCGGGCAGCTGCTCGCGCGCATTTGTCAGTACGAAGCAGCGCGTGCCTGCGGCATCGATATCAAAGGCGATCTCGGCAATGCCGTTCTTCCAGTTTACCTTTGCGTTATAACGGTTTCCGCTCTCCAGATCCCATTCCTCCACGCTCATGCCTGCAGGAACTGCGAGCTGCAAGGTCAAGCCGCAGCGACCGTTTTCGCGGTCGGTGTTGAGCACGACGGCAGCCACGCTGCCCTCGCCGTCCACGTCGCGGCGCACCTGCACGAATACGGCACGCTCTGCGCCACCCTCGGCATTGCGGATATCCACAAAGCTCTGCGAGCCTGCGCGGATCGCGGACAGAATTTCCTTTTCGTCAAAGCCCACGCGGCAGCAGCTCTGCGCAAGCGTTGCGGGGGCATCGGATGCCAGCGCATCCACGTATGCGGGCAGCTCACCCGCGAAAATGACCGTGCCGCCCGCCTCGGAGAACGCTTTGAGGATCTCAAGCGTGGTGGGTCGGATGGTCAGCATATTGGTCACAAGCACGGTGCGGTAGGTCGCCTGACCGATCTTCAAGAGCGCATTGCCCTGCGCGTCGGTCGCAAGCGACCACTTGTCGCGCATGATCTGCTCTTCACCGTAGTCAAAGTCCACGTGATTATCGGTCAGCATATGGAAGAGCTGCTGGTATCTCTGCTCGTACGGTCCTACGTCGGGGGATGCGTTCGAGATCCAGCGTGCCCAGCCCAGATATGCCTGGCACCACAAGGATTCTACGGGGTTGAGCACCAGCACGTCGCAATCAGGCTTACCTGCGGACAGCACCACACCCATACGGGCAAAGTGATCCTCTACAGCGGCATAATCCTTATACCAAGGGGACTGATGCAGAATGGATGCGGGATAATCGCGCTTGGATTCACCCTCCATGGTGTACCAGGAAAGGTGCTGGCAGCGCAGATTGATGCCGAACAGCGCCTGCCAGTCGCCCACAGCCTTGTGCGACTTGAAATCAAACTGCCAACCGGTGCAGCCGTACAGCTCGGAAAGCAACCACTTTTTGTCAAGCTGTCTTGCGGCGGACGCCAGCTGCTTGACGATCCAGTAGCAGCGGTTATGCTCGGTCAGCACGTCCACGCCGGGGTATCCCATGTGCTCGTAAAAGCGCATGAGCGAGCCGTGCGGAACGGTCTGATTCATCAAGGAATCCTCGTGCAGCACGTGTCCCGTAAATTCAATGCCGTTTGCCTTGCACCACTGGTTGATGGGCATGGCAAAGCGTTCCAGGAACAAGTTATCCGCCAGGTCAATGTAATGCAGCTTGACGGGGGCTACCTGCTCGCCCTTGTATCTGTAGAACAGCTCGGGCAGAATGGGGCGCGCGTCATAGCCGTATCTCTTTTGGAATTCGTCGAAAATATCATCCGTCCATGCAACGGCACAGGAGATCACACCGTCCGTCTCGCGCAGATTGTCAAAGCAATGACCGCGGTGGGGTTCATCGGTGAAAATACCCTTGATCGACTTGCCAAGGCGATCACCGCAGCGGCGCTTATATTCCTCGTGCGTCATGTCGATGAACTTATACACCGCCTTATACGACATGGTGTCGATATAGGTGGTGCCGTTATAGTTGGAATTGGGCGCATCGGGGACAATGGCAAAGCGCAGAGCCTTCCATTCCCCGGGGTGCTCCTCCGCTGTGGGAGCAAGCTTTTCTATCGCTGCCTTGACTGCACGCTTGGCGCAGTTGGCGCAGGCAAGCTCGGCGGTTTCGAGTTCTTCGTATGCCCAGACATTGATGCCGTCCACCTTTGCAGCGTAAAGCGCGATGCTTTGGTCATCCCAGGTCAGCTTTTCGGGATCGGATGCATATACGTACAGCGATTTCATGCGGTATTGGGGATCGATGGTGACCTTACCGCCCGCAGAACCCGAAGGCCAGCGGTCCTCGTCGTACAGCCATGCCTCCATGCCGGCATTTTCGCCCGCATCGGCAACTGCATTGATCAGATCAAACCACTCGTCGCCCAGATATTCGGTAATCAAGCCCGCGCGCGAGTGCATGAAGTAGCCGCCAAGACCCATTTCCTTCATGACGTCTACCTGTCTGACAAGCTCCTCTTCGCGCAATTCTCCGTTCCAGGACCAGAAGGGCTTTCCGCGCCACTCTGCGCCCGGTGCGGCAAACGTGCCGTATAATTCCTTTTTACTCATGATGTACCTCCGAGTTTTTATGTTGTTTCCATTATACCAAAAAGCCCCTTGCTTTGCAAGGGCTTGCAAAAATAAAGCGATTGCGACAAAAGCGCATGCATGATTTTGGATAAATTGACAAATACTCAATGCAAGAAAAAACTCTGCTGCATACTATGATAACAGCATTTTTTGACGAAAGGAAACAAACTCATGCCAAAATATTTCGGAACGGACGGCTTTCGCGGCAAGGCGGGAGAAGATTTGCGGGCAGATCATGCGTACAAGATCGGACGCTTTTTAGGGTGGTATTACGCGCAACATGGGCACAAGGTGCGCGTGGTGATCGGCAAGGATACCCGCCTTTCCTCCTACTCCCTGGAATATGCCGTAGCGGCGGGTCTGACCGCCTCGGGCGCGGATGCCTATATGCTGCACGTCATCCCAACGCCGGGGGTGTCCTTTGCCGTGCGGCAGGGCGGCTTTGACGGAGGCATTATGATCTCGGCAAGTCACAACCATTTTGCCGATAACGGCATCAAATTACTGGACGCGGGAGGCGAAAAAACAGACGACGCGACGCTTTTGGAGGTGGAGAAATATCTGGACGGTGAAATCCCGGAATTGCCTTATGCCACGGGGGAAAACATCGGCAGGATCGTGGACTATGCGGCAGGCAGAAATCGCTATACGGCTTACCTGCTCTCGCTTGCCACCAAGTCCTTCAAGCCCTTGAAAATCGGACTCGATTGCGCAAACGGGGCGGCATGGATGATTGCGCCTGCGGTATTCGAGGCACTTGGCGCGCGCGTTTACGTCATGGGCGATTCCCCTTGCGGCACAAACGTCAATGACGGCTGCGGCTCCACGCACATTGAGCGGCTTTGCGATTTCGTGCGCGGCAACGGTCTTGACGTGGGCTTTGCCTTTGACGGTGACGCGGACAGGTGCTTGGCGGTTGACGAGCATGGCGAGGTGGTCAACGGCGACCACATTCTCTATATTTTCGCCAAAGCCCTGCGCGAACAGGGCGCGCTTGCGCACAATACCGCCGTGGCAACCGTGATGTCCAACCTCGGCTTGTTCCGTGCCTTGGAGGCTGCGGGGATTGATTGCGAGATCACTCCCGTGGGCGACCGCTTTATCTGGGAGAGCATGTCGGCACACGGCTACAGCGTGGGAGCGGAGCAATCGGGGCACGTGATTCTCTCAAAATACGCCACCACGGGCGACGGCATTCTGAGCGCTATTATGTTAACCGAGACAATGCTTGACAAAAAGTGCACGCTCTCGCGCTTGGCGCAGGACGTGAAAATGCTGCCGCAGGTGACGCGGAACTTGCGCGTGGCGGACAAGGCAAAGGTCATGCAAAACGCGGACGTGCAGGCACTCGTGCAATCTCTTTCGGAGCATGAGCTCGCATCGGGGCGCATTCTTTTGCGGCAAAGCGGCACGGAGCCCGTGGTGCGCGTGATGGTGGAAGCGGACACAAAACAGGACTGCGAAGCCTATGCCGACATGGTCATTGACCGCATCAAGGAGCTTGGATTGCATGAATAATTCGCATTTTTGTTTATATTCCAACAATTTGTTTGATTTTTCGCACACGATAGCCGCAGAACTATTACAAAGCGCGACCTATCCTTGGGAGATGCTCCCCTATATTGCAGACTTTGTGCGCAAGACAGGCGCGGTTCTCGACTCTGCCCTTTATGACGATCGGGGCAACGGCGTGTATATCGCCAAGGACGCGAAAATTGCACCCTGCGCGCATATCGAAGGACCGTGCATCATCGGCAGCGGCGCAGAAATCAGGCACTGCGCCTATATCCGCGGCAGCGTCATCGTGGGTGCGGGAGCTGTGGTGGGCAACTCCACCGAGCTCAAAAACTGCATTCTGTTTGACGCGGTGCAAGTGCCGCACTACAATTACGTGGGTGACTCGATTCTCGGCTACAAGGCGCACCTCGGGGCCGGCGCGGTGACAAGCAACGTCAAAAGCGACAAGTCACACGTGCACGTCAAGGGCGAGGATTTCGACATGGACACGGGGCGCAAGAAGGTGGGCGCGATGATCGGTGACGGCGTGGAGATCGGCTGCGGAGCTGTGCTCTGCCCCGGCACGGTGATCGGACGCGGCAGCACGGTCTATCCCTTGGTGCGCGTGCGCGGTGTGATTCCCGAAAACCACATCGTCAAAAGCACGGGGCTCTTTGTTCCGCGCAGATAATTGACAAAGGCGTTCTTCTGTGGTATAATAGAGCAAATTATCACAGAAGGAGGACGCCGCATGAAAAAGAACCGCATCATCATAGCCGCAATATGCACGTTTCTCGCCGTCCTCATGATCGGCAGCTTATTCGTAGCCGCAGGCATCGCCTTCTCCCGTATGGAGGACATTCAATTCGGCGGCTTGGTGGGTGAGCTGCTTGCAGGTAAGGATGAGATCTCATCCGATGACGCGACCGCCGACACCGAGACAGACAGCCCGGAAGAGCTTGCAACAGACGAATCTTATACCGAGGATTTCACCTACGAGGACGTGACCGACATCATGGATCCCCCCATCCCCGGCGGCACACCCACGCTGCGCTTCTTCCTCGGTGGGTGCGAAGCATGGGGGATCAACTCGTCACAAAAATTTTTCGAAACCGGAAAAGCATCCGAGTGGGATCACCACGCAATCATAGAAGACTACAATGCCAAATACGTTCGCGTATGGGGCTGGGCAGCCATTTTCAAGGAAACACCCTTACAGCTTGGCTACAGAATTGACGATGAGTCCCCCGTATACGGAGAAAACGCAGGTTTTTATGAGGCAGACCCGGCTACTACTACGGCAGCACTCGGCATGGGCGCGGTATCTGCCCTCAGCATCAAAATTGAGATTCCCGTAGAGAAGCTTTCGGGCACGCACACGGTGCAAATTCTTGTGCGCAATCAAGGCGGTTCGGACGAGGGTGTCATCTGCACGTTTGAAATCGAAAAGCCAATCAATCCCCAAGCTCCTGTTTTTTTAGCGGATGCGACCTATCTGCTGCAAGCGCTGCGCACGCAGCCGAGTTCAGGTGTCACAAGCTATTCGTATACCCCGTCTACCACTCTGTATTTGGCAGAGGGCGACTTTGTTTCAATAACAACGACTGTTACGACTTTTACTTCCTGTTATTTTACCATTCTGCCCTATGATGACGTAACCGAAACCACGGGAGCGCGTTATCTGGCGATCAAATATCGGCGTTGGTTCCTTGACTCGATCACGCTCAATCTCGGCTCGGGTGGCAATATAGGTTCCTATGAGCTTCCGTGTACGGAAAATGATTGGCAATTCGTCATCATCGATCTGGAAGAGCTGGATTTATGCATCAGCGACACCTATAACCTTTCAAATCTTCGCTTTAATTTCGATGCTCCGAATAATGGCGCAGAGAAGCATTTTGATATTGCATACGTTGCCACCTTTGACAGCATAGAGGCAGCACAGGCGTACAATGCGGAGCATCCTTACCCAAAAGGATAAATGACAGCACAAAAAAAGCAAGCCGATGGGGCTGATAAATAAGCGGAGAAATTCGCAAAAATCAAGGACTGTATCGTTTTGATGCAGTCCTTGATTGCTTTTATAGATAGTTGCTGTAGGTGCTGGGGATCACTGATCGCCCCTACAACTGAGTATGTTGGAGTTTTAGAATACTAAAGCCTTAAAGAATACACTGTAGGGGCGATCATTGATCGCCAGCACCTACAGCAACTATCTATAAAAGCAATCAAGGACTGCATCAAAACGA
>JAZNCE010000034.1:0-35078 GCA_045587385.1 Eubacteriales bacterium
TTAAGGCTTTAGTATTCTAAAACTCCAACATACTCAGTTGTAGGGGCGATCAGTGATCGCCCGCGCCTGAGGCAATTACTATTTGAAAGCATTCAGGGCTGCCTTACCAAGCAGCCCTTTGTTCAATTTTACCGCTATTTCCGCAGCCTAATGGGGCTGCTCTATTTGATGTGCGGGTTACTTTTCTATCTCCATCCAGCAGCCCTCGGCACCAATGCCGTCCTTGGGCGGGGTGAGGATGCCGCGCTCAATCAACGCCTCGACCAAGGCATCCACCATGGGAAGTCCTGCAAGACGGTTGGCAAAGAACCACTCACCGATCAGGTAATCGGGCAGCGCTCCCTTGATCAGGGCAGCCATCTCCTTGGCAATAGATTCGGCAGCCTCGTCGAAATAGCCGTTGTCCAACTTGTTCGTGACACTGTAAAGGCGTTCGCTGTCCTTGCTGTTGTTGACAAGGATTTTGGTGTAGAGCGTGTTGCCCTTGCGGAGCAGATAACCCTGCTCGATTGCCTTTGCAGCAATCTCCTGTTCATCCTCGGTCAGGGAGCGAACGGACAAGCCGTTAATGGCGCGAAGGGTCATGAGCATCATGGAATCGGTTGAAATATTGTGACCGCAGTGGAAATGTTTCTGAATGCGCGAGATGTAAATGTTTCTGATGAAGACGTGCGAGTAGCCGCTAATATTCTTGGAAATGGCGCCGTCTAAGCCGCAACCGAAATACTTGCCGAGGCTTTCGAAGCCGTAAACGCTGAAGGGGCGGTTGGGCTCGGGGTCAACGACATCGGCAAAATACTTGGTATTGAGCACGTTGGTGACGCGATCCTCAAGGGTGTGCGCTATCCGGAAAATCTGCTGCCAGAGGATCAGATTGAGATCTACCTCGTGATTTAAGTAGGGGAACGCGAGATATTCGTCCTTGTGCTGCTCGATGAAATTCGCAATCACGTCTGCAACCATGGGAATCTGCTGCTCGTAAAGAGCGATGGCTTTTTTCATAGTTTCTTTGTCAAAGAGCACGAAGTTGATGCCGTATCTGCCGTTGTCCAAGCGGCGAAGAAGTCCGTATTGCCCATTTCTGCCGCGGGTCAGAATTTCAAGCTCCTGCTCAATGTACAGCGTGGGCACGTTCAGCTCCGCCGCAATTTCGGATGCAGTCTTGGGGGAGCGGTGGCAAAGATGCAGGACGTGCATGGAAAGCTGACGCTCGAAGCCTTCGCGCGGATCACCCCAACCGGGGTCACCTGTACCAATAATGTCATAGTCGATATTGTCAAGCGTTACGGGTTTGTTTGTCTGTGTCATGTTTTCTACCTCATCTTTCAGTTTCTTTCTTGCCGAATAGAGTCTTTGACGAATGGTGTCTTCGCGCACGCCCTGCTCCTTGGCAATTTGCGCAATCGGTTTGCCGTCCAGGTAAAAGGCTATCATGACCTCGCGGTAAGCACGGGTCAGGTAGGCAATGCGACGGTAGACGTCGGGCAAAAGCTGCATGAGCGAATCGTCCGTATCGTCACGGTCCGATGCGATCAGGGCAAGCGCCTCGTCGGGATTCCCCATATAGCCGTAGGCACTCTCCCGGCTGCGCTTTTTGCAGTAGTCTGCATACACGTTGCGTGCCACACGCCAGATAAAGGCGTAGGGTTCTGCAATCTCGCCGTCGGTGTTTGCCGCCTTCACCAAAGCGTACACAATGTCCGAGCAGAGCTCGCGAGCAGCGTAGCTGTCACGGGTGCGCGGATAGCAATAGCCGTACAGCGCGTCCAGCAGGCTCTCGTCGATCATATTCAGCAATTCTTGTTTTTTCATATCTTTCTCCAAAGCTCTTGATCAATGCTTTCGTCCTGATAGTCGGCAGATTTTTGAAAGGTGAGGTGGGTTTGGGATGTTTTTTGAAAAATTATTTTGGATAAACAGCTGTGAGAATGTAACGCGAGAAAACCCATTGGATTCGCGCTCTCCCCCCGGCACTTGGCACAGGGCAGCGCTTACCTTCCCCCCTCCCGGAGGGGGGCTTGTTTAGTAATTGCGCCTTTTTGTATGTATCGCTTTTATATACTTGTTTCACAGCGGTGAAGTTTTATGGCGAATAAGGCGGCGTCCTTCAAAGCCCCCCTCCGGGAGGGGGGAAGGTAAGCGCTGCCCTGTGCCAAGTGCCGGGGGGAGAGCGCGAATAGAGGCGGTTTGCGAGCGTCTCATTCTTATGAAATCAACGAAAGAGTGTCGGATATCTTATCATCCTTCGCTCTCAATGAGCAATATTTTCTCCCCAAATCCGCCGCGTTTGTCGGCTTTGTCTGCGCGGATGCGTTCAAGGTCGGCAGGAGAGAGGCTCTGCAGGGCAGCGCAGGCATAAATGACCTCGAGCAGGTCTGCAAGCTCCTCGGGGCTGTGGGAGTCGAGATATTCCGCAAGCTCCTCGCCAAGCTTTTGGTCTAATTTTTGCGCGTATTCCTCGTCCGAGAGAATGCGCGTTTGGCACGTGCCGCCCTTGCTTTCGATGATCTCGGGAATGCGGTCACGCACGAGTTTATTGTAAATCATGGAAAATCCTCCGCGTTTTTTCTTTCATTATAACACGCGCGCGTGCAAAACGCAAGAATTTTCGGTGCAGGTCTTGCGCAACATCGGGATTTGTGGTAAAATGTAAGTGGTTACGTACAACATGCAAGAAAAAGGAGGTGCACGCATGATCTTGATGGTTTGTATAGACGACCGCGGCGGTATGATGTTCAATCACCGCAGGCAGAGCCGCGACCGCGTGCTTTGCGCGCGTATGCTGGAGATTGCAAAAGACTCACGCTTGCACGTCACGCCTTATACGCAAAAGATATTCGACACCGCCGCCCCGCTCTGCGTCAGCGATGCGCCTTGGCTGAAGGCAGCCGAGGGGGAATACTACTTTGCCGAGGACGGCGAGATCCCCATGGAGCGTGTGGAGCAGGTGTATCTGTACCGCTGGAACAGAGCGTACCCCGGTGACAGATATTTTGAAGCCGATCTCGCCGCGCTTGGGTTTGTGCTGACGCGCAGCGAGGATTTTGCAGGCTCGTCGCACGACCAAATGACCGAGGAAATTTACGTAAGGGAGAGTTGATAGATGTTTGATTTTGAGAAATTGTTTGGGAAAGCTACGCTGACGCGCGCGCTGGCTGCGTTGCTGTTGGTGCTGGTGCTGTGCATTTCTGCCTGCGACGGGCAGGGAACGGGAATCGTAGACACCACCGTTGCCGATACGTCAGCCCCCACCGAGCAGCAGACAACGGCAGCCGAGCAGCCTACCGATGCCCCTACCGAGCAGCCAACCGAAGAGCCTACCGAAGAGCCTACCGAAGAGCTCACGGAGCAGCCAACAGAGGGTACGACCGAGGGCACAACAGAAGCTCCCACGACCGCGCCCGAAACGCCTGCGGAAACCGAAACAGAAGAGCCCGCACCCGATATTGATCTTTCGGGTCTTCCTGCCTACAGCGGCAAGGATTACGTTGCGCTCAACAACAATATTCCGTGGTTCACCACGAGCGAAAAGGTCACCGAGTCGTATGAAACCTACAGCGATCTGGATGCGCTGGGCAGATGCACGCAGGTTATGGCGTGCTGCGGCAGGGATCTCATGCCCACGGGAGACAGAGGCAACATCAGCAGCATCAAGCCCACGGGCTGGGTGCAGGCGCAGTACAGCATCGTCAACGGCGGCAATCTGTATAACCGTTGCCATCTGATTGGCTGGCAGCTTACGGGCGAGAATGCCAATGCGGAAAATCTCATCACGGGTACGCGTTATTTCAATGAGAACATGATCCCCTTTGAGAATATGATCGCGGACTATATCAAGGAAACGGGCAATCACGTCATGTACCGCGTCACACCTGTTTTTGAGGGTAACAACCTTGTCGCCAGCGGTGCTGTGATGGAGGCGTGGTCGGTTGAGGACGAGGGCGACGGCGTCTGCTTTAACGTGTATATGTACAACGTGCAGCCCGGTGTGGTGATCGATTACGCTACGGGCGAAAGCTACTTGGAGGCAGACGGTGGACCTACCACCCCCGGTGAAGAAACCACCATTCCCGATGACGGGCTTTTGCACTACGTGCTCAACAAGAGCTCCAAGAAAATTCACAAGCCGAGTTGCTCCGGAGTAAAGCAAATGAGTGAGAAAAATAAGGTGTATTTCGATGATTCCTATGAAGCACTTGAAGCTTTGTATGATCAAGGATACACGGATTGCGGTACTTGTAAAGGCGCACACTAAATAAGAAACGACCTAAGCCTTTACGGGCTTGGGTCGTTTTTTACGTTGAGGTAATTCACTCCGTTCTTTTTGAGCAAGGAGCTGCAAAGAAGAACATATTTCGCTGCGCGAAATAAACAGCGAGATTGTTTCGCCCTCTGCAAAGGGCGACGAGGGCTCTGCCCCAAGACCTTGCAAACTTTTGAAAAAGTTTGATCAAAACTTTGGTGAGTTGGGCTCAACCGTGCCGTTTACTTCTTCCTCTTTTTCTGCTTGATCTGTCTTTTCAGATCCGCCAAGGCGGCGTCGATGCCGCCCACCGCGTCGATCAATCCGTACTGCACCGCCTCCGCACCTTCAATGATCGAGCCTACGTCGGTGGCGATCATATCGGGGCGCATCATCAGGGCGTGAATTTCGTCTGCCTTTGCCTTTGAATGGCTGCAGATGAAGTTGATAATGCGATTTTGCATCTGCGAAAAATAGGTGTATGTCTGCGGCGCGCCCACCACAAGCCCGTTGATGCGCACGGGGTGGATGGTCATGGTCGCGCTGGGCACAATGAACGACCGCTTTGCCGCAACCGCCAACGGCACGCCGATCGAATGTCCGCCGCCCAGCACCACCGATGCCGTGGGCTTGGTCATGGAGGCAATCACCTCTGCAATCGCCAGCCCCGCCTCTACGTCACCGCCCATGGTGTTGAGCAGAATGAGCAGGCCGTCCACTTCGGGGTCTTGCTCAATCGAGACCAAAAGGGGAATGAGATGCTCGTATTTGGTCGCCTTTTGCCCGTCGGGCAGGATATAGTGTCCCTCGATCTGCCCGATGATCGAAAGGCAATGAATGCGTTCACCCGGCGTTTTGGCTACCACGCCGCCGCTTTCCTTTATGTTGTCCAGTACCTCGCAAAGCCCCTCTTTTTGATGCTTTTGTTCCATCTGTAACCTCCGCCTCGTGCCGATATTGACAGTATGCCCGAAAAATATCATGATATGCACAAGTTATTATTCAAAAAATCCCTTTACAATTTTGTTGGATTGTGTTATAATGTAGGATGATAATGGAGAAATCCGGTTTTTATGCAATAATAAAAAAATCAAATACATAAGGAGATGTCATTATGGAAAACAAAATTCTGGTTGAAACCTCTGCCAGACACATCCACTTGACCAAGGAAGCCGTTGAGGTGCTGTACGGCGCAGGCGCGGAGCTGACTGTAAAGAAGATGCTCAGCCAGCCCGGTCAGTTCGCTACCGGCAACGACAAGATCACCCTCGTAGGCCCCAAGGGCTCGCTGGCTGTCAGCGTTCTCGGCCCCACCCGTCCTGCTAACCAGGTAGAGCTGTCCTTCTCGGACGCACGCGCACTCGGCCTTGCAGGTGTTCCCGTACGTGAGAGCGGCGACGTTGCAAATACCCCCGGCGTAAAGCTGGTTGGTCCTGCAGGTGAGCTGACCATTGACAGCGGTGTGATTATCGCAAAGAGACACATTCACATGCGTCCCGAAGAGGCAGAAGCTCTGGGCGTAACCAACGGTCAGGTTGTAAAGGTGCGCGTTAACTCCGCACGTTCTCTGATCTTTGACGACGTAGTTTGCCGCGTCAGCGACAAGTTTGCTCTGGCTATGCACATCGATACCGACGAGTGCAACGCTGCATGCGCATTCGGTGAGATCTACGGCGAGATCGTAGACTGAAAGGAAAATTAAAGAGATTATGAAGATTTTGTTTCAAGGGGATAGCGTAACCGACGCGGGCAGAGACCGAAGTAACTCATCCGACATGGGCTTTGGATACCCCAAGTATGCATCTGCTATGATCGAAGATGCGTTTCCCGATATTGACTTTGCGTTTGTCAACCTTGGCATCAGCGGCAATCGCACCGAGGACCTCGTTGCAAGAATGCAAAGTGATTTCATTGAAATACAACCCGATATAGTTTCTGTTATGATTGGCATCAATGACGTGTGGCATCATTATGCCTTTACCGGCATCTACACCTCCAACGAGGCGTTTGAGCAAAATTACACCACAGTGCTTGAGGAGATCAAGCAAAAGACCGCTGCAAAGATCATGATCATTCAGCCGTTTTTGATCGACGTACCCGATAAGCAGGAGCTGAAAGCAGAGCTTGCAGAAAAGCATGCAATCGTTAAGGCTCTTGCCGATAAGTACGCGGATGTGTACCTGCCCATGCACGAGATCCTGCATGCCGACCAGGCAGAGGACAAGACCGTGTATGCAGCTGACGGCGTACATCCCACCGAGGACGGCGCGTGCCTGATCGCGCAAAAGTATCTGGAAGCCGTCACTCCCTTAATTGAGGAGCTGGCGCAAACTCTGTAAAATTTTATAAAGGAGATACACAATCATGAGCATTGAAAACAACTGCGAATATGCAATGAGCCTTGAGGTTCAGCATATGTGCAAGGTCGCTAAGGGCCCCGATCACGGTCCCGCTCCCATTCCCGAAGAAGGCAAGTGGGTACAGGCTAAGCAGATCACTGACATTTCCGCATACACCCACGGTGTGGGCTGGTGTGCACCCCAGCAGGGCGCGTGCAAGCTGTCCCTGAACGTAAAGAACGGCATTATCGAGGAAGCACTGGTTGAGACCATCGGCTGCTCCGGTATGACCCACTCCGCAGCTATGGCAGCAGAGATCCTGCCCGGCAAGACCCTCCTGGAGGCTCTGAACACTGACCTGGTTTGTGACGCTATCAACACCGCTATGAGAGAGCTGTTTTTGCAGATCGTTTACGGTCGCAGCCAGTCCGCATTCTCTGAGGGCGGTCTCGTTATCGGCGCAGGTATGGAAGACCTTGGCAAGGGTGAGAGAAGCATGGTTGGTACCATGTACGGCACCAAGGCAAAGGGCGTTCGTTACCTCGAGATGACCGAGGGCTACTGCACCAGAATGGCTCTTGACGAAAACGATCAGGTTATCGGCTATGAGTTCGTATCTCTGGGCAAGATGACCGACTTCATCAAGAAGGGCATGGAGCCCAATGAAGCATATGCAAAGTCGATGGGCACCTACGGCAGATTTGCTGAGGCTGCTAAGTACATTGACCCCCGCAAGCAGTAATTGAAGGAGGAATATCGTAATGGCACATTTTGAAGGTTATGAAAGACGCGAGGCGAAGATCCTCGGCGTACTGAGTCAGTATGGAATTTCCTCCATCGACGAATGCAAGGAAATCTGCGACGCTAAGGGCATCAACCCCTACAAGATCGTAGAAGAGACCCAGCCCATCGCATTTGAGAATGCAAAGTGGGCATACACCGTTGGCGCAGCAATCGCAATCAAGATGGGCTGCACCAAGGCTGCTGACGCTGCTGCCGCTGTTGGTATCGGCCTGCAGTCCTTCTGCATCCCCGGCTCTGTTGCTGAGAACCGTAAGGTTGGTCTTGGCCACGGTAACCTGGGTAAGATGCTGCTCTCCGAGGAGACCGAGTGCTTCTGCTTCTTGGCAGGTCACGAGTCCTTCGCAGCAGCAGAGGGCGCAATCAAGATCGCGCTCAACGCTAACAAGGTCAGAAACAAGCCCCTGCGCGTTATCCTCAACGGTCTTGGCAAGGACGCTGCTATGATCATTTCCAGAATCAACGGCTTTACCTACGTACAGACCGAGTTTGATCCTTACACCGAAGAGGTTAAGGTTATCAAGGAAACCGCTTACTCCAACGGTGACAGAGCAAAGGTTAAGTGCTACGGCTCTGACAGCGTTCCGGAAGGCGTTGCAATCATGAGACTGGAGAACGTTGGCGTTTCCATCACCGGTAACTCCACCAACCCCACCAGATTCCAGCACCCCGTTGCAGGCACCTACAAGAAGTGGTGTAACGAAAACGGCGTGAAGTACTTCTCCGTTGCATCCGGCGGCGGTACAGGTAGAACCCTGCACCCCGATAACATGGCTGCAGGTCCCGCTTCCTACGGCATGACCGACACTATGGGCAGAATGCACGGCGACGCTCAGTTTGCTGGTTCTTCCTCCGTGCCCGCTCACGTAGAGATGATGGGTCTGATCGGCGCAGGTAACAACCCCATGGTAGGAATGACCGTTGCGGTTGCAGTTGCGATCGAAGAGGCTTGCAAGTAAGAGAATTTACGGTCGCTTTTTGAAAAAAGCTCCGCAAAAACTTCAATAAAAAAGTTGGACACATCATTTGGGAAAATCCCGAGTGATGTGTCCGTTTTTTATTTGCAGCTGTGATGCGTGTTTTTGGCCTTGCGCTTATTCCAATCCGGATCAGCCATCCGATCGGGGGCATAGCTGCGGAAGGTGGAAATAAAGTGTCCTTCGGTCACGTACATGACTTTGGCGACCAAAGTGTTTTTGCCCGTGGTGAGATAAGGAGTCAAGTCCTCAGTTTCATAAAAGGTTCTGTATGCCGAGCCTTGGCACGGTCCTTCGCAAACGAGGTTGCCGTTGAGGTACCGATTATACTTTCGTGTGGTGAAGAGACGGGTTTTCTTTATTCGGATAAGGTCACCCGTACTGTCTCGTTTGCACGAAGGTGTACACACGCAAATGCCTTTAAGCACTTGTACGGCTCGTAATCAAATTTCAGCACCGTATAATCGGTGTCATACGCCCCTGCATTATACAGCTCGACTGTGTTTTGATCAATATAGGTTTCCTTGATATCCGAGTAAGTCAAGCCGTGGCCGAAATCGTATACGCATTTGCCGCCAAAGAATTTATACGTGCGGTTTTGCATGCTGTAGTCCTCAAATGCGGGCAGATCGTCGATGGATCTGTAAAAGCTGACGGGGAGTCTTGCGCTGGGGGATACCTTGCCAAACAGGATATCGGCAAGTGCGTTACCGCCCTCCGCGCCCGGGTAGAAGCATTGCAGCACGGCGTTGCAGCGCTCGTCCTCGCGCTCAAGGTTGATGCAGCTGCCGCTGACGTTGACGAACACAGTGGGCTTGCCCAACGTTGTGATTGCATCGATCAGCTCTCTTTGTGCTGCGGGCAACTCGAGGTCAACGCGGTCGCCGCCCTTTGCGGCGTTGTAAGCGTCACCCTCCTCGCCTTCAATGGTGGGATTGATGCCCATGATCATGACGACCACGTCCGCCTTGCTTGCGGCAATGAGTGCCTCGTTGCGCGGGTGCTCGCCGTCCTTGTCCTGCACGGGCTTGGTCACGTGGCAGCCGCGGGCATAGATCACGCGGCCGTCAAAGCCGTCCTGAATGCCGCGCAAAAGCGTGGAATATCTGGCGGGCGTACCGTTATAGTTACCCAGCAATACGCTTTGCTCGTCTGCGTTGGGACCGATGACGGCAATGGTATGCACATCCTTGGAAAGCGGCAGAATGCCGTCGTTTTTGAGCAGCACCATGCATTTTTGCGCCATTTTGCGGTTGAGCGCGCGGTGTGCGTCGCAATCCACAACGTCGTAGGGAATATGATCGTATTCGCAATCATCGTCAAACATGCCAAGGCGATAACGTGCCTCAAACAGCTTTTCCACGGAAGAGGTGATGACCTCCTCGGATACAAGCCCTTGGTCGTAAGCAGCCTTGAGCCATTGATACGCACTGCCGCAGTTGAGCTGGCAGCCGTTATTAACGGCAAGCGCAGCACTTTCCGCGTCGGTGCTTGTCACCTTGTGGTGGCGGTGGATGTCGCAGATCGCACCGCAGTCGGAAACGACGTAGCCGTCAAATCCCCATTCACCGTAGAGAATATCCATAAGCAGCGTTTTGCTTGCGCAGCAGGGCTCACCGTTGAGACGGTTGTAAGCACCCATAACGGCAGAGGGATCCGCGTGGTCGATGCAGTATTTGAACGCCCACAGATAGGTCTCTCGCAGATCCTTTTCGCTGACCTTGGCGTCAAAGCCGTGGCGCAGTTCTTCGGGGCCGCTGTGCGCTGCCAGATGCTTGATGGTAGCGTCCAGCTTGCGGTATTTGCCCTCGCCCTGCAAGCCCTTGATAAAGGCAACGCCCATTTTGCCGGTCAGATAGGGATCTTCACCGTAGGTTTCTTGGCCGCGTCCCCAACGGGGATCGCGGAAAATGTTGATATTGGGCGACCAGTAGGTCAAGCCCTGATAGATATCTGTATAGCCGAATTTTTTGAACTCGTTGTGTTTGGCTCTTGCTTCGTCCGAAATGGCGGTTGCAACGCGATGTATCATGTCGGTATCAAAGCTTGCCGCCATGCCGATCGCCTGGGGAAATACAGTCGCCACGCCCGATCTTGCCACGCCGTGCAGGCATTCGTTCCACCAGTTATAGGCGGGAACGCCCAGACGGGGGATGGCGGGCGCGTCGTATTTCATTTGCGACATTTTCTCTTCAAGAGTCATTTGCGCGACCAATTGCTTGGCTCTTTGCTTAAAGCTTGCGTTTTTCATGTATTTTATCCGTTATGTATTGATTATTGTTGGGTTTTGTAGACGTGGAACTGGAAAATGCGGCAGGTGACGTCGGAGGAAAGTGCGGGTCTGATGATAAACAGACGCACGTAGCGGGCGTTGACGGGCGAAAAATCGCGCAGCGTCAGATCCTCGCGGTTGCCCCATACCTCGTCGGCAGTCAGCCATTCGCCGTCTGCGTCGGTCTTATATTGCAGGAAGAAATCCACGGTGTTATCATCGCGGTCTTCGTATTCGCCGCTGTTTTGTACCAGCCATTTGGAAATGCTCGTCACCTCTCCGAGATCGACCTCCAGCCAGCCTGCATGACCCGTTTCGGTGTCAGCCTTCTCGGCAAGCCCCGACCATTTGCTCGTGCAGTTGCCGTTCAGCGCGTTTTCGGGGACTTCCCCCGGTGCCGTGCGCGTGTGGTTAGCGCGACAGGGCTTGCCAAAGGCAACGTTTTCGCCCAAGGGGGCAAAGGTGGGATAAATCTCAGCATCCTGTGCGCCCACACGTACAAGTGCCTGCACGTCCTCTTGCCATACGATCTCGGCGTTGCCGCCAAAACCTGCAAACATACCGTTTTGGTTGCAGCGCGGTGCGGTCACGCGCACTAGGGTGCCCTCGTGATACTCGCCCGAACCCTTCATATCCACAGCGGTCAGCATGTGGGTAGGTGCGGTGTTCTCGGGTACGAAATCATACAGAGGCGCGGTGGGAACGGTGGTTCTTTGACCGTCCATGATCGCGGTAGCAGCCATGAGCACGATCTGCTCGCCTGCGGGCAGGGTCATGCTGTCTGCGCCCTCGGTCTCAAGGGTATATGCAAAGATGTTGGCAAACTTGTAAAGGCGGTCGCCGTTTGCATCGTGCGTGTGGGAATAGCTGATGGCTACGGGATCGCGCTTGATAAACGCGACATCGCCTGCCGCTACCTGATCCCAAGTGCCTACGTTTTCGCAGAAATCGGTAATCTTGCAGGGCACGGTCTTGTTGCCAATGCCGAAGTCAACAGTAACGTCACCGCAACGAGAGGCTGCCAGCAGCACAACGCGCTTGGTGCCTGCGGGCAGGGAAACGGTTTGTCCGTCGCAAAGCACGGCGTTGTTCTCGCCCTTGTTGCCCAGTGCAAAGCGCAAGCCGCCGCTGTAAACGGTCTGCTCGAACAGCTCCTCGGGGATCGAGATGCCCTGTCCGAATTCACCTGCGGTGTAATCAAAGCGCGAGGTGGTCACGCGCTTGTTATACTCCAGCGCAACGGGCGTGCCGCATGCAGCGGTCGTGGGCGCGTTGGAAATTTCAATAACAAAGGTCTTTACGGCAAAGGGGAGCATATCAAAGGTCAGCGTATGCGCATCGAATGCGACCGCGCCGTTGCCCTCCTCGTAGCCGTTGGTTTCCATGGCGTGCAGAATATCTGCCGCCAGCGTCAGACGCACGCCGTCATGGTCGCGTCCCGCAGTTTCCTGCACGCGCACGACAAGGCGGTCGCCCTTTTGCTCCTCTTTGATGCAGCGGATCGCCACTTCATTGTTGCTGACGCTTGCAAAGCTGATCTCGCTTTGCTTTCCGTCATGTGCGTCAGGCGTAAAGGCAAAGAGGGGATTGTTGAAGCATTCGGCTTCGATTGCCACACCGTCGCGGTTGCCTGCGTGTGAGGTAAAGCCGTATTTGAAGATGTTTTTGCCTTGATCCTGCCAGTCCTGACCGCTGATATACTTGAAGCGGCCGAGGGGGGTATGGATCAGCGTCAGGCGCAGCTGGTCGTCGGTGGGCTTTTCCATGCCGTATTTACAGTCGTTGAGAATGGCAATACCAAACGAGCCGTCGGGCTCGCAGACGTCTGCCCACTGGTGCACGCAATGCTGGAAGTAGGGATAGGAATCGGTGTTACCCAGCGTTTCCGCGCCAAGACCGATATCGAAGGTAGCGGTGGGGTTGGACACGGTCAGAGGGAAGCCTGCCGACAAAAGCGTTTTTTTCTCTCTCCACTCTACCTCGTTTTCCACGTCCACGCGGTCAATACCCGCGCACAGACGCACGGTCTGCACAAAGGTGCTCATGCCCTGCTTGTGCGTGATCGTGATTGCTGCGGTGGCAGCACCCTGCTCGGTGGTCTTGATGCTGACCTCACCGCCTACCGGGGTAAAGGGCAGCTTGGTGTCCTCGTATTTGATCTCCCAGGAGGGCCAGACCGTATTGTTATCCTCTCTTGTAGCAAGTACAGAGGGAGCACTGAGCAGCTCTCTGCCGTTTTGCTTATCAAAGATGGAGGCGATATGTCCGTCCTTACCGATCGTGACCTTATATCTGCCGTTTTCAAGGCAATTCTCGGTTACGGAGAGGTTGGTGGGCAGGGCGCAGGGTGCGTCGGATGCTACCAAGGAGAATACCGTCAGGCTGACGGGGGCTACGGTGGGGGCAAAGCGCACCACTCGCTCATCGTCCACAAGCGAAATTTGCGAGGGAACTTCCTTGCCGTCCGCGGTGTATACGCGCACGAACTGCGCGCCCTTGGGAACGGGAGCGGTGACAAGGTCGGTGCGAGAGGCTGCCACGGGGTTATATACCACCACAGGCTGTCCCTCGGTATTGGTATTCAGCGCAGAGGCTGCGGCGTCGATCGAAGCGGTCAGCTCGTCGGCAAGCACGTTCTGCGCAATGACGTAGTCGTTATAGCTGAAGCGGTAAGCGTCCAGGATCGAGGTGCCGGGCAGGTCATCGTGGAACTGGTGCCACAAAAACAGCTTCCAGGCAAAGTCCAGTCGCTCTTTGGGATATCTGCCCGTGCCCAACCATTTTGCAATCGAGGCAGCGCGCTCCGCGCTGTCCGCAAGCAGCTCGCATTTTCTGTTCCAACGCTTATTGATGGTATGTGATGTCAGCGTGCCAAAGCCGTGGGGAATGTGCAGATTGCCTCTGTAGACGGGCAGGGAAGCGATCTGCTCGGGTGTCAGATCGTTGAAGATCTGCTCGGTGCTGCCCGCAATGACCTCAAATTCCTTGTCGTCGCCGTTTTGTGCCACGGCGTCATTGAGGTAGCGCGCAGATTCGTCGGTGGCAGAGCCGCCGTAGTCACCCGTGCCGAAGTACATCATGTGGGCGGGTGTGCCTGCGTACTTGGCGTTGTGGTCGATCTTTTCAATGTATTCCTTGCGGTCGTGAATCGGACGCTTCTCGGGATCCTGTTCAAATTTCAGCGTATAGTCGTTGCCGATAAACGAACCTAAGATGCTGTTGCCGTCGGGGCCTATCCATCTGCCAAGGTCCATGCGCACGGCATTCTTGTCGGGCATGGGTCTTGTCACGCTGCCGTCCTCATGGATGATGGGCGTGCCGACGCCCCATTGCAGCTTTTGGGTGGAAAAGCTCTTGAGTCCCATGTGGGACGCAATCGAGGGCAGCGACCAGCGGAAGCCAAAGCAGTCGGAAAGAAAGATATCCGAGCTTTTTTTGCCGAATTCTTGCTCAAAAAAGCCGTTTCCGAGCAGGATCTGGCGCATATACGCTTCGGAAGAGGGAACGTTGGTATCCGTAGCATCCCATTGGCTGCCGGAAACGTTCCATTTGCCCTCTGCTACGTACTCCTTGAGCCTTTCGTAAAGGTCGGGATAGTATTCCTTTGCCAGCGCGTAGCGGAACGCGCCTTCAAAGTTCATGCGGTAGTGGGGGTATTTTTCAAACAGAGCAAAGTTATCCGCCAAGGTGTTCTTGACGCAGTCGCGAATGGTGTCCTGGATGGTCCAGTTCCATTGGGTATCCAGATGTGCGTTGGACACTGCGTAAAGCTTTCTGCTCTTTTTCATTGCTTTTGTGCCTCCATTTGCAGAATAAAGCGCTTCCAGGGCTTGATGGCGAGTGCCAGAATGGCAGCACCGACCAGCGCAAGGCAGAACCAAAGGAAAATGGTCGTTCCCCAGCCCAGCCACTCGGCAACCAAGCCGAACAGGTAAGTGGAGATGGCACTGCCGATGTAGATCAGCGAGTTCATAATACCCGAAACGGTTGCTGCCTTGCCGTAGTGAGCGAATTTTGCGGGCATCATGGTCGAATAGATGTGGTTAAAGGACTCCATGAGCAGGGAAATTGCGCACAGGCATACAAGACCTGCCACAAACGACATGCCGCGCACGCCCAACAGCACCAGCGTAGGTACGGCAGCCGCGCCCATGAGAATGATACCGATCAAGGGGTGATTTTCATGCAGGCTCTTTCTCTTGAGCAGGAAGTTTGCCAAGGTAAAGCCTAAGAGCGCGATCAAGGGCAGGACAATGGCAAGCACGGTGGAAAGCGTTTCGTTCACGCCAAAGCTGTCGCGCAGAATGGTGGGTACCCAGGTGTTCACGCCGTCCTTGAGCATACCGTGGAATACAACGGGCACCATAAAGATCAGCGCACCGCTGGTCAAGAGCAGCTTAAAGAGCGATACAGAGCTTGCGGGAGATGCCTTTTTTTGCTCCTTGGTGGGGGCTTCGATCACCTGCACGTCGGGGGCAGAGAACGCCCAGGCGGCTACGATGATCAGCAGCACGCAGGATGCAACTGCGCAAGCGGCAGCAATGAAGAAGGGCGCCTTGAAGCCGATGTTGAAGTAAGCGCAGCCTGCTGTGAACAGGTATGCCAAAATCTGGCCCGTGGGACGCGAATAGGAAATGGTGGAAAGGGCGGTGAAGCGCAGCTTTTCGGTCAGCACGCCGGACAGCAGCACGAAAATGGGTGCCCACAGCATGGATTCAAAAAAGCCGTTTGCCGTCCAGACGATGATCATGAGCGGCACGTTGGGCGTTACGACGGGCATCAGCACGTTTGCCAGCGCCGTTCCCATAATGCCCGCGCCCAGCATGACGACAGGACGGGTGCGGTCGGCAAGAAAGCCGTTGATCAGGTGTCCGCAACCGTAGCTGACGAAATAGCAGGTGCTGACAAGACCTGCCAAGGAGGTGGTCAGCAGCCCCTGACCTGTCAGGTGCACAATGGATGCGTTATAGGTGTTTCTGGTCAAGTACGCTATCATGTAGATCAGCCAGCAGGTGATCATGAGAGCCTTACTGCTCTTCATGGAGGTCAGTATCTTTTTGCTTTTCACGGGTATCCTCACGTATATGTATATTTTTTTATTTTTTTTGCTTTTTTGCACTGATTTATTATAGCAGATTACGGGTAGTAAATCAACACAAAAAGGCAAAAAACTGTCTTAAAAATAGACCCGTACCAAACGATGATATCGTAAATGGTACGGGTCTTGCATGCCTTCTGAGTGATCAAGGATCACTCGGGCAACTCAAATCAGTCCTTCTTCTTGAGTGCTACGCAAGCAGCAGCAACTGCTACGAAAGCGACCAGGGACATAGCAACTGCAGACTTGCAACCGCCCTCGGACTTCTCAGCCTCGGTGGTGGTCTCAGTCTTTTCGGTGGTAACTTCACCTGCGGGAGCATCGGTAGTGGGCTCTTCGGTTTCGGGAGCCTTGGTGGGGATCTCCTCACCTGCGTAAGCGTAAGCCTCTTCCTTGGTAGCAAAGAGCTGGATCTCTTCAACGTATACGGTAGAATCAGCGGTCATTTCGGGGAATGCAAGGCAGATCAGGTTGATGCCGCCCTCCCAGGTGTAGGACAGATCGAAGATCAGATACTCGGTCTCGCCGTTTGCCTTGATCTCGTTGACGTTTTCAGCAGTATTATCAAGTGCCTCATACCAAGCGTGATGATCACCGGCAGCGGGAACCAGGTTTACCTTGGTAATGCTTTCGCCTTCTGCCTTGAGCTTCACAACTGCATAAGGAATGTCTTCGCCGTTGAGCAGGGTCAGGCCTGCCTTACGGCAGTACTTGGAATAGTTGATCTGAATCATGGGAGTCAGAGGCAAGCCGCCTTCATCAAGGTCGTATTCAGCGTTGGGAAGGACGCGTACGCCGGTCCAATCGCCGTAGATCTCCTTGTTGATGGAGTGCGCGCCGTAGAAGCCCTCGGTCTCAATCAGGCCCAATTCGGAAGCCATGGGAATGACGTTGTTGAAGTATTCACCGGTAATGGCATCCTCAAAGGTTTCATCATCGTCAGGGTAACGAACCTGAGGAGGATAGTGAATGCCGAAGCGGTACTTTTCGTCGTCAGCCTCAGAGTTGTCCTTTACCTCTGCAGGGGTAAGAGCTCTGTCATAGAAACGAATGCTGTACAGGTCAGCTGCCCATGCACGCTGGGGGTTGTCGTGACCGATGGTCAGGGTATCTGCAATATTGGTATGCTCGGGCACGCCTCTGCCTGCCTCAACACCGTTGATGTAGATGATGCAAACGGGGCCACCCTCTGCGTTCATGTCAAAGGTGATTGCAATGGTGGAACCGATGCCGTCACTCTCCAGTGCTGCAGCACCGTCGTCAACCAGAGGACGGTCAGCGTTTTTGTCGTTGTACTTGTACTCCAGGTAGTCTCTGTCCTCGTTCTCCTCGGGAACGCGGATGAAGAGAGAGAACTCGTCGTTATCGGAGCACATCAGGGTGACCCAGTGGGTTGCCTTGAGGTCCAGATCGCCTGCAGAGAACTCGATGGTGTAAGATTCGCTGTTGACCAGGTCAACAACTGCCTCGGGGAAGTAGTAGGATGCGGAATCAATGTGGAAAGCGTTATCCGTCCAGTAGTTGGTTTCGTTTACACGAACGTTGAAGTGGTTTCTGTTGCCGGAGAGGTCTCTCCAAATAGTAGTGTCGGAATCCTGATAACCGTTGGAATTGTTGGAACCGTCGTACCAAGCAACCAGACCGTCTCTTACGATCTCGGGCTCAGCAGCAGCGGAAGCGGTAAAGCCAAGGCATGCAATGCAGCCAAGGATCATAGCAGCAACAACTGCCAGAGAAAGGTAGCGTCTCATGATTTTCGTAATCTCCTTAATTTAATTTCGGCGCAGCGCCTGGTGGGCGCAACTGCCGTTCATATCATATTATACAAGATGCGCATGGAAAAGTCAATGGCAAGAATTTAGCATTTCATGACATTCCTTTCACATTTTTTGATATATTGACTTTTTTTCTCTTTTTATATTGCCAAACTAAAGCGGATATGGTATGATATTACTATTATTGCATATTCGGGAGATTTTATGGAACCTATTGAAATTATCGGGCAGGTCATCAGCGTCATTGCCGTGATCGTGTCCTTTATTACCTATCAGATGAAATCCAGCCGCGCAATATTTATTACGCTGTCTGTTGCAACCGGCATTTCCTGTGTTGCGTATGCATTGCTTGGCGGTACGGTCGCACTGGTACTCAATCTGTTCAGCATTGTGCGCAATATCTGCTATTGTTATAAGGATAAAAAGTTCTTTTCGGGCAAGTGGCTTCCCATCGTGCTTGCGCTGATCATGGGCGTGCTCAGCATCTTTGCATGGGAGGGCTGGCACTCTGTTTTCTTTGCGGTGGGCATTATGCTCAACACTCTTGCCATGGGATACTTCGGTCCGCAGAATCTGCGCAAGAGTATATTGCTGACCTCTTCGCTGATTATGATCTATAATCTTTTCATTCCCTCCATCGGCGGCACCATCAACGAGCTGGTGGCAATTTCCTCGGCAATCATCGGTATTGTCCGCTATAGAAAGACAACGCAGGTTTAATCATTTCATGCAAATAAATGGAGGCATCTTATGCAAAACAAGGTTATTCTGATCTCAATCGACGGTATGCGCTCGGATGCGATGCAGACCTGCGGCAATCCATACGTCAAGGAGTTGGAAAAGCTGTGCACGTATAATTACGGCTCACAGGCAGTTCTGCCCTCGGATACTTTGCCCTGTCACTATTCCATGACCCATGCGCAGATCCCCGAAAAGCATGGCGTCAAGACCAATACCTACGTCAAGCCCGAGCATGGCGTGCCCGGTATTTTCGAGATGGTGCGTCAGGCGGGCGGTACGACGGGTATGTTCTATAACTGGGATTATCTGCGCGATCTTGCCGTTCCCGGCTCGTATACCTTTTCATTCTGCGTGAACATTGATTATGACGATCTTTCCGATGACGTGGTGACCGATCATTGTTTAAAGGCGATCGATCGCTATCATCCCGATTTCGTCATGCTGTATATGCTGGATCTTGACGAAAAGGGCGGCCACTCCAACGGCTGGATGAGCGAGGAATATCTGCGCCGCCTGTCCATTGCCATTGATAACGTCAAACGTACCATTGCGCATTGCGGACAGGAATATTCCATTATCATTACGGCAGACCACGGCGGTCACGACTATACGCACGGCTCGGCAGCCCCCGAGGATATGACTATTCCGCTGTTTTTGTACGGTCCGCACTTTGCGCCCGGCAAGACCATGGACAACACCTCGCTGATTGACATCCCGCCCACGGCGGCAGAGGTCATGGGTATCGAGCCGCATCCCGATTGGGACGGCAGAAGCTTGGTCAATCAATAAACATAAAACGGATACACCGATTAAGGCGTATCCGTTTTACTTTTTGTGTCCGCGTTTTTCATGCGCTCACGGTATTCACCCGGTTTGCAGCCCACAACCTGCTTAAAGCTGCGGTTAAAGCTGCTTTGCGTGGAATATCCGCACTTCATGGCAACGTGATAAATGTCCGTGTTGGTGTTTTGTAAAAGATAGCAGGCGTAGTTGATCTTGATGCTGCGCACGTAATCCGAATATGCCACGCCTACGCTGCCAAAGAAAAAGCGGGAGAGGTAGGATTCGTTATATTTCAACGTTTTGGCGAGATCGTGCAGCGTGCAGGACTTGTCTACGTTGCTTTCAATGTATACGAATATTTTTTGCAGCAGATCTGAGCCCTCGGTAATGGGATCTTCTGCGGAATAGTCGATCTGCTCGTAGAACAGACCGCACAGCAGATATAAAAAACCCTTGATGGTGGGGAGATCGTTGTGCTCCTGCATCAAAAGGAAGGTGTCACGATAGAGCGCGGGGATGTTGTGCAAATGCACGGTATGCAGGCGATATTTGGATAGGGAATCGGTAATTGCAGCAATCAGGTCGGAAGAAAATACGCAAAGCAAGCAAATACCGCTTTTGCCTGCAGGGGTTTCGTAGCTGTGCAGGCGGTTGGGCTTGATCAGGATCAGGTCTCCTGCCGTCAGGTCGTAGGTTTCCTTATCGATCTGTATGGTCATTTCCCCTTCCAGCATCAGCACCATTTCATAACAGCGGTGCATGTGCAGGGGGAAGGAGTGGTCAACGTTTTTTTCAAATAAAAAGTGGTTGGAGATTGTTCCGTGCTCGATCTCGTAGAATATGGGATTCATGCGCTTATCTCCTTTCTGTAGCCGAACGGGTGCTCTTTTTCTGCTTTTTCTCATTATACCATAAGGCTGTGTTAAAATCAACCGATATTATGTGAAAATTGTTGCACTTTGAGGGCGAATAAGCATTTGAACGCCTTGACAAGGTTGTTTGTTGTATGGTATACTACACTTATCAACAACATTAGGAAAGAGAGCAGACTATATGAGAAAGTTTTTGGTTTTGAGCCTTGTTTTCGCAACGCTGATCTCCTTGCTGGCAGCCTGCGCGGAAACACCGCAGGAGCAGCCCGGTGAAACGGTTTCGGAGAGTGAATCGACCGAGCCCGCATTTCTGGACAATATCCCCGAGGATCTGAAATTCAACGGTGAGGATATCGTGATTCTCAACCGTGCCTTGATGGGCTGGACTTGGGATGAGGTTGCCGTGCCGGAGCTGAATTCCGATCCTGTCAACGACGCTATGTTCAACAGAAACATTTCCGTGACAGACCGCTTGAACGTCAACATAGTATCCTCTCCTATTGACGACCCGAATGAAAACGTGCCGATCGACACCATCAAACGCGTGGTAAAATCCGGCTCGGATGAATACGATCTGGTGGCAGCAGCCGTTTACGTGACGACTCCCGCTGCATTGGAGGGAACCTTCTGCAATCTTGCACAGCTCCAGTATCTGGATCTGGATCAGGATTATTGGATGCAGGAGTACAACCAAGCCATGTCCTTCGGCGGTGCGCAGCATACCGCTACCGGTGCGATCGCGCTCTCTACGTATCGCTTTGCGTTCGTTACCATGTTTAATAAGGATGCGTTTGATAACAAAAAGATTCCTTATCCCTATGAGGCAATTGCCAATAACGAATGGACGCTGGATTATCAGGCAAAGCTGGCGCAGGATTTCTATCAGGATAAGAACGGTAACAACAAAAAGGATGACGGAGATTTCTTCGGTTTCGTTTCCTGCACGGGTATCAATACGGATGCATATTGGGCTTCCTGCCATCTGCCCATCGTAGAGAAGGATGCGGACGGCTATTACGAGTACGTGCTGGATATCGGTCACTTCTCCGACGTCATGGACAAGGTGCTGTACCTGTTTTACGATTGCGGCGGTACGTTCTTGTTCCCGGTCAAGTCCTTGAACGTGGAGCAGGATGAGATCCGCGAGATGTTCGTCAGAGGGGAATGTGCCATGAATACCATTCGTCTGGTGGCTGTGGAGCAGCCCGACGTCCGTGCGATGGAAATTGAGTACGGCATTGCGCCCGTTCCCAAGTACGATCAGGCACAAGAGGGCTACGGCACCATGATCCACGACCAGTTTACGGTATTTGCCGTTCCCGCATCCGCAGCAAAAGACAAGCTGCAAATGATCGGTGCTGCTATGGAGGTCATGGCATCCGAATCGCAGAAGTCGGTCAAACCCGCGTACTATGAAATCGCACTCAAGCGCAAGTATATGAGCGACCCCGTTGCGTGGGAAATGCTGGATCTGATCTTTAACGAGGTCAGAATCGACCCTGCCGTTACCTACGTAGTTCCCATGAACTGCCCGCACCATAAGATGCGTGACATTACCAAGAGCCAAAAGAATTCGGTGGCTTCCAAGTGTGCAAATCTTGGCGGCACGGTGGAAAGAACCTTGACCAAGATGCATAAAAAGCTGGAAAAGCTGGCGGAGGAGTGATCCGCGGCATTCTTTGAACGGTATGCAGCAGAGATTCTGCACGTGCACCTCAAGGATCTGCATATAGAAAACGAAGTGCTGAACCGTACAAGCACGACGGCAAGCCGCCGCTGGGATATCATTCGTGACGGCAGATACATTACCGATACGCTGCTGGGGGAGGGTATGGTGGATCTTGATGCCTGCCTGCGCGCCCCGGATCGCGTCGGGTACGCGGGGGCATATTCGCTGGAAACGTTCTATTGGAACAATCTCAGCGATTCCTTGCGTGAAAACTTGTTGCGTGATCGTGAATACTTACTGAGAAAAGGGGAGTAGTTATGGAACTTGGTGTAATTATCGGACTGAATGCGCACCTGGAGGCAAAGCTGGCGCAGCTGGCAGAGTGGGGATTTACATCGTGTCAGCTAAATTATCGATATACGGAGGCGATGACCGATGATACAGCCGATTGGGTAAAATCGCTTTTGAAGCGATACGGTATTCACCTCTCTACTGCATGGTGCGGCTGGAGCGAGCCTGCTTGCTGGAATTTTACCGAGGGCCCCTTGACCTTGGGACTTGTGCCCAAGGCATATCGGGAAACGCGTATCAAGGAATTGCTTGGCGGTTCGGATTTTGCAGCCAAGCTGGGCGCGTATCAGATTGCGACGCACGTAGGATTTATTCCGGAGGACCCGAACACCGAGCTGTACGCAGAGGTTGTGCAGGCAGTGCGCACGGTTGCAGATCGTTGCGCGCAGAACGAACAGTATTTTCTGTTTGAAACGGGGCAGGAAACGCCCGTAACGCTGCTGCGCACCATGCTGGACGTAGGACTTGATAATCTCGGTGTCAATTTAGACCCCGCCAATCTGATCATGTACGGAAAGGCAAATCCCGTGGATGCGCTTGGCGTGATCGGCAAATACGTGCGCGACGTGCACGCCAAGGACGGATGCTATCCGACTGACGGCAGAACGCTTGGCAGAGAGATGCCGCTTGGCGAGGGACTTGTGAATTTTCCTGCATTGATCAAGGGCTTGCAGGCACTTGGATACGACGGTGCGATCACCATCGAGCGCGAGATCAGCGGAGAGCAGCAGATCGCGGATATCATGAAAGCAAAAGCGTTGCTGGAAAATTGCATCAATCCATAAAATCACGGCGCTTTTGACAAGATTGCGTCGGATATGCCAAACGAATATGAGAGAAACGCAATACGAAAGCCCCCGACGCTCGCGTCGGGGGCTGCTTGTATATCGGGATTCTTAATTTGCGGCAGCAACGCCGTCGGTAACAGCGTTTGCCATGGCTTCCTCTGCCGTCAGAGCACGGTCGTAGAAGCGAATGGAGCGATAGGTGGTGTCAAACAGCTTGTTCTGTGCAGAGTGTCCGATGAAGAGATCCGACGCGCCCAAAGAACCGTTGATGGTGGGTGTCTCACCCATGAGCTCACCGTTGACGTAAAGACGGACCACGTCATTCTGGGTGTAGGTAATGGTGATCAGACTATTCTGCAAAAGATTCAGACAGTCCTTGATCTTGATGCGGACGCCGGCGTTGATCTGGAATTTCAGCTCCAGTTCGTCCACGGAATTGCGGCGGAACAGAGCGATCTCGTCACCGGAGCTGTTGATGAAGGTGTTGAACTCGTTGCCGACCGAGATGAAATCACCCAGCAAAAGCTCAATGGTAAACGCCTCACCGTTGATGGTATCTACCACTGCCTGAGGGAATTGATGCTTTGCTCCGCTTGCGCGCAAGCCTGCATCGGTAAAGTAGTTGGTGTCATTCTTGGTGATGCCCATATCGTGACCGCCGACCAGATCCTGCCATACGGCTGCATCCTTATCGTGACCGTCACGAGTGCTCTGCGTACCGCTGTAGTATGCCACCAAGCCGTCCTTGACGTAATCGTGCTCAACGGGCTCAATGGGTGCGGCAGTTTCTACCTCGGTGGTCTCGATAATGCGCTCGGGAAGGATGTAGGGGAATTCGATCTTCATGCCGTCCAGCACGTCAGCCCATGCGCTGACGCGGTTGATCTTTTTGGGATAATTCTGGTACAGCCCTGCCACGATGTCATATTCGTCGGATTCCAAGAAATTCTTACCGTACAGCCAGGTTCTGACCTCGTCGATCTGATAGATCCCGCTCTCATTCTTCCATACCCAAATGGGTGTGGGCCACAGGTGTACCTGTGCGTCAATGG
The DNA here is from genome assembly GCA_045587385.1 of Eubacteriales bacterium. Classification (GTDB taxonomy): domain Bacteria; phylum Bacillota; class Clostridia; order Oscillospirales; family CAG-272; genus SVQP01. The sequence goes on from JAZNCE010000034.1 coordinate 23,762, forward strand.
CGTTGTATACGTCCTTGTTGACACCTCCCTGACCGTGGTGCGCCATTTGTACGATGTCACTCTTGAGTGCGTCACCGTAGGTAGCAAGCAAGCGTCTGCCGCCGATTGCGCCCAGGTCGTTGAGGAACAGTACCTTCTGCTCTCCGATGGTCATGTGCAGCACGATGGAGGTGTCGTTAAGATTGGACGTGCCGTCTGCCTTATCCCATGTCTGCAGCACGTCGATGCGCACACCGTCGATCTCCAGAGACAGCCCCTTGGAAACGGCGTCTGCATTGATGAACGCACCGTTGATCTGATCGTAATAATTTGCACCGGCACCGATCACCTCGCCGTACTTGTTCAGGTTCTCGCGGATCTGCGAGATCTCCATATCGGCGTTGTCGGCAGGATATTCGTCGCTGCCGAAGGTGGGGAAGTCGAGATAGATGTTGTTGATCTTGTAATTGGAGTCTGCGCTGTACTCAGAGAGCATTTTGGAAAGCTCGTACATGTGGTCCTTGTGCGCGTGCGAGAGGAACCAAGCCTCTACCTCAAAGTAATCGCCTTCGCCCACGCCCGCAATGGCGCGCAGGGCAGCAGGCATATAGGCAGGGCGATCCTTGCCTTCGCCGTCAACACCGCCGTCGATCACGATCAGCTTATCGTTTTCGGTCTTAATCACGTAGGACTGCAGCAGGCTGTTCTTTTCGGGGGCTAACTGATACAACTTAACAGGGGAGGGAGCGGGAGGCTCGGGCGCGTCCGTTGTTTCCTCTTGACCGGGAGCGGTCTCTTCTTTTGTTGCTTCCTCGGTGGTAGTCTCGCCGGGATCTGTCTGTTGGGTGTCCTGCTCACTCGGCGTTTCGGGTGTGCAAGCAAATAACGAAGCACACATCATAAGCAGCAGTAACACGGATAATATTTTCTTCATAGTGGGTAAGTCCTTTCTCTTTATAGAATGCGTTTTTATTGAGTACTGTTTGTTTCGAGCGGTTTGACTTGCAAAGAGTCAAAGGAGAGTGCGCAATTGTGCGTCCGCACACCGATCATGCCTTGCATATAGGGTTCGGGATCGGTGTAGTCCAGATAAAGCGTGCCGTCCACATAGACCTGGATGTGCGCTCCTTGACAGATCACCTTGAGCACGTAAGCTTTTCCCGTGCGGAACTGACCTTCGGTGCGTGCAAGCTCGCGATAGTTGTAGCTTTGCTTGCCAAGGATCACACCGTCACTCGTCAGCCCTACAAAGTACCCCTGCACCCAGTCCGTGGCGGTTGCGGCATCGTTACGCGAGGGCTGCGTGCCAAGGAAGGCGGGATTGCCGGGATTGGTGGCGCGCACCAGCACGCCGCAGTTGGGCGAGACGTTGGCAATTACGGATACCTCTACCTCGTAATCTCCCCAGTTGTGTGAGCCGTACAGCACTTTACCAAAGGCGGTTGAACCGGAGAGGGAAAGCGCACCGTTCTTGAGCTCCCAGCCGCCGTCGGTGTAGACGGGATCGGGAGCGTCATTCTCAAAGGTGGTTGAAAGCGGTGTAACGGCGGTTGCTTTTCGCATTTCCAAGTTTTCTGCCCCAAGGCTGCCTTCTGTGACTTTGAGTGTAATGACGTGCTGCCCCTTGGAGAGCGGGATGCCGCGAATCACGGCAGTTTGCGTGGTGCTGTCCTCAAAGGAAAGCGCGCAGGCATCGATCGCCTGACCGTCTGCGTATATTTCAATGCTTGCGGTATCATGCGCGGACTTATGACAAAGCAGGGCAAGATCGTATTTGCCACCTGCGGCTGCCAGAATGCGATAGGAAAGCGAGGTGGTGTCCGCGGACATGGGAACGATGCGCTCGCCCTTGCTGAGCGTGACGGTGGCGGGAGCTTCCATAGCCTCGTACGCGGGAATAAATCCGACCTTATCGGAAACGGTCTTATATTGATCCGCTGCGCCGTAGCCGCCCACAGCACCCGTGCCGCCGATAAAGCCGAAGGATGCCTCCGCATTTTCGGTAAAGTAGCCGATCGCACCGCCCGCAAGGTCGCTGTTTTCCAGCGTGCACAAAAGGCGGTCGTTCATGTAAAAGGTGTAGGTGCTGCCGCTGCGCTCGATCTGCAACGATTGCAGGCAATCAAAGCGGGTGTTCTCCCCGAAGGAGCGCACGGTATCTGCTTCGGTGCGCGTGGTCTTGCCCGCGACCGTGATCTCAATGATGACCTTTTGCGTTTCGGGGGAGAAGTAGCAAGCACCGAAATTATCTTTGTCGGTATAGGCAAACAGTGCGCCTGCCTGAGCATCCTTTGAGATAGACGTGACGTTATATTCGGCGGTAAAGTCACCATCAAAGGGCGTTTTACTGATCAGCATGCTGTCCTTGGCAAGGCAAAGTCCGTTTCTGCCCGATCCCAGCGAGCCAACCAACGACCAGCCTCTCAGGGAAGAGCCGGGCGCAAAGTGGTGATATACGTCGGGCAGATCAGGCACCTGCTGCGGTGTGACGGTAGGACCGACGATCTCCATTTTCTTGCCGTTGAATACGATACGGTCAATGTTCATGGTGCGGTTGGGCAACGTATCAAGCAGGGCGTGATATACGAGGTAATAGCTGTCAAGGTCGGGACCCTTGACGGTCGAGCTGTGACCAATGCCCAGAACATCTTCCGCGGTGCTGATCAAAAGGGGATTGTGATCGGGCATCTGATCAAATTTCAAAGGGGAGTGATCCGAAACGCCGTACAGGATGCGGTAGGAAGGACTGAGCACGTGGTTGCCCGTATACGTGAGGTAGTAGTATCCGTCATGGAAAACCACCATTGCGCCCTCTGTCCAACCGCCGTTGACTGTTGCCGAGGAAAGGGTCGTGCCGCGGCGCATTTGCGTGGGGGAGACCATATCGTAGACCTCCAGGGCACCGTGCCCTGCGGTGTAGAAATACCACTTGCCGTCGTTGTCGATGAAGACCGAGCCGTCAATGGACATGCCCATGTTATCGGTCACGACCTCAAAGCCCTCTGTGGGAGAGGTGCTGCGCAAAACATAGTGCCCGTTGCCCGCAGGGGAGGTGTACATGTAGAAATAACCGTTATAATAGTAGACCTCGGGTGCGTATGCGCTGCGCGTGACGGGCTCTTTGGTACAAAGTCCCTCATACGTCCAGTTGACCAGATCGGTCGAGGACCAGCACTTGATGCCCGTGCTGTTGTCCTTGGTGCTGACGTAGAGATAGTACGTGCCGTTATAGCGCATGACAAAGGGGTCGCCGAAGCCGTAGTCCGGCCATGCGTGATCGGCTTGATAGTCAAGGAGGGGGTTCTGATAGGTTGTAATGCTTTCCATAGGTGCTCCTTGCGGTATATCCTCTGCGGTGGGCTCGGTCTGTGTTTCAGAGAGAGACGAGGAGTCTGTGCTGTCGGGGGGAGACTGGGGATCTGCGCGGCAGGAGACGGTCGCGCCTGCCATCAGTAACAGGGCTAAAAAAAGCGTTGATATTCGTTTCATGTAGAGTACCATACCTTAATTTAGGGGTTATATGCACAAAGTATACCATAAAATGAGGCAGATTGCAAGAAGAATTGTTAAAAACGCTTGACGATTGTAAAAAAGTGTGCTAAAATATGGGGTATGTAAGATAAAAGTCCGCTATGCGGCGGCAATCTTGTGACACATTATTTTTTTCATTACGGAGGAACAAACACTATGAAACGCGTTCTTGTTTTGATGCTGGCGCTTGCAATGGCAGCAGCGTTTGCTTGCTGTGATTCCAAGACGCCCGAAGAAACCACGACCGAAGCTGAGGTTACGACCGAAGCTCCCGCAACCACCGAGGAAATTACCGAGGCTCCTACCGAGACGACCGAAGAGGATATTACGCTGCCTCCCGAGACCACTGAAGCTCCCACTGTAGCATGGACCGAGCCTGAGAATCCTTCCTACAACGTGGTTGAATCTCCTGTATTCAATCCCCTGGATGACACCATTCTGCACGGCTATCACGCTTCCGGTGAGTTTGATATGGAAAATGCATGCGCTCTTTCCAAGACCGAAAACTGTATGTTCGTCGTAACCAACGACAGACTGCCCAGCGGTAAGATCACCGCAACCTTCAAGGCTCCCGAGCAGTACGTGAACGATAACGGTATCATTTTCGGTATGGAAGAGAATACAAACGGACAGTATAACTTCTGGGAAGACGGCCCTGTATACTACTTCCTGTTCGTATCCGATGACGCTACGCTGTATCTGGCAAAGGTTGGCTATGACGGCAATCCTTGGACCGAGCTGCAGGTATCCGCTCCGATCGAAAACTATGCACACGGCGATCTGGTCACCATTTCCGTTGAGCTTGACGGTGAGGGCTCTATCGACTGCTACGTAAACGATGAGTGCCTGATTTACTACTATGATGAAGACTGGAGCGGCGGCTCTATGTACGGCATCCGCTGCGAGGTTCCCGGTGTTCTTTACTCCGAGGTCATCGTAGACCATTCTTGGGTACCCGATTGGAAGTAATCCGTAAGGGCTTACGCTATTAAGCCTTAATAAAAATTGGACACATCATACTCGCACTTGCGGGATGATGTGTCCGTTTTTTATTCACGTGCTTGGATAACCGTGCTTTCGGCTTTGACCGATGCCATGTATTCGCGCGGAGAAAGGTTCATTCTGCGCTTGAATACCTTGGAGAAATACTGTGCATCGGGATAGCCGCAGCGCAGAGCCACGTCGCTGACGCTGGTAAAGCCTTGCTTGAGCATGGTGCAGGCGTGCTGAATGCGTACTGTGTGCAAATAATCCACGATGCCAACGCCTACGTGACGCTTGAATACGGTGGAAAGGTACTTTTTATTGTATTTGAGATCATTGCCCAACCGCTCCAGAGAAAAATCCGGATCGGAGAAGTGCTCGTCCACGTATTTCTGAATCATGGAGATCAGGTCGGTTCTTCCTTGGTCACTGTCTGAAAAATCCGAGAGCTTGCCGCCAAGATATGCAAAGGTATGCAGCAGAACTGCCTCACTGGCAATATCCGAAAGCTGTGCGGGGGAATGCATGCCCTGCATCCAGGTCGCGGTCAGCTCCTGACATCCGGGATAAAGCGGGGCTTTTGCAGAAATGCCCAGCTTCTCCATGATGCGGTTGCCGCGTGCACCCAAAAAGCTGATGTATACGTATCTGAAATCGGAAACCGATTCAATGGCGAATGGAACGGCGGGGAAGGAAAAGAACACGTCGCCCGCCGCAAGTGGCAAGACCTCTCCTTGCATATGCAGCTTTCCCGTACCCCCTATGACCAGATAAACGGTATAAAGCGATTTGATGCGCAAGCCCGTATAGATTTGCTCCTCGGTCTCAAAGACAAAGTGTACTGTATGAATACTGTGGTCGTTGAGCTCGCGGGGAACGAAGCGACAGATGTTCTGCTCGGTCATAGAGATTCCTCCTTGGCGTAATGTGAGAACAGTATAACACAAACGATAGGGAAAGTCAACTGTGATGTGACGATATTCCACAAATACATGGAATATTACTACTGACTATCGGATGGCAATATGGTATAATAAAATTGAGGATAAAGGGTGTAGCTTGCCACGTGCAGTCCCTTCCTCCATTTTCATGATTTGGAAAGGAAGTTCTCTTATGAAAAAAGTACGCATTGGCGTTTTGGGTGCATATCGCGGCACCAGCATGATCAATTATTGCAAGCGCGCTGACCACGCAGAGGTGGTTGCCATTTGCGACAAGAGCCAGGAGGCACTTGACGCGCAGCGTCAGTATACCGAGGGACTGGATATTACCTTTTACGATCATTTTGATAAGTTTATTGAGCACGATATGGACGCCGTGGTGCTGGCGAACTATGCCAATGAGCACGCGCCCTTTGCCATTCGCTGCTTGAAGAAGGGCTTGCACGTCTTTTCCGAGGTGCTTCCCGTGCAGAATATGAAGGAAGCCGTTGCGCTGGTGGAGGCTGTGGAAGAAAGCGGTCTTGTCTATGCGTACGGTGAGAACTATTGCTACATGCCTGCTTCGTACGAGATGAAAAAGCTGTACGACAAGGGCGAGATCGGTGAGTTTGAATACGGCGAGGGTGAGTATATCCATAACTGCGAATCCATTTGGCCCTCTATTACTTACGGTGAGCGTGATCACTGGCGTAACGGTGGTTATGCAACCTTCTATTGCACGCATTCGCTTGGCCCGATCATTCATGCCACGGGCTTGCGCCCCGTGTCTGTCGTAGGCTTTGAGGGCACCAAAAACGCGCGCGGCTTGCGTACCGGTCGCAGAGCAGGTCAGTTCGGTATTGAAATGGTAACCTTGGAAAACGGTGGCATTGTCAAGAGCATTCACGGCAATTTGTACAAGAACTCGATCTGGTATACCATGTATGGCTCCAAGGGCAGAATGGAATGCGGCAGAGAGGATGCGATGGACGGTCATATTGCCAAGATCTACGTCAATAAGGACGAATACGACGGCGGTTATGAAACAGGGTCCCTGCGCTCCTATTTCCCCGATCACGGCATGACCGACAAGGCTGAGGGCTTTGGTCACGGCGGCTCGGATTTCTATTCCATGTACCATTTTATCAACAAGATTCTGGGCGACGAAGAAGCCGATACCATTGACGTTTACGAGGCGCTGGATATGTTCTTGCCCGGCTTGTTTGCTTACCGCTCCATTCTGGCAGGCGGTGTGAGCGTGCAGATCCCCAACATGCGCAATAAGGAAGAAAGAGACGCATGGCGTAACGATACCGCCTGCGCCGATCCCAAGGCGGCAGGAGATATGCTGTGGCCCACCATGGCTGCAGGCACGCCCGATATTCCCGACGAGGTGTACGCCTATATGGCAGAGCTGTGGGCAAAGGAATGCGAAAAGACCGAGGGCACTTACCGTACCGCTGCCTTGACGCAGGGAAGCAAAAAGTAATTGAAATTATGATAAGGCTCCTCGTTTTCGGGGAGCCTTATGCCATATTGTCGTGAAAGGAGAATTTTATGTCACTTTATACCGTTCGATCAGCACCCGATGCAACAAGAGCCGCGCTGACCGTGTTTTCCACGTTGGAGCAAGCGATTGCCTTTGCCGATGCCAACGTGCTCTACGGTGCGGCGGTTTACGATAATAAGGGTATGCTGTGCTATGCTGCGGGTGGCGAGGTTTCGTCCGCACTGCTGTTTCATGCTAAGTGCATTTGCGACTATATCCGTGATAAAGAATTTGACTACGGTCATGCTCCTATCAACCCTGCCTTCAACCACGATGCGCGTATTGTCAGCTGTGACCGTCTGATGGACTGGATCTTGTACCGTGCGGGCTATACCGATCAACCCTATATCCACGGCAAATGCGTGTCCGGCCCGGGGCTGACCGATTGGTGTATTGCGCAGGGCTTTACCCGTATTGACTCTGTGGAGGAGCTGTGCCCGGGTGACGTGGTCTTTATCCGCGCCAATGCCGCAGGGCACCCCGAGCACACCTTTATGCACGCAGGCAAAAGCGCAAAGGAGGGCATGTATTACCGTTACGACGCGGGCAAGGTGGAGCGCATTCGCAGCACGCAACCCTCTTGTGAGCCGATCAATGATTTCATGTATGCTTACCGCGCGCCCTCCGTGCGCCCGATCGATATTTCTGCCTATATGACAGAATAGTATTTTGATCAAAACAGAGCGGTCGCGCCCCTCGGGGCGTGACCGCTTTTGTGTTACGTGGTCTGTTCCTTGAATTTTTTGATCTGCTCGCACAGCAGGTCGTAGTAGAATGTGCCGTGGATCTTGGAGGGCTCGAGATCCTTGGAGATCTCTACCGAAAGCTGCTCCCCCTTATTCCACTCATTCCAGGAGATCACCAGCACCATGCCTGCTCCAAGCTCGCATGCGCGTCCGAATTGTTCGCGGAAGGTCTCTCCGTTTCTTCTGCCGCGGGCGGGAATGTAGCCGCGGTCACTCTCCTTGCCCTGTGCACGGCTGGAGGCGGTGACCGAAATACATTCGACTCGACCGTCCTTGACCGTGTAGGTCTGGGTGGCACGTTCCTCCCAGCTCCAAAAATGGTAGGAGCGCATGGTTTCCTCATCAAATAGGTCGTCCTGCTGGCCTACGTAGCCTGTCACCCAGCGTACGGTAAAGCGATCATCCGTCCATTCGGGATCAGCACCGTAGAAGTTGGGCGTAGCGCCGTAGCACATGAGTAGCGGCTTGCCGTCGTAGTTGTAGTAGAGATCGGGATATTTTGCCACGTAATCGCGGTATATCTGATCTACCTTCTTCTGGTGGTTGCCGTTTTCCAAATTTTCGGGCATGCTGTGACCGGGGCCTGCGAACAGGCAGATCTTGGGTGCACCCTCGATTTGTGACCAAACCTCGAAAAGCACGTCGGTTGCCTCCTCGATCATGCGGAAGGTGGGCGCGGATTCTCTCTGCTTGACGGGATCGTAGCAGGTGTTGTTTGTCCAGTCCACAAAAATGAAATCCACGCCTGCATCGCGCAGCATAATGCCATGCTTGTAAATAACGTCACGGTCGTCTGAGTTATAAGGCCCATCCAAGGGGAGATCCCAGGTTTTAGCACCCCAACCGGGCAGAACGTCGCAATGCCAAGTGGTGTAGGCAATGCCCACCTTGCGCTGCTCGGCAGGCGTTTTTTCATAAAGTCCCACGCCAATGGGCAGGACGGATGTGAATCTGCTTTCCATATTCGCTGACCTCCTTATTCTGTTGTCTCAGTGTTGATCTGTCCCTTGAATTTTCTGATCTGCTCGCAAAGCAGGTCGTAGTAGAAGGTGCCGTGTACGACGGAGGGCTCAAGGTCCTTGGAGACCTCGGGGGAGGGCTGCTCGCCCGTGGTCCATTCGTTCCAGGAGATCAGAATGACCATGCCCGCGCCAAGATCGTTTGCGCGCTGGAACTGCTTTTTGAGCGTCAGACCGTTCTCTCTGCCGTAGGCGGGAATATAACCGCTGTCACCTTCAGAGCCCTGAGCGCGGCTGGCTGCGGTGCAGGTCACGCATTCCACGCGGTTGTCATATACGGAGTAGGGCTGCAGGCCTCTTTCCTCCCAGCTCCACCACTGGTTGCGGGTCGCCATGGTTCGCACGTTGTAAAGACTGTCCTGCTGACCAACGTAGCCGGTTGCCCAACGGATGGTAAAGCGGTCGTCCGTCCACTTGGGACGCGCACCGTACTGGTTGGGCGTTGCGCCGTAGCACATGAGCAGGGGCTTGCCTTGGTAATGGAAGTACTGATCGGGGTACTTTTCCACGTAAGAGGCGTAGATCTGATCCACCTTCTTTTGGTGATTGCCGTTGGTGACGTTTTCATAGCCGGAATGTCCCGGACCTGCGAAAATGCAGATCTTGGGAGCACCTTCAATGGTAGACCATACTTCAAAGACCAGATCGGTCGCCTCCTCGATCATACGGAAATCGGAACGGGACTCGCGCATAGTTGCGGGATCGTAGGTGGTGTTGTTGGTCCAGTCGATAAAGATGAAGTCCACGCCTGCGTCACGCAAAAGCTCTGCGTGCTTGGCGATCATGTCACGGTCATCGGAGTAGTAGTTGCCGTACAGCGGCGTATCCCAGGTGTTTTTGCCCCAGGTAATGATCTTGGTGCACAGCCAGGTGGAATATGCAATACCCACAAGGCGATCCTCATAGGGCGTTTGCTCGTATTTGCCCACGCCCGTCTGTTCGATCTCTACGTCGTCGTAGTTGTAGATGATGTCGGCATAGAGCGTATAGCGGTCAGCCATTTCCTGCTTGCGCGCATCGGTCAGCGCGTCGGCAGAGGCACTGACGTAGACCGAGCTGCCCGCGGGGGTGACGGTATATCCCATCCAGCGTGCGGGATAGTCAAGCGAGATCAGAATACTGCCGCTGCGAGAGGCGGTGGTGGGGCATGCGTATTGTGTGCCGTTGAAATCCACCTTGGCAGAGCCTACGGTAAAGGTCAGGGTTGCGTTGTCTCGGGTCAGCGTAGCTTTGGTGCCATCCTCGGAGATGGTGCAATCAAAGCCCAAGAGTGTCGCTACGGTCTTGGCGTCGGTCAGCACCACGCCGTCGATCAGGGTAATGGGATATTGCGTTTTGATCTGCGTTTTATCAGAGAGCAGATAGGAATAGCCCTCTCTGAGCTCGGTGATGGAATCATTGGGAGTGTAGGGGATGACGGTTCCTGTTTCCAGACTCATGGATTTGGTGGTGGACTCTGCAAAGTGGGACATGGTGCGCACGTAGCCGAGGGTATCTCCGCTCGCAATGCGTGCAAGATCGGGCGTGCGACCTACCTCAGCACCCTCTGCATCATAGAGCACAAGGCATTCCTGCTCCACAACTGCCTTGGCAACAAGCCGGTCGTTTACAAGGCATTCGATATTTGTGCCGTCGTCCTTGATGGTCACGTCCAAGCCATCCTTGGCGTTGAAGGCAAAGTTGTTTCCGATCAGCTTGGTAAAGCCGTTTTTGACGTGGGCATAGACTGCGCTTTCGGAGAAGGTGAACCACAGTCCGCTGTCAATGTACAGATGGTCGGAGCGCGTCACGCGGCAGCCGAACATGATCGAGCGTACGTTATTCTCTGCGCCGCGGTTGGTGATAAACGCCTTTGCGGTATATGCTTCCTTGAGCGTATGCGCAAAGCCCACGCTGTTCCAGCCGTCAGCTGTCAGCGTCAAACCGCCCTTGTCAACTACGTAATCCTTGTTGGCGGTAAAGACAAAATTGTTGTCAGAACGCAGCTTGCTGTATTTATAATCGGCAAAATTGTAATGCAGCTTTGTGCTGTTGTCAATGCCGGGGAGCGTAGCCGTCAGTCCGATATCCTCGTATGCGGGCACTTCAATTTCCAGGGGCGGCTCGGGCTCGGGCTCGGGCTCGGTGACCTGCTCGGTGGTGGACTCGGTGTCCGTCGTGTCGGCAGAGGTAGTGGTGTCGGTGTCGGTGTCGATCGGTGGCTCGGTACCGTTCGGATTGCAGGCAACCATGGGCACAAGCATCAGCACAGCCAGAATGCAACACAGCAATTTTCTTTTCATGATGATCATACGCTCAAATGTTTTGAGCAACCTCCTTACAGATTGATAGGGGTCTACAAATATATCATACTATTTGCGAGATATTTTGTCAAGGGACGATAGTTAGAAAAGAAGTGAAAAAGAGAAGGGAAGGATAGGGCGCAAAGCAAGCCCAAATAAAAACACGCCCATGGGGAGATACTCCAAGCGGAGTATCTCCCCGGTTCTATTCGCCTTCGGCGAGTTCTATTGCCTTTGGCAGTGATATTGCCTGCGGCAGTGGTATTCGCTGCGCGAGTTTGAAAGGCGAATAGAATATCACTGAAAG
>JAZNCE010000035.1:0-14949 GCA_045587385.1 Eubacteriales bacterium
CACTGATCGCCCCTACAAGTGTCTATGCTGTGGTTTTGATAAATAAAACCCCAACAAAAACAGCCGTAGGGGCGATCAGTGATCGCCCGCGCCTGCGGCAATTATTCATAAAAAGCAATTAAGGACTGCATCAAAACGATACAGTCCTAGATTTTTGTGAAGTTCTTCGCTTATTTGTCAGCCCCATGTCGGCTCTTTTTTTGCGTTATTTCTGCCCAAGCTTTTTCCAGAATTTAAAGGTGAAGGTCCAGGCGGTTGCTGCGATGACCACAAGGAAGTAGCGCACGGCGTGTGCTGCCATGTGACCGCCGAAGATGGCGTTCAGTAAAGGCTTTGCGCCTTCCTTGACCAGCATGACGATGCCAACGCCAAGGGCAAACTTGAGCAGCTGCGCCCACCACACGGCACTTGTGTCGTAGTGCGTGACCTTGTCATCCATAATGCGGAAGACAAGCATGCCGAGAATGCAACCCAGCATGGTGTATGCGTTTTTGAGTGCGGAGTTGTAATTTGCCACGTTTTCCTCGGCAAACACGTCTGCAGGGAAGGGGTAAACGTACAAAAAGATCAAAAATGCCACAGTCATGGCAAGCATGCAGCCCATGGTGATATAGATCACGCAGGGGAGCTTTTCATTCAGGCGCAGCAAAAGGTCAAATCCTACGATCAACACAAATGCGATCGCCATGGAGACCAGTACGTCCTGCGGGGTATGTACGCCAAGATACATGCGCGAAAGGGGCACTAAGATCACGCCCGCAATGCACAGCGCCTTGATCCATGTCCGCTTTGTGCAAACGCCCAGCGAGCCCAGCATGCCAACGCTGTTTTGCGTGTGACCGCTGGGAAAGGAATACCCGCTCGCTCCCTCGCGTGCAGATTCCACAATGGGAAAATTCGGATCCTTGACCCAAGGACGGGGCACTCGGAAGAGCATTTTCAAAAACTGGTTGATGATAATGCCCGTAAAGCTGACCATGAGCACCATGTAGCCATCACGCTTGTTGCAGCACCAGATCAGAAAAAGACCGAGAGCCAAGAAAAAGGTTTCTTCGCCTACCATTGTGATCGCCTGCACCAGCACGTCAAATACGGGATTGCGCATACTTTCCAAAAAATACAATACTTCCATAGTAAAAAGCCTTTCTGTATATTGATTAGAGTATAGCATAAACGCAAGGGTCTGTCAAGTAAAAATCGCGTAGCTTTGGTGCAAAGCCCTTGACAACAGACGGTAAAGAATGTATAATAAAAGCATATGAAAATATGGAGGTATAGCCCTATGAAACAATTTCCTATCGGCGTAATCGTCGAATCCTTCCGTACTGATACATTGACCGCGATCAAGACCGCGGCAGATATGGGCGTGCAGGGTCTGCAGATGTACTGCACCTACGGTGAGCACGCTCCCGAAAATATGAGCGCAGCGCAAAGACGCGAGCTGCTCGATATCGTCAAGTCGCACGGTCTGTGCTTCTCTGCAATCTGCGGTGACCTTGGCATGGGATTTGGCAACCCCGAAAAGAATCCCGCTTGCATTGAAAAGTCCAAGCGTATTCTCGAGCTTGCAAAGGAGCTGGAGACCGATATCGTGACCACGCACATCGGCGTTGTACCGGAAGATCCCGCACATCCCAGATATGCCATCATGCAGGAGGCATGCGGCACTTTGGCTGCTTTTGCGGACAGCATGGGCTCTCACTTTGCCATTGAGACCGGTCCCGAGACCAGCGCAGTGCTCAAGAAGTTCCTTGATTCTCTGGGCTCTCGCGGTGTAGCGGTCAACCTTGACCCCGCAAACCTGGTCATGGTATCCGCTGACGACCCCGTACAGGCTGTTCATAACCTCAAGGATTATATCGTACATACCCACGCAAAGGACGGCGTGATGCTGCACCGCGGTAATCCCGAGTACATTTACGGCGTGGTACATCCCGTTCCTCAGGAATTTGCAGGCATTCAGTATTTTGAAGAAGTACCGCTCGGCACGGGTGGCGTACATTTCCCGACCTACCTGCAGGCGCTGGATGAGATCGGCTATACCGGCTTCTTGACCATTGAGCGTGAGTGCGGTGAAAATCCCAGAGGCGACATTCAGACCGCGATCGATCACCTGACCGGTATTATGAATCAATAATAAGAGGAAACGATTATGAAAATTTCCGTCAGCTCGTATTCCTACTATCAGGCGATCCGTGATGGCAGATTGACGCTGGAGCAAACCATTGATAAAGCGCACGAAATGGGCTTTGAGGCAATCGAATTTCTCGATATGCCGGGGGCTACGCAGGCAGAGAGAATTGCTTTTGCAAAGGAGCTTAAAAAGAGAGCAGACGCGTTGGGCATGACCATCAACGCCTATACCATCGGTGCAAATCTCTACCACGATACGGCAGAAGCAAACCAAGCCGAGGTGGACCGCATGAAGGCGCAGGTGGACGTGGCTGTGGAGCTTGGCTGCTCGGTCATGCGTCACGACGTTTGCTATTCTGTTACCAAGCAGGGCAACGGCAGAAGCTTTGGGCTGATGCTGCCCACCATTGCGGATAACGCGCGCAAGATCACCGAGTACGGTGCGCAGTGCGGCATTATCACCTGTTCTGAAAATCACGGTTATATCGCGCAGGATTCCTATCGCGTTGAGCAGCTGTTCAACGCCGTTGCACACGATAACTTCGGTCTTTTGGTTGACGTGGGTAACTTTGTGTGTGCCGATGAAGATAACGTGACCGCAGTTTCGCGCGTTGCGCCCTATGCCGTGCACGTGCACGCCAAGGATATGTATAAGTCGAGTGAGCCCAAGCCCGGATACGGCAGAACGCGCGGTTGCAACTACTTTGCAGGAGCTGCTGTCGGTGAAGGCGATTGCAACGTACAAAAGTGCATTGAGATCATCAAGAACACCGGCTACGACGGCTATTTTTCCATTGAATTTGAAGGCGCGGAGGATTGCTACGCAGCCATTGCAAGAGGCTACGAAAATCTCAAGCGCTTCCTGTCCTGAGTATCATGAGCAAATTTGTCATTGACCACGACCTGCATCTGCATTCGCAGCTGTCGTTATGCTCAAATGATCCCGAGCAGACCGCACAGGCTCTGCTTGATTACGGCGTGCGCGAGGGCTTGGCAGACATTTGCGTGACCGACCACTACTGGGACGAAAACGTGCCCGGTGCCAGCTCATGGTATGCGGCGCAAAACTATGCGCACATAGCGCAGATTCTGCCGCTGCCAAAGAGTGATGCTTGCCGCATGAACTTGGGTTGCGAGATCGACATGGATCAATTCAAAACGGTCGGTATCTCGGACAAGATGCTGGACGCATTCGAGTTTATCATCGTGCCCACCAGTCATTTGCATATGACCGGCTTTACCATTGCGCCCGAGGACATCTCGGTCGTGCGTAGGGCAGAGCTGTACCTCGCGCGTAATCACGCGCTGCTTGACATGGATCTGCCGTTTTATAAGATGGGACTTGCGCACTTTACCTGCAGCCTCATGGAGAGAAACTGCGAGGGAAGCCGCGACGATATTCTGAATGCGATTACCGATGCAAAATACGCCGAGCTGTTTGCCCGCGTGGCAAAATCCGGCATGGGCGTGGAGCTCAACGTCAATCTTTCCGATCCGCAGAGCGCGGACACCATGCGCCCCTACCGCATTGCAAAGGCGCAGGGCTGTAAATTCTATCTCGGCTCGGATGCGCATCACCCCAAGGGGCTTGCCGAGGCGCGCGCACGCTTCGAGGCGGTCATCGACGCGCTGGAGCTGACCGAGGATGATAAATTCAGACCGTTTGGATAATTTTATATGGAAAACGCCACCGCATCGCGGTGGCGTTTTCGCATTGTCAGAATCAAAATAGGGAAAACGAAAAGATGCCCCCCTGCAAAAAAATCGGGATCATTTTCAAAAAAACATCCAAATCTCTTGACAAATACAATACTTCGTGATATGATGTATTGCGTAAGGAGGGGTATTGTATGGATATTCAACTCAAACGTGGCATGCTGGACGTTTGCGTCCTGGCAGCCATCAAAGATGAGGATTCTTACGGATATAAGATCATCAAGGACATGGCGCCTTATATTGAGCTTTCGGAATCCACGCTTTATACCATTCTCAAAAGATTGGAAAGCGCGCAAATGCTGACTGTCCGCTCTGTTGAGCACGGTGGCAGGCTGCGCAAATATTATCACATTACCGACAAGGGCAGGGAACGCATTGAGGAATTCAAGAGCGAGTGGCGCGAGGTCATGGCAATGTATCAATTTGTAACCAAGGAGGATAGCGGAAATGACGAAACCGGAATTTCTCGATAAGCTGCAAGCGGGGCTTTTGGGCTTGACCGAATCGGACGCACAAGAGCGATTGAATTTTTACAGCGAAATGATAGATGACCGTATGGAAGAAGGACTTTCTGAGGAGCAGGCGGTCGCGCAGGTCGGTGACGTGCAGGTCATTGTTGCCAATATTCTTGCGGAGATCCCGCAAAATGCGCCCGTACAGGCAGATGCTGAAGTAGTCAAGCAGGTCATAGCCAAGGTTGAAAAGCCTACGCATCATCAAGCAACCCCAAAAAAAGAAGAGAAAAAGCACATGGAAACCTGGCAGATCATTTTGCTGATCCTCGGCTTTCCGCTTTGGCTGCCGCTGCTGATCGCTGCATTTGCTGTGGTGATCTCGCTGATCGCGGTGCTTTGGAGCGTGGTCGGCACGCTGTGGGGGGCATTGTTCGGCACGCTTGCGGGCTGCGGTATCGGTGTGACGCTGCTGGGACTTGGCTGCATGATTGCGGGCAAATGGGTCGTGGGCACAGCACTGTTTGGCGCGGGGCTTGCATGTGCGGGACTTGCGGTATTTGCGTTTTACGGTTGCATTTACACCACCAAGGGCGCGGCTTGGCTGACTAAGGTGACCTTTGTGGGCATTGCCAAACTGTTTACGGGAAGGAGAGAGAAGGAATGAAAAAGGCTATTGTCATCAGCTTGATTGTCGCAGGTGCGTTGGTGCTGTTCGGTGCAGGACTTTTTGCGGGCGCGATGACTGCAGTCGGCTGGGATTTTTCCATTCTGAACACCTATGAGGTCGTCAACAATACCTATGACGTTGACGAACCGTTCACCAATATATCGATTGACACCGATACGGTGGATATTCGCTTTGCCAAGTCAAGTGACGGAAAGTGCCGCGTGGCAACCCGTGATACAAGTAATCACATCTATTCGGTAGCCGTTGAGGACGGAACGCTGCATATTCGGGTGGACTTCAAGGGACTTTTCGAGATCGGTATTGGAGTCTATGACTCCTTCGTGACAGTCTATCTGCCCGAAGATGCGTACGGTGCGCTGACCATCAAGGAGGACACGGGAGATATTGAGATCCCCGGGAACTTTTTATTTGAAAGCATGGACATTGAGCTGGATACCGGCGACGTTGTCAGCCATGCAGACGTGACGGGAACTTGCAGGATCGAGGCAACCACGGGAGATATCAAGGTGGAGAACGCGTCGGTCGGCGCACTTGCGCTCAGAACCACTTCGGGCAAGATCACGGTAAGTGACGTTGTATGTGCAGGGAACTTCAGCGCGAACGTCCGCACGGGCGATACTTTTTTGACAAATCTGACCTGCACGGACTTGACCTCCACGGGTACAACCGGGGAAATGAAGCTGACCAATGTGATTACGTCGGGTAAGATTGATATCATGAGAGATACAGGCGACGTGACCTTTGAGGGCGCGGATGCCGCAAGCATCAAGGTTGAAACCTCGACCGGTGACGTGACGGGAACGCTGCTTTCCGATAAGATATTCAGGCATAAAACAAGCACCGGGCGCGTGGAGCTCCCTCCAACCACAAGCGGCGGTATCTGTGATATTACCACCAACACGGGGGATATGATCATTTGGATCCAATAATAGAAAAAGAACCTCTTTGCCCGGCAAGGAGGTTCTTGCTATTGCTGCAGGACCGGATTCTATTACAGGTCTTTTCTTACTAACTCCCGCATTATATTTTCGCTGCGGTGTGCGTCTATGTGTGAATACCTGCCTGACTTACCGATCTCCAGCAGCTTTCCCACGTGTACATATCCAAGAGCGCTTGGTGGCAGATGCGTGACCAAGTCGTCAAGATTGCGTACCACGCAAAAATGCTCCCACCGCCGGCGCGCATCCGCATCAAGTCTGCCCCATATCACACGCGGTGCACCGAAGCCGTAGCCTTCTATCCTTTTGCGCAGATCGGGGCGGTGATACCATACGTATTCATGGCATAAAACCGCCAAAGCACCGCCGTGCGAGTATCCCACCGTGACAACGCTCCGAATATGCGCGTCCTGTATTGCCGCTGCCACCATCGGCTGTATTACCCGCCAAACCTTGACGAAGCCGCGGTGCGCCATCCACGCGCCCCCGTGATACGGACGGGCAGGGAAGTCGAGATTGTGCCGCCAATCCTCTGCGCCGTTGGAATCCTGCAGGTATATGTACAACACGGCCCCTTTTCTCTCTACGTAATAGCTTGCCGATAGATCCGTGTGCACGTACGGCACTTCTAAGCACCGTGCGAATAGGACGCTCATTTTCATTGCATCACCCTGTAGCCAGAGTATGTCATATTAGAACGCTCTGCTACAAATCGTCGTGGAGCGAAACAAAAACCACCGGTTGTCCGGTGGTTTGTCGGCTATTGTCTTTCATCCTTCTCCAAATACTCCCTGATCTTGACCATCGCTTGTTCGCTGATGACGTGCTCGATCTTGCAGGCATCTGCCGAGGCTGTTTCCTCGTCGATGCCGATGGACATAAAGAATGCTGTCAGCGTCTTGTGGCGCATGTATACGCTTTTGGCACGCGCCTCCCCTTCGGCTGTCAGGGTAATGTGCCCCTGCGCGTCCACCTCGATCATGCCGTCCTCCTTGAGCAGCCCCAAGGCGCGGCTGATGCTGGGCTTGGAATAGCCTGTGCTTTTGACTACGTCGATCGCGCGCACAAATTCCAGCTGATCGCGCAGCATCAGTATGTTTTCAAGGTACATCTCGCCCGATTCCAGTATTTTGCTCACGGCTATCCCTCCTTCGTTTTCTTTCCTTTATTATAGCACACAAGCTCTTAAAAATCAAGTGCTTTTTTCGCAATAGGCAAAATGTACAAAAAGGAAAAAATAATTTTGGCTACTCTGCGATTTTACGCCAAACTTGAAAAAAATGTCTGCAAGATATTGACAAAATCCGCAAAAGCATATATAATAATCACAGTTAGCATATGCTAACTCGTAAAAATGCTATGGAACAAAAGCAGATTTCGCATTCCGGAGAAAGGGGACACGAAATGAAAACGCTAAGAGAAGTCAAGGTAGGACACTCCGCCCGCGTGGTCAAGCTGCACGGTGAGGGCGCGCTCAAGCGCCGCATTATGGATATGGGCATTACCAAGGGCGTGGAGATCTACGTGCGTAAGGTCGCGCCGCTGGGAGACCCGCTGGAGCTCAACGTGCGCGGATACGAGCTGTCGCTACGCAAGGCTGACGCAGAGCTGATTGAGGTTGAAGGCTGATAAGGTTCACCCTCACACATTTTTTTTACAATGATGGTTAGCCTATGCTAACCGAGAAATGGAAGGTTAATATTTTATGGAACAAAGCAAAATCAGGATCGCTCTTGCAGGTAACCCGAATGCGGGGAAGACGACCCTGTTTAATGCGTTGACCGGTTCTAACCAGTTCGTAGGCAACTGGCCCGGCGTCACTGTGGAAAAGAAGGAAGGCAAGATCAAAAAGTATGACAACGTGATCTTGACCGACCTGCCCGGTATCTACTCTCTTTCTCCCTATACCCCCGAAGAGGTGGTTGCAAGAAACTACCTTGTCGGTGAGCGTCCCGACGTGATTCTCAACATCGTGGATGGCTCTAACCTGGAGCGCAATCTGTATCTGACCACGCAGCTGACCGAGCTGGGCATTCCCGTGGTCATCGCCATCAATATGATCGACGTGGTGCGCAAGAACGGTGACACCTTGGATATTGCGGCACTTTCCAAAAAGCTTGGTTGTCCCGTTGTCGAGATCTCGGCACTCAAGGGCACGGGCATTGAGGAGGCTGCCGAGGCTGCAATCGCAGCTGCAGGCACCAAAGCTCCCGCACCCTCGCATAATTTTTCGGGTGCTGTGGAGCACGCTATTGCGCATATTGAGGAGGCTGCCGTGCATGGAATGCCCGAAGAGCAGCAGAGATGGTATGCCATCAAGATCTTTGAGCGTGACCGCATGGTGCTTGACCAGCTTGCTATGCCCCAGGAAAAGGTAGCACATATCGAGCACGATATCGTTATGGCTGAAGCAGAGCTTGACGATGAGAGCGAGAGCATCATTGCCAACGAGCGTTATAATTACATCGCAACCCTGCTTACGGGCTGCTACAAGAGAAAGAATACAAGCCGCATGACCGTGTCTGATAAGATCGACCGCGTGGTGACGAACCGCATCCTCGCGCTGCCCATCTTTGTGGTGATCATGTTCCTTGTGTATTATATTTCGGTTTCCACGGTCGGTACGTGGGTGACCGATTTCACCAACGACGGCTTGTTTGGTGATGAGTGGGCTGTACCCGTGATCGGTGCGCAAAAGTACAACGATGCCGTTGATGCGTATGCAGAGGAAAATCTGCTGGATCACTTGGTCATGCTTCCCGTGCTGGAGCAGGCACACGGCGCAGGCGTTGTAGGTGCTGACGAGATCCTTGCTGCCGTGCAGGAAGGCGATATCGGTGCATTTGAAGAGGCTTACGGCTCTTATAACGATGCACTCTTGGAAGCAGGCTACGATATTACCGCAGAGGCTGACGCGGTGCTGGAAAATGCTCCCGCGATTGGGGATTATCGCATTATGGTGCCCGGTATTCCCGTGCTTGTAGAGCAGGGACTGACCGCTATCGGCTGCGCGGATTGGCTGCAGGCATTGGTGCTTGACGGCATTGTAGGCGGTGTTGGTGCGGTGCTTGGCTTTGTGCCCCAGATGGTGGTGCTGTTTATCCTGCTTGCATTCCTGGAGGCTTGCGGCTATATGGCGCGCATTGCCTTCGTGCTGGATAGAATTTTCCGCCGCTTTGGCCTTTCGGGCAAGTCGTTTATTCCCATGCTGATCGGCACGGGCTGCGGTGTTCCCGGTATTATGGCATCGCGTACCATTGAAAACGAAAAGGACCGCCGTATGACGGTCATTACCACAACCTTTATTCCTTGCGGCGCAAAGCTTCCCATCATTGCTATGATCGCGGGCTCGCTGTTTGGCGGTGCCTGGTGGGTAGCACCCGTTGCATACTTTATCGGTATTGCAGCCGTGATCCTTTCGGGCATCATGCTCAAAAAGACCAAAATGTTCTCCGGCGACGCATCTCCCTTTGTCATGGAGCTGCCCGCCTACCATTGGCCCACGCCCTCCAACATCTGGCATAGTGTTTGGGAGAGAACTTGGTCGTTTGTCAAGAAGGCGGGAACTGTGATTCTGCTGTCTGCTGTCATCATTTGGGCAGGCTCCTCCTTCGGATTTGTTGACGGCAAGTTCCTCTTTAACCCCGAAATGGACATGGCAAACAGCCTGCTTGGTATTGTAGGTAATGCGCTCAAGTGGCTCTTTATCCCCCTGGGCTTTGGTTCTATCGAAGCCACCGTTGCAACCTTTATGGGGTTGGTTGCAAAAGAAGAGGTCGTTGCGGTGTTCGGCGTGCTGGATTTTGTCGGCATGACGCAGCTTGCAGGCTTCTCCTTCTTGATCTTCAATCTGCTCTGCGCTCCTTGCTTTGCCGCTATGGGCGCGATCAGAAGAGAAATGAACAGCGCCAAGTGGACGGCGTTTGCCATCGGCTATCAGTGCGTGTTCGCATATGCCGTTTCGCTGATCATTTATCAGCTCGGCAGTGCCTTTACGGGCAACGTCAACGTTGTCGGCTTGATCGCTGCGTCAGCAGTCATCGTCTTCGGACTTTATATGCTGGTGCGCCCCAACAAGTATGCCCAAAAGGCAAAAAAATCCAAATAATATGAGGTAACACATGATACTGTTTGATTGGCTGAGTGCCAATATCGGCACGATAGCGGTCGGTGCTGCTGTCGTGGCTGTGATCGCACTTGTCATCGTGCTGATGGTGCGGGACAAGAAAAAGGGCAAAAAGACCTGCTCCTGCGGTTGTTCTTGCTCAGGCTGCGCCATGGCAGGGCAGTGCCATCCAAATAAAAACGAAAAGTAAACAGAGAAACCGCTCGCAAGGGCGGTTTTTCTTTATAATGTACACGTAGGGGCGATTCAGGAATCGCCCGTTTGAATGATCGCCCCTGTGGAAAAATGCCTTGACAGATGCCGATAAAAATGCTACAATAAAATCAATCAAATACAAGGAGGATTACCCATGAAAAGAGATCCCGAGCAGATTCTGCGTGCCTATGAGGACGCAAAAAAGGTTTACGCCGCATACGGTGTGGATACCGATGCCGCGATAGAGATTTTCAAGACCATTCCCATCACGCTGCACAACTGGCAGGGGGATGATGTTGTCGGCTTTGAGAAGCACGAGGGCGTGCATTCCGAGAACCTTGTCACGGGCAATTATCCCGGCAGAGCACGCAACGGTCAGGAAATGCGCATGGATATTGAAACCGCGTTTTCTTTCTCGCCCACAAAGCCGCGCGTCAATCTGCACTCCATGTACGGTGAGCCCGGCACAACCGAGCGCAATTTGCAGACCACCGAGGATTTCAGGGGATGGATCGACTGGGCAAAGCAGCGCGGCTATGCGCTGGACTTCAACGTGTCCTTCTTTACCCACCCCAAGATGAAGGACGGCTGCTCCTTGGCAAGCCCCGACAAGGCGACCCGTGAATACTGGATCAAAGCAGGCAAGAGCGGCAGAGCCATTGCCAACGACATCGGTCGCGAGCTTGGCGAAGTCTGCATCAATAACATCTGGGTGCCCGACGGCACCAAGGACGTGCCCGCAGACCGCTTTGCATACAGAGCGCGCCTTGCGGACTCTCTTGACCAGATCCTTTCGGTCAATTACGATAAGACAAACGTGCGCGACGTACTGGAGGGCAAGCTGTTCGGTATCGGTACCGAGTGCTTTACCGTTGGCTCGCATGAGTTTTATCTGGCGTATGCCGCAACGCACGGCATCGGCGTTTGCATGGATACGGGGCATTACCACCCCACCGAGTCCATCGTGGATAAGATTTCTGCCGTATATCCTTACATTGATACGCTGCTTTTGCACATCAGCCGCGGCGTGCGCTGGGACAGCGACCACGTGCTGACGCAGGGTGACGATCTGAGCGCGATCATGCAGCAGGTCGTGCGCGGTCACTTGTACGATTCGGGCAAGGTCTTTATGGGACTTGACTATTTCGATGCTACCGTCAACCGCGTAGGTGCGTGGGCGATCGGTCTGCGTGCGGCGGGCAAGGCGTTGCTTGACGCGCTGATTGAGCCGTACCCCATGCTGCAAAAGGCAGAGATCGACGGAGACCTGACCGCAAGACTTGCGCTGCTGGACGAGTTCCGCAACCTGCCGAGTAACGCAGTTTGGGATTATCTGTGCTACACGCGCGGCGTTCCCGTAGGCACCGAATGGATCGATGAGCTCAAGGCGTACGAAGCAAACGTACAAAGCACGCGTGGATAATATGGAAAACATCAAAGTCAATCAAATATATATGGATGGCGGCAAGCTGAAATGGAATTGCCGCCCCAATGCAACTGCCTCTCAAAATCCGATTTTTTCGTGGTCGGTGCTCTCCGATCTGCCAAATAATTGCCAAAGTGCATGCCGTGTATGCATCTATACGAATGATCAAAAGCTGTACTGGGACAGCGGTTGGTGTGAGCAAAAAGAGCAGAGCATGACCTATGCGGGAAAGCCTTTGCCACAAGGACAAACTTTGGCGGTTGGCGTTTGCGTTCGTGATGCTTACGCAAACGAGAGCAGGGAAAAAAAGAACGTCTTTATCAACGGCTTGACCGATATGACCTCTGCGTCCTGGATCACCCATCCCGAGGTCAAAAAGCGCGTTCCCACCTGCTTTCGCAAGGATTTTGAGCTTGCCGAGCAGCCCGTGGATGCCTGTTTGTACGTGGCGGGCATTGGCTATCATCACGTCAAGGTGAATGGAATTGATATTGACAAGTGCCGTCTTGACCCTGCGCACACCAACTATAAAAAGCAGGTGCAGTATGCTATCATGACCGATTTTGCGCCGCACTTTGTCGTAGGTACAAACGCCCTTGCGGTTGAGGTTGCGGACGGTTGGAGATACAACAATACAAAGATCTTTGACACCGTGTTTGCAGGCCGCCCCGTGGAGTTTTTCGGGGACAGTGCGCTGATAGCAAAGCTGGTGCTGAGATTTGCGGACGGCAGAGAGCAGACCATCGTGACCGATGATTCTTGGCTGTGCGGTCATGACGCCATTACAGACGTCAGCATTTTCGACGGCGAGACGTTTGACGCGCGTCTGCACGATCCTACCTGGATGCTGCCGGGTGGCGGCAAGGATTTCGTACATGCCGTGGTCAAGCCCTCGCCCACCGAAAAGCTCCTTCCCATGACGGTTGAGCCGATCATGACGCAGGAGCTCTATGAACCGCAAAGCATGTTTATGCTGCGTCCGGGCACGTATATCATAGATTTTGGACAGAATATTGCGGGTGTACCGAGCATCGTTTTGCCCAAGGGCATGAAAGCAGGGCATACAATCACCATGCGTATGGGTGAGATGCTGGACGAGGACGGAGGGCTTTACAATCTGCCGTTGCGTGATGCCAAGCAGACAGATACTTATATTGCATCGGGTGATGAGCGTGACCTTGGGTTTTGGCAGCCCAAGTTTACCTATCACGGCTTCCGTTACATCGAGCTGACAGGTTATCCTTGCCCGGACCTGAATAGTGTGGAAGCTTTTGCACTCTACACCAACATTGCAAACGACAGCGATTTCGTCTGCGGCTCTGCATTGGTTTCCAAGCTGTACAAAAACGCCATTCAGACCGAGAAATCCAACATTCACTCGATCCTGACCGACTGCCCGCAGCGCGACGAGCGCATGGGCTGGATGAACGATGCCACCGTGCGCTTTTCCGCCACGCCCTATGCATTTGATATCGGTCGCATTTTCCCCAAGGTGATCGGGGATATTCACGCAGAGCAACGCGCGGACGGCGCGTTTACCTGCTGTGCGCCCTTCTTGTTTGGGCAGTATCCCGCAGACCCCGTGTGTTCGTCTTTCCTTGTCGCAGGAGAGCAGAGCCTCTTGTTTACGGGTAACGACGAGATCATCAAGCAAGCCTATCCTTGGTTTGAAGCATGGGAGCAATCTCTGCTTTCGCGCAGCGATGATTATATTGTGAACTATACCTATTACGGTGACTGGGCAGCACCTGCGTACGCTTGCCGCTCGTTTGAGGACGCCAACAGTGCCGTGACCGACGGACGCTTTATGTCCACGGGATTTTCTTACTACAACTGCACAGCACTTGCCCGCATGGCAAAGCAGCTGGGCAACGACCAAAAGCAAACCGAGTATGAAGCATTGGCAGACAAGATCAAAACCGCTATGTTGGCGAAATGGTGGGATGCAGCGTCTGCCAAAATGGCAGGCGGCTCGCAAGCCTCGCAGGCGTTCTCGCTCTGGCTTGGCATCTTGCCCGAGGACGCGCGCGAAAAGGCTGCCGAGGTCATGGTAAACGATCTGCGCGAGCGCGACTATAAGTTCACCACCGGAAACCTTTGCACGCTGTATATGCTGGAAATGCTTGCAAAATACGGCTACGTGGACGACGCGTGGAGGATATTGACAAGCGAGGAATACCCCTCGTACGGCTTTATGATTCAGAACGAGGCGACCACCGTTTGGGAACGCTTTGAGCTCAAAAAAGAGGACGGCATGAACTCGCACAATCACCCCATGTACGGCTCTGTTTACAAGTGGCTGTACGGCACGCTTTGCGGCATCAAGCCCGTAGCCCCCGGCTGTGCGGAGTTTGAGATCGCACCGCATTACCCGACGGGCTTGCTTTCTGCACAGGCACACGTGGATACCGTCAAGGGGCAAGTCAGCGTGCGTTGGGTCAAGAGATTTGGCCACAGCTGCCTGTACGTGACCGTGCCGTTTGGCGCAAAGGCGCATATCCGTCTGCCCGATGGCACCGTGACCGTGGGCAGCGGCTCTTATCACTATCAATGGGAGGACTAACATGAAAAAAGTTGTATTATTGGGAGATTCCATTCGTCTGATCGGCTACGGAAAGCGCGTTGCCGAGTTGCTGGGCGAGGACTATACTGTTTGGCAGTCCGACGATAATGCACGCTTTGCCGCGTATACGCTGCGCATGCTGTACGATTGCAAGGCGCAGATTGAGTGTGCGGACGTCATCCATTGGAACAACGGTCTGTGGGACGTGTGCGATCTGTTTGGCGACGGCGCGTTTACGCCCATAGATGCCTATTGCGATACCATGGTCAGAATTGCGCGCATTCTCAAAACCTACGGAAAAACCGTCATATTTGCCACCACCACGCCCACGCATCTTGCCATGTGGGGGCATGACAGCGCGCGTCTGAATGCCTACAACGAGGCTGTGACTGCCGCTTTGCGCAAGGAGGGTATTATCATCAACGATCTGCACGCCACGATTGCCGCGGATATTGATAAGTACATCTGCTCCGACTACCTGCACTTGTCCGAAGAGGGCATCGAGGTTGCCGCCAAGCAGGTTGCAGACGTCATCAGACAATACGCATAAATCAAAAAACACCGACAAATGGGGCTGCGGAAATAGCGGTAAAATTGAACAAAGGGCTGCTTGGTAAGGCAGCCCTGAATGCTTTCAAATAGTAATTGCCTCAGGCGCGGGCGATCACTGATCGCCCCTACAACTGAGTATGTTGGAGTTTTAGAATAC
>JAZNCE010000036.1:0-48892 GCA_045587385.1 Eubacteriales bacterium
AGCAGTTTTGACGCAGCAGATTTTTTTGAGCCCAAAAGCTTTTCCCGCAGGGCATATGGGCAATATGTCCAAGGGGAAAGATAAAGGGATCGAGAAAATCTGCTCGTCAAAACCAACTTGGTTCGACTCCCGTACGGCTAGGGGCGATCGGTGATCGCCCGTTACGTACACGCATATATAATGAAAGGAAGAAAATTATCATGAGCAATCCCAACGTAGTATTGCATATCAAAAATTACGGAGATATCAAATTGGAGCTGTATCCCGATAAGGCACCCGAAACGGTTGCCAACTTTGTAAAGCTGGTCAGCGAGGGTTTTTACAGCGGTCTGATCTTCCACCGCGTCATTCGCGGCTTTATGATCCAGGGCGGCGGCATGGACGACGGCTTTAATCAAAAGCCTGCCAAATCTATTAAGGGCGAGTTCCGCTCCAACGGCTTTGCAGGTAACGATATCCACCACGCAAAGGGCGTCATCTCCATGGCACGCACGCAGGTCAAGAACTCCGCGTCCTCCCAGTTCTTCATCATGCACGCAGAGGCAGGGTATCTGGACGGTGAGTACGCAGCGTTCGGTGCCGTGACCGAGGGCATTGAGGTTGTGGACGCGATCGCAGCAACCAAGACCCGCAGCGTAGGCTGGTACGACGACGTGCCGGTTGAGCCCATCGTCATCGAAAGCGCAGAAGTGATTGCCTGACGGCAAATGATGTGGCGCTACGCGCAAATGATGTGGCGGCAATGCTGCCAATGATGTTGTGCTCCGCACAAATGATGTTGCCTGCGGCAAACGGATTTTGGGCGGGGCACACGTGCTGTTGTCACTTTTCATAAAAAAATATGCAAAAAATTGTGAAAAAATTTCAAAAAACACTTGACAAGCCCTTGCATGTGGTGGTATAATGGCTGTACCTCTGCAAAAGGGCTTTTTTATTGCGCCCATTTCGCGCCGCCCGAAAGGGCAATGGGTGCTCCGTTTTCAGAGGGAGGTACACGGGTTTTCCCGCAAGGGAAAAACCAAATAATTTTAAATGGGAGGTGCCGAACAAATGGCTAATGACGTAAGAGTCAAGGTTACTCTGGCATGCACCGAGTGCAAGCAGAGAAACTACAACACCAAGAAAAACAAGAAGAACGACCCTGACAGACTCGAGCTCAAGAAGTACTGCAAATTCTGCCGCAAGCACACTCTTCACAGAGAAACCAAGTAATCTGGGGGGAGAGAGAATGACTGCTTTAATCACAAGAAGAAATCTCCTTGCTCTGTTGCTTGCAGTTGTGTTCGTTTGCTCTATGTTCACCGTTAGTGCTTTTGCTACTGAGGAGACCACTCCTGCCGCAGAAGAGACCACGGTTGCCGAGGAAACGACTGAGGCTGCAACGGGCGAAGAAACTTCCGGCGAAGCGACTTCCGGCGAAGCGACTTCCGGTGAGGAAACTACCGCGGGTGCAACCACTGAGGGAACTACCGCAACCACCACCGAGGAGACCACTTTGAACTTCTGGGAGGACAACTTCACTCGTGTCAACTCCGATAAGGAAAGAGTTCTGTATTGGACCAAGATCGCAGTTTGGGGTCTTGTTGTTGCAGGCCTGATCGCTGGCGTTGTATTCTGCATCGTCAAGAAGGAAAAGGTTGGCGAATTTTTGCGTGCTCTCAATAGTGAGAAGAAGAGAATCGTATGGAGCTCTTGGAAGGAGACCCGTAAGAACACCTTTGTTGTTCTGGCGGTTGTCATAGCGATCACTCTGGTGATCTTCTTGTTCAACCTGGCTCTGGAAAAGCTCATCGGCGGTGCAAGTGCCGGCGGTGAACAGCAGTGGTTCGAAAAGAGCCTGCTGGAGCTGCTCGTAGAGTGGGTCAACAAACTGGTGACCAAGTAATGAGCGATATTGATTCCATGAACGTAGGCCCAAGATGGTATGTGGCGCACACCTATTCGGGATACGAAAACAAAGTTAAGACCAACTTAGAAAAAATCGTTGAGAATCGCGGTCTGGGAGATCTGATCTTTGATATCAGAATTCCTGTGGAGACCATCGTGGAAAAGAGCGGCAGCGAGGAAAAGATCACGGAAGTGAAGGTGTTCCCCAGCTACGTGCTGATCAAGATGGTAATGACCGACGAATCGTGGCATGCTGTTCGCAACATCACCGGCGTGACCGGCTTTGTCGGCCCCGGATCCCGTCCCACCCCTCTTTCACCTGAGGAGGTTGAGGCGCTGAACATTGAAGAGGTAAAGGTAAAGCTTTCCTTCAACGTTGGCGACACGGTAGAGGTTGTAAGCGGCTTGTTCGAGGGCTACACCGGTGTTGTCCAGTCTATCTCGGATGACCTGAAGAACGTAACGGTGCTCGTAAAGCGTGGCCGCCGTGACATGCCCGTTGAGCTTGATGCATCCATGATCAAGCCCGCAAACTAAAAAGATCTGAAATACGATCGAGTCCTATAAGGACAAATCTGCTCAGCCTGAGCAGAATCAGTGGGAGGGAGAAAAATTCTGCAATTCTCCCGCACAAGTACCACATATGGAGGTTAAGTAAAAATGGCAAAGAAAGTATTAGGGTATATCAAGTTGCAGCTGCCCGCAGGTAAGGCTACTCCTCAGCCTCCCGTAGGTCCCGCTCTGGGTCAGTACGGTGTTGCAATTCCCGTATTTACAAAAGAGTTCAACGAAAGAACCAAGAATGACATCGGTCTGACGATCCCCGTTGTCATCACTGTATACGCAGACCGTTCCTTCACCTTTATCACCAAGACTCCTCCCGCACCCGTTCTGATCAAGAAGGCATGCGGTCTGGAATCCGGCTCCGCAAAGCCCAACAAGAACAAGGTGGCAACCATCACCAAGGAACAGGTCAGAAAGATCGCTGAGACCAAGATGCCCGACCTGAATGCAGCAAGCATTGAGGCTGCTATGAGCATGATCGCAGGCACCGCACGCTCCATGGGCGTTGTGGTAGAAGACTAATAAGGAGGTATGGCTAAAATGGCAAAGATGGGTAAAAAGTACTCCGATAGCGCAAAGCTGATCGAGAAGTCCAGATTGTATGATACCGCAGAAGCTCTTGCACTCGTATGCCAGACTTCCAAGGCAAAGTTTGACGAAACTGTAGAAGTACACGTTCGTCTGGGTGTAGACTCCCGTCACGCTGACCAGCAGGTCAGAGGTGCAGTTGTTCTGCCCAACGGTACCGGTAAGACCGTAAGAACCCTGGTATTCGCTAAGGGTGACAACGTTCAGGCTGCTCTGGATGCAGGCGCAGACTACGTTGGCGGCGCTGAGTACGCTGAAAAGATCCAGAAGGAAAACTGGTTCGAGTTTGACGTTGTAATCGCATCTCCCGACATGATGGGCGTTATCGGCCGTCTGGGTAAGGTTCTGGGTCCTAAGGGCCTGATGCCCTCTCCCAAGGCAGGCACCGTTACTCCCGACGTAGCACGCGCAGTTCGCGAGGCTAAGGCAGGTAAGATCGAGTACCGTCTTGACAAGACCAACATCATCCACTGCCCCATTGGCAAGGCATCCTTCGGCGCTGAGAAGCTGCAGGAGAACTTTGACACTCTGCTGGGTGCCATCATCAAGGCAAAGCCCGCAGCAGCAAAGGGTCAGTACATCAAGAGCTGTGTTGTGGCTTCCACCATGGGCCCCGGCATCAAGGTTAACGGCGCAAAGCTTGGCTAATCTCGGCTTTTGAGTAAATGAAAAACGCACGATGCGATTGCATCGTGCGTTTTTTGCGTTAAGGGACAGGACGAAAGTTTTTGATCGACCTTTTTCCAAAAAGGTCGCGGGGACTTGGGGCAGAGCCCCAAGTCGCGCCCGCAGGCGCGAAACCGTTCTCGGCGTTTCTTTTGATTCTTTTCTTTGCGCCAGCGGTGTCAAAGAAAAGAATGGAATGGATTAGGACATGTAACATTGAGAAAACTCTCTCCGTTCTTTTTGAGCAAGGAGCTGCAAAAAGAACCAAAAACAGCATGGTCAGGTTTCGCCTCTGCGGAGGCGACGAGGGCTCTGCCCTCGACCTGCGACCTTTTTGGAAAAAGGTCGATCAAAAACTTTCATCGAGATTATCGGAAGAGTATGCCGTAGCCCCAGCCCACGCGTCCTCCTGATTTCAGGCGTTCGACAAATGCGCGGCGCAGGGAAGTATCGGTGGGCAGGCGCGCGGGATTGCGCTCGTTGGTGTCAAATAAGCACCAAAGGCTCTCACCGTCCGAGTCATCCCAGGAAAGGATGTCAAATTCCTCCATAAAGCGGCGCACGTTGCTTTTTTCGGATACAAACTCGTTCATGCGCGGATAAAGCAACCAGGAATGGCACACAAAGGGCACGTTTCCTGCGGGGAATTGGTCGGCAAAGAACGCCTTGGCGCGCGCAAAGGAGTCCTCGTATAATGCCTTGGAAAGCGGCTGCCCCGAGCGCGGAATGTGCATATTCAACACCTTGCTCTCTTTTGTCAGCGATATGCCGTCCTTTTGGTATTCGCGCCCAAAGTCCACCACCTCAAATTGCAAACGCCCCAGCGCGAAACGGGTCATTTTGAACCAGCCCGGCATCCAGAACGCCACGAACATGCCGCATATACCGCGCACTTGCTTGCATTCCTCCAGCTTGTACCTCAGGTCAAGCATGGAGTCGTGCCAGATGGCGTCGTCTATGCCGCGTTCGGCATATTTTTTGCGCAAATGCTTGGAAAGGCAGATGTAAAACAGCAGATCGGTGGTGTGGTTGTGCACGCTTGCCAGTCGAGCCGCCTTTTTGCTTTGCGCGGTCAGGGAGCCAAAGTCGCAGTTGATATCCGCTTCATAGGTTTTGATCGCACTTTCAAATTGCTCCTTGGCATCGGGATTACCCATGAGCGTGTCATAGGCGGCAAGAAGATGCGCAGCGTCAGCCTCTTGGTACTCAAAATCTTTGAAAAACCAAGCGAGATAGTCTCTCATACCGTGCCTCGATCAACGGAACAGAATGCCAAATCCGTAACCGACTCTGCCGCCTTTTTTGAGGTGTGCAATGAACGCGCGGCGCAGAGAGGTATCGGTGGGCAGACGGTCGGGATGCTGCTCCAGCGTGTCAAACAGACGCCACAGGTCTTCTCCGTTGTTGTGTCCGCTTTCCATAATGGTGAATTCAGAGAGGAATTTGTACGTGTTGAGATGTGTGGGCACAAAGCTTGCCGTATCGGGGTAGAGCAGCCAGGAATGACACACAAAGGGTGCCGGTTGATCCACGGGGAATGTGCCCTTATAAAACTCCTTGGCGCGGGCAAACGAATCCTCGTAAAGCGCAGGAGAGAGAGGTTCTCCCGAGCGCGGAATGTGCATATTGATCACCTTTTGTCCTTTTGCCAGCGTAATGCCGTTTCCTTCAAACTCGATGGGAGAATCGACCAGCTCAAACTGAAGTCTACCCAGCGCAAAGCGGGTGAGATTGAAAAATCCGGGGAACCAGCCCGCCACAAAAGAACCGCAAATGCCGTAAACGGCAAGGCACTCGTCGAGTTTATAGCGCAGATCCAGCATGGAGTCATGCCAGATGGAAAGGTCAAAGCCTCTTTCCACGTAACGCTCGCGCAGCTTGCGGGAAAGGCAGATAAAGAGCAAAAGCTCGGAGGTGTAGGAGCGCACACCTACTGTGCTGCCCGCTTGCCTTGCCTTGTCCATGATCTGTCCGTAATCGCAGTTCATGTCTGCGTCATAGGCAGCGAGTGCCTGCTCAAAGTGCGCACGCGCCTGATCGTTTGCATACATTTTCTGCAAGCAGGCGCTCAGATGTGCGGCATCCTGCTCGCGGTAGTCAAAATCTTTGAAAAATTGATTTACGTATTCAATCATAATTCAAACCTTACAGTGCAAAGTATTTTTTGATCATATCGGGTACTTGCCCTTTCATGTCGGCAAGAATGCGCGCTGCACGCTCGTCGCCCGCGATATATCTGTTCATGTAGTAGCCCTCGGCAGCACATGCCTTGTCGTGCAGGGGGTAGTAATTTTCCATCAAGAAGCAAGCGTACTTCATGAGTCTGAAGTCACCCACAAGGCGGTATTCCTTGCTGATGGTGTCAACCGCAATGGAATACTTGTCCTTGATCGCCTGAATCAGCGCGCGGTCGGTATTTTCGGGCGCAAAGACGATTGTGGAGCAGATCAGGGAGTTGCGGTTGTGCTCGGAGATGGAATTGTGGCTGTCGGTGCTGCCCACGACGGGGTGATCAATGCCCTTTTCCTTCATTTGGTAGTACAGCGCTGTCTGGAAGCCGTTGTGGCAGAAATAATTTTCACCGCCCAGCACCTCAAAGGCGTCAAAGGGGGCTTTTTCGTAAATGTAGTAGGTGTAATCCTCGGGCAGCTGCATCATATCCGAGATCCAGTAGGGGTGCGGGAAAATGCCCAAGCCGCCGTTTTTCTGCATGTGCTCGTAGATCCATTCCAGCACGGCAAAGCTGAGGCGCTCGGATTCCTTTTCGCGGTCCACTTTTTTTGCGCGCTCTTTGATCATGGCGGTAAATTCCTCATGCGTCATGGTGTCGGGTGCATTGCCGTCCAAGGAACGCCAAGCGAGATCGTCGCCTGCCTTTTCGGTGTTGGGACGGGGAGAGACCAGCGCGTTGATGCTGTAAGAGCCGCCGAAGTTGACGTAGTGCACGTCGTTGTAGGGCAGGTGTACTTCTTCACCCTGCACAATGTTCAGATCGGTCAGATCCTTCCAGTACGCCTTTGCCTCAAGCGAGGGGTAGTAACGTTCGTGGTCGGAAATGACGGTGAAGTCATAGCCGTAGGAGCGGTAGTTGGCGCAAACGTTTGCGGGGGTCTGCGCGCCATCCGAGCGGTTGGTGTGCAGATGCAGATCTCCCCTGTAGGGGTATCTGCCCGCCATGTCCTTTGCAAGCGAGTAGACCGAGAACTGCACGAGGTGGTGACCGTCGGGCTTGTCGCAAATGCGGATAAAGTGCTCGCCCTCGCCTGCGAAGAATGCGGTCAAGCGCAGGCAGTAGTCCGGGTCAGCCACAACGGTATAGGTATTGCGTCCGGTGTATTCGGGATAGAGATAGGGAGCTGCCTCGTTGACCTTGCACACGTGAATGGTGTAGGTGTGTCCGGGGATCAAGTTAGAGCCTGCGTCAAGCGGCTGAATGGTGACGGTGGTTTCGCGGTCGCCAAGAAATACCTTGGGAAAAACGTCGAATCTGTACAAGGTATAGTTCATAATTGCCTCTCCAAAAGAGTATCAGATAAACTTCACAGCAGTACCGTATGCCATAATTTCCGCAGCGCCGTCCATGACTGCGGAGGAGGAATAGCGCACTTCGATGACAGCGTCTGCACCCATTGCCTCGGCTTTCTCGATCATGCGAGCGGTTGCCACCTTGCGTGCCTCGTTCATCATCTCGGTGTAGCCCTTGAGCTCACCGCCCACAATAGTCTTGAAGCTGGCGGCAAGGTCGCGTCCGATGTGCTTGCTTTGCACCGTGCTGCCATCGACCAAGCCAAGGGTTTCAAGGTTTTTGCCCGTGATGTAATTGGTTGTGTAGATCTTCATGTTTTTACCCTCCAATGCGGATTTTTTGTTACTTTGATTGTAGCATAAAACGGGTAGATTGTCAAGGAAAAACTGCCCCCCATGTGTCATCCTGAGCGCAGAGAGGTCGTTGTACGACCGAACGAAGTCGAACTTTTGCGGGTCGAGGATGCGATATTTGCAACTTGTTGCAAAAAAGCGCACCGCAGCAAGCAAAAGCGCAAATATTCGCCAAAGGCGAATGTGCAGCGGGATCTGCGTTGGTTTTCTCAATGTCTGCTCAACCGAAGTTGCATTTCATAGTAAGCGGGTGGGGTAGAGAAAACAGGAAATCGGAACGAGGAAAATCAGTTCAAAGGTTCAGCAGACATTGAGAAAACCCATTGCAGATCCCTTCCTCGGTCGTGCGCCAAAACGCACGCCCTCGTCGGTTTTGCTCCGCTTCACGTTGTTTCGCTCTGCAAAACTTCGACTCCGCGTACAAGGCTGATGCTAACGTTACGTGTTCTTTTGCATATCCGCAGCCTTTCCCGCTCCGCTCAGGATGACACACAAGGGGGAATCGGCTGTACAAAAGCCCCCGCATCGCGAGGGCTTGATGGATGTATGCGGCTTATTTTGCTTCCTTTTTCTTCCCGCACACCAAGCGGCGGCACAGACGGAAGAAATGGTATGCGCCGAGCGTGAACGCAATGTCAAGGCAGGTCACGACGATGACGTAAATGATCTGCGTGGGCACGTAGCCGATCATGCCGTGCATGGCAAGGCGCACGTTCTCCAGGGGCGGGATATTGCATTGATACAGGTTGTTGAAATTGGTTTTCAGCAGGTGCGACACAATGGCAGCAACGATGCAGTAGCCGCCGATGCCGAACACGGGGAATTTCCAATTTCCCCTCGCGGGCGCATAGACGTCCAGCGCCACGATCAGCATGAAGGCGAACATGACAAGGTTATGGAAGGTAACGGTATGGAAGTCCATGTAATCGCTAAAATATCCCGTAATGTTCCACGCACCGTAGATCAGCGCGGGATAAACGGCGGTCAGCAAAAAGACCGCGGAGGTAAAGCCCACTGCAATGCTTGCCACCTGCTGCAGGTATTTGCCGCGATAAAAGGCAAACGCAGGCAGGGTAAAGAGCACGAGCGAGCAAAAGTGCAGCGGGATGTGATACAGATCGTAGCCGCGCGAGATGGATACGGCTTGCTTGCCGATTTCCAAAAGCACCAATATTGCCGCAACGATCTGAATGGGGATCATGCGCACGCGCCACGGCTTATTTTTGAGCCAAAGGCGTAAAAGGATAGAAATGATCAAAAACGCTGCCAATGCGGGGAGCAATGTTTTGGCGTGTTCGGGAGTCCAAAGCTGCATAATTACGTCCTTTCCCGGCTGTGCCGATGGGTTTTGGCAACTTCATCATAGCACAGGGAAAAAGCAGTGTCAAGAAATCGGGGTGACATTTAAGGTATTAAGATTGGAAAAGGTACGTGTGATCCGTAGGGGAGCATTCCATATGTTCCCGCGGAAATCATGCGGGCGATTCGTTCAGTCGCCCCTATGGGGTGTGCGGGCGGGGGAATCGTGAATGCCCCGCAAAAGCAAAGGGGCGGATTTTGTATCCGCCCCTTGGGGGTTTTTATTGCTTTTTCATCTGTCGCAAAAATAAGAGAATTGCCGCAAGCGTGCAGGCAAGCGTGTATCCCAAGACCCAGGCAAGGTGGGGGAGGATATCCCCGAAGTTGCCCGCGATGACCGCGCGTTCCATTTCCACCGCATGCACAAAGGGCAGGGCGTAGGCAACAGATTTGAACACGCCGCCCACCAGCGCAAGGTCAAACCAAATGCCCGATAGCCATGCCGAGAGGTTAGTGAGCAGTGAGCCGCAAACGCCGCCCACCTGCTTGACGTTCAGAATACTGCCGAACAGCAGCCCCAGGGCAATATACAGAAGCGCAACAGGGATGATCATGACCAAGGCAAACAGAATGTTAAGCGAGGGTGTCAGTCCCAAGAGCAGCGCGACTGCGTAGCAGATAGCACTTTGCGCCACCGAAAGGGGCAGAATGGGCAGCGTGTAGCCTAAGATGAAATCCACGGGCGTCAGCGGTGTGGTGTAAAGTCGCTGCAAAAGAGCCGTGCCGCGGTCCTTGGCAATCAGGGTAGCGGAAAAGAGCGTCATAAAGGAAAGCCCGAACACCGTCACACCGGGGGTCAGATGGTCGATCTCAAAGAGTGAAACGGGAATGTTGGCTTGAATGATGGAGAGCAGCAGGATGAGCACCAACGGAAAGCCCAAGCCGAAAAAGAGGTTGAGCGGATCGCGCAAAATTTCCAAAGCGTTTCTCTTGGCAAATGTCAGCATTTTCATGCGCTCACCCCCTTAACGATACGGATAAAGGCTTGCTCAAAATTGTCTGTCCCCGTCGCAGCTTTTATGGCGTTTGGCGTGTCGCAGACTAAGAGCTTGCCGTCCTTCATAATGGCAACGCGGTCGGAAAGCGCCTCGGCTTCTTCCATATAGTGCGTGGTCAGAATGACCGTCACCGTTCCTTTGAGCGCACGAATGATGTCCCAAAGGTCGCTGCGCGCCAGCACGTCAAGCCCCAGCGTCGGCTCGTCTAAAAAGAGGATCTGGGGCTCGCTGATCAACGCCATGGCAATGCTCAAGCGTCGTTGCCAACCGCCCGAAAGCTTGCCCGCCTTCTTGGAAAGCACGTTGCCAAGTCCCAAAAGAGCGGTCAGCTCGGCAATTTTGGCATTCTTTTTCACTTTGTCAAAGCCGTGCACGCCGCACATCAAGGCAAGGTTTTCGCGCACCGAAAGCCCGGGCGCAACTGCGGTTTCCTGCGGAGATACTGCAATCACGCTTTTGACGGCAGCAGCGTCGGTTTTGATGCTGTGACCGAGCAGATGCGCGTCCCCCTCGTCGGGGGCGGTCAGACAAGAGAGCATTTTGATGGTGGTGGTCTTACCCGCACCGTTGACGCCCAAGAGCGAGAATAATTCGCCCTTTTGTACGTTAAGGCTCAGGTGATCCACCGCCACAAGATCCTTGTAGCGTTTGGTCAGGTCTTTGATTTCTATTGCGTTGCTCATGTGTTTCCTCCGTTATGTCTTACAATCAACCCTTGGTAAATGTCGCTGATCATGCGGCTGATCAAGTCCTCGTCAAGGTCTAAAAAGGACGTGGCAAGCATGGTGCCGATGCCGTGCACGCAGCTCCACATCTCCATGTGCAAAAGCTCGGCCTGCTCGCGCGAGATGCCGTTTGCCCGCATGATCATGTCCACGGACTCGGAGAAATCGGCGGAGGGGAGCAAGGGCTGCCCCTTGCGGTCGCACATGAAAAGAACCTTGAAAAGCTGCTTTTCCTCTCTGGCAAAGCGGATATACGCCATGCCGTAGGCTTTGTAGGGCGGATATGCGCCGCTTGCAACCTCGCGCATCAAAAAGCCGTGATAAAACTCGTAGGCAGCGTCCAGCACCGCATATTGCAGCTCATCCATGGAAGCAAAATTGGAAAACACGGGTTGGGTCGAGCAGCCAAGCGCAGATGCAATGCTGCGCGCGTTCATGGCGTCCTCGCCCTCGCGGCGCAAAAGATCCAGCGTGACGGTAACGATCTCGTCCTTTGTAATTTTCACCTTGGGTGGCATATATCCTCCTAAAAATAACAAGTGTTATATATCGAGTGTTATTATATCACGGGTAAAGTGGTTTGTCAAGAGGAAATAGGAGGGTATTTATAAAATATCTTTGTACCAATAGAGGAGGAGCAAGCCCCTCCCCTACCGCACGATGGCTTGGTTATCCTTGCCAATAAATGCAAGGTGGAACCAAAACCGGGTAGGGGAGGGGCTTGCTCCTCCTCTATTGGGTGTCTGCTATTTTACCAGATGACAATACGCTTATCGGGAGCGATGTACATTTGGTCGTTTTCGGTGACGCCGAACGCCTCGTACCATTCGGGGAAGTTACGGGGAGGCATGTTGGCACGCAGCATGCAAGGGCCGTGCACGTCAACTGCCAGCAGCATCTGTGCGTATTCGGGTCTTGCCTTCTGGCACCATACTCTTGCCCAGTTGGAGAAATATTCCTCGTAGGAAGTGCCCTCGGTCTTGCCCATAATGTCAAGCGTGACCGACATACCGCCGTTGTCCGCCATGTTCTCGGACACGATAAACGCACCGTTGACCTTGCCCTGGGGCAGCTCAATGCCGTCAAACTGTGCAATCATGTCCTGCACCTTGGCGTCAAATCTTGCAAAGTCCTCGTCGGTCCACCAGTTGTTGATGTTACCGTTTTCGTCGCACTTTGCGCCGTTGGAGTCAAATGCGTGCGAGATCTCGTGGCCGATGACCGCGCCGATACCGCCCAGGTTTTCACTTCTGGTCTGCTTAAGAGAGTAGAAGGGAGCCTGCAGAATGGCAGCGGGGAAGGTGATGTCGTTGACGAAGGGATCGTAGCAAGCGTTGACCATGTGGCCGGGCATTGCCCAGTTTTCGGGCTCGGTGGGCTTGCTCAGCTTTTCGTAGGAAGCAAGCTCTCTGACTGCCTGCAGCGAGCGCACGATATCAAACAGCGATGCGTCTGCGTCAAAGACCATCTTGTCGTAAATGGCTCTGACCTTGTCGGGATAACCCATCTTGACGCCCATGGTGGACAGCTTGAGGATCGCTTTTGCCTTGGTTTGCTCGCCAAGGATCTCGTTGGTCTTGATGCGCTCCTTGTAGGTGTCGATGATCTGATATACGATCTCGGTAATGTCCTTCTTGGCTTCCTTGCCAAAGTACTTGTCGCCGTAGTAAATGCCCACGGGCTCGGAGTACACGCCCGAAGCGAGATTGTATGCAAACTTTTCGATGTCCTGCATCTTGGCAACGCCCATCAGCGCGCGCATGTATGCACCGCCCAGCTCGCGCAGCTCCTCGGAAAGGAAGTTGCATGCGCTGAGCAGCCCCGTGACGTATGCCCAGTGCTTGTAAAGGGTCAGGGTGTCTGCGTTGAGGATCTTGGCAAAGTCACCGAAATAGCGAGGCTCGGTGACGATGACGGTTGCGGGCACGTGACCGAACAGGTCGGTCAGAATGGCAGTAAAATCAATGGTGGAGAGCATTTCTGCGGCAGCAGCGGTGTCCATGGGATTGTACATCTCCACGTATCTCGACCACTCCTCGCGGGACTTTGCAAGTCCTGCAATGATCTCGTCGAAGGCAAGCGCGTCGGATACGTACTGTGCCTGCGCCTCGGGGGCAAGGTCGGTCTGCGCCAGCACTGCGGATGCAACGCCCTGCCAGATGCCCAAAATCTGCTCCTTCTGTGCAGCCATTTCGGGACCGTAGTAGGTGGTGTCGGGCAGAATGACGCTCGCGCCCTGCATGTAAACCAGGTGCTGCTTGGTGTTCTTCATGTCGGTGTCAACGCCGATATTGATGGGCGTGGGAATGCCGCCAAGGGAAAGGGTCTTGTACAGGCGGGAGAAGTCGTCAAGGGTATTGATCTGATCCAGCACCGCCAGCGCCTTGAGCGCGGGAGCAATGCCATCCTTCGCCTTGCGGTCAGCGTCCTTGGCAATGGCGTAGAGCGTGCAGGCTCTTTCGAGGTGCTCGTTGGGGTAAGACTTGGTTTCTGCCAGCGTCTCAAATTCACCCATCATAATCTTTTCTACGCTGTCGCCCAGCTCCGAAAAGCCGCCCGCTACGGGCTTGTCGTCGGGGATCACCAGCTCGTCCAGCTTGCTTTGGTTGACGTATGTATAAAGGTCGTCTTGAATGCGGATGTTTTCCATATCGGTCTCCTTTTTTGCTTGATTTGTATCTATTGTATCACCGAATCGGGGAAAATGCAAGACGAAAGGGGAAATTTTTTGGTATTGGTTGGCATCCCCTCACCCCGAGTGTCATCCTGAGCGGAAGGCGTAGCCTGGAGTCGAACTTTTGCGGCATGGAGTGTCCGTCGCGCGAGCAGGACACGGAATAAAGCAAAAGCGCAAATATTCGCCAAAGGCGAATGTGCAGCGGGATCTCTAAAGGGTTTCCTCAATGTCTGCTCAGCCTTTGTTACGTTTTCAAAGCGATCCCAAATCGATCACGTTCAAATGTTACATAGCGCAGGCAGACGTGTCGTAAACCGCTTAGAGATCCCTTCCTCGGTCGTGCGCAAAACGCACTTCCTCGTCGGTTTTGCTTCGTTCCGCGCCATTTCGCAATTTGTTGCGAAATACCGCTACACTATGCAAAACTTCGACTCCGTATGAAATCCCGAATAAGAGTATTCATAAAATTCTGCAACATAAACGGGATTTCATACTCCGCTCAGGATGACACATAGGGGGCGCGCCGGCGGTAACCGTCACCCTTAATTTCAAATCCCGACATCGGAGCGAACGAAAAAGACCCCACCGCGTTGCGGTAGGGGGTTACAAATATAGGTCACAGAAGGGTGTCGTATCTGGGAGTCTGCCGATGGCAGACTCCGTCGCACCTCGCGAACATAGTCGTCTCGGTCGCGTACGCGTGGCGCGCTCCCGATACTCCTTGTTCGCTCACTCACTCGCGTCCGCTTCATCTGCCACCGGCAGCGCGGACGCTCGTTCCCTCTCGCGCCGGCGGTAACCGTCCCCCATAGGTTCAAATCTCGACATCGACGGCACAACAAAAGACCACCCGATTGGGTGGTCTTTTGTTTTGGCGGAGATGGAGAGATTTGAACTCTCGCGCCGGTTACCCGGCCTACACCCTTAGCAGGGGCGCCTCTTCGGCCTCTTGAGTACATCTCCATGTACCTGCGAGCGGCCATTGCATAACTCGCAGGCAATATTATACCTCTTTTATCTCAATTTGTCAAGCCTTTTTTTCATTTAATTTCATAAAACTTTGCATTTGTTTCGACTTTTGCGCTCGAAAGTGCCTGCGGCTCTTGCATTTGTGCAAAAACTGTGCTATAATAATATGAATGACTATTTTTTCTAAAAGGATTTTTGTAACATGATTGATACGCAAAGCGCACACGAAATTGAAAAACGCCGCACGTTTGCCATTATTTCGCACCCTGACGCAGGTAAGACCACGCTGACAGAAAAGTTCCTTCTGTACGGCGGTGCGATCCAGACCGCAGGCTCGGTCAAGGGCAAGCACAGCGATAAGCACGCCGTCTCGGACTGGATGGAGCTGGAAAAGCAGAGAGGTATCTCGGTTTCCTCGTCGGTTATGCAGTTCAATTACAACGGCTACTGCATCAACATTCTGGATACCCCCGGACACCAGGACTTCTCGGAGGACACCTACCGTACGCTCATGGCAGCCGACAGCGCGGTCATGGTCATTGACGCGGCAAAGGGTATCGAGGCGCAGACGCGCAAGCTGTTCAAGGTTTGTGCCATGCGCGGCATTCCGATCTTTACCTTTATCAACAAGCTGGACCGTGAGGCGCGCGACCCCTTGGATCTGCTCGACGAGCTGGAGCAGGAGTTCGGCATCCGCACCTATCCCATGAACTGGCCGATCGGCTGCGGCGTGGATTTCAAGGGCGTGTACGACCGCGAAAAGAAGCAGATCTTGACCTTTGATAACTTTCACGGCGGCAGAAACCGTCTGCAGGGCATTGCCGTAGACTTTGATGATACCGCACGTCTTGACGAGCTGATCGGCGAGCGTTTGCGTGAGAATTTGACCGAGCAGATCGAGCTTTTGGACGTGGCGGACTTTGGTTTTGACCTTGACGCGGTACGCGCGGGCAAGCTCTCTCCCGTATTCTTCGGTTCGGCGCTCAATAACTTCGGCATTGAGCCGTTCCTCGAGAGCTTTTTGCAAATGACCACGCAGCCCCTTTCCCATAAGGCAGGGGACGTGGAGATCGAGGCGACCGACGAGCGTTTCTCGGCATTCGTATTCAAAATTCAGGCAAACATGAACAAGGCGCACCGCGACAGAATTGCCTTTATGCGTATCTGCTCGGGCAAATTTGAGCGCAGCAAGGAGTATTTCCACGTGCAGGGCGGCAAGAATATCAAGCTTGCGCAGCCGCAGCAAATGATGGCGCAGGAGCGCGAGGGCGTCGAGGTTGCCTACGCGGGCGACATTATCGGTGTGTTTGACCCGGGTATTTTCTCGATCGGTGATACCATCTGCGCGCCCGGTATGAAGGTGGCGTACGAGGGCATTCCCAACTTTACCCCCGAGCATTTCGCGTACGTGGAGCAGATCGACTCCATGAAGCGCAAGCAGTTTGCCAAGGGCATGAATCAGATCGCGCAGGAGGGTGCTATCCGTATCTTCTTTGAGCCCAATTCCGGTATGGAGCGCGTGATCGTGGGCGTGGTCGGTGTGCTGCAGTATGACGTGCTCAAGTTCCGCATGCAGACCGAGTACGGCGTAGGATATATCCAGCGCGAGATCCCGTACGATATCATTCGTTACGTAGGCGGCAAGGACGGCAAGGAGATCGATCCCTCTAAGCTCAAGCTGTCCGCCGAGACCAAGTGGATTCAGGACGTGCGCGGAAACGATCTGCTCCTGTTCCCCGGCAACTGGGCGGTGACGTGGGCGCTGGAGCATAACGAGGATCTGGAGCTGTTGCCTTACGGAAGTAACGCGTAAAGAAATGCAGAATGCAGAATGCAGAATGCAAAATGAAAGGCTTGTAGGGGAGGGGCTCCCCTCCGGAAGTCAAAGATAGAATTGATAAATCATACAAGGAGGACCTACACATGGGTATTATCAAAGCTGCACTCCATGCGGCAGGCGGCGCGCTTGCCGATCAATGGCTGGAGGTCATTGAAGCCGAAGGCATGAGTGACACCACGGTGTTTACCAAGGGCGTCACGGTTCGCGCAAATGACAAGAGAAACAACAACAAAAAGGGCACGACGGATACCGTTTCCAACGGCTCGATCATTCACGTCTATCCCGGTCAGTTCATGATGCTGATGGACGGCGGCAAGGTCGTGGACTACACCGCTGAGCCCGGCTATTACGAGGTCAAGAATTCCTCCGCTCCCTCGCTGTTTGGCGGCGAGTTTGGCGACGCGCTCAAGGATGCGTTCTCCCGTGTCAAGTTCGGCGGCGTTGCACCTTACGCGCAAAAGGCGTACTTTATCAATCTGCAGGAGATCAAGGGCATCAAGTTCGGCACGCGCTCTCCCGTCAACTATTTCGATAACTTCTATAACGCAGAGCTGTTCTTGCGTGCGCACGGTACGTATTCCATCAAGATCACCGATCCTATCAAGTTCTATACCGAGGTGCTGCCCAAGAATGCAGACCGCGTAGACGTCAGCAGCATCAACGAGCAGTATCTGTCCGAGTTCTTGGAGGCGTTGCAGGCAGCCATCAACCGTATGTCTGCGGACGGCATTCGCATCTCTTACGTGGCAAGCAAGTCGCGCGAGCTGTCCTCTTACATGGCAAGCGAGCTGGACAACGACTGGAAGG
The DNA here is from genome assembly GCA_045587385.1 of Eubacteriales bacterium. Classification (GTDB taxonomy): domain Bacteria; phylum Bacillota; class Clostridia; order Oscillospirales; family CAG-272; genus SVQP01. The sequence continues at coordinate 16,960 of JAZNCE010000036.1, forward strand.
CAATGCGCGGCATGGAGGTGCTCAGCGTTGGTATTGCCAGCGTTTCTTATGACGAGGAAAGCAAGAATCTGATCAACATGCGCAACCAGGGTGCTATGCTGGGTGACGCATCCATCCGTGAGGGCTACGTGCAGGGTGCTATGGCGCGCGGCTTTGAGGCTGCGGGCAGCAATGCAAACGGCAGTGCGCAGGCGTTTATGGGCATGGGTATGGGCATGAATGCGGGCGGCGGCTTTATGGCTGCGGCAAGCCAGTCCAACCAGGCGCAGATCGCACGCGATGCAGAGCAAAAGAAGGCTGCGGCGGACGCGGCAGCAGCTGCTAACGGCTGGACGTGTGCTTGCGGTGCTGTCAATACGGGCAAGTTCTGTGCCGAGTGCGGCAGCAAGAAGCCCGAGGCGGCAGGCGCTTGGAAGTGCGCTTGCGGCGCGGTCAATACCGGCAAATTCTGCTCGGAATGCGGCGCAAAGAAGCCCGAGGACGATACTTGGTTCTGCACCGAGTGTGGACATAAAAACACGGGCGCAGGCAAATTCTGCCCCGAATGCGGTGCAAAACGCGCATAAATCAGCATATGGAACAGACGACTGTAACGTATCAATGTCCCAACTGCGGTGCGGGCTTGATCTTTGATGCCGAAAAGGGCAGGTTCGTTTGCGAATTCTGCCTTTCGGATTTTGGCAAGGACGAGCTGGACGCAGCGGGCAGTGCCGAGAGGGCAAAAGAGAGAGAAGCGCAGGACGAGGCGTTTCGTGAGCAGATGCGTGCCTACCATTGCCCCTCTTGCGGGGCGGAGGTCATGGCGGACGGCGAGACGGTTGCGGATTTCTGCTACTTCTGCCACAACCCCGTCGTGCTGTCGGATAAATTGTCGGGTGCGTTCCGCCCCGATAAGGTGATCCCGTTCAAGTTTGGCAAAGCGCAGGCGATTGAAAAGTTTTTGGCATACGCCAAGCGTCACCGCTACGTGCCGCGCGATTACTTCTGCGCCGAGCAGGTGGAGAAGATCACGGGCGTGTACTATCCCTTCTGGGTGACCGATGCGGATTCCTCTGCATCCTTGGAGGCAGAGGGCACGCGCATCCGCACCTGGATCGTGGGCAACGTCAAATACACCGAGACCACGCGTCTGGAGTTTGAGCGCGAGGGCGAGATCCATTTTGAGGATATCGTCACCAGCGCGCTTTCCACCGAGGATAAGGAAATGCTTGAGGGCGTGCTGCCGTATCCCTCCGAGTCTCTTGAGGAGTTTTCCGCGCCGTATCTGACAGGCTTTGTGGCAAAAAAGCGCGACGTGGAGCGCGACTCCTTGAGCGAAGAGATCAGGGAGCGCATGATCGGGTATGCCGACAGGCTTTTGCGCGGTACCATCAACGGTGAGGTGGGAGGCACGCGTCCGCAGCTGGATATTCACCAAAGCCATTGGGAGTATGCGCTCATGCCCGTTTGGGTGCTGACCTACCGCGATAAGGCAGGGCAGATCTACAAGTACGCCATGAACGGCTATACGGGCAAGGTGTACGGTGAGCTGCCCATCAGCAAGTTCAAGCTGGGGCTGACGTTTGCCGCGGTTGCAGCTGCCGTTGCGGCATTAGTTTTTGCTGTGGGGTGGTTGCTGTTATGATGAAAAAGAGAATTTTTGCAATCGTTCTGGTTGTTTTGATGATGCTTTGCGTGCTGCCCACCCACGCGCAGGAGCAGGAAGAGGAATTTTCCGATTATACCAAGGTCATAGACAAGCACGATCAGCTCAGCGATGCTGAGGAGGAAAGGATCAACCAAGCTCTTGCCAAGGCAAGCGAGCAGGCGGGTGTGCCCATCTGTGCCTACGTGTTTATTCCCGAGGTCACGTATTATGGGTATGATAAATACGTGGGTGACGATTTCATTGCGGAATATGGGCTGAGCAGAAACAAGCCTTTGATTTTGTTGGTGGTCACGCTGGCGACCACGACCGAGAATTATTACAATATTTATACCTACGGCGACGCTTACACAAAGATCAACGATAAAGAGATCGACTACATCCTTGACGACAGTACGGTGTATTACAATATCAAGGATGCAAGAGATGGCGATCTTGCAGTGGGGCTTTGCGAGTATGCGGCGCTGAGCGCCGAGGCGTACGTGGGCAGACTGGGCGTGTCGTGGCAGCTGATTCTGATCGTTGCGCTGATCGCGGGCGCGATCGCAGGCGGCGTCAGCGTAAGCAGCATTGCCGCAAGTTATAAGAAAAAGAACCCCTCGCAGTCCTATCCGCTTGACCGTTTTGCCAAGCTGGAGCTGACGCGCGAGAGAGATCATGAGATCGGCAAGTTTGTCACCACCACCATCATTTCCTCCGGCAGCCGCAGCGGCGGCGGGGGAGGACGCACCGGCGGCGGTGGCGGACACCGCGGCGGTAGATGATTTGCCAAGCAAATCACCAGCTATGAACGCCCGCGGGAGACCGTAGGTCTCCCCTACGAAAGAAAAACCAACCCGGTAGGGGCGATCATTGATCGCCCGCAACCATCCGCAAAAAACGGGCGACCAATGGTCGCCCCTACAAACAGATTTCGGCAGAGAACTTGTTTTCTCTGCCGATTTGTGTTATAATAGGGTTACATCGTAGGGCGGGAGTAAACCCCCGCCCTACAAAAATAAGGGGTATGGGCTTTGCCCTACACCTGTAATACAAAGGCGAAACTGGCGCGATAAAACCTGTTTGTTGATGGTAATTTTATAGTAAAGGAGAATCTGTTGTGTATTTAAGATATTTAATTATTGCTTCGATATTCTTTTTCACTATCAAAGGCATTATACAAAGCATTAAATCAAAAAAACGTTTAATTTGTTAGTATGTTTGCTGGTTATCCCATTCCAATTTTTCTTCTTTATAACCCTTTTATTTGGGGGAAGTGCATTAAATGATGCAGAAACTGAGTATGAATTATATCAAGCGGGTCATTATTATTTAGAATCCCACGGACAATGGACAGAGGTTTCGCATGGGAAGTACGTTGTCGCTTTGATTTCCGAAATTGTGGGGATTTCAACCTTTATAATTGCTTTTGTTATGGGTTTGATTCGCGTCTTTACAAACAATGAATAATATGAACGCCGACAAAGAATCTGTCGGCGTTTATATTTGTTTACCGCAAAGCAAATACAATCAAACTTCCTTATGAGAAGCCCGCTTTGCAAGGCTTTTTTATTACATCTTTCCCACGTAGAAGATCTTGCGCAGCGAATCGCGGAAGGGCTTGACGATGCCGATGATGATCAGCATCAAGCCGCACACCGCAAAGGTTGCGCAGGGGTAGGGAGACCAGATGACGTGCGCGGGCATTTCAAAGGTCAGGTGAATGAACAGCTCAATGAGTGCGCACCATACGCCCAGCGCGATAAATCCACCGCCGAGGATGTAGAGGTACCCGCGGCGCAGATAATGTCCGAGCGTGGTGACTGCCGTGATGATGACGCCAAGGCTGCCCGCGACGGGGAAGGCAAAGGACAAAAACCAGTTGCCGTCCGTTTTTGCATTGATATACAAGAGCAGCAAAATGATGGCTGCAAACGAAGCGGGTACGAAGATGGCGGGAGTGGTACGCTTGAACCACAGGGGAAGGATGATACACGTATAAAAGACGCCCAAGCCGCAAGCCACGTAGCCTGCCCATGAGATCCCACCCTCCAAGGAGATATTGAACATGATGCACAAGGCGGCCGTCAGCAAAGAAAGGATGGTCACCACGAAAAGAATGCCGCGGCGGTTGAATTCCTCGCTTTCAAAATCCTTTCTCGGATAGGTGGGGGAGGCTTCCTTGACGGGGATATCGGGGTGATAGACGCGCGTGCTGCACACGGGGCATACGGTCTGCCCGTCGGTCAGCTCCACGCCGCATTTGATACAAAACATACTCAAAAACCTCCTTACTCTCTTGTGTTACTTTGGGCGATGACGTGCACGCCGCGCTCGCGCAGCACCTCGTACAGGTGGCGCTCGAGGAGCGGCTTGCTCGTATTGCGCGTGATGTTGAACATCATTTTGCCCTTATAGGTGATCAGCGAGGTGTTATACCGCTGGCTCTTTTGCGTACCCAGCACGAAGTCCAGCCTGTCCACGTAAGCTTCAAACTCGGGCGGCATGTGGGAGACGCCTAAGTTGGAGAACGAGAAGCAGGATTTGCGCTCGCCCACCGCGTTGTAAACACCGCTCATGACGATATTTTTGAGCGGCAGGGGGGCTGCACGGATCAAAAGATTTTTCTCGCTGGATACGTTGGCGGCAATGATGGCTGCCATGCGCCTGGGGGTGATCTGCAGCTTCATCTGGTGCTGCACGCTCCGGCAAATTTCCTCGAATGCGTAGTCGCCGTACTTGGTCTCAATGCCGGGAATGGTGTACAGAATGAAGTTGCGCAGGGTCTTTGACGGGAAAATGCTGCGCAGATTGACGGGCACGAAGATCTTGACCGGCTTGTGCTTGGCAGGGTTGGGGATCTGCTGCTTTTGCAGCCTGTCCACCGCCATGGTCAGCGCGGCGGTCAGATATGCCGTCACGGTCACGCCCTGCGCCTTTGCCAGCGTGCGCACCTGCTCGGCATCCAAAATAAAGGTGGTGTTGGTGCGGAAGCCGTCGATCTCTCGCGCACCGCGAATGGAGTAGGCGTCCGTGTCCTTGCGCGACAAGGGGTATTTGCCCGCGTACTTGAAAAAGCTGTCCTCCAGCTCTGCGGGATCGGGCTCCTCCAGGCGGTCAAGCACGCCGTTTCCTTGCGGCACCTTGACGCCGTATTTCTGATAAATATATTCCGAAACAAGCGTTTTCAAGAACACAAGTCCGCCGTTTCCGTCGGTCAGCGAGTGGAAGAATTCCACCGCAATGCGCTTCTCGTACACAATGACGCGGAAGGCACACTTGCTGATCTCGGACATGGGCATGCGAGAGAGGGGGTAGGGCTTTTCCTCCATGATCTCGGGGGCTTTGGGCAGCTCCTCGAGGTAGTACCAGAAAAAGCCTGCCTTGACGCGCACCGCAATCGAGGGGAAGCGGCGCACGGTCACGTCCAGCGCTGTGCGCAGAGCCGTCATGTCTACGGGCTCGGTCATGGTGGCGGCAAGGCGGAACACGTTGCTCCAGTTGCGCGTGCGTGCCGCGGGGAATATCTTGGCGGCGTTGTCCAGCGCCATCCAGCGCAGCTTTTTTTGGTGGGGGACGCAAGCGCGGATGAATTTGCGGATGCGCGAAAAGTCGCGGTCGTATTCCTTGATGCAATAGAGCACGTAGCCGTGCCACATGTCGGGCGTGACGACAAGGTCGCTGTGCGCGCCCGCGTCCAGCAGCTTTTGGTGCAGGGAGGTTGCGTCGTCCACAAGGATCTCCGCGCCGCCCGCAAAGATGAGTGAGGGCGGCATGCCGACAAGATTGCCAAACAAGGGAGAGGCGAGCGGTACGGATTTTGCCGCGTGATCCTGCGCCGTGTCATCGCAGGTCTTGGGATAAATATTCTTGCCCGCGCTTTTTTGCTCGTCTGTGCCGTACAGGTAGCAGTCGGCGTAGAATTTCAGTCTTTCCGCGGTCAGCGTGGGGTCGTTTTTTTCGTTGGTCTTGTAGCTTTGCGCCGTGCCCGTCAGGTCAACCCAAGGGGAAAGCGCAATAATGCCCGCAGGCATGGTGCGCCCCTTGGCGCTCAGCTGCAAGCAAAGGGAGTAGCAAAGTCCGCCGCCCGCGCTTTCGCCGCACAGCATGATCTGCGAGGGGGCGTAGCCGCCCGAGAGCAGGTAGCCGTAAGCGTCCTCTGCGTCGTCAACGGCGGCAGGGAAGGGATGCTCGGGAGCAAGACGGTACGCCACGCACAAAACGCGCATGCCGCAGCGCGCGGCAAGCGTGGCAGCGCAGCCCTTGGCGTAGTCCAGATCTCCGCAGGTGTAACCGCCTCCGTGCAGGTAGAGAATAATGCCCGAGGAGACCTCGTCGTGCGGCTTGACCGTGCAGGCGGGCATGTCGCCTATGGTGAAATCCTCAAAGGTAACGTCACTTCTGTTGGTGGCGGACATCAGCTTACCGACTCTGTCCTGCCATACGCGGGCGGTCGTAAGTGAGCAGCCGGCGATAAAGGGCTTGAGCAGACTCAAGCGCGAGCGCAGGATCAATGTGCCTTTTTTCATATGTCTTGCCTCCTTTCGTGGTGCAAAGCGAGCTTGGCAAAGCAAGCTTTACAGTGATGTGTTTCGCTGCGCGAAACGTGATGCTTTTGCTTTCACAAAGTGGGATATGGGGTTGAGTCATTAACTTAGATCTTTTCTTGTACTACTTGGTCTATGTATTTGCAAACTCTATAAAAGTCGTTGTCAATACAACGGTTGGGAATTCGAATGACGGTCAAACCGTACTCCTCCAGCCTTTCCGTACGTATTTGATCCTTTTGTTCGCCTTGCGGTGTTTCGTGCCCCGCGCCATCCACCTCGATCACAAGCTTTGCTGTATCACAATAAAAATCGGCAACATATTTGTCAATCATCATTTGTCTGCGAAATTGTACCGGGTAATTTTTCAAAAAATCATACCACAAATGTTTTTCTTGCCTTGTAGCATTTTTGCGCAAATGTTGTGCTAAATGCTTGTTTTTTCCATCATATGAAACCGGCATATCGTTATCTCCTTAACGCTTACTAGGTTCTGTATAACATGCAATAAATAGTTTCACAAGAAAATTTTATCCGCTTCGGTGAAGGAGCGTCCGTGTGATGCACCTCATCCACCGCAACCGCGTCATTGAAACTCGCGCTGCTCGTTTCTGCTTCCGCTGCGGTCTAATTTGCTTGCAAATATCTTCCCCTGCGGGGCAAGGCTTTTTGCGCGCATCCGCTTTGTTAGGTTAACCGTTACGGTGAAGGTAAGATTGCTTCCGTCTTGCTCGTTTTGTCGATAAGGGCACCCGAAATAAGCCTTGCCCCGCTGGGGAAGGGGGACCGCAGCGGAGAGATATTTCGCGGAATGTCCGCGAAATGATCGACGCGGTTGCGGTGGATGAGGTGCATCATACGGACGCTCTTTCACATCTTCGCAAATGCAAAAGAGCTAATTCAATGATACAACTCTGCTAAAAAGGGGGATAGCAAATTCCGATAGTGATTGTCTTTGGTGTCAGAAAATCAACTGCTTTGCCGCGGTGGTGCGGCAGGTGTCGGTGTCCACCGAGAACAGGACTGCGTGGGCGCGGACCTTGCCGTCCGCGACAGAGAAACGCGCGGGCATGTGGTCGCGCAGCATCCGGAGCACGGGTTCGGTTTTCGCGCCGATAATACCGCCCTCGGGGCCGGTCATACCAAGGTCGGTGACGTATCCCGTGCCGCCGGGCAGGATCTGCAAGTCTGCCGTAGCCACGTGGGTGTGCGTGCCGAATATGACGGATACTTTGCCGTCAAAGGCGCGCGCCATGGCATATTTTTCGCTGGTTGCCTCGGCGTGCATGTCCAGCACTGCAATATCATATTTGCCCTTTTGGGCTTGTAAAATGCGCTCCAGCGTCAAGAAGGGGTTGTCCAGGGGGGCAAGATTGACCGTGCCCAGCATATTGATGCAAAGCACGCGAACGCCCTGCACCTCTGTCACGGTATAGCCGCAGCCGGGGTTTTGCGCTGGGAAGTTGGCGGGGCGGATAATGACGTCGCTGCGATCGTCCAGAAAATTGCCGATGTCGGGCGCGCTGTAAGCGTGGTTGCCCAGCGTGATGATGTCCGCGCCTGCCAAAAGCAGATCATCTGCATCGGATTTGCAAATGCCCTTGATATCGGAGGCGTTTTCGCCGTTGACAATGCAAAGGTCAACGCCCAAAGCCTTTTTCTGCGCGTTCAGCGTGGCTTGTAAATGGGAAAGCCCCACTCTGCCCACCACGTCACCCACTGTTAAAATGCGTAAAGTCATGCCTCTGCCTCACAGTCGGTGGGTGCTTGCTCTGCCTGCTCCTCTTCTTGCTCTACGTGCGCGTTTTCCTCTGCCTCAATCACGCAAATGCCGTCAGCGAGCACGGGATCATCGGGCTGTGATTCCGCAGCGGCTGCCTTGTCGGGGCTGCGAAGCTTGACCAGCAGGATCATGCCGACAATGAGCATGGGGATGGCGATCAGCGCAGAGCCGATGAGGTAGATCAGGAAGGTTGCGTTGCTCCATACCTCAAACTTGGCGCAGAGCTGATCGTAATAAGGCGTATCTGCCCAAAAATCGGTGCGGAACAGTGCTTGCATGGTCATGGCGATCAGGTTTGCACCGTTGAATGCAAAGTGGCAGATGATGGACGGATAGATGGAGTCGGACTTGATAAGGAGGTACGCGCATACAATGCCCAGCAGGAAGGTGTAGACCATCTGTAAGGGGTTGCCGTGTGCCAGCGCAAACAGCGCGCTTGTCAGCAGTACGGCGGCAAGCGTCGGCATTTTTCCCTTGAACTTGGTCAAGGGACCTGCGCGGAACACCATCTCCTCGATCAAGGGTGCACCGAAAATGGCAGCAACGGTAAACATGCCCACGTCATCGCCTGCGCCGTTCATCAATTGGGTGTAGGTCTCGAAATAGTTACGCGCGTAATCGGCAATGGCGGGATCCAGCGTTTCCAGCATTTGGAACAATGCCTCGCGCAGCGCGTTCAAGAGGGAATCGATGGCGGTCATGGCTGCGTTGACCAAGAAAAACAGGGAAAGTCCCAGCAGGGCTGCGGCTACAATCGCCTTGACGGGTGCCTTTTTGAAACGGAAATATTCGGTAAAGCTTGTGTTTTTGCGGTTGAATACGAACCACAAGATCAGCAATGCCGAAACGGTTGTCAGCGCGGAAAGGAACCACATAGAGTGCATGATAAGCCCGGAGTAGTCCTGCATGAAGTGGTTGAGGTATACGTCAACGCCCATGTCGGGAACGGCTGCCAGCGCAAGTACCGCGCGCACAAGGCACAGCCCCATGATCAAAAAGGTGGCAGCGGATTGAAATGCGGTCATATACACGGTATAGCCAACGGGGAACGCAAGCCCCTTGACGATGCCGACGACTTTTTCTTTGCGTTTCATAAGAATCTCCTTTCGGGTGGGAATACTTATACACAGTATATCATAAGCAGGCAGAAATGTCAAGAAAAATGCATAGCGGGAAGAATGCAAAAACCTTGCCGAAAACCCTTGCAAAATTTGAGAATATATGATACAATGAATATAATTGGGGCGAATGTCTTTTGGTGCCCCGAAGAAAAAGCGAGGGATCCGTTTATGAGCCATTGTTATATTCCGGAGGGCTACGTGCAGGTGCTGGATGCGTACCAGACTCAGCGTGCCATTGAACATATCAAATCCGCCTTTCAGCGTGAGCTTTGTGCCGCGCTGAACTTGAAGCGCGTGTCCGCGCCCTTGTTCGTTGCAAGCGATTCGGGCTTGAACGATAACCTGAGCGGCAAGGAGCGTCCTGTTTCGTTTGACGTGCCCGCTTTGCACGGTGCGCACGCAGAGGTGGTGCATTCCCTTGCAAAGTGGAAAAGACTTGCGCTTTTGCGCTACGGCTTTACCATGGGCAACGGGCTTTACACCGATATGAACGCGATCCGCCGCGACGAGGAGCTGGATAATATCCACTCGATCTACGTGGACCAGTGGGACTGGGAAAAGGTGATTACCAGAGAGGCGAGAAATATTGATTTTCTCAAGCTGATGGTCAAAGCCATCGTGCACGCCATGTGTGCGACAGAGGAGCAGCTGCAGGTGCATTTTCCGCAGCTGACCGGCAAGCTTTGCAGGGAGGTGACCTTCGTGACCTCGCAGGAGCTTTGTGATCTGTATCCCGATCTGACCCCCGAGCAGCGCGAGAATGAGTTTACCAAGATTCACAAGACGGTGTTTGTCATCGGCATCGGCGACAAGTTGTCGGACGGAAGACCGCACGGCACAAGAGCACCCGACTACGACGACTGGTCGCTCAACGGTGACCTGCTTTTCTGGAATGACGTGCTGGGCCGCGCCCTGGAGCTTTCCTCCATGGGTATCCGCGTGGATGAGGCTGCCATGGATTATCAGCTGCGCACCGCGGGCTGCGATGACCGTAGAGTTTTGCCGTTCCACAAAATGCTGCTTTCGGGCGAGCTGCCCCTGACTGCGGGCGGCGGTATCGGACAGTCGCGCCTTTGCATGCTGCTGATGGGCTGCGCGCACATCGGTGAGGTGCAATCCGGCATCTGGGACGAAGAAACCAAACGCATCTGCGCCGAGGCAGGCGTGAGATTGTTGTAATATACCTATATTATACGGAGGACTGACCATGACGCTGATTTTGTTCAACCCCCAAGCAAACAACCGTGATATCACCGCTGCACTGGAGGGCGTGCGTGCTTATGCTGCGGGCCCCGACACGGTGGAAAAGGACTTGACGCAGGTGGACGTGCGAGAGGAGATCTGCGCGCTTTCGGAGCATGACCGCGTGCTGATTTTGGGCGGAGACGGTACCATTATGCGCATCGCCAACGCTTTGGACGGTGCAAAGTATGCCGTGCCCGTGTACCTGTGGAAGAGCGGAACGGGTAATGACTTTTTGCGCGATATCGGCAAGAACGAGGAAAGCGAGCCCGTGTTGCTCAACCCCTATCTGACGGGGCTGCCGCACGTAGAGGTCAAGGGAAAAACGTACCTGTATATCAACGGCATCGGCTTTGGTCTGGACGGCATGGTCTGCGAGGTAACGGACAAATTAAAGGAGCAGGGCGTGCAAAAGATTGACTACACCATGGAGTCGATCAAGCTGCTTTTGGGTGGCTTCAAATGCCCGTCGGGCAAGGTGACGGTGGATGGCGTGACCAAGTCGTATAAAAAGATCTGGCTTGCATCTGCCATGTACGGCAAATATTACGGCGGAGGCATGCGCGTCGCGCCCGATCAGGTGCGCGGCGGCGACAGCCTGACCTGCTGCGTCTGGCACACCACCGGCAAATTGGCAACGCTGATGCATTTCCCCAAGATATTTGAGGGTAAGCACGTCAAATATAAAAAATCCATAGATATGTTTACGGGTAAGAGGATTACGGTTGAGTTTGACCGTCCGACCGCGCTGCAGATCGACGGCGAAACGGTCAGCGGCGTGACAACGTACACCGCTTGGATCGACTGATCTTTTCGGATTGCCCGGCAGTATCCGTGCGTTTGTCAAAAATGTCAAAACGTCGATAGAAGTTTGCGTTTTATTTACACTTTTGTGCATTGACATTTTTCGCAAAATGCGGTATAATAGATACATGGAAATTTCTTCCCGTGACCGGCGGAATGTGAGCTTACACACAGGAGCGGGAAGTAAATGATAGCCGACCGCCTGGGCAATCCTGTCTTAACATAGCGTTAGGATAGGTTTGCCCTTTTGTATTTCATCATAAAGAAACGGAGAAAAAGTATGAAAAAAGTAGCTGTGATCATGGGAAGCGACAGCGATCTTCCCGTTGTGGAGAAGGCAATCAACACTCTTAAGGAATTCGGCGTGCCCTATGAGGCGCACGTATACTCGGCACACAGAACGCCCGACGAAGCAGCTGCTTTTGCATCCGGCGCACGCGAGGCAGGCTTTGGTGCCATCATCGCAGCAGCGGGTATGGCGGCGCACTTAGCAGGTGCCATTGCCGCAAGAACCACGCTGCCCGTGGTTGGCATTCCCGTCAAGGGCGGTGCCGTGGACGGCATGGACGCGCTGCTGGCAACCGTGCAGATGCCCTCGGGCATGCCCGTTGCAACCGTTGCGCTCAACGGCGCAGTCAACGCAGCGCTGCTTTGCATTCAGATGCTTGCCATTGAGGACGCCGAGCTTGCCGCAAAGCTGGACGCAAAGAGAGCAAAGGATACCGCAGCAGTGCTTGCCAAGGATGCAGCCCTGCAGGAAAAGCTGCGCGGACTTGACGCATAATTCAACTATATTCGCACAACAACCATTCGCACAGACAATAAGGAGACTTTTATGGGTGGATTTTTCGGTATAACGTCAGAAAAGGATTGCCTTTTGGACGTTTTCTTCGGAACAGACTATCATTCCCACTTGGGCACGCAAAGGGGCGGACTTGCAGCATACGATCCCGAGATCGGCTTGCAGCGCAAGATCCACAGCATCACCAATTCCCCCTTCCGTACCAAGTTTGAGCACATTTTCGACGAAATGTCGGGCATTGCGGCGATCGGATGCATCAGCGATACCGATCCGCAGCCTATGCTGATGCGCTCGCATCTTGGCACGTATGCCATCTGCACCATCGGTCTGATCCGCAATGCAGATCAGCTGATCGATCTGTACTTCGGCGGCAGCCGCGGTCACTTTGACGCTATGACGGGCGGCAGAGTGAATACGGTGGAATTGGTCGCTGCGCTGATCGACCAGAAAGAGAATTTTGCTGAGGGCATCAAGTACGCGCAGTCGGTCATCGACGGCACCTGCTCGATCCTGATCTTAAAGAGCAACGGTCACCTGATCGCGGCACGCGATAAGGTGGGCAGAATTCCCGTCATTATCTGCAAGGGCGAGGACGGCTACGCCGTGACCTTTGAATCCTTCGCGGCACAAAAGCTGGGGTATGCTCCCGTGCGCGAGCTGGGCCCTGCGGAAATCGTGGAGCTTTCTCCCGCCGACGGTATCGTGCAGCTTGGCAAGCCGGGTAAGGAAATGAAAATGTGTGCGTTCCTTTGGTCGTATTACGGCTATCCCACCTCCACCTATGAGGGCATCAACGTGGAAGTCATGCGCTACCGCAACGGTGAGATCATGGCAGAGCAGGATAAAGAGGCAGGCTGTGCGCAGGATCTTGATTACGTCAGCGGCATGCCGGATTCGGGTATCCCGCACGCCATCGGATATGCCAATCAGTCCAAGGTCGCGTTCTCGCGTCCGTATATCAAATACACGCCTACCTGGTCGCGCTCCTTTACGCCTCAAAAGCAGTCCGACCGCGCCAAGGTCGCCCGTATGAAGCAGATCCCCGTCAAGGAGCTGATCGAAAATAAAAAGCTGCTCTTTGTGGACGATTCCATCGTGCGCGGCACGCAGCTCAAGGAAACGGTGGACTTCTTGTACTCCAACGGTGCAAAGGAAGTGCACATGCGTTCGGCTTGCCCGCCCATCATGTACGGCTGTAAGTACCTCAACTTCACCCGCTCTACGGGAGATATGGAGCTGATCACCCGCCGCACCATTATGGAGCTGGAGGGCACGGAGGGCTTTCACCATTTGGACGAGTACAGCGACGGCAATACCGAGCGCGGACGCGCGCTGCGCCAAAGCATTTGCGCAAAGTTCGGCTTTGCGTCCTTGGAATTCCAATCGCTTGAGGGCGTAGTCAAGGCAATCGGCTTGCCGCCCGAAAAGCTGTGCACCTATTGCTGGAACGGCAAGGAATAATTTTTGAAAAAATAATTCGAAATATACTGAAAGGAATCAAAGACATGCATTCTAACTCCAGATCCGAGAGCTACGCAGCAGCAGGCGTAGATATTACCGCGGGCTACAAAGCCGTGGAACTTATGAAAAAACACATTGCGCGCACCAAGAACGATGGTTGCCTTGATGACGTGGGCGGCTTTGGCGGTTGCTTCGGTCTGCCTGTGGCAGGCATGGAAGAGCCCGTGCTGGTTTCGGGTACCGACGGCTGCGGCACTAAGGTCAAGATGGCAATTCTGATGGACAAGCATGATACCATCGGTATTGACGCTGTCGCTATGTGCGTCAACGATATCATTTGCGTGGGTGCGAAGCCTTTGTTCTTCCTTGACTACATCGCATGCGGTAAGAACGTGCCCGAGAAGATCGCGGCAATCGTTGCAGGCGTTGCAGAGGGCTGTGTGCAGTCGGGTGCGGCACTGATTGGCGGCGAGACCGCAGAGCACCCCGGCATGATGCCCGTGGAGGATTACGACCTGGCAGGCTTTGCTGTCGGCATCGTAGATAAGAAAAAGATTTTGGACAATACCCGCATGAAGGAGGGTGACGTGGTGATCGCGCTGGCTTCCAGCGGCGTGCACTCCAACGGCTTCTCTTTGTGCCGTAAGGTATTTGAAATTGATAAGAATCCCGATTCCCTGTACGTGCCCTGCGAGGCACTTGGCGGCAAGAGCATTGCGGAGACCCTGCTGACCCCCACCAAGATCTACGTCAAGTCCATTCTGGCGCTCTTGGAAAAGGTAGACGTCAAGGGTATTTCCCACATCACGGGCGGCGGATTTTATGAGAACATTCCGAGAAGCATTCCCGACGGTCTTTGCGCAAAGATCGACCGCGCATCGGTTCGCGTGCTGCCTATCTTCGATCTGCTGGCTAAGACCGGTAACGTCTGCGAGAGAGATATGTTCAACACCTATAATATGGGCGTTGGCATGAGCGTGGTCGTTCCCGCAGAGCAGGTGGACGAGGCGATCGAAATTCTCACCGCGCACGGCGAAGAGGCTTACGTGATCGGTAAGATCATCAAGGGCGAGGAAAAGATCGAGTTATGCTGAGAAGTGCGTTTTGGGGCGGTATCGCCTCGGGTATCATGGTAGGCATCGGCGGCACGGTGTATCTGTCCTGCGAGAATAAGGTCGTGGGTGCTGTGCTGTTCTCGGTGGCTCTGCTGGTCATTTGCCTGCTGGGGTTTTATCTCTACACGGGCAAGATCGGGCTGTTTATCGAAAAGCCCGATAAGATGAGTGCTGCGGCGCTCCCCATAGGTCTTGCGGGCAACGCGGTCGGCGCAGTTCTGACGGGACTTGGCGCGGCTCTGGTAAAGCCCTCTTTGGTGGAAACCGCGAAAAGGATTTGCGACGCAAAGCTGGAGGGCGGTATGCTCAAGGGCTTGGTGGCGGCTGTGTTCTGCGGCATTCTCATGTACGCAGCGGTCAAGACCTACGGCGTAAAGGGCACGCCGGTCGGCATCATCTTCTGCATCCCCACCTTCATTCTGTGCGGCTTTGAGCACTCGGTGGCGGATATGTATTATTTCACGGTGGCATCGCTGGCGAAATTCGATCCCATGAGTATCGTATTCATCCTGGTTGCAGTTGTGGGCAACACGCTGGGCGGCTGGCTCTTGCCTGTGTTGACGGGGCTCGCCAAGGGAAAGGAGCAGGGCAATGGAGCAAAATAAAACGCGTATTGCCGTGCTGGTTTCGGGCGGCGGCACCAATCTGCAGGCGCTGATCGACGCGCAGGCGCGCGGTGAGCTTGGCGGCGGCGAAATCTCGCTGGTCTTGGCTTCCAAGCCCGGTGTATATGCCCTGGAGCGTGCGGCAAACGCAGGCATTGAGGGCATGGTGCTGGCACGTAAGGCATATGAAAGTGCCGACGCGTACACCAAGGCGTTGGTTACTACCCTGCAGCAAGAGGGGATTGAGCTTGTGGTCTTAGCAGGATTTATGATCATCATCGGCGAGGAGATGTACAAGGCGTTTCCCAATCGCATCATCAACGTGCATCCCGCGCTCATTCCGTCCTTCTGCGGACAGGGCTTTTACGGCTTGCACGTGCACGAAGCGGCGCTTGCCAAGGGCGTCAAGGTTTCGGGCGCGACCGTGCATTTCGTCACCCCCGAATGTGACGCAGGCCCCATCATTCTGCAAAAGGCGGTGGACGTACACGAGGACGACACCCCCGAGACTTTGCAAAAGCGCATCATGCAAGAGGCAGAGTGGAAGATCCTTCCCGAGGCAGTCAGCCTTTTCTGCCAAGGCAAATTAAAAGTAGAAAACGACAAAGTGCAAATACAATGAAATAATTATTCGGAAGGAGTACAAACATGAAGGTAAATACCATTGCAAACGAGCTGAATTCTCTTGCATATCACGGCAGAGGCATTATCATAGGCAAGTCGGCTGACGGCAAAAAGGCAGTCACCGCATATTTCATCATGGGCAGAAGCGTCAACAGCCGCAACCGCGTGTTCGTGGCTGAGGGCGAGAACATGAGAACCAAGGCGTTCGACGAATCCAAGATGGTTGACCCCCATCTGATCATCTACTATCCCGTGCGCGTGCTGGGCAACAAGACCATCGTGACCAACGGTGACCAGACCGACACCATTTATGATCTGATGGACAAGCAGATGACCTTTGAGCAGGCTCTGCGTACCCGTGAGTTTGAGGACGATAAGCCCAACTTCACGCCCCGCATTTCGGGCATCATTCACCGTGAGGGCGGCGACATGAATTACGCGCTCTCCATTCTCAAGAGCGCAGAGGGTGACGACAGCTCCTGCGAAAGATTTACCTACGCATATTCCAATCCTATCGCGGGCAGAGCAAAGTTTATCCACACCTACAACTGTGACGGCAATCCGCTGCCCAGCTTTGAGGGCGAGCCCAAGACCCTGGAGCTGCCCTGCGTGGATATCGACGCGCTGACCGACCTGATCTGGACCAATCTGAACGAGGACAACAAGGTGTCCCTGTTCGTTCGCTATATTGACCTGGCTACCGGCGAGACCGAGACCAGAATCGTGAACAAAAATGCTTAAGGAGGCAACCAAAATGAAAGAATTTGAACTGAAATACGGCTGTAACCCCAATCAGAAGCCCTCTAAGATTTACATGCACGATGGCAGCGAGCTGCCCATCGAAATCCTTTGCGGCAGACCCGGATATATCAACTTCCTGGACGCTTTCAATTCCTGGCAGCTGGTCAAGGAGCTCAAGGCAGCGCTGGGACTTCCCGCTGTTACTTCCTTTAAGCACGTATCTCCCACCAGCGCAGCTGTGGGTATTCCGCTTTCCGAAAAGCTCAAGAAGGCTTGCTTTGTAGACGATATCGAGGGCTTGGACGAGTCCCCCTTGGCTTGCGCGTACGCAAGAGCAAGAGGCACGGACAGAATGTGCTCGTTCGGTGACTGGGTTGCGCTTTCCGACGTTTGCGACGTCACCACCGCGCTCATGCTCAAGAGAGAGGTTTCCGACGGCGTCATCGCGCCCGGCTACGAGCCCGAGGCTCTGGAGATCCTCAAGTCCAAGAGAAAGGGCAATTACAACATCGTCAAGATCGACCCCGATTTCGTTCCCGCTGCACAGGAAACCAAGCAGGTTTACGGCATTACCTTTGAGCAGGGAAGAAACAATTTTGAGATCAACCGCGAGCTGCTCTCCAATATCGTCACCGAGAATAAGGATATGCCCGAGAGTGCTGTGCGTGATTTGATCGTAGCACTCATTACCCTGAAGTACACCCAGTCCAACTCGGTTTGCTATGCTATTGACGGTCAGGCAATCGGCGTTGGTGCAGGTCAGCAGTCCCGCGTGCATTGCACCAGACTTGCAGGCGGCAAGGCTGACACCTGGTTCTTGCGTCAGCACGATAAGGTGCTGAACCTGCCCTTCCTGCCCACCCTTGGCAGACCCGACAGAGATAACGTCATCGACGGCTACATCAATCAGAACGAAGAGGACGTATGTGCTGACGGCAACTGGCAGAAGTATTTCACCGAGCAGCCCGCAGTCTTTACCCGCGAAGAGCAGAGAGCTTACCTTGACACCATTGACGGTGTTGCACTTGGCTCGGATGCATTCTTCCCCTTCAGCGATAACATCGAGAGAGCAAAGAAGAGCGGCGTTAAGTACATCGCAGAGCCCGGCGGATCTATCCGTGACGATCTTGTCATTGAGTGCTGCAACAAGTACGGCATGGCAATGGCGTTCACCGGCATGAGACTTTTCCACCACTAAGATGCGCCTTTGGCGCGTGAAATTTTCCCTTCGGGAAAGTGAAATTTTTCCGTGCGGAAAAGTGAAATATTCCCTTCGGGAATGTGAAATGCCTCGCCTATAGACGAGGCGTGAGAAGTAACAAAGAAAAAAGATTGATTTTGGCATATTTTTAGAAGAAAGGATGCTTTCTTATATATGAAAATTTTGGTTGTTGGCGGCGGTGGCCGCGAGCATACGATTATTAAAAAGTTAAGAGAAAACCCCGAGGTTGAGGTCATTTACGCGCTGCCCGGTAACGGCGGCATGGCGGGTGACGCTGTGTGCGTGCCCGTGGGTGCGAAGGATCTGGACGGCATCGTGGCGTTCGCAAAGGAGAAGGAGATCGATTTCGCAGTCGTTGCACCCGACGATCCGCTCGTTCTTGGTTGCGTGGACAGACTCAATGAGATCGGCATTCCTTGCTTTGGTCCGAGAGCCGACGCGGCAATTATTGAGGGCAGCAAGGTGTTCTCCAAGAATCTCATGAAAAAGTACGGCATTCCCACCGCTACCTACGAGGTGTTTGAGGATATGGATGCGGCACTTGCATACGTGCAGGATGCCCCCATCCCCACCGTCATCAAGGCGGACGGCTTGGCTTTAGGCAAGGGCGTTATCATCGCCATGACGCGCAAGGAGGCAGAGGAAGCCATCGTTTCCATGATGCAGGATAAGCAGTTTGGCGAGAGCGGCAGCCGCGTGGTCATTGAGGAATTTCTGACCGGCCCCGAGGTGTCGGTGCTGGCGTTTACCGACGGCAAGTGCGTCAAGCCCATGGTATCCAGTATGGACCACAAGCGCGCATTGGACGGTGACCAAGGACTCAACACAGGCGGCATGGGCACGGTTGCGCCCAACCCCTATTACACAGAGGAGATTGCACGCGAGTGCATGGAAACCATCTTCCTGCCCACCGTGGGCGCCATGAATGCGGAAGGACGCACCTTCAAGGGCTGCTTGTATTTCGGCTTGATGCTGACCCCCAAGGGACCCCGCGTCATCGAGTATAACTGCCGTTTCGGCGACCCCGAAACGCAGGTGGTGCTGCCGCTGTTGGAAAGCGATTTGTTGACTATCATGATGGCAACTGCCAACGGTACGCTGGCAGAAACCGAGGTCAAGTTCGCAGATCGCCACGCATGCTGCGTTGTCGTGGCTTCGGGCGGTTATCCGCAGAAGTACGGCTCGGGCTATCCCATGACCTTGCCCGAAACCGGCAAGGATGAATACATCTTCGTAGCGGGTGCTAAGGTGCAGGACGGCACGCTTGTCACCGCAGGCGGCAGAGTGCTTGGCGCGGTTGCGGTCGAGGATTGCCTTGCAGATGCAGTTGCACACGCATACCGCATTGCGGACAAGGTGGAGTTTGAAAATGCGTACAAGCGTCGTGACATTGGTCAGCGCGCTTTAGCGGCTAAGCAGAACTAAGGAGGGCAACATGGTTTTTAGAGTTTACGTAGAAAAAAAGCAGGGACTTGACCACGAGGCATCGTCCCTTTGCAAAGAAATCAATACATTTTTGGGCATTGAAGCCCTGGAGCGCGTGCGCGTGATCAACCGCTACGACGTGGAAAATGCCACCGAGCAGCTGTTCTCTTACGCCGTGCAGACCGTGCTTTCCGAGCCGCAGCTGGATAACGTATCCGAAGAGATCGATGCGGAGGGCGCAACCGTTTTTGCTGTTGAGTTCCTGCCCGGTCAGTACGATCAGAGAGCGGACAGCGCAGCGCAGTGCATGCAGATCATTTCCATGGGTGACAGACCCGCAGTGCGAACCGCAAAGGTGTACCTGTTGTACGGTGCGCTGACCGAGGCAAACGTCGCTGCTATCAAAAAGCACGTCATCAACCCCGTGGAGAGCCGCGAGGCAACGCTGGACAAGCCCGAAACGCTGGCTGCGCAGTATGATATCCCCACCGAGGTGGAGACGCTGCACGGCTTTTGCGCAATGGATGCAGACGCGCTCAAGGCGTTCGTCAAGTCCTACGGCTTGGCAATGGATATGGATGACCTTGCATTCTGCCGCGACTATTTCGTCAGCGAAAAGCGCGATCCCACCATCACCGAGATCCGCATGATCGATACCTACTGGTCCGACCACTGCCGTCACACCACCTTCTTGACCGAGATCGGCGAGGTGGAGATCGAGGACAAGGAGCTGGCGCGCGCTTGCAGCATTTACAAGAATATGAGAGCGGAGCTTGGCAGAGAGCACAAGCCCATGACGCTCATGGATATTGCCACCATCGGTACGCGCTACTTAAAGGCAAACGGCAAGCTGCCCAAGATCGATGAATCCGAGGAGATCAACGCTTGCACGGTCAAGATCACGGTCAAGACCGAGGAAGGCGACGAGCCCTGGCTGCTGCTCTTTAAGAATGAAACGCACAATCACCCCACCGAAATTGAGCCCTTTGGCGGCGCAGCTACCTGCATTGGCGGTGCGATCCGTGACCCGCTGTCCGGTCGTTCCTACGTGTATGCGGCAATGCGCGTCACGGGCGGCGCAGATCCTACTCGCGCGCTTTCCGAAACGCTTCCCGGCAAGCTGCCTCAGAAAAAGCTGGTCACCACGGCTGCAGCGGGCTATTCCTCTTACGGTAACCAGATCGGTCTCGCAACCGGCATGGTAGACGAGCTGTATCACGACGGCTATGCGGCAAAGCGCATGGAGATCGGTGCGGTCATCGCAGCCGCTCCCGCAGAGAACGTACGCCGCGAAGTGCCCGATCCCGAGGATATCGTCATTCTCCTGGGCGGCAGAACCGGCCGCGACGGCTGCGGCGGTGCAACCGGCTCTTCCAAGTCCCACACGTTGACCTCGCTTGAGAGCTGCGGTGCGGAGGTACAGAAGGGTAATGCACCCGAGGAAAGAAAGCTGCAGAGATTGTTCCGCAATCCCGAGGCATCCAGACTCATCAAGCGCTGCAACGACTTCGGTGCAGGCGGTGTGTCGGTTGCAATCGGTGAGCTGGCAGACGGCTTGGATATCGATCTGAACGCAGTTCCCAAGAAGTACGAGGGCTTGGACGGTACCGAGCTTGCCATCAGCGAAAGCCAGGAGAGAATGGCTGTCGTGGTCGCACCCCAGGACGTTGACCGCTTCTGCGAGCTGGCGCTGGAGGAAAACCTGGAGGCAACCCGCGTTGCACGCGTCAAGGCAGAGAAGAGATTGACCATGACCTGGAACGGCAAGGTTATCGTAGACCTGTCCCGCGAGTTCTTGAACTCCAACGGCGCAAGCAAGCGCACCGCCATCAAGCTTTCCAAGACCGCTGATTTTGCAAAGGAAATTCCCGCTGATTTTGCTGCAGGTATGAACGCGCTGGCAGGGGATCTGAATATCTGCTCCCGCCGCGGTCTTTCCGAGCGTTTTGACTCCACCATCGGTGCGGGCACGGTGCTCATGCCCTTTGGCGGCGTACATCAGCTGACTCCCATTCAGGCAATGGTGCACAAGATCTCTGTTGAGAAAAAGCACACCAACACCTGCTCTTATATGGCGTGGGGCTATAACCCCTTCATCGCCGAAAAGTCGCCCTACCACAGCGCATACCTTGCTGTCGTGGAATCCGTTTCCAAGATGGTAGCGCAGGGCGCAAAGTTTGAGGACGTTTACCTGACCTTCCAGGAATATTTTGAAAAGCCCGGTCAGAATCCCGCACGTTGGGGCAAGCCCATGGCGGCTCTGCTTGGCGCGCTGATGGCACAGAAGGACTTCGAGATTGCATCCATCGGCGGTAAGGACTCCATGTCCGGCTCGTTTGATCAGCTGGACGTACCTCCCACGCTGGTTTCCTTCGCGGTCACCACGGGTGACACCTCCGAGGTTGTCAGCGGCGAGTTCAAGGGGGCAGGTCACAAGGTCGTGCTGCTGACTCCCGAGATTGGCGAGAACGGTCTGCCTACGGCACAGAGCGTTAAGGCTCTGTTCGAGATCGTGCACAACGGCATGCAAGAGGGCAAGGTGCTCGCAGCTTGGACGCCTACCTTGGGCGGCGTTGCCGAGGGCGTGCTCAAGATGAGCATGGGTAACGGCATCGGCTTTGCGTTCGATCAGAGCGTTTCTCTGGAAACCATCTTCGGCTACAATTACGGTGCATTCGTGCTGGAGCTTGCCGAGGGCGCAGAGATCGACGGCACGCTGCTGGGTTACACCACTGCCAAGGCAGAGATCACCTACGGTGACAAGGTTGTTTGCCTGAACGCATTGCTCCGGACCTATGAAAACAAGCTCGAGGGCGTTTACTCCTGCAACATTGAGCACAAGCACGGTGCACTTCCCACCGTTGCGTACACCGAGGGCTGCAAGACCAAGGCTCCCGCTATTCTGACGGCGCAGCCGCAGGTGATTATTCCCGTATTCCCCGGTACAAACTGTGAATATGACAGCGCAAAGGCGTTCTCCGACGCAGGTGCCAAGGCAAAGATCTTTGTCATCAACAACCTGACGGGCGAGGGCATTGCCCGCTCGGTCGAGGAGTTTGCAAAGCTTTGCCGCGAATCTCAGATCATTTTCGTGCCCGGCGGCTTCTCGGGCGGTGACGAGCCCGACGGTTCGGGTAAGTTCATTACCTCCTTCTTCCGCAACGCGCAGATCAAGGAGCAGGTCAGCGATCTGCTTGACAACCGCGACGGCTTGATGGCAGGTATTTGCAACGGCTTCCAGGCATTGGTCAAGCTGGGTCTTGTGCCCTACGGTAAGATCATCGATACCGATGAAAATTGCCCCACGCTGACCTACAACACCATCGGACGCCACCAGTCCAGAATCGTGCGCACCCGCATCTGCTCGAATCTGTCGCCCTGGCTGCAGAACGTTCAGGTTGGTGACGTGGTCAACGTACCCATCTCGCACGGCGAGGGTAGATTCCTTTGCTCCCCCGAGCTGGCTGCACAGCTGGCTGCCAACGGTCAGATCGCAACGCAGTACGTGGACGAGCAGGGCATTGTGACCGCAGACGTACGTTGCAATCCCAATAACTCGGTCTTTGCGGTAGAGGGTATCACCTCTCCCGACGGACGCGTGTTCGGTAAGATGGGCCACTCCGAGAGAATCGGTGCAGGTCTTTACAAAAACGTCCCCGGCAACTTTGACATTGGCATGTTCGCGTCCGCTGTGAAGTATTTCAAGGGTTAATTTAAGGAGGTAGATAGATTATGGCATACTTTTATCCCGAAGCGTCTCATACTTTTAATGAATATTTGTTAGTTCCCGGTTATTCGGGCCCCGATTGCATTCCCGCCAACGTTTCTCTGCGCACCCCTCTGGTGCGCTACAGAAAGGGTGAGCAGCCCGCCATCGCCATGAACATTCCCATGGTGTCCGCAATCATGCAGTCGGTTTCCGGCGATAAGCTGGCAGTTGCACTTGCAAAGGAGGGCGGCGTATCCTTCATTTACGGTGCGCAGACCATTGAAAACGAGGCAGCCATGGTTGCCCGCGTCAAGGGTCACAAGGCAGGCTTTGTCCGCAGCGACTCCAACATCCGTCCTGATCAGACCCTTGCAGACGTGTTAGCTCTCAAGGAAAAGACCGGTCACTCCACCGTTGCCGTCACCGATGACGGCACAAACACCGGTAAGCTGCTGGGTATCGTGACCGGCAGAGATTACCGCGTCAGCCGCATGTCTCCCGATCTCAAGGTCGAGGAATTCATGACCCCTCTTGCAAAGCTGATCACCGCACCCGAGGGCACGACGCTCAAGGCTGCAAACGATATCATCTGGGATCACAAGCTCAACTCCCTGCCCATCGTGGATAAGGAAGGCAAGCTCGTAGCATTCGTATTCCGCAAGGACTACGATACCCACAAGCAGAACCCGAACGAGCTGCTGGACGCACAGAAGAGATACGTGGTAGGCGCAGGTATCAACACCCGTGACTACGCACAAAGAGTTCCCGCGCTGGTCGAGGCGGGTGCTGACGTGCTGTGCATCGACTCCTCCGAGGGCTTCTCCGCTTGGCAGCAGCAGACCATCGCTTGGATCCGTGAGAATTACGGTGAGAGCGTCAAGGTCGGTGCAGGTAACGTGGTTGACCGCGAGGGCTTCCGCTTCCTTGCTGATTGCGGTGCGGACTTTATCAAGGTCGGTATCGGCGGCGGTTCGATCTGTATCACCCGTGAGACCAAGGGCATCGGTCGCGGCCAGGCAACTGCGCTGATCGAGGTTTGCAAGGCGCGTGACGAGTATTTTGAAGAAACCGGTATTTACGTACCCGTTTGCTCGGACGGCGGTATCGTACACGACCACCACATTACGCTCGCTCTTGCTATGGGTGCTGACTTTGTGATGCTTGGCAGATACTTCGCAAGATTTGAGGAATCCCCCAGCGCAAAGGTCAACGTGGGCGGCACGCTCATGAAGGAGTATTGGGGCGAGGGCTCTAACCGCGCACGTAACTGGCAGAGATACGACCTGGGCGGTGCAACCAAGCTGTCCTTTGAAGAGGGCGTTGATTCTTACGTGCCTTACGCAGGTAAGCTGTCCGATAACGTACAGACTACCTTGTACAAGGTCAAGTCCACCATGTGCAACTGCGGTGCTCTGACCATTCCCGAGCTGCAGCAGAAGGCAAAGCTGACGCTGGTATCCTCTACCAGTATCGTTGAGGGCGGCGCACACGACGTTGTGGTCAAGACCTCCAACAAGCAAGTTTAATGATTAAGGAGAAATACTGATATGATGACAGATATTGAAATTGCCCAGAGCGTCAAAATGCAGCCCATTACCGAGGTTGCCAAGACCGCAGGTATTCCTGAGGAATACCTGGAGCAGTACGGCAGATATAAGGCAAAGGTGGATTACACCGCGCTGATGAACGGCTTTGCACAAAAGAAGGACGGCAAGCTGATCCTTGTTACCGCAATCACCCCCACCCCCGCAGGTGAGGGTAAGACCACCACTACCATTGGTCTGGCAGACGGTATGCGCAAGATCGGCAAAAACGTCATGGTTGCGCTGCGTGAGCCCTCTCTGGGTCCCGTGTTCGGCGTTAAGGGCGGTGCTGCAGGCGGCGGCTGGGCACAGGTCGTGCCCATGGAGGATATCAACCTGCACTTTACGGGTGACTTCCACGCCATCGGTGCTGCAAACAACCTGCTGGCAGCTATGCTTGACAACCACATTTATCAGGGCAACGCGCTGAACATCGACCCCAGACGCATTACCTGGAAGAGATGCGTGGATATGAACGACCGTCAGCTGCGTTTCGTTGTGGACGGCCTTGGCGGCAGAGTCAACGGCACGCCCAGAGAGGATGGCTACGATATTACCGTTGCATCCGAGATCATGGCTGTCTTCTGCCTGGCTTCCTCTATCGAGGATCTCAAGGAAAGACTTTCCCGCATCATCGTTGCATATACCTATGATCAGAAGCCCGTTACCGCAGGTGACCTTAAGGCTGTGGGTGCAATGGCAGCTCTGCTCAAGGATGCTATCAAGCCCAACCTCGTGCAGACCCTGGAGGGCACGCCCGCGCTGGTGCACGGCGGTCCTTTCGCAAATATTGCGCACGGCTGTAACTCCATCATGGCAACCAAGCTGGCTATGAAGCTGGGTGACTATACCGTTACCGAGGCAGGCTTTGGTGCAGATCTGGGTGCGGAGAAGTTCCTGGATATCAAGTGCCGTATGGCAGGCCTGACCCCCGATGCAGTTGTCGTCGTTGCCACCATTCGCGCACTCAAGATGCACGGCGGTCTGGCAAAGACCGAGTTGGGTACGGAGAATCTTGAAGCGCTTGGTAAGGGTCTTCCTAACCTGCTTCGTCACGTTTCCAACATCAAGAACGTATATAAGCTGCCTTGCGTGGTAGCTGTCAACCGTTTCCCCACCGATACCGATGCAGAGGTTGAGGAGATCATCCGCAAGTGCCAGGAGCTTGGCGTAAACGTGGTGCTTTCCGAGGTTTGGGCAAAGGGCGGCGAAGGCGGCGTGGCTCTTGCTACCGAGGTTGTCAGACTGTGCGAAGAGGAGCAGGGTGATTTCACCTTCTCTTACGAGCTGGACGGCAGCATTCAGGATAAGATCGAGGCTGTGGTCAAGAAGGTATACGGAGGCGCAGGTGTTTCCATTCTGCCCGCAGCGCAGAAGCAGATCGCAGAGCTGAGTGCACTTGGCTTTGACAAGTGCCCCATCTGCGTTGCAAAGACGCAGTATTCCTTCTCGGATGACATGACCAAGCTGGGCGCACCCGAGGGCTTTACCGTGACGGTCAAGAACGTCAAGGTATCCGCAGGCGCAGGCTTTGTCGTTGTACTGACGGGTGACATTATGACCATGCCGGGTCTGCCCAAGGTTCCCGCGGCTGAAAAGATCGACGTGGACGCAAACGGCACCATCACCGGTTTGTTCTAAACCATTATAATAATGTAGAAAACAGCGCACCCATACGGGTGCGCTGTTTCTGTTGGAAAGTTTTTGATCGACCTTTTTTCAAAAAGGTCGCAGGGACTTGGGGCAGCGCCCCGAGTCGCGCCCGCAGGCGCGAAACTTCTCAAACGGCATTTCTTTTGGTTCTTTTCTTTGTGCCAGCGGTATCAAAGAAAAGAACGAAAACGGTTTTCTCACATAATATCCCAAGTTATGCGGGCGATCGCTGATCGCCCCTACATTTCGTGGAGTGAAAAGAACGGATAAAATTTGTTCAGTGCAAAAATAAACGTTTGTAGGGGAGGATATTATCCTCCCGCCACCGTCAGACATTAGTATTTACACCCAAGCGCAATATCGATGCGTTCGCGGGCGGGAGGATGATATCCTCCCCTACACATTTTTTGGCACAAACATATCTACACAAAAAGACCGCCCGCAGGCGATCTTTTCTACAATATTATTTAATGTTTACACCAACTTACTCTTCTTGACCGCTTCAATGATTCTGACAGCCGAGGGGGCAAGCACGATATTGATGATCAGCTCAATGATGAAATTGACGATCGCTATGCCGATGATCAGCAGTGCCGTGACAAACACGCCACCGGTTTTGTCGGCATCCGCCAACCAAGTGCCTTGGAAAATGGTCATCATACCGATGATATAGATGGTGGTATTGGTCAAAGGGGCAAGAATCGCCGCCGAGAATACTGCGGGATACATCTTTTGCTTTTTCTTGAACGGAATCGCAATCGCGCCTGCGACTGCGCCCGCTGCCGCACCCTTGACAAGCACCAAAAAGATGGTGCCCACTGCGCTGAACTGCAACGATTGCAGGGTAACGGGATCAAAGCCGGTAAAGCCTGTAATCAAAACGATCACGCCAAACGAAAATCCGAGAATAGCGCCCGCCAAGGGGCCGAACAGTACTGCGCCCACTACGATGGGCACCAGTGTCAAGGTAATGCTGACGGGCAGAGCCACCATTTTACTGAATACGGTAGCAAGAATTTGCAGAACGGCAATCAGCGCGATCAGCATGGCTATCTGCGCCAATCGGAGCGTACGTTTTTTAGAGTTGGACTGCATTGTCTGTACCTCCTTGGGGGATTTTTACAACATAATATTATAGCAAAAACACCGTATTCTGTCAAGTGCCGTGCGGCAAAAGGTGCTTGGGCTGCGCAAAATTAATGTTTTTCGATAAATTTCGATTGACAAGCACGTGGGCGTATGCTATAATATAATAAATGTAGAAAAACGGAGGGCTATATGGCTATCATCGTCAGACTGGACCGCGTCATGGCGGACAGGAAAATACAGCTTGGCGTGCTTGCCGAGCGCGTGGGCATCTCGCCCGTCAATCTTTCCAAGCTCAAAAACGGGCACGCAAGCGCGGTGCGCTTTTCCACTCTGGAGGCAATTTGCCGTGAGCTTGATTGCTGCCCCGGCGATATCTTGGAATATCGGGAGGACAAGGCATGACGCACGCGTTTAAAAATTGGTGCTGCGGCATGCTGATCCTTTTGCTGGCTGTGAGCGCGGCAGCGTGTGACGTCTTGCCCGATATGCCGGATCAAACGACCGCTCCCGTTACGACGGAGCAGACCACCGCCCCGGAGGAGAGCGGGGAAGTGCCCGATGGCACCGAGCAATCGGGGGCGGATACCGAGCCGCCCGCAACCCAGGCACCGACGACCGAGCAGACCACAGAGGAACGGGGCGATCCCGAGGAAGGTATCGTTGCTCCGAGCGACCTTGGCTATA
Organism: Eubacteriales bacterium; assembly: GCA_045587385.1. Classification (GTDB taxonomy): domain Bacteria; phylum Bacillota; class Clostridia; order Oscillospirales; family CAG-272; genus SVQP01. The sequence continues at coordinate 44,794 of JAZNCE010000036.1, forward strand.
CGTATCCCGATCTGGTCGAGGATCTTGCTGCGCTGGAGGATGCGTACGGTGCGTATTTTACCTACGAGAGCATCGGCAAGAGCGTGGACGGCAGAGAGATATACGCCTGCGTGGTGGGAAATCCCGATGCGGAGAATCAATATCTCCTCAGCGGCGGCATTCACGGCAAGGAATATCTGAGCAGCCTTGTGGTCATGAAGCAGATGGAATACTATCTTTCGAGCCGCGAGAAGGGCGGCTATAACGGCATGCAGTATGCAGAGCTGCTGGATACGCACGCGTTTTACGTGCTGCCTATGATCAATCCGGACGGCATCATGCTTGCGCTTTGCGGCATCGAGTCTATGCAAACGCCCGAGGTAAGAGCGACGGTGGAAAAAATATATGCGGACAATCTGCGTGACGGGCTGACTTCCTCGGATGATATCAACGTGTACCTTGCGTATAACTGGAAGGCAAACGCCAACGGCGTGGATCTCAACCGCAATTTTGCGCTTTCCAATTGGGCGGACGTCAGAACCGGCATCCTTGCTCCCTGCTACCGCAATTATAAGGGGCCGCGCGCTGCTTCCGAGCCGGAAACGCAGGCGGTCAGCGCGTACGTGGAGAGCCTGGGAGAGATCAAAGCCCTGCTCGCTTACCATACGGCGGGGCAGGTCGTGTACTGGGATTGCGGCATGACGGGAGGCGTGCGACAGCAGACCTTGGATCTTGCTAAGGCGGTGTGCGAGCATACCGGCTATAAGCTGATCTACGATAAGCATCTGGATGCCTCGCTCAACGACTGGGTCACGCTGGAGAAGGGTATTCCCTCGGTCACGATCGAGCTTGCAAACGTCATATACCCCATGCCCACAAGCGAGCTGGAGGACGCGTTTGCACAGACAAAAGAGCTGTGGATCGTGGCTGCACAGCAATTTGGTTAAAATATACAAATGGCGATTTGCTTAAATGTGCAAATCGCCATATTTTGCACAAAGCAGCAAGATATGACCGCTTAATACCCATGAATGTCTTGAAAGTTCGCACTTTTTGTCTTATAATTAAGAAAAAATGGGGTGTTAATGCCCCCAAGTGGAGGTGCACTATGGCATTACCGGTAGCGGTACAGGTGTATTCGGTCAGAGATGACGCTGCGGCGGACTTCCCGGGTACGCTTAAAAAGATCAAGGAAATGGGTTATGACGGCGTGGAATTTGCGGGGCTTTACGGCTATGCACCCGCCGAGATCAAGAAAATGTGTGAGGAAATCGGACTTGTGCCGATCTCTGCGCACGTTCCGTATTATGAAATGCTGGCTGATCCCGCGGGCGTGCTGGGTCAGTATGCCGAGATCGGCTGCAAGTTCGTTGCCATTCCTTATCTGACGCCCGAGTGCCGTCCCGGCACAGAGGGCTTTGCGGACGTTGTCAGGAATGCGCTCGCGCTCGGCAAGGTGGCAAAGGAGCTGGGCATGCAGATGCTGTATCACAATCACGACTTTGAATTTGATAAGATCGACGGCAAGTACGCGCTGGACGTGCTGTACGATACAGTTCCCGCAGAGTATCTGCAGACCGAGCTGGATTGCTGCTGGGTCAAGGTCGGCGGTGAGGATCCTGCAGGCTATATTACCAAGTACAGCGGCAGAGCACCCGTGGTGCACTTGAAGGACTACGTTGGCGGCAAGTCGGATAACATGTACGAGCTGATCGGCATCGAGTCCGAGAAGAAGGAAGAGCAAGTCAAGGCGTTTGAGTTCCGTCCCGTGGGATCGGGCTGTCAGGATTTTCCCGGCATTCTCGCGGCTTCCGAGGCTGCAGGCGCACAGTGGGTGGTCGTCGAGCAGGATCAGCCCTCCATGGGTCTTTCGCCCCTTGAGAGCATCGAAAAGAGCAGAAACTATTTGCGCACGCTGGGTTATTGAGCGGCGTACCGAAAACATATACTATTATATTAAACGGAGGATATTACCATGGCTGAAAAAATGGATGCAAAGCTGGATTACAGTAACCAGAAAAACGAGGTCGTTATCGACACCAACAGAAAGCTGAGAATCGGTATCATCGGTTGCGGCTGGATCGCAGGTGCTCACCTTGCTTCTTATAAGAAGATGCCCGACGTTGAAATTGTAGCGGGCTGCGACCTGATCCCCGGTAAGGCTGCTAAGTTCTTCAAGGACGGCGGCGTTGAGGGCGTTAAGACTGATTACGCTTCCCATAAGGAAATGCTGGACGATGAGAGCCTGCAGCTGGATGCAGTATCCATCTGCACCTACAACCGTCAGCACGCAGAGCCCGCTATTTACGCACTGAAGAAGGGCGTGAACGTCATGCTGGAAAAGCCCTTTACCGTTACGCTGGACGAGGCAATAGAGGTTATGAAGGCAGAGAAGGAGAGCGGTAAGGTTCTCTCCATCGGCTTCCAGCCCAGACTGGACGCTAACATGCAGATGATCAAGAAGATCGTTGAGAGCGGTGAACTTGGTCAGGTTTACTACATTCAGACCGGCGGCGGCAGACGCAGAGGTATCCCCACCCCCTTTGGCACTACCTTTATCGAGGACAAGACCGCAGGTCTGGGCGCACTGGCTGACATCGGCTGCTACTCGCTGGATATGGTGCTCAACGCAGTTGGGTATCCCAAGCCTCTGACCGTTACCGGCTATAAGAGCGATTTCTTTGGTAAGGATCCCGCAACCTATCCCGGTCATCCCGAGTATGCGGATCTGTTCGGCGTTGACGACTTCGCAGCTGCATTTGTCAGACTGGAAGGCGGCATTATTCTGGACTTCCGTATCGCGTGGGCAATGAACATCAATACCCCCGGTGATACCATCATTCTGGGTACTAAGGCAGGTCTGCGCATTCCTTCCACCGACTGCTGGAACGGCACGGTTGGCGGTCCTATGAAGATCTACAAGACCATCGGCGGCGTCAACATGGAATATGAAGTACCGATCATCAATGACGGCGGCGATCTGTTTGATAAGAAGATCCGTTCCTTCCTGGATGCGGTCAAGTACAATAAGCCCGCTCCCGTTCCGTCTTCTCAGATCATTTACAACCAGGCAATTCTGGACGGTATCGCTCGTTCCGCAAAGCTTGGCAAGGAAGTTAAGATCCAGGTTCCCAAGATCTGAGGCTGAAAATACCGCTTTGTGCAAAAGTGCCTAACGCAACCGCGTTGGGCACTTCATTTTGTCTAAATTTTTGGGAAAAATATTCAAAAAAGTGCTTGACAAATCGGAACAAATGTAGTATCATATTAACACTGCGCTGCACGCGGTGCGAACAAATAAGGCTGAGAAAAAGCTTGAAAAAATTTTTTAAGAAATTTTCAAAAACCTATTGACAAACCAAAAACAGTGTGGTATAATGTTCAAGCTGTCGCGGAAAACGCGGCGGAGACATTGGTCCTTGACAATTGAATAACAGAGAGAAGTACAAAGCAAATGTAAGTGCGAAAATACGAATCTCGAAAAATTCTTTGAAGAGTACAAAACTCAACTAAAGTAAATTTTAGGAAAAAGAAAAGCTAAGAGCAAATAAGCTCGAGTAAAGATTTTACACGGTCCGTAAGGATCGGTTAAATACAATTATTCGAGAGTTTGATCCTGGCTCAGGATGAACGCTGGCGGCGTGCATAACACATTCAAGTCGAACGGAGCAGCAATGCTTAGTGGCGGACGGGTGAGTAACGCGTGAGCAACCTGCCCTTGTGTGGGGGATAACGTTTGGAAACGAACGCTAATACCGCATAACGCATCGGAATCGCATGTTTCTGATGCCAAAGATTTATTGCGCAAGGATGGGCTCGCGTCTGATTAGATAGTTGGTGGGGTAACGGCCTACCAAGTCAACGATCAGTAGCCGGACTGAGAGGTTGAACGGCCACATTGGAACTGAGAAACGGTCCAGACTCCTACGGGAGGCAGCAGTGGGGAATATTGGGCAATGGGCGAAAGCCTGACCCAGCGACGCCGCGTGAGGGAAGAAGGTCTTCGGATTGTAAACCTTTGTAAGCAGGGAAGAAGAAAGTGACGGTACCTGCAAAGTAAGCCACGGCTAACTACGTGCCAGCAGCCGCGGTAATACGTAGGTGGCGAGCGTTATCCGGA
>JAZNCE010000037.1:0-28111 GCA_045587385.1 Eubacteriales bacterium
TACAGTTCTACAATAACGAACGTATTCAACTTAAAACAAAACTGACACCGCTCGAAAAGCGATGTCAGTTCGTGGCTTAAATTTAATTTTTTCTACCACAATGTGCTTTTTTGTACTGTCCGCACAATTTGGGGCAGTTCACATTCACTCAGCCTCCTTTGCATTCACGAAGATGTGAAAGAGCGTCCGTACGGTAAACCTCATCCACCGCAACCGCGTCATTGAAACTCGCGCTGCTCGTTTCAGCTTCCGCTGCGGTCCCCCTTCCCCAGCGGGGCAAGGCTTTCTTCGCGCATCCTTTTCGTTAGGTTGACCGTTGTGGTGATAGCAATGCTTGTATCCGTCTTGCTCATTATTGTCGATAAGGGCAACCGAAATGAGCCTTGCCCCGCTGGGGAAGGGGGACCGCAGCGGAGAGATATTTCGCGGAATACCCGCGAAATGATCGACGCGGTTGCGGTGGATGAGGTGCATCACGCGGACGCTCTTTCACATCTTCGTAAAAGCAAATGGGCTGAAATTCTAATTCAGCCCATTTCTTACAATTTTCAATTCCGCATTTATATTGGCAGTCCGTATTGCATAGGCAGGCGGGCGATCACTGATCGCCCCTACGGATCCCATTTCGCACTTTTCATCGATTTACGCCGTTTCCAGCTTTTCAAGCACGTAGGGCTCGATCTCGGCATAGGGTTTATCCAACGCCACGGCAAGCTCGTGATAGAGCGAGATTTTTGCGTTGCGCTCAAAATCCGAATCGGTTTCGGACAGGCGCTTATGCGCAGCGATCATATCTGCGCGGCGGCGGCGCACGGTCTTGATCAGACTGACGTACTTGACGGGATCGCAGGACTGCATGGTCTGCCTATAGATATCACGGCGCATTTTTTCGGTGGGCACTTCCAGCATGCCGATCTCGGCTATCTGTCCGATCAGCTGCTCTGCCTGCTCGCGCGTCATCAAAGGACGCATGGCAATCTGTGCGTTATCGGTGGGGGTATAGATCACCGAACCCGCAGGCGCACCAAGCGGCTTGAGCATATAAAAGCTGCGCGTGTCCTTTTTATCAAACGGCGAGGCGCAGATCTCCTCTACCAAGCAAACGCCGTTGATGCCGTAAACCATATAGTCACCTACCGAGAACATGAAGTGCCTCCTTTGATCGTCTTTTTCGGGGGGGTCGTCATTCACATACAAGATCATTATACCATTTTTTCCGAAAAAATGTAATTGGCAAAATGAACGAAATTTTACGAATTTTCAAAGTAGGATAAACAAAAAAACCGCACAAAAGCGGTTTTTTTGTAATATGATTTTTTTATTTTGCTTCCTTATGGTGCTTATGTCCGATATTGTGACGGCGTGCGGTCTTGCCCTCGGGCTTGGCGGTAATGTCGCCTGCCTTGGTCAGTGCCCACTTGGTCATCATAGGACCGAATACCTCGTAGATCAGCACGGCAAACAGCACCACAAAGCGCACGGTGGTCGCAACGTCTGCCAGTGCGGGGTCTGCGCACACAATGGTAACCATGCCAAGCGCTACGCCTGCCTGAGGCAGCAGCGTGATGCCGAGGTACTTTTGAATGTTGGCATCGCTGTGCGTCAGCATCGAGCTGCCGCGCGCACCGAAATACTTACCGAGAGAGCGGAACAGAATATAAACTACACCGATTAACAGGAAGATGGGCTTGCCAAAGACGGACAGGTCAAGCTCTGCACCGCTGATAACGAAGAACAGAATGAACAAGGGCTTGGTCCACTTGTCGGTTCTCTCCATCATTTCCTCGGAGCAAGGGCTGAAGTTGCAGAAGATGGTACCCATCATCATGCAGGTCAGCAGAGAGGAGAAGCCGATATGCACGCCGCCCACGTTGAACTTGAGCATAGCGGTTGCAACCGTAACAAACACGAATGCAATAGAAAGGGACAGACGGTTGGAGTTGGAGTGGAACAGATTTTCCGCCAAGGTCAGCGCAAAACCGATCACAGCACCCAGCACCAGGGAAAGAACGATCTCCAAGAGGGGCTCTACGATGATGGAGGTCACGGAAATGCCGCCATCGCTGATGATAGCCTTTGCAATACCTGCGGAAACTGCGAACAGCACAAGACCGACAGCGTCGTCCAAAGCAACGATGGGCAGCAGAATGCTGGTCAAGGGACCCTTTGCCTTATACTGACGCACGACCATCAAGGTTGCGGCAGGCGCGGTTGCGGATGCGATTGCACCAAGCAGAATAGCTGCGGGCAAAGGAAGGATATCCTTGCCGGTTGCATTCAGCAGGATAAAGTGCAGACCGATCAGCGCAGCGTCTACCAGCAGCGTTGCGATGACTGCCTGCAGAATGCCGATGACGGTTGCTTCCTTACCCGTCTTTTTGAGCGAAGACCAACGGAACTCGCTGCCGATGGCAAACGCGATAAAGCCAAGTGCCAGATTGCAAACGGCAGTGAGCACAACGTCCAGCGTTTCATTCGCTGCAAAAACGTGCTCGTTATAGCCAAGATAATAACCGCCCAGTGAAACACCGCCCAGGCAGAAGGTGCCGACAAGCACACCTGCAAGCAGATATGCGGTAACGTCGGGAAGATTGAGAAGACGAACCAGTCTTGTGACCAAAAGACCGGTAATCATGCAGATGGAAACGGTCAGAATGATCTGTGTGATCAGCTGTTCGGTCGACATAATAATTCTCCTTATAATATGTAAATTAACGGAACAAATGCGGTACGCCAAGACGCGTGATAATACGAAAATTCAAGCAAAGATGCGGCACGCCTGCACGCACCGCATCATCATAGCACTATTCACAAATTTTGTCAACACTTTTTAGACAAAAAGTTCAAAAATCATTGATACTTTTATCTGACAGCCTGGATCAAGCCCGAGCGATACGCTTCCAAGAGGAGCTTGAGATCCTCCATGCGCTCCAAGATCAGCTTGCCGTCGTCGGTATCGCGCACAAGCATGCGGCGACACATCATCTCAAACACCACGTCGGTGGTGGCAAGAATATCCTTGTTCTCGCGTATGGCTGCCCTTCTGCCGTCAAACGAGCCGTGCGCTACAAGGCGCAATCCGCGGGAGGAATAGATCAGCGTATAGCCCGCAATGCCCGTGGTATCGTGGTATGCCTTGCAAAAACCACCGTCGATCAGCACGTACTTGCCGCCCGCCTTGATGGGGCTCTCGCCGGCACCCACGCGCACCGGCACGTGCCCGTTGATCATGTGCGATTCGGGCGCATCCAAGCCGAACTCCGAAAGAATACGGCAGACCGAATCGTAATCCTCGATCATGGCGTAATAAGGATTCTTGGGCTCCTTCCACGTGTCACTGTCCGAAATAAAATACCGCTCAAAGGTGGTCATGCGCGCTCTGCCGAACAGCGGACTTTGCTTGCCGCACCACAGATAATACATGAAATCGCGCGCACCCTGATCATTTTCATAGAAAGCGCGGCGCGCCATCTTATCGCAATAATCCATGTATCCCTTGCCCGACAGCATGCCGCCCGTGCTGACGCGCACCACCTCAAAGCTGCCGTCCTCTCTCATGGGAATGCAGCCGTGGAACAAAAGATTGCCGTTATACACCTTATACAAGCTGCCGTGCTCATACAAGAACCGCACGTGCTTTTGCAAGAGCACGCTGTGGCAGAAGGAACGGCGCAGAGAGCGCATAATCTCCTCCTCCGCATCGGTCAAGCGGTACGGATCCTTCGGATCGACCGTAGGGAAATTACACTCATTCAGCTCATATACCTTGCCGTCCAAGCGTACCGTTTTATTTTCGTAATCGATTTTGTCTAACAAGCGACGCGCATTCATACCGTATTCGGGATGGCGATCGATCAGCTGCCCCTCTAACTTGAACATGATGACCGCGATCGCCTCGTGCGCACGCGAAAGGTTATCCATGCGGTTTTTGACGTAATACGCATCGTCGGGATTGCGCGGCAAGAACCAAGTACTGCCCTTGTAGGTCTCCTGCGCGTATTCGATCAGGTCGCGCAAGCTGATGCCGTAAGCATTTTCCACCATGGCAAGCGTATTGTACTGCAGGGCAAAGTTGAGCACCGTGGCAATACAGACCTCGCTGCCTGCAGCAGCCCCCATCCACACGATATCGTGGTTGCCCCATTGCACGTCCACGTGATGATGCGCGCAAAGCATTTCCATAATACGGTCTGCGTGCGGTCCGCGGTCGTAAATATCGCCCACGACGTGCAAGCAATCCACAGCCATGCGCTTGATCAGGGAGCACAGTGCCTCAATAAAGCCGTTTGCCTCTCCTACCTCAATAATGGTAGAAATGATGTGCGTATAGTACGCCTGCTTGTTGTGCTCCTCGCCGGAGGTATGCAGCAGCTCGTCCACGGCATAGCGGTATGCATCGGGCAAAGCCTTGCGCACCTTGGAGCGCGAATATTTGGACGCGACCGAGCGCGCCACGTCCACCAGGCGGTAAAGCGTGCGGCTGTACCATTCCACCGTGTTCTCCCCGCGCACGCGCAGCTCTTCGATTTTTTCAACGGGATAATAGATCAGCGTACAGAAATTGCGCTGCTCCTCCTCACTCATCTCTTTCCCGAAAATATCGCGCACCTTTTCGCGCACGACTCCCGAGCAGTTATTGAGAATGTGCTCAAACGCCTCGCTCTCCCCGTGCAAGTCACTCATGAAATGCTCGGTGCCCTTGGGCAGATTGGAAATGGCGTTAAGGTTAACGATCTCTGCACCAACCTTGGGTATGGTGGGAAATTCCTTGGACAGCAGCTGCAGCAGCTTGATCTGGTCTGCGGTGTATTCTCGTTTCATGCGTTTCCCTCTCAATTTTCGTATTTATTCGGTCAATACCGGTACGTTTCTTTGCTTCAATATCTCGGTTGCCTGCGCAAGCTGTGCGTCTGTGGGGATCCATTCCCTTCTGCCGCTGTCGGCAAGTCCCAAAGCAGCCGCCTTACTGCCGCCCATGGGATGATAGCGCAAAAGCTGCACGCCCGTGCAGTTTTTCAGCGATGCATACATCTCGGCAACGCGCTCAAAATGCCCTTTGTCGGTGGTCAAGCCGTTTACCAGCAGGCAGCGCAAGCGCGTTTTCGCGCCAAGTGCGTCCGCCAAGGCAAGATTGCGCCATATGCGCTCGGGGTCTGTCCCTGTCAACTCCTTGTGCTTTTCTTTGTCCGTGTGCTTGATATCAAAATAAAATTCATCTACGTACGGCACGGCATTCCTGAGCGTTTCGGGATCGCACGCGCCTGCCGTTTCCACCAGTACGTGCAGTCCGTTTTGCTTACACAATTGCAAAAGCCCGACCACACCGTCCGCACAAAGCGGCTCGCCGCCCGAAAGCGTCACACCGCCCGATTGCCCGTAAAACGCGGCATCCGTCAGTACCTCGCGCAAAATTTGCTCGGCACTCATGTCCCTGCCCACCGTTTTGCACGCCTCGGTCAGGCACACGCGGGCGCATGCACCGCAGCCTTGACATAATGATACCACGCGGCGGCGGTCGGTTTGTGTCAATACCTGCGCTCCCGTCGGGCACGCACTTACGCACGCACCGCACCCGATGCAAAGCGCATCATAAAACATGACCTGGGGCACAAACTGCTGCGTTTCGGGGTTATGACACCACACGCAGCGCAAGGGACACCCCTTGAAAAACACGGTGGTGCGCAGCCCCGGACCGTCGTGCGTACAACATCTCTGTATCTCGGCAACTCTCATGCTCACTCCTTGGGCAAATGCCCTGCGCGCTCCAGCACCATGCGCTGCCATTGGTCGTCCAAGGTCACGAATCGCGCATTCCAGCCCGATACGCGTACCGAGAGCGTTTTGTAATTTTCGGGATGCTCGCGTGCGTCAAGCAGAGTCTGCACGTCAAGCACGTCCACCTGCATAAAGTAACCGCCCAAGGCGCAAAAGCCCTGCATCAAACCCTCCAGCGCGCAAAGTCCGTTCTCCCCCTCCAAAGTGTCGGGATACATCTTGATACCCAGCGCCGCACCCGTAGTCATGCGCGAAAGGTCCGCTGCACAATACGAGCGTACCGTGGCAGTCGCGCCTGCGGTATCCGTGCCCGGTGTGGGCGAGGTGTTGCCCGCCAGAATTTCACCGCGGCGATAGCCGTGCGGCACGGCGGTTCGGTGCGCGCGCCATTCGATCTGCCGCCCGAAGGTACTGATACCGGGCGGGAACTTCACGGGATACCCTTGCGCGTAAGGTGCGCAAGCATCCGCAAAGGCATTCACCGCCCACGCGTAATGCGCGTCGGCTACGGGGTTGCCGTTGCCGTAATGCGGCAATTTGTGTTTTGCGTACAGCGCAAGCTGCTCGTGCCCCTGCCAATCGTTACGCAATATCTCGCAGAGCTGCTTGACGCTTACCTTCTTTTCTATAAAGCAAAGCTGCTCAATAGCAGAGAGCGCGTTTGCCACGTCGCCCACGCCGCCCATATGCGGAGAAATGACCGAATAGGGCGTGCCGCCCTCCAGATACCCCTTGCCGCTCTCGGCGCAGCCGTGCTCAAACAGATCGATCATGGGCGTGGGCATCTGCAAGCAGAAGGTACCCTTCCCCTCTCTCCACGCAGGCGTCCAAGCGTTCAGAATATTCTCACAAGCCTGCGCAACCACCGCTTTCATGCGTGCAGCGTATGCAGACCTGATCGTCTCCATGTCGGCAAAGTCCGCAATCTCCCCCTCTGCCACGTGCAAAACGTCCTGCAAAAGCACGTGTAAAAAGTCCATGGGCATATATGAAAAATAGGTCTTGCCGGGAATTTGCACCTCCCAGCAGCCGTCGTTTGCAAAGTCATAGATCTCGTGCGCGGGATACCCTTGCGCACGCAAAGCGGCAAATACGGTTTTTTCGCAATATACCGCCACTACGCCACCACCGTGTCGCATGACACGCGCAAGCAGGCGCAAAAATTCCTTTGGGGTATTTTCGTGGAGTCTGACCGAAATGGGAAAATCCGAAATGCCCAGCTCCTCCACGATCTCCAGGCACAGATAGCTGACCGCATTGGTCACGTCCGCGCCCGAGGCATCCGTGCCGCCCAATACGATGTTCTGATAATGCTGTGCATCTCCCGAGCCGCGCGGGGTGTCGCGCTCGATCCACTCACAGCCCTTGATAAACATGGATGCCAGCACCTCGCGTGCTTCGTCCATAGTGATCGCGCCTGCGGCAAGATCACGCTCCAAATACGGTCCCAGCAAACGGTCAATGCAGCCGATGCCGGGCCAGTTGCCGCCCAGGCGCAGAAACGCAAAGCCGAACCAAAGGCTTTGCACAGCCTCTGTAAAACTCTCGGCAGCGTGCAGCGGTACGCGCGAAAGCGTTTGGTACAGGTGCGGATACGCATCGCGCGTAGCGTCCAGATATCTGCCGTGCCACACCCGCATAGCGTCCAGCGTGCGCAAAAGCGCCTTGTGCCGCTGCATGGCGGGCACATCAAATGCCGAGGTGTCAATGCCCTCGATGCGCGCACGCATCCCGACAATGCCCTCTCGCACCAAAATACCGAAATCCACGGTCAGGTGGCTGACGCTTGGCCAAAAGATCTGCCCCTTGTATGCCGCGGGGAACTGATGGCGCACGCCCGCACCCAGCGTGGCTGCGCCGCTGATGCGCTCGTCCTCGCAGATGCGAACGGGACACTTGCGCACCAGCACTTCCAGCGCAGCCGTATACCTTTCATGATGGCTCATGCTCTCCCAGCCCGGTACGCCCTGCACCTCAACAAAGGGCACCTCCATGGTCTGCGCGCCGTACTTGCCCTGCAAAGACTCCATGGCAAAACGCCGCGTGGCTTCACAAAGCCGCACGGGTCTGCCGCCCTTATACGCAGAAGGAAACACGTAAGCACTCATCACAAACTCCTTATACGCTAAACGTCAAAGCTTTTTGACCAATTGCTTGATAAACTCCACGACCTCACCGTCGGGACCGTACACAAATGCAATCTGAATGGTGATCTTGCGCGGCTGCGCGTCAAGATCCATGACCGTTACGGGCATCCGCAGCGTAGCCCCTGCCGCAAGTGCCTTTTGCAGCGCACCCTCCACGTTTTCCACGTGTAAAGCCAGGTGCTGCCAACGACCCTCCGCTGCAAACTCCTGCCCGGGCTTTGCAAATACCTCAAGCATGGTGCCGTCGCCCGTGTCCAGCAGCGCGATGCGGCTATCCCCCTGACCCCAGGCAGTGTATACCTTCATGCCGAGCTTTTGGTAAAAAGCCAGCGACTTGTCAAAATCCGATACGTACAGAGCCATGTGGTGAAAGCCCATGCCCTTGATGATTTCGTTTGCCATAATAGCCTCCTTATTCTTCAAAAGACGCGTATACGTCCTGCTCGTAAAGGAACGAGGTCAGCGCACCCGAGCCGCCGTCGTAGCCCGAATTCTTCATATAAATTGCCGTGATCTTATTGGCGGGATCGCTCCAGTAATGCGTGCCGTACGCACCGCTCCAGCCAAAGCAATCCTTGGGCATCTGATAGTCGTCAGCCGTGATCACGCGCACGCCAAGTCCCCATTGCTGCGGAGGCGGCATGATGGCGTCGGTCACCTGCACGCTGCCCATTTTCTTGACAGATTCGGGCGAGAGAATGCGCACACCGTTCAAAGCACCGCCGTGCGTCAGCATTTCACCGAAGATGACGTAATCGTCCAAGGTAGCCGCCAAGCCCGCACCGCCGCAGCATTGCGTGACGGGGATATTCTCAAAGATGGTGTCCACAGACTTGGGCACGGCAAAGCCGCCCTTTTCCTCGGTGTAATGATGCATGGCGATCATGCGCGCCTTCTGATCATCATTCAGATCAAAGGTGGTATCGTGCATGCCCAGCGGCAAGAACAAATACTTATCAAGGAATTCGTTATACGCCATGCCCGACACGATCTCAATGATGCGTGCCACTGCCACAAACGCCACCACGGGGCTGTACCACTGTGCGGTATAGGGCTCAAATGCCAGATACTTATCTGCAAACCAATCCATCACGCCTGCGGGAGTCTTGGCGTTTTCCTCGGGCATGGTTGCCCATGCGTGGTCGCCCACCTCCAAAGTACCGATACCGCTCGTATGCGACAGCAGATGCTTGATGGTGATACGCGTGGACGCATCCTTATCGTAAACGGGCTGTCCGTTCTCCATGTGTCCGATCTTCATATTTGCATACGCGGGAATGTACTTGCAAAGCTCGTCGTCGATCGATAAGAGCCCCTGCTCCTCGGCAATCAGCGCGGCAACTGCCGTAATGGGCTTGGTCATGGACGCAAGACGGAACATAGCGTTCTCTTTCAGCGGCTCTTTGGTGGTCGCGTTCTGATAGCCGTAGGTCTTGTGCAACAGCACCTTGCCGTCCTGCAGCACGCAAAGTGCCGCGCCGCCTACCTTACCGCTCTCAATGTCCGCATTCACGCGCGCATCTACAAGCGCATTGAGTTTTTCTGCATTTAATTTTCTCATGATAAATCCTCCTTTTTCAAGTAAGGGCCGTCGCATGGGTGCGACAGCCCTGGCGGAACTGTATTATTCTGTTGATCAATTATCCTTTGAAAAGCTGTACAACAGCTTATCCAGATTTTTCTGCGCCTTTGAAGACTGCTTGGCATATGCCGAGGAAAAGTTTGTTTTATTACTGTTCACCGATTCCTTGAACAACGGCTCAAGGCCCAGGTCGTAATAAATGCTCATATCGTAGCAGCGGGTCTTGAAAATGATATCCAGCATGCCCTGCGACTCCTCGTCACGTACGCTCTTGCGCTGCAGCACGGTATCGTAAAACGCGGGGGTCACTCTCTGATAGGACAGGATCGCCATGATCTCCAGCGTAGTCCCCAGCTTATCCGTATGCTTTGCCGCCTTGGAAATGCTTGTGGTGGAGCAGATGGCATTGGTCCAGGTGATGTAATCCGCCTGCGCGGCATCATACTTCGGAATGGGAAGCACGCCAAAATCGGCTTCCATCTGCTTGCCCAACGCAACGACGTACTGCACGATCTCGGTATAGAACAAGCCTCTTCCCTCCTGGAAGCAGGTCTTTCCCAGCTTTTCCAGCCCCGGCTCATAACCAAAAGCGGAATTGTTTGCGTAAAAAATATTCAAAACCTTGTCAAGCAGATCACTTGCCTTGTTGATCGCGGACGTATCCATCGCCAGATACGGATCCTTGCCCTCTTCGCAGATGACGTAGCGCAAGCCCGAACCGTAAAAGAAGGTGTTTCCCGTTTCCCAAGTCACCACAAAGCCGTAAACGTCGTTTTCGTCATATCTGCCGTCTCCCGACAGATCGTAGGACACGTCATCGATCAAACTCTGGAAGTTATCCAGCGTCCACTCGTTTTGATACACCATCGCGTACGGATCGATGTTCTTGTTCTGTGCCAGCTGCTTGTTGAACATCATGACGTAGGTGGTGCGCTCATCGGAAAAGTTAATGGCGCTGTTCATGAAAAAGATCTTATCCGAAATGACAAAGCTTGCAGTTCCCTCATCCCACCACGGAGCGGACAGATCAATGCCTTCCAGCGAGGTAAAGCTGATCAGATGCCCGTCGGATGCAAGGCTCGCGGTCTGCGCCATATGATGATGCACGGCGTCGTATTCGCCCAGTCCCGTTTTCACGTCGGTCTTAACGGCGTCGGATACCTGATCGGTCGCCACGCCGACACAGTTCAGATTGAGCTTGCAGGTTTCCTCCAATGCCAAGTTGCGCTGATAAACAGCGTCCTCCAGCACCTCGGTGCTAGTCTCCACCATCAGTTCGCCAAACACATGGTCATCACGGCCGATGATCGTAAAATCCTCTCCGCCCCAATCCACGCTCAGCTTTTCCAGGGCAGCAGCCGCAGGATCGGTTTGTTCCTCGCGCATAGTGGAAGCATGCTCCGCATCCCCTTGATCGGGTTGGGCACAGCTTGCAAGTAAGGTCAGCAACAGTAAGCCTGTCAGAAATACACACAGATGCTTTTTCATAATACGTCTCCCAGCTTGTACAGATTGGTTTTCATCTTAATTGTATTATACAACTATTATACAACACGATCACCGTTTTGTCAATCTGTATTGGTGCATTTTGATCAATAAGCAAGGGGTGTCGCATGCATGCGACGACCCTTGCGGAAAAACTTATTGATTATACGGATTATTCGTCCTTTTCAAACTTTGCGATCAGCTTGCTGATTGCCTTGTTCGCGCTCTTTTCCTTCTTAGAGTAGTTGGAGGCGAAGTTGTTCTTACCGTCGTTTACGCTGGTCTTGAACAAGGGCTCCAGACCGATCTCTGCATAGTACATGCAAAGGTCATAGGTACGGGTCTTGAAGATGATATCCAGCATGCCCTGAGACTCCTCGTCACGGACGGACTTACGCTGCAGAACGGTGTCATAGTAAGCAGGGGTCACTCTCTGATAAGAGATGATTGCCAGTGCTTCCAGCGTAGGACCAAGTCTTTCCAGGTTCTTTGCAGCCTTGGAAATGGAAGAGGTGGAGCAAATTGCGTTGGTCCAGGTGATGTAATCTTCCTGCTGTGCGTTGTACTTCGGAACGGGCAGTACGCCGAAGTCGGTGGTCATTTCCTTACCAAGGGAAACGATGTACATAACGACCTCGCTGTAGAACAGGCCTCTGCCGTCTATGAAGATGCCCTTACCCTGATCCTCCTTACCGGGAGGCGACATGAAGGTTGCATTGTTGGTGTAGTAAATGTTCAGAACCTTTTCCAGCAGGGTGGTTGCCTTGTCCATACCGCTTGCGTCCAGTGCCAGGTAGGGATCCTCGCCCTCTTCGCATACAACGTAACGCAGACCTGCGCCAAAGAAGAAGGTGGAGCCGGTCTCCCAGGTGGATACGAAGCCGTATCTGTCCTCTACGCCGAACTTACCGTCACCGCTGACGTCGGCAGAAACGTCCTTGATCAGGCTCTGGAAGTTGTCCAGCGTCCATTCGTTGTTGTAAACCATCTCGTAGGGGTTGATATCCTCGTCGTTTGCCATTTCCTTGTTGAACAGCATAACGTAGGTAGTACCCTCATCGGAATAGTTGATGGAACCGTTCATGAAATAAACCTTATCGGAGATCATGAAGCCTGCAGTTCCCTGGTCCCACCAAGGAGCGGACAGATCGATACCGTCCAGCGTGGTAAAGCTGATCAGGTTACCGTCGGAAGCCAGTGCGGAGGTGTGAACCATGTGGTTCTGCAAAAGGTCATATTCACCCGTGCCTGCCTGCACGTCCTTCTTGGTCTCGGAACTCATCTCAGCCGTTGCTACGGGGATGATGTTGAGCTTGAGCTTGCAGTACTCCTCAAGTGCTAAGTTGCGCTGGTAAACGGCATCCTCAAGAACTTCGGTGCGCTCTTCGGTATACCACTCGTCATAATGGAAATCTTCTCTTGCCAAAACCGTGAAGTCTTCATCGTTCCAGTCAACGCTTATCTCCGCAAGTGCCATAGCAGCGGGGTCGTCGCTCTCTGCTTCAATACTCTGCAGGGTATCGTCTTCACCCTCGCCCTGATCAACGCAGGCTACAAGCACGGAAAGCAGCATCAGCGCGGTCAGGAACAAGCACAAATACTTTTTCATGTTGTTTCTCCTTAAAAATAAATACAGGTATATACCTTAAATTACATTATACAATATCTTTGCAGGTTTGTCAATCGGCACATATGGAGAAAATTACACCGTCGGTCTGTGCAAATTGACACGGTCAATGACCTGCAAACCGTATTGCGCCACCCATTGCTCGGCTATGGCAATCGTATCGGGATTGGCAACCGCGTCCACGTCGTGCGCGTCGCAGCCGAAAATAACCTTGTTGCCTACTCTGCCTGCAATCTCCCAGAAATCCCGGCAAGGGTACGCGCGCCCCTCGACAAGCCCCAGGAAGTTGAGCTCGATCGGGATATCCAGCGCCTTGACCTCGCGGCACAACCACTCCATTGCCGCACGGTATTCTTCGCCGCGCTCGGTGTTGCTGGGCAGATCGGGGTGTGCAAGGTACACGAAATCCCCTTTGCGCAAGCCCTCGACCACCTGGCGCGCATACTGCCACGGCACGTCAGGCGTGACCTTGCCGCCACAATAAACGGGGGCATCGATCTCATTGCCGACCATGTGCTGCCCAAGGATCAGATATTCATACGGATAGGGCTGCAAAAACTCCAGCAGTCTTTGGTGGTAAAGCGGATAATACTCCGCCTCAAAGCCGATGTGGATCTCAATGCGATCCGCGTACTCCTCCTTCAGCGCCTGCAGAGTGCTCATGTACTCCCCGATCTCGGCACATTTCATGCGAAAATGCGACTCGTGTCCGCCCGGGAACGGGTACGGCACGTGATCCGAAAAGCCAAGGACGCGGACGCCCTGCGCAATGGCTCTTTCAATATATTCGCGCTCGCTGCCGCGGGCGTGATTGCATCTGCAGGTATGGGTATGGTAATTTGCGTACATTGGGGACTCCTTTGATATATGTTGCTACTCAAAAGTATACCAAAATCCAAGCAAATTTGCAATAGCAATTGACATTTTTCGCGCAATATGGTACAATTAATTTATATTCTAAGCAAGGAGATCTTACGCTTATGGCAACCAAAAAGAAAAAATCCCCGAATAATCTGACGAGAATTCTGATCAGCATCATCTTTATTGCGCTGGGTACCTCCTCGGTCATTTCTGCCGTGCAGGGACTGGTTACACTCAATCTCAACATTGGCATTGCCACCGCGCTGGGCATTCTCATGTTTGTGACAGGCATTGTCAGCTTTTGCAAAAAAATGGTCGTTTGCCGCGTACTGGGTGTCATTGTCTGCATTCTCTCGGTCATCATGTTCGTGCTCAGCCTACCCTCGGCGACCTTAGGCTCGCTGCAAGCCCCCGCGCTTTATCTGACCCAAGCACTGCTCGCTTGGCTGTTCTTTGATTTGTCGTAAACGGGACATAACGAAAACACTCGCTTTGTGAAAGCGGGTGTTTTTTTGTATAGAATTTTGCGGCGCGCGCTGCTCATGCGGGGTTCGAATCGGTAAAGTTCTATCAAAAAGGGAAATGGGAGTCCGTTGGGCTCCCAATGTCATTAAGTTAAGAAAAACCCACTGCAGACAAGAAAGCGGAACGGATGCGCGCCGAAAAGCCGTCCCCTCGGGGGAAGGTGGGCTCCCGTAGCGTAGCGTCACGGGAGGAAGGGGTCGACCATTCAACTCGGGAAACCGTCATTTTGTCAATTTTGTATGCAATTTGTACGAAACAAAACGTTCCAAATTTGATACGCTACCCCTTCCTCCCACTGCGCTGCGCTTGTGGGATCCCACCTTCCCCCGAGGGGACGGCTTTTTGGCGCGTACCCGCATTGTTTGGATGCCCACTATGAGTTTTCCTTAACTTAATGACATTGCCCCATAGGCTGCCCCTTTTATATTTACTTGTCTCGCTTAAGCTCTTCAAGCTCCGCTTGCATCTCTGCCAGTCGCTGCTCCAGCCTTGTGATCTCGTCCTTGACAGGGTCGGGGATGTGCACCTGGTCAAGGTCAGCTCCCGGTGCTGCAACACGCGCACCGTCCTTTTTGACCACGCGCGCGGGAATGCCCACCGCCGTGCTGTTCTCGGGAATCTCCTTGAGCACCACCGCATTTGCCGCAACCTTGCTGCCGTCAGAAACCGTAAAGGGTCCCAGCACCTTGGCACCCGCGCCGACAAGCACACCGTTGCCCAAGGTCGGGTGACGCTTGCCCACGTCTTTGCCCGTACCGCCCAGCGTCACACCCTGATACAGCGTGCAGTTATCTCCGATCTCCGCCGTCTCACCGATCACGACGCCCGCGCCGTGGTCGATGACAAGGCCCTTGCCGATGGTGGCACCGGGGTGGATCTCCACACCCGTGAAAAATCTTGCAAGCTGGCTGACCAATCTTGCCGAGAAATAATGCTTGGACAGATACAAACGATGCGAAACGCGGTAAGCCAGCAGCGCGTGCACGCCCGAATACAAGAGCAGTACCTCAACGTCGCTCTTTGCCGCAGGGTCACGCGACCTGACCGCATCGATATCGGTGCGGATCTCGTCCAGCGCAGCACGTACCTCGGCAGACACCTTGTCTGTCAGCGGCTTTGCGCCTTCCTTGACCATCTCCGCTCCGAATATGGCGTAACCGCCAATCAGCGCCAATACGTCCTCAAATCTCTCGCTCATCCGTATGCGCCTCCTTTTTTCTACTTTGTATAGTTTACTCTTCCACAAGCTCCAAATATGCCGAGGACACGTAATAAACCTTGCCGTCAATGAGCACGCGGTTCCAGTTTTCGCCGTATCCCACGCAGATGACGCGGTCTCCGGGCTTGAGTATTGCAACGACCGTGTCATAGCCCTGCTGCGAGCTGGGCTCGGTGCGCACGTTGACGTTACCCGTTGCCTTCATGGTAACGTACACCTCGGTAAAGGTCTTGCCGAACGATGCCTCCAGCTCCAGATCCACCTCGTAAGAGGGCTTTTCGGGCTGCTCGGTGGGCTGCTCGGTAGTCTGCTCGGTAGATTGCGCAGCCTTGGCAAGATAGCTTGCAATGCCCTGCGCCAAACCGTTTGCCGCCTTGGCGGCAAAGTCCTCGGCAGCCATTGCCGCCTCGTCCGCTGCATTGGTCATAAAGCCCATTTCGATAATCGTGGTGGGAACGGTCGCCCAGTTGGTACCCGTCATGGTATCGGTTTCCCACACGCTGCGCTTATCCATGCCGGTACTCTGACAGAATGCATCCAAAATGGCATCCGAAAGTGCACGGCAATCGCTGTAAATGTTGGCATTATAGGGATTTGCAGGCGTCTGGCAGACCGCCATTGCGCCCTTGGTGGCAGCATCGGCATCTCCGTTTGCATGAATGCGGAGATTGACGTCCGCACCCGCTGCATTTGCCATCTGCGCACGCTCTGCGTTGCTGATCTCCACCTCGCCCGTCTCACGCACCATGATCACGGTATATCCCTTTGCGACCAGTACGTCGCGCAATGCAAGGGCTACGCGCAAATTGAGCTCGTGCTCGGCAAGCCCCGTAAGGCTGCCCTGCGTACCGCCCGTGACCTTTGCCTTGGTCTCATTTGCACCGGGTCCTACGGGCTCGGTCTCGCTCATGGCGTGTGCCTGATGCCCTGCGTCGATCACGATCACGCAGTCGGCGTTCTCACCGCTGCCGCGGTATGCAATGCCCGTACCCGCATGTGCCTGACCGGTATATTCCACGTATTTCATGCCGCCGATCTCTTCATCCTCCGGTCCTGAAGGCTGCTCGGTGGCAGATTCTGTCTGTTGTTCTTGCTGCTCTTGCTGCTCTTGCTGCTCTTGCTGTTCTTGCTGTTCTTGCTGCTCTTGCTGCTCTTGCGGCTGCTTAGGCAAATGCTTTGCTCTTTGGATACTGACCACGGATGCGATCAGTAACACGATCACGCAAAGCACCGCGATCACCGCGATAAGTTGTTGCTTCATATTTCACCTGCAAAATTCAAATTCTTCTGACGGGATACGGCAGCGCCGTTCCCTTTTGATATGCCAAAATCACGCTCTCAACCTGCGCTGCACTCTCCACGGTAAAGAGGAAATGCTGTGCGACGATGCCGCCGGCGGTCAGTGCGCTCTGCTTATCCGACATGCCTGTGGGCAGGCTGTTGAGCACCAGATTGCGATGCCCATACTCACGCACCACGGGGAATTTGACCCCTTTTCGGTCAATCAGCTGCGCCGTGCCCTTGGTGCACGCCGCGCATCCCGCAGCCTGCTTGTTGACACAACGCTCCAAGGTCATCAGGGGCACTCTGCCGTACACGATGGCTGCCGTGTTACCGCCAAGGTCACGCAGCTGCGCTACGCTCATCTCGGCAGACGCGATCACGTCTGCAAAGCCGTATTTTTCCAGCTCGCAGACCGTAGCGTTATTTGCCACGTTGAGTCGGTAATCGCCATGCAGCACAAAATCAAAGCCCTCCGGCATGGGCAAATGCCCAAGGTTGCCCACCATCAGGTGTCTGATGCCCTTGGCGCGTATCTTGCCAAGCATTTCTCTGATGTTTGCCGTGTCCTCGGGGAAGATCACGGGAGGCAGCACCGCACCGTTGCAAAGCGGCACGTCGGTCGATGCGATGGTCTCCAAGGGCAGATAGCGAATATCAAAATACGCTGCCGACGCGTCGGTCAGCTGCTCGGGGTACAAAAATCTTGCCGTGCGCGTTGCCGCTCTCTTGCCTGCAGGCTGCGCCTTTGCCACGGCGATGCGGTGCACGGGTGCGGGTGCGATCTCTGCCTTGATTGCCTGCTCCAATCCATCGGCTGCCTCACGGCGCAAGGCGTTGAGCGCGGATGCCGGCACCATGACCTCGCCCTCTATATGCACCTCGGGTGCGTTTGCGGCAAACGGCGTTGCACCGAGCTTGCAAAGGCTAATTTGCACCTGCTCGACCGTGATGGGGCGCGTGTGCGCCGCTTCGGGGGCTGCTCCCGTAACGCAAACGCTGTGCTCCCCTGTACGCACGGTCAGCGTCATGGGCTGATCGGCTGCTAAGGTTGCCTGCATTTGTATCGGAATCTTTCTTTGTATGCCTCTGAATTTCTGCATCTCGCCTGACGCGGACTTATCCTCGGCTGAGCGCACGCCCAGCATGCCCTCGCCCTTGCGGCGGCGATAGTACCCATCTGTAAATCCACCGCGCGAGAACGCCTTGCCAAGCGCGGTCATTTGCTCCTCGTCCGCACCCTTGCCCGCATCCAGCAGCTCGCGCCAGATGCGCGTGACGGTATATACGTACTCGGGCGACTTCATGCGCCCCTCGATTTTCAGCGATGCCACGCCCGAATCAATGATCTCGGGCACGTATCTTGCCAAGGACAGATCCTTGAGCGAGAGCGGATAAAAATCCTTACCCTTGCTATCCTTGAAGGGCAAGCGGCAGGGCTGCGCGCACTCACCGCGATTGCCGCTTCTGCCGCCTACCAGCGAGGAAAATAAACATTGCCCCGACTGGCTGACGCAAAGCGCACCGTGCACGAACGCTTCAATTTCGATAGGACTTTCCTTGACCGCCAGAGCGATCTGATCGGCAGGCATTTCTCTTGCCACCACCATGCGGCTAAAGCCCGCGTCGGCAAGCAAGCGTCCCGCGTCCCCACGATGGATGGACATCTGCGTGCTGGCGTGCAGAGGCAGCTCGGGCAGAGCCTTATGCAGCAGCGCACCCAAGCCAACGTCGGCTACGATCAAGCCGTCCGCCCCTGCGCGTGCCGCCTGCTCGGCTTGTGCAAGCGCGGCGTCCAGCTCGCGGTCGTACACCATGGTATTGAGCGTGACGTACACCTTAACGCCCCAGAAGTGCGCCAGCGCGATCGCTTCGGACAAGCTCTCCTGCGTGCCGAAATTATTTGCGTGCATGCGTGCATGAAAAGAGCCGCCGCCGAGATACACGGCGTCGGCTCCTCCGTCAATCGCTGCCTGCAACGCTTCATACGAGCCCGCAGGACTCAGCAGCTCGGGCAGAGATCGACTATGCAATAACTTGCTCTTATACATCGTTAAAGGTCAGCAGATCAAACATCGAGCCAACGCGCGAGCGGCTCTTTGCCTTTTTTGCCTTTGCCTTTACGCGCGGCACGTCACTCTGGCTGTCCGCAATCTCTTCCAGCACCTGTGCTGCCTTGGTATTGATCTCGGACCGGGGCTCAGCGTCGGCAAAATCCACCGTCAGCTGCTCGGGGCCCTCACATATTTCGGGTTCTTTCACAGTCTCCGCAACCTCGACAGCCTCGACGACCTCAACTGCCTCGACGACCTCGACAGCCTCTACGGTCTCGGGCTCTTCGATCGCCTCGGGAGCCTCTGCTGCCGCCTCCTCGGGCTCGGCAGGGGTCTCGTGATGCCCCATCATGCGCTTGGTGGAAGCAGCTGCGCGCTCCAGAATGTTGTGCATGATCTCGTTCTCGCCCTGTACGCGTGCCAGCTCTGCCTCCAGCTCTGCAATTCTTGCATCCTTTGCCTCGATGGTTGCAGCATCCTGCTCTGCAATCTCCTCCAGCTCTGCATTACGCTCCTGCAGCTCAAGCTTTTCGGAGCAATATTCAAGGGCGCACAAAAGTGCTGCCTGGTTTTTGGTACAACGGTAGCTCTTGAGGTTGATATCCCTCATCTTGCGATCCAAAATGCCCACGATCTTTTCAACCGACTCCCAGGGCGCATCCGTCACTACGTTCATTTCCACGTCCGAAATGACCAGCGTATACTTTTTCTTCATACCGTTTCCTCCGTGAATTCCAAATGTGTCTTCTTTTTTTGCCGTACGGCTTGCAATCGCGCGGCAAATCATGTATAATGGGTATAGAAATATCTATTATATATATTTTAATACAAAAGTGCAAAAATGAAAAGACCTTTTTCGTAAATTTTTCAAATTTTCGCGATTTTTTTCATCTTTGATAAAGGAGGGACCCCCATGTCGACGACATCCGGCGCAAAAAGCACGCCCGCACACGGCTTTCTACCGCTTTTATATACCGAAAACAGCAAAAAAGATGCAGAGGACGTATGCCTTCTGCTGGGCACTTACGGCTTTGCCGTGCGAAAGACCGTGACCTTGCGCACCGAGGTATACCGCGATGCATGCCGCACAGGGCTGATCCTTGTGCTCGGAGAATTGCAGGACGCCCCCATGGAGCAGCAAATGCAGCTTTCCGCCAAGGACGGTAAGCTGCGCATATTACATATCGGCACGCATGAGCCGAGCGCAGACTATCCGTATACCTTTGCGGAGCTGCACGAGGACTTTGTCCTCTCTCCCCGCCCCGCTCTCGTACACAGATTGCTGATCACGGGCGCATGTACCTGCCCCGACGCATGGCACGCGGAGCGAAACGCGCAGGACGAGCTTGGCGCGCTGGTTGCGCTTGCAGTGGGTGCACACCGCGGCAGCAGCGAGGACATGTACGCGCTGGCGCAGGCATACCTGCGTGCAGAGCTGCTGCCTTACTCGGACAAGCAGGCGGTGCATTGGCTCTCGCTTGCCGCAGAAAAGCAAAATGCAGGGGCATTGGTGACGCTGGGACTTTGCTGCCTGGACGGTCAGGGCACGCAACAGGACCCCGCACGCGGATTCCGCCTTTTGGAAAGCGCAGCCAATCTTGGCGACAAGCGCGGACTTTACTATGCAGCCGTTTGCCTTTTGGAGGGCGTTGGCACGCAAACAGACCCCAAGCGCGCCGTGCAGCTGCTGCAAGCCTCTGCCAAGCAGGGATACGCAAACGCTTCCCTGCGGCTGGGAATCTGCTATCTGGACGGTACGGGCACTGCGCAGAGCGCAGTCAAGGCGTTCCATCACCTTTCCGATGCACATGCTCTGGGCAACGCTACCGCCGCATACTATCTGGGCACGCTGTATCGCAACGGCACGGGCGTGCTGCAGGACGATACGCTTTCGGCAAAGTATTTCAAAGAGGGAGCGGACGCCGACGTGCCCGCTGCCTGCTATCAATACGCGCTCTGTCTGATCCACGGGCGCGGCGTTCCGGCAGACGTCACGCTTGCCGCCTCCTATCTGCACCGCGCCGCCGAGGGTGGCGTGCCCGACGCGCAATACGCGCTGGGCTCGTGCTATGAATTCGGTGACGGTGTACGCACCGACCTTTGCGAGGCGGTCAGATTGTACACCCTTGCCGCACAGGCAGGCAACAGGGACGGACAAAACAATCTTGCAGGCTGCCTATTATACGGCAGAGGCTGCCGCAAGGACACCGCAGCAGCCGTGGAGCTGCTCAAAAAGGCGGCTGACGCAGGGCACGCAGGGGCTTGCTATCGCCTCGGACTGTGCTATGAAAACGGTGTGGAGGTGGAGCAAAATCTGCGCGCCGCAGCCGCACGCTATGCAGAAGCGGCACGCTTGGGTGATGCACACGCCAAATACCGCTTGGGTAAGCTGTACCTTGCGGGCACGGGCGTTGCCAAGGACGAGCAAAAGGGTGCTTCGCTGTGCACCGCCGCCGCTATGGCAGGGTGCTTGCAGGCACAATACGATACGTACCTGCTTTACAGATCCGGCACGGGCGTGGCGCGCGACGGCGAGCAAGCAGCCAAGTGGCTGATGATTGCAGCGCAGAACGGTGACGTGCGCGCTTGCTGCGATCTGGGCGAGGCATACCTTGAGGGCGAGGGCTTGGTGCGCGATCCGCTTTTGGCTGTCAAATGGTTCCGCATCTCGGTTGCCGGCAAAAACGCGCAGCCCGACGCGATGTACCGCCTTGGCTGGTGCGCTTTGCACGGCGTGGGTACCAAGCAGGATTTTGACGACGCGATCCGCCGGCTGCAGGACGGTGCGCAAAGCGGCAGCGCACGCGCACAGCACCTGTTAGGTCTTTGCCTGCAATACGGCGTGGGCACAAAGCAAAATCAAACGCGCGCCACGGAGCTTTACCACCACGCTGCCGAGCAGGGGCACGCGCCCGCCATGCTTGCATTGGCAGATTGCTACGAGCGCGGCATCGGTGTGGGACAAGACGCACAAAGTGCATATATACTGTATAAAAGAGCTGCCAAGAGCGGCGACGCGGACGGCTTTTACCACGTGGGCAGATGCCTTTTGCGCGGTATTGGCACGGGACGCGATGCGCAAAACGCCGTTGCCGCATTGAAGCGTGCGGCACACGACGGCAATCTTTCCGCCCTTTTGCTGCTCTCGGATTGCCACCGCACGGGCACGGGCGCAGATCCCTCTCCCCTGCTCTGCCGCTCCTTCTTAGAAAAAGCCGCAAACGGGCAGGTGCGTCCCCCCGTAGGCGAAGCGCAAAAGCTGGAAACCGTCACCTTTTATCCTCACCCCGATACGCTTGCCATTGCCGAAGCGCTCTTCCGCTTGGGGCAATTCCACGCCACGGGCATGACCGATCAGCACGACTTTGCGCTGGCGCTTGCATATTACGGACGCGCCATGATCGAGGGCAACCGCGACGCCATGGACGAAATGGCGCGCATACAAGCCTACGGTAAGGGCATAGAGGGCTACTACCGCGACATGCCCTCGGGCACGACGCTGCCCGCAAGCGACGCACGCCGCATGGAAGCGGTCAACCACATGGGAGACCTTTGGTTCTTCGGGCAGGATCTGCCCAGAGATGCCGCCATGGCGGTCAAGTGCTTCAAAATTGCCGCAAAGGGCGGCAACGTGGCAGCCAACTACAGCCTTGGCTGGTGTGAAAAGCACGGCAAGGGCACGCCCAAGGACCTCGAAAAAGCAGTTAAACACTTGAAATTTGCTGCCGACGCAGGGCATCCGCACGCCTGCTTCAGCCTTGGCGAGTGCTACGAGACCGGTGAGGGCGTTCCCTTGCGCAACGTGCGCGAAGCCATTGCGCTTTACAAAAAAGCCGCCGCCAAGGGACACGCGGGGGCGGTCAAAAAGCTTGCGGAGCTGGAAAAATAACCATCAAAAAAGGCAATATCATTCCGCTTGGAGTGATATTGCCTTGATTTTTATTTAACCTCAAACGAAAACAGTCTGAACTGCTCGCAGCCGTGGGTAGTCAGCGGCACGAACCGCAGGGTCTTGACGCGCCAATCCACCTTGTGACGCACCAATCTTTGGTGGTTCTCGCCCACCTCGATGCAATATTTTTCACCGCTCTCGCTCTCACCCTCAATGCGGTACGCGTCGATCAAGGTATGCGGCACGTGATACTTGGTCTGCACCAAGGGATAATTGCAGGGCATGTTATCGTACGGGCGGTCAAAATCGCTGTCAAACACCAGTCTGATCTCGCGCACGGGTGTGGGCTTTTCAAAGGTATAGCACACGCTCTCCCCTGCTTTTCCGATCCACACGTTTTCCTCGCCGCGATCCTGCCCATTGCGCACCACCTCTGCGCTGCAATGTGCAGCCAAGCTCAGCGCGGACACCTTGCGGTCAAAGCGCGGCAGCAGGCAATCGTCATCCATCAAGGTTTGCTGCAGGCGCGCGATATCCACGTCCGAAACGTGACACCCTTCCCCTACAGCCTGCGCGATCGCCGTGCCCAATCCCTGCCCCAGTACGGCGCAGGTTGCCATGACGCGCGAGGAGGAAAGTGCGGCGTGCGTGACGCTGATATTGCGCCCCGCAAAGGTCAGATTTTCCACGTTTTCCGAGATCATGCAGCGCAACGGCAGCCCCCAACGCTCGGGCGCGGGGTGATGGATGGTGGGATAGCCATCCTTATAGTAAAAGCCTGCGGGAAAATGGTCGTCCATGGTCCAGCCCGCATACGCAACGGTATCGGCAAAGCATCCCCCTGCCTCCACGTCGTTCTGCGTGACCACGTACTTGCCCAAGTATCTGCGGCTCTCGCGCTTACCGGGCAAAAAGCCGATCCATTCCAGCTCCCAGTTCTCGACGCCGTGGTCGCCGTGATTTTTCATGTGATCCCACACGCCGTAGCAGATTTTGAGCAGCTCGTCACGGCAGCGGTCGGTGTCGTGAATGCAATCCCATTCACCGCCCACCTCGATCCACCAGAAGTTGGAGTTTTTGTGATGCGATTTATAGGGCAGATCGGCATCGGTGAGATAGGTATACGCCCACGCAGGCGGGGTGAATTTGACAGGGTGATCGGTCTCGCGGATCTGAAACAGGCAGCTCATGCCCATGGTCTTTTTATCTGCCGCGTCGGGCGGAATGCTCTCGCCATAGTCAGCCTTTGCCTCGCGCCCGTAGGTATATTTCGCACCGCTCAAGGGTGCTAAGATCGAATCACCCGAGCAGTCGGCAAAGTATGCCGCGTGTACCTCGTGAAACGTCTCCGCGCACGATTGCCACGCCTTGATTGACACAATACGGTCACCGTCCATGGTCGCGTCCAGGCAAGAGGAGTTCAAAAGCAGGGTGATATTTTCCTCTGCCATTGCCTTTTCGTACAAAACGCTATCCCAGATCGGAAATTTCAGCCCGGGATTCTGATAGTAATTCTCTAACATCAGCTCCTCGATGATGCCGCCCTCACGGTTATTCTCCCCGTTCGCGCCGCACACCCACATGCGGATCTCGCTTGACGCGTTACCGCCCAGCACGGGTCTGTCCTGCACCAAGACAACCTTGATACCGTGTCTTGCCGCGGCAATGGCGCAGCAAAGTCCCGAAAGACCGCCTCCCACAACGCAAAGGTCAGCAGTATAGGTCAGAGTCCTCATAAAAGCCTCCTTAATTCTCTTTGATCAGATTTTTTGCCCAGAAGCCGGATTTGACAAAGAAGAAGCCAAGCGTGCACTTGATCAGCTCCAAAGAGAGCACGATGGCGTACATGGGTACGAGCGGAAGCGATGTAAAATGCCCGATGATAAAGGCAGTAGGCACGCAGACCAGCCACATAAAGCCGCTGTCAAAGGCGAACACGAAGAGTGCCTTGCCGCCCGAGCGCAGCGTAAAGTAGGTGGCGTGCGCAAAAGCGTTGAACGGCAGCATGCAGCCCGCCACGCGGATCATTTGCACGGCAAGCGCTCTGGATTGCTCCGACACCTCGGAGAACATTTGCGGGAACAAGGGTGCGGTGAGTGCCATAGCAGCACCGATGACGGCACACGCGGCGGTGGAGGTAAAGATCAGACGGGAGTCGTCCACCTTTGCGCCCTCGATATCCCCCGCGCCCAGCTTTTGCCCGACGATGATGGCAACCGAGCTGCCCAGTGCCAGCATGGCGATACCGAACATATTGCTCATGGTGCTGGTGATGCCGTACGCGCCCACGGCAACCGTGCCGCGCACCGAATAGCATTGCGCCAGCATTGCCATGCCGCCCGACCACAAAACCTCATTGAGCAGCAGCGGCACGCCCTTGACCATGATCTTGCCGACAAGCTCACGCGGCAACAAGAGGGTGCGGTACAGTCCCTTGGCAAAGGGGTTCTTTCCCTTTGTCGTATGCGTATAGATCACCAAAATGCCGAATTCCACGAATCTTGCAAGCGAGGTTGCGATTGCCGCGCCTACAACACCCAATGCAGGGAATCCGAAGTGACCGAAGATCAGCACGTAGTTACCCACGAGATTGACCAAGAGGGCGATACTGCCCGCGAGCATGGGCGGAATGGTCTTACCCGTTTCGCGCAAGGTGGATGCGTACACCTGCGTCAGCGCGTGCGGGATCATGCAGATCATAATAATGTGCAAATATTGCAAGCCGTATTCCAGCGTGATTGCCTTGCTTGCCGCGTCCGTATCGTGCAGATAGAGCGAGATCAGCTCTTCCCCGAAAAATCCGAACAGAAAGGCAGCGACCGCCAGCACCGCACCTGCTGCGTACAACTTGAAACGGAAGGAATTGCGCACGCCCTCGTTATCCTTGTTGCCGTGGAACTGGGCGGAGAAAATGCCCGCGCCTGCAAGTGCGCCGAACACGCACACAATGTAAACGAACACAAGCTGGTTGACGATAACCACCGCATTATATTGCTCGGTGCCTGTATGCCCGATCATGATATTATCGAGAAGTGAAACGAATTCCGTAATGCCGTTTTGCAGCATGACGGGCAAGGCGACCGCGATCAGCGTTTTATAAAACGCCTTGTCGCCTATAAATCTATTGGGTTTGAGAAGTGCCATAGGTCCTCCGTAAATAAAGTCATACAAAGAGAATTATAGCGCATTTTTGGCGAATTGTCAAGACACCGCCGCGTGTACAAGCCCATGATGAAAGTTTTTGATCGACCTTTTTCAGAAAGACATGTCCGTTATGATATTATGTGAGAAAATCGTTTCCGTTCTTTTTGGCACCTCGGGCGCAAAAAGAACCAAAAACGCCGAGATTATTTCGCGCCTGCGGGCGCGACTCGGGGCTCTGCCCCAAGTCCCCGCGAGCTTTTGAAAAAGCTCGACCAAAACTTTTCAGCGATTGGGGGTGTCAGTATGGTCGCGTCCGTCTTGACAACCTCACCCGTATATGTTATAATGTAAGTTGGTAAATTACGAAAACGAGGTTATAGATTTATGAAAGTCGGTTTTATTTCGCTTGGCTGCTGCAAAAATCAGCTGGATACCGAGGTCATGCTGCACCACGTGGCAGAGGCAGGCTACGAGATCACGCCCGAGGATATTGAGGCGGACGTCATCATCGTCAATACCTGCGCCTTTATCGAAAGCGCAAAGAAAGAAGCCATTGACAATATTCTGGACGTAGCATGGCTCAAGGAGCACCGCGATCTCAAAGCCATCATCGTGACCGGCTGCCTTGCCGAGCGTTACGGTGAGCAGATCATCGAGGAAATGCCCGAGGTGGATGCCGTGCTTGGCGTTGGCTCGATTCACAACATTGTGGAAGCCATTGGGACCGTTACCGCAAAGATTCCCCAAAAATATTTCTCCAAGGAAGATAAAAACACCGTCGCGCTTGGCGGCGACCGCGTGCTGACCACACCCGAATACGCCACCTACTTAAAGATCGGCGAGGGCTGCGACAACCGCTGCGCGTACTGCGCTATCCCCGGCATTCGCGGCAAGTTCCGCTCCAGACCCATCGAGGAGCTGGTGGAGGAAGCCGTACAGCTGGAGCAGCTGGGCGCACGCGAGATCTCGATCATTGCGCAGGACATTACGCGCTACGGTCTTGACCTCTACGGCGAATACCGCCTGGACAAGCTGCTGCGCGCCATTACCAACGCGACCAAGACGGTACGCCTGCGCCTGCTTTACTGCTACCCCGACAAGATCACCGATGCGCTTGTTGCCGAGATCCGCGACAACGACCGCATCATCAAGTATATCGACATGCCCATTCAGCACATCAGCGACCACATGCTGGGCGCCATGAACCGCCACGGCGACAGCGCCATGATCAAGGACGCCATTGCTCGCCTGCGCACCATTCCCGGCATGACGCTGCGCACCACCTTCATCGTGGGCTTCCCCGGTGAGACCGAGGAAGACTTCCTCGAGCTTTGCGAGTTCACCAAAGAGGCGCGCTTTGACCGCCTGGGTGTGTTCACCTACTCCCGCGAGGAGGACACCCCTGCTTACGATTTCCCCGATCAGATCGACGAGCAGATCAAGCAGGACAGATACGATATCATCATGAAGGAGCAGATGCTGATCGGTGCAGAGCTCAACGAGCGCAAGATCGGCACGGTCGTGCGCGTGCTTTGCGAGGATTACGATCCCGTCAGCGAGACCTGCTACGGCAGAAGCGACGCGGACGCGCCCGATATTGACGGCAAGGTCTACTTCCGCGCCTTCCCCCGCCCCATGCCCGGCTCTTACGTAGACGTACAGATTTCGGACGTGGTTGATTACGATCTGTTCGGAGAGACCGTTCAAAATTAATGAAAGAGAGGATTTTTGAATGAAAATGAATCTTCCCAACAAGCTGACGCTGCTGCGTTTGATCATGGTTCCCTTTTTCATGGTAGCAATGGCGCTGCCCGAGCTGACAGAGCTTGCCCCCACGGTGCACGTAGCTTGCAACGTCACGGGCGTTGTGCTCTTCATCCTTGCGTCGATCACCGACTTTTTGGACGGCAGCATTGCCCGCAAGCAAGGTCTTGTCACCAATTTCGGTAAGTTTATGGACCCGCTTGCAGACAAGCTGATGGTCATCGGTGCTATGCTCATGATCCTTTATAAGAGCGATTACGAGTTCATTCATCCGCTGTTTATCTGGACTACGGTTGCCGTCATTTTCCGCGAGCTGACCGTGACCGGTATTCGCCTGCTGGCTGTGCAGGGCGACGGCAAGGTCATTGCCGCAAACATTCTGGGCAAGATCAAGACGGTCTTGCAGATCGTTTGCATCTGCTCTGTCATCATCGAGCCGCTGATCTATGCAGGCACGGGTGCTGACGGCTTTATGGCAACCTACATGCCCATTTCCTTTACGACCACCGCGCTGATGCTGGTGTTCACGGTTTGGTCGGGCATCAATTACGTGGTTGCAGGCGCGAAATATATCAAGACTAACGATTAAACTGAAACAAAAAAAGGATAGCCCCATGGGGCTGCGTAAATAGCGTAATATTAGCAGGAATTTGTTCGATTTTGAGCAGATTCCTGCTTTTTTATGCAATGTAGCAAATTTTGTTGCCGCATTTGTGTCATAAATCCATTCTATTCGCGCTCTCCCCCCTGCGCTT
>JAZNCE010000038.1:0-4891 GCA_045587385.1 Eubacteriales bacterium
TGAGGCATCGGGTATTGCCATTGCCTGCTCTGCGGCAAGATATTTTAACGTGCCCGTGGTATTTGCCAAGAAATCCAAGAGCGTGAACATCGACGGCGACATGTACGTTGCCGAGGTGGAGTCCTTTACCCATAAGAACAAGAACAACGTCATCGTTTCCAAGAAGTTTTTGCGCCCGGGCGACCGCGTGCTGATCATTGACGACTTTCTTGCCAACGGATGCGCCCTGCAGGGCTTGATCTCGATCACCGAGTCCGCTTGTGCCGAGGTCGAGGGCATCGGCATTGCCATTGAAAAGGGCTTCCAGCACGGCGGACGTGTCATCCGCAACCTTGGCTACAACCTCTATTCCGTTGCCATTGTGGATGCAATGGACGCTGCAACGGGCGAGATTACGTTCAGAGAACAATAACTGCATAAAAAACAGTGGGCAACGCCAAGGCGTTGCCCGTTATTTTTTGATTATCTTAGAAAGATCGGTCGATTGCCTCGAACAGTCTTCTTGCATCCTCTCCCTCAGGTGCTTGCTCCTTGGGGCTGAGGATGGCAGATGTGCCGTTAGCGTAGTAGTGGAGCTCCGCCACGAATGCAGCGGCATTCAGAGGCACGTACAGCACGCCGTTCTCCATAAAGGGTGCTACGGGAATGTTGCAGGTAACAATACCTACCTTCACCTCAGTAGAATCGGCTGTAAAGACAATGATCTTATCGCCAATGCTCCACGTCGCGCTCTTGCCGTCTGCCGAAAGCTCAACCGAAGCGCCACTCAGATTGCCAAGCGCGCTGACGGGCGCGAACAATCTGTTCTTATGCATCATAGCCACGGCGTTGGTATTACCGTCATACAGGCGGTATACGCCGCCCTCGGCTGCCATATACGCCTTGCCCGCATCAAATGCCGCACCGCCGACGAGATATTCGTCCAAGACCTCGTTGAAGGTCGATGCTGTCGCCTCTGCACGGTAAGCATAATTGAATCGTGCGTTGGGGGCTGCGTCACCCAGATCCAGGAACTGCATGATCTCGCCCTCGGTGGTGGAGTTATCCGCCCATTTGAAGTCAAAATCACCATCAAGACCGCATGCTGCGGTATCTACCTTGACCACAAGATAATTGCCGTTTATCGCAATCTCACCCTCGCCGATCGATTGGAAATTCCACTCGTTGCCAACAAACTTCTCGATCGTGACCTTGCCTGCAGCCGCTTTTGCTCCGTCACGGTTGATGACGATATCGTAGCCGTACCAGCCGGTTTCATAGTCGCGGTCGGTATTGATAAACAGATTCATCCAATTCTGTCCCTCGGGCACTGTGATGGTATCTGCGCAGACAGCCAGGAAATACGTATTTTGCGCGGTGCGAGATACTTTGGCAGATACGATATCATTTCTGCCACTTGTATTTGTATAATGGAAGAAATTGCAATAGCCCATTGCGTCACGGTGGAAGGTGTCTCCTAAGGTATCCTTGTATTCGGGCCATACGCTATTCCACGCGGACAGGTCTGCATGCAGATCCATTTCGCCCTGCCCTGCAGCCGCAGGAGCTTGGCGTGAGCCCTTGAAGGCACGCAGGAACTGCGCAAGCTGATAATAGTAGTTATCGCCAAAGCCGCCCGCCATAGGCTCGATATCGCGGGAAAATTCGGGGTTGAAGCAGTCTACGTAATAGGAATAAGTCCAGTCGATGTAGGTATTGGCAATGGTGGGATAGCTATTGCCTTCCCATCTGCCTGCGCCCCACTCGTTCCACGCGTTGATCAGCAACACGTAGGTATCAGCCTCAGCAGCACGCTCCATCTGCTCGGCAAAGAACAGACCCTGCCCCGTAGTTTCCAATTCAAACTGGAAGATATCCTTGGTGCCGTCGGGCAGCGTTTTCAGCTTGGGCTGGCGGCGGTTCTGATTGCTGCGTCCCATGCCAAGGTTGGCAAGAATGGCTGCAGAGATGGAGATCTCCTCCTTCTCGCCGGTTTCGGTATTGGTGGAGATAGGCTGGCTGGTTTCATGCATCCAAGTCCACATGTCCCTGCCCTTATTGACGTTTTCACGCAACGCCCAGCAGCGACGGATGGTAAAGGTTTCAAGGGCTTCCTTATCCTCAATTTTCTCTACGTTGCCAAGCAGCAGCGGCTTGCCCTTATACATGGCGTACAGATCGCTGTACTGCCCCGTGGAGTAGATGTTATCCCAGATATCCTCAAATACGCGGGGATTCAGGCTTGCGTCATCCGCCATGAAGAAGCAGATGTCGGGCGTATCCATGCCCATCTCACGCATTGCCTTATATTCCTTGAAGATCGCCATATAAGAGGTGGTCAGAGGATTGCCGTTGGTGACGTCCAGATAAATAAAGTCCACGCCGATATCGCAGAGCATGGAGGCATGCTTGCGGATGACCCATTGGTCGTTGGTCAGGTAGTAGCCAAAGTAGGGCTGCCCCCAATAGTGTCCCCAACCGACGGGGCCCTTACCATAGGCTTCCTTGACGGCGGCATGACCGCCCTCTTGGTAAATCGCGTGGTGATCGTACAGTATCTGGTCGGGATAGGTCGTACCGGTCTGCACGTGCCAGATCTGATAGAACATGCCCACCAGCTTATCATCCACGTCATCTGCTCCGTCGGCTACCAAACGGTTTTCATCGTCCATGCCCACCCAAGTGTCGCTGTAAAGATCCTGCAGCGTTTCGGGGTCGGTGGGGATATATACCGAAGGAGCCTTGTAATCCCAGTTGACCGCCAGATTATCAAAGGTCACCTCTCCGTTGTCCTGATGTGCCCACACCGCCACGTAACCGTTCTCGGGGATATCGTAGCCGAACTTGGCGTTGATCTGCTCCGCACCGTTTTTGTCGCTGACGGTCACGTTTTTGTTGTCGGTGATGACTACTCGGAACACGAGGGTCTTGTCACCACCCTCATCCACGTAGACCGAAATGATATTATCCGTCTGATTATCCTCTACGATGACGGTGCGGGTCTTGGTGAAGTCAAAGCCGCTCTCGAAGAGGGTAATATTCGGCCAGCCGTTGATGATACCGACTCTGCTGCATTGGAAGGTCAGCCAGATACCGTTCTGTCCCACGGCGGCAAACTGATCGTCATACTTGGGAAGGCGGAGGGCGATATAGCCCGAGTCGTTGGGGATCGCCCCGGGGCGGTTGGCTTTCAGATCTACCGTGACCGTGACCACGTCGGCCTTGGCCTTGTGCTTGATCGCCACATAGGGATGCTGACTGCCCGTGGCGGTCAGGTATCCCTTGGAGGTATCGGCCATCTCGTTGATCGTCCAGTCCGGATCATTTGCGCTGATGGGCTCGGAGAAGTCCTGGGTATACTCGTAATGCTCATCGGGCGTTTCCTCCACGGGCTTATCCTCTGTAATCTCATCGGAAATGCCGTCCTCAAAGGTATAGGTAATGGGATCACGCTCGGGCAGCTGCGTTTGTGCCTCGGTCGTATCTTCCGCGCTTCCCTGCTCGGGCGCAGGCTGTTCTTTACACGCGGCAAGCGCGCCAAGCAGCAACAGCATAGCCAGCATCAGGCTGCATATTCTTTCGTAGCGTTTCATAAGAACCTCCTAATCGTCGTTTTTTATTTATTCGGGCAGCTTCTCTCCCAAGGGCAAGCCCGGCCACTCGTCCAACATAGCGATCATCTTAATTCCTTTCACGGCGTCCCTCCTTGATCACTTATAATAAAAGTATGATTTCAACTACCGTCAGTATTATTATAGCAAAATAAAATTGTATTTTCTATGATAATTATAAATCTAAAATATTGCAAATCCGATGATTTTGTGCTATAATGACCATAATGAATATATCCACACGGAGGCATATATGGAATACATCGGCATCTGCGCGAACAAGCGCGAGGATGCAAATCCCACACCCGAGAACTATCCCGCCCATTCCCACGGCTCGTACGAGCTGTTTTTGCCACTTTCCGGAGCATGCGAATTCGAGGTGGCAAACAATACGTTCACCGCGCCCCATGGCTCGGTCATGCTGTTCTCACCGGACGAGCCGCATAGATTGCTGGTCAGGTCTGGGCAGCCGCTGGCGTATCTGTACGTGCAATTCACGCCCGATCATCTCCCCCGTGACCGTGAGATGACGGATTGCATGAATCACTTATTTGACGAGCACCCACAAGGTGCAAGCAATCTGCGCATGCTGGGGCGTGAAAGCTTTGCGTATCTGCAAGCAACGTTGAACAGACTTTGCCAGGTGCGCGGAGAGCACGTGCGCGAGGATTTTTACCGCATATTACGCCCTGCGCTGATCGAGATTGCGCAGTACGGCACACCCATCTCCCCCACTCTTCGCATACGTACGTCCAAGCCTACGCCCAAAAGCACGCTGGTGGATGAGATTGCGGAATACATTGCCACACACTACGCCGTGATTGAGGATCTTTCCTTTATACGCGAGCAATTTCATTACAGTGCCGTACACGTTAACACGCTGTTCAGGCAGCAACTGGGCGTTTCTCTTTGGAGATACGTGATGCATATCCGTCTGGATCGCGCCTGCGATATGCTGCGCAGCGGCATGCGTGCGGAAGAAGCGTCCGCGGCATGCGGCTTTCACGATTATTCCACCTTTTACCGTATCTTCAAGAAATGCTACGGTATCACGCCCACGGCATGTAAAAAATGCGAGCACAAACCAAAACTTTTGCAATAATCCCCTCGTATTGACAAATCCCGGGCTTTATGCTACAATAAACGTATCGAAATCGATTAAAGAGGATATATATGAAATCTAAAAAACGGTTTTCGCTATCCACCACGCACTTGATCATGCTCAGCTTTCTTTGCATGGTCGCGGTGGGCACGCTGCTTTTGTGGCTGCCCATCAGCTCAAAGAGCGGGCAGAGCGTGGC
>JAZNCE010000039.1:0-5319 GCA_045587385.1 Eubacteriales bacterium
TGGCGATGATGGGAGCTGCACTTGTCCGCTATCTTCCGGGGCGCAACACCACGCTTGCAAACGAAGCCTATGTATTTATTTTTTCAGCGGAACAAAGAACTCGGAATTGCGCAGACTATCAAACTGTTCCTCTTCGAGGTACTTATAGAAATCCTGCGTCATCGGCTCACCCTCATTGCCAAGCCACTCTCGTGTATCTTCTTCAATGTGATCGAACCAAGGTGCCGAATATTTGTAAACACCGGGTTTTGAGAAAACAATATCATCGTACGCTTTTGCATAGGACTTCATTTCTGTCAGTAATTCGCATATCTTTTCTTCCGAGGCATTTGGGTCATACTTCAGTATGTGATTGATTTGTTTTCGCACGGCATAGTAGAGGGGGTGATTAAACTCAATGTAATTTCCATCGGGAAACATCAAGTGAACGATGTCGCGCATAATATCAGTATACACAGCGGGCATTAAAGACAGATCCCAAAGCACACCCTCAATATGACTCATAATTCGCTTTTGCTTAAACAGAATCAATTCGTCGCCTTCCAAAATGTTTTCCAAAACCTTATCACGCGAGATCATTGTTCGTTCAGGAATCATTTCTGCATATTTTCGTGTTTCGTCCTTTCGACCTCTCCAGCCAAGAAGCTGTGTGATACCTTGAATGGCATTTCCTCTGATAATATCATCCTTACAGTTTTTCACGACAGCATCAAACAGTTTGATTGCTTTCTCTTGCTCTGCAATATATCTATCGTTGTCCTCATATTCAAAGGAACGGTTAGATACCACCCAAGCGAGTTCGATCAGCCACTTCATATCTCCGGGATATTCAGACACTGCAATCTCACATATTCTTTGACGTTCTGCAAAATCCTCTGTCTTAAAAGTGTGATCGTAAGCCTTTTTGAGTTCATCATATCTTTTGTCGGATTCAACATCATTGACGCCAAGCAATTCATCAGCTGTAATGTGAAAGATTTTTGTGATGGGAACGATCAATGACAAGTCCGGGCTGGATACACCGGTCTCCCATTTTGATACTGTTTGGTAGGTGACATTCAAACATGAAGCAAGCTTCTCTTGCGTCATGTGATTTTTCAGTCTGTATTCTTTAATTCTATCTCCAATAGATTTCATAATGGTATTTCCTTTACTCATTTATTCCGTTCCGGCTCGGTGATTTAATTATAGCATATCAATACCACAAAAACAATAACGGATTTTTTGAGCCTGACTCGAATTTGAAGTGAGTGAAACATTGAGATATTTCTCTCCGTTCTTTTTGACACCGCTGGCGCAAAAAGAACCAAAAACGCCGAGATTATTTCGCCTCTGCGGAGGCGACAAGGGCGCTGCCCTTGACCCGCAAGCCTTTGTAAAGGCTTGACCGAAACTTTCATCCGTGGCAACCATATGGTAGTGGTTGTCATCATTCATTAAAAATATCCCCGCGACGCGTCGCGGGGATATTTTTGTTATTAAAGACCTCTCTTCACGTAAGTGGTGTGAAGCAGCTCGTGAGCCTTGTGGCTGTTGGGCTCGCCAAGGAAGGTGTCATACAGTTCCTTGATTGCGGGGTTCTCGTGAGACAGACGCAGAGGCATGGAAGCGTCCAGATTGTACAGAACGCTTGCACGCAGAGCCTTAACGTCGGTCCAGTTGAGTACCTTTGCTTCTACGTGAGGCTGACCGCCACCGGTTACACAACCGCCGGGGCAACCCATGATCTCGATGAAGTCATACTTCTTCTCACCGCTCTTGACAGCGTCAAGCAGAGCGGATGCATTCTTGGTGCCGGATGCAACTGCAACGTTCAGGGTGATGCCTGCAATGGTATAGGTTGCTTCCT
The DNA here is from genome assembly GCA_045587385.1 of Eubacteriales bacterium. Lineage (GTDB taxonomy): Bacteria > Bacillota > Clostridia > Oscillospirales > CAG-272 > SVQP01. The sequence continues at coordinate 1,850 of JAZNCE010000039.1, forward strand.
TCCAACCCTGGGTACCGCGAACCTCGTGGAAGTCCAGCTTTTCGGGGTTGGTGCCGGTCAGAGCGAATACAGCGGTTCTGAGTGCTGCTTCCATAACGCCGCCGGTTGCGCCGAAGATAACGCCTGCACCGGTGGAGATGCCCAGAGGTGCATCAAACTGCTCCTCGGGAAGCTCGTTGAAGTTGATGCCTGCGCGACGGATCATTCTTGCAAGCTCGCGAGTGGTCAGAGAGATATCAACGTCGGGTACACCCGCTGCGTTCTCGTCTTCTCTGCCGATCTCGAACTTCTTTGCAGTACAAGGCATGATGGATACCATGACAACGTCCTTGGGATCCCAGCCCATCTTCTCTGCATAGTAGGTCTTGGTGATCGCACCCAGCATCTGGTGAGGAGACTTGCAGGAGGACAGGTTCTCGGTGAACTCGGGATAGTAGTGCTCGCAGTACTTAACCCAACCGGGCGAGCAGGAGGTGATCATGGGCAGCACGCCGCCGTTCTTGAATCTGCCAAGGAACTCGGTTGCTTCTTCCATGATAGTCAGGTCTGCTGCAAAGTCGGTATCAAATACGTTAGCAAAGCCCAGACGGCGCAGAGCTGCAACCATCTTGCCTTCACCGTTAGTACCGATGGGATTGCCGAACTCCTCAGCGATAGCTGCACGAACTGCGGGAGCAGTCTGTACAACAACGTGCTTGGAGGAATCAGCCAGAGCCTCGAACACCTCGTCAGTGGTGTCCTTTTCATAGAGAGCACCTACGGGGCAAGCGGTAATGCACTGACCGCAGTTTACGCAGCTGGTCTGTGCCAGAGGAATATCAAAGGTGCAGCCGATGTGGGTATCAAAGCCACGGTCGTTTGCGCCGATGACGCCAATGCCCTGTACCTTTTCGCACATTGCGGAGCAACGGCGGCACAGAATGCACTTGCTGTTATCGCGAATGATTGCGCAGGAGGAGTCGTCGATGCGGCTCTCGGTCTTAACGCCTGCATAGTAGTCCTCATCCACACCGTACTCCTGGCACAGCTTCTGCAGCTCACAGTTGGTGGAGCGCACGCAGGACAGGCACTTCTTGTTGTGGTTAGAGAGCAGCAGCTGCAGGTTCATCTTTCTTGCCTTGGTGATTGCGGGAGAGTTGGTCACGATCTCGGTGCCCTCTCTCTCGATGGGATATACGCAAGCGGTTACGAGGCCGCGCGCACCCTTGACCTCAACCAGGCACAGACGGCATGCGCCGATCTCGTTGATGTCCTTGAGGTAGCAAAGGGTGGGAATATCGATGCCTGCCATCTTGGCAGCTTCGAGAACGGTGGTACCGTAGGGTACGGTATAGGGCTGACCGTTGATCTTAATATTAAGCATTTTGGTTTCCATTTCCACAATTCTCCTTTCTTAGTCCTTATAGATTGCGCCGAACTTACAGCCGGATACGCAAGCGCCGCACTTGACGCACTTGGAAGCGTCGATGGTGAGCGAAGGCAGCTTGTGGCCGGGTGCTACGTAGTCGGTCTTGGTGATTGCATCTGCAGGGCAGTTCTTCAGGCACTTGCCACAGCCAATGCACTTTTCCTTATCAATGACGTAGGACATCAGGCTCTTGCAGACGCCTGCAGGGCACTTCTTGTCCACGATGTGTGCGATGTATTCATCACGGAAGAACTTCAGGGTTGCGATAACAGGGTTGGGAGCAGTCTGGCCAAGGCCGCACAGAGATGCGGACTTGATGTAGTTGCACAGCTCTTCCATTCTGTCAAGGTCCTCAAGCTCGCCGTTACCGGAAATGATCTTATCAAGGATCTCAAGCAGTCTGCGAGTACCGACACGGCAAGGAGTGCACTTACCGCAGGACTCGTCAACCGTGAATTCCAGGAAGAACTTTGCAATGTCAACCATGCAGTTATCCTCGTCCATGACGATCAGACCGCCCGAGCCCATCATACAACCGATTGCAGTCAGGTTGTCGTAGTCAATGGGGGTATCGATCAGGGATGCAGGGATACAACCGCCGGAAGGACCACCGGTCTGTGCTGCCTTGAACTTCTTACCGTTGGGAATGCCGCCGCCTATCTCTTCGATAACCTCGCGCAGGGTGGTACCCATGGGAACTTCAACAAGACCGGTATTGGTGATCTTGCCGCCCAGTGCGAATACCTTGGTACCCTTGGACTTCTCGGTACCCATAGAAGCGAACCAATCAGCACCGTTGAGGATGATCTGAGGAATGTTTGCGTAGGTCTCTACGTTGTTGAGAACGGTAGGCTGGTTGAACAGACCCTTGACTGCGGGGAAAGGAGGACGAGGTCTGGGCTCGCCACGGTTACCCTCGATAGAGGTCATAAGTGCGGTTTCCTCACCGCAGACGAATGCGCCTGCGCCAAGACGGATCTTCATATCGAAGTTGAAGCCGGTGCCGAAGATGTTCTCGCCCAACAGGCCGTATTCTCTTGCCTGGTCGATCGCGATCTGCAGACGGTTAACTGCGATAGCATACTCTGCACGAACGTATACGTAACCCTCGTCAGCACCGATTGCGTAAGCAGCGACTGCCATAGCCTCGATAACTGCATGGGGGTCGCCTTCCAGAATGGAACGGTCCATGAACGCACCGGGGTCACCCTCGTCTGCGTTACATGCAACGTACTTCTTCACCTCGCCGCGGTTGCCCGATGCGAACTTCCACTTAAGACCGGTGGGGAATCCGCCGCCGCCTCTGCCGCGCAAGCCGGAATCCAGAATGGTCTGGATAACGTCGTCGGGAGTCATTTCGCGCAGGCACTTCTCCAGTGCGAAGTAACCGTCCATTGCGATGTACTCGTCAATATTCTCAGGGTTGATCACACCGCAGTTACGCAGTGCAACTCTCTTCTGCTTCTTGTAGAAGGTGGTCTCGCTCAGAGATGCTGCCTCCAGCTCCTCTTCGCCTGCAGCAGCATCGGTTTCGTTGTAAACCAGACGCTCTACAATTCTACCCTTCTCCAGGTGCTCGGAAACGATCTCGGGGATGTCTTCCAGGGTAACTCTGGAGTAGAAGGTGCCTTCGGGATAAACGATCATAACCGGGCCGAGGGCGCAGAGACCGAAGCAACCGGTGAGAACGATCTTAATTTCTTTGGTCAGTTCCTTGGCTTCCAGCTCCTTCTCCAGGGCATTGCGCAGAGCAATGCTGCCCGAGGAGGTACAGCCGGTACCGCCGCAGATCAAAACATGTGAGCGAATCATAGTAACTTATTCCTCCTGCTTATTTGTTGCCGATGGTGAACTCTTCAACAACGCGGCCGCCCTTGATGTGCTCGGCGACGACGCGGGCAGCCTTCTCGGCGGTCATCTTCACATAGGTGACCTTTTCCTTGCCCTCTTCGAAAATCTCTACAACAGGCTCATACTGGCAGATGCCGATACATCCTGTCTGGGTAACGATAACGTTGTCGTTAAGACCTGCCTCGGAAATACCCTCAACAAAAGCGTTGAG
>JAZNCE010000040.1:0-42664 GCA_045587385.1 Eubacteriales bacterium
TTTTTCAGAAAGGCATGGTGGCGTGTGAATGTCTTTTTGCTTTCGAGTATTTCTGACGCCACCCTGATGCTGGACTTCTGCGAAGTCCAACATCTAAAACTCAACCTGAGCGCAGCCCTCGTCGCCTCCGCAGAGGCGAAATCTCGTATTCGCCGTTCTTTTTGGTTCTTTTTCTTGCGGCTACATAGCCAAGAAAAAGAACGAAAACAAATTTCTCACATAAACAAACGAGGGGGGTGCCTTGATAGGTAGCTCCCTTATTCTTATACATTGAGGTAATTCACTCCGTTCTTTTTGGCAAAATTGCCGCAAAGAAGAACGTATTTGCTTCGCAAATGAAACGCCGAGATTGTTTCGCTCGTTGCGACGAGCGACCAAGGGCTGCGCGCCCTTGGATGGGCGGTCGCTTTTTGGAAAAAGCGACGCAAAAACTTTTGTGAGATTAACATATCAAATGATGAAACTTTTTCGTCGCTCCCGACAGGGAACGACGCTTTTTTTATGCGCTATATGCTATCATGTTCTCAATCAATGCAGAAAGGATTTCAAACAATGGGAAAGGCAACGTTTACTTATGAGGAAAGCGGTTATTTCCTGCGCGTAGGGCTCAAGGGAGACATTGATCACCACAGCGCGGTCTCCGTGCGCAGCGGAATTGACACGCTGCTTTACCGCGTTCGTCCGCGACGATTGTATCTCGATCTCTCGGGAGTTGATTTCATGGATTCTTCGGGGCTTGGCTTGATCATGGGACGGTACGCGCTGATGAAGGAGATTGGTGGTGACATGGTGGTTACAGATCCCGCTGCGGGTGTGGAAAAGGTGCTCAAGCTGGCAGGCTTGGAGCGCATGGTTCGTATCGAACGTAAAAAAGCGAGGGAAGTGCCGCAATCTGCCGCGCAGGACAAGCCCCGCGCAAGACGAGCGAGAAAGGAGGTGCTCAAATGAAGCCAAATAAATTCAATGCCAAGGTAGTCAATAAAATGCAGCTCAAGCTGCCCTCGCTTTCGGTCAACGAGGGCATGGCACGTGCCGCTGCAGCTGCTTTCGTTTCCCAGCTCGACCCTACCGCCACCGAGCTTGCGGATATCAAATGTGCCGTTTCCGAGGCGGTCACCAACTGCATCGTGCACGGGTATCGGGATACCGTGGGATACGTACGCATGACGGTCAAGCTCTGTCAGGATCGCATCGTGCGCATTGAGATCTCGGATAAGGGCTGCGGTATTGCCGACGTCAAAGCTGCACGTCAGCCGCTTTTTACCACGGACGCGGCAGGCGAGCGCAGCGGCATGGGCTTTACGGTCATGGAAAGCTTTACCGACGGCGTGCGTGTGTCGTCAAAGCTCGGCAAAGGAACGACCGTTACCATGGTCAAGGTGCTTTCGGATCTGCACATCGATACATAACGCGTAACAGAGGTGATAGATATCGAAAATACCGTGGCGCAGGAGCGCATAGAAAAAAACAGGGAGCTGCTGATTTTGGCTGCGCAAGGGGACGAGCAAGCTACCGAGCGGCTTGTTGTGGACAATATGCCGCTGGTGCGCAGCGTGGCACTCAAATTCAAGGACAGGGGAACGGAGTACGAGGATCTTGTGCAGATTGGCACGATCGGTATGCTCAAAGCCATTCGTTCCTTTGACGTGGAACGCGGCACGGCGTTTTCCACCTATGCCGTGCCCTTGATCGTGGGCGAGATCCGCAAGCATTTGCGCGACGACGGACCGATCAAGGTGGGCAGGGAATACAAGCGCATGGGTGCTGCGCTGCTCGGAGAGCGCAACAGGATCATGGCAAGCACGGGAAGAGATCCTTCTATTAGCGAGCTTGCCGCGCGCTGCGGTGTGTCTGCTGAGGATGCGGCAGTCGCGCTGGATGCGGTTGCGCCCGTGTCGTCGCTTTCCGAGACTGTGTACGATGACGGGGGCTTGACGCTGGAAGGAACGCTACCCGATCAGGACAGCGCAGACGAGACCGATCGTATGCTGGACAGGCTTGCGCTGTCGCAAGCGATCGGGCAGCTTGATCCGCTTTGGCGCAAGATTGTACTGCTGCGATATTGGCGCAATATGACTCAACAGCAGGTCGCCACGGCTCTCGGACTCTCGCAGGTCAAGGTGTCGCGCGAGGAAAAAAAGATCATGGAACGCCTGCGTGAGTTGCTCGGCGGTGCGTAAAATGTACGACAAAAGTAAAATAATAATTGAAAAAGTAACAAAAAATTACAAGTTCAGCGTTAAAAAACGCCGTTTGCATGGCTGCAAGCGGCGTTTTTTGTATGTGTTAAATTTTCTCGATCTTTCCAACCTTGGCTTTTTCGTGGATCTCGTAGTGCTCGCTGTATTGCAGCAGCTCAATCTTGCAGCCCTCGCCAACCGTTACAGTTCTACCCGAAACGCGGGGGCAGGTGACGTGTTCAATATCGATCTCGTCGCCCTCAATGCATTGCTGTACTTCAATGCCGCGCACCTGCTTATCGTTGAAAGTGATTGTAATAAGGTTTTTGAAAAATTTGCGCTTTTTGTGCCTGATCACGATTTTGCTGCCTCCGATACTGCCGATCAAGCAGCCGTCTCTGGTATCTATTTCAATGCTCTCTGCGTTGAGAAGGCCTCCGCAAGCCAGGTTACCGTGCACCGATGCAGTTTCAGCTTCAATATCCTCGTCCACGTTGAGTCCTCCGTGCACTTCAAGCGTGCCGCACTTCAGGCTTCCTTCAATATTCATTCCGCCTGAAAGGTGCACCAGATCGGTTGCGATAATGCTGCCGTCCGTGTTCAAAGCACCCGAAACGTGCAGGGATTTGGTGATAATATCCTTGTCAAAATCGCATGCGCCCGAAACATGGATCTCTCCGGTACATTCCACCGTGCCGCCGGCGTTTGCAGAGCCGGAAACGTGCATCTCGGAGCATTTGATATTGCCCTGAATCGTGCCGCTTCCGCTGATTTTGATAGCGTCATATTCGCCTGCGGGAATGCTTCCGCTGCCCGAAATTTTCATATCCATAGTGTTTCTCCTTCGTGTTTATACGTTATTTGATCAGATTTGTCAGATCGACCTGCTCACCGTTGCCCTTATCAAGTGTAATGGCTTGAATATCCGAAAGGGAAAAGGCGCGGTCACCGTAAACGGTTTTGACGGTCAGTACCGCCTGCTTTTGTGCGTTTTGATTGATCTGCCCCGCCAGCTCGTCCAGCGAAAGATCCTCCTTTTGCCCCATGATCAGTTCAACCCGCTCGCAGATCAATGTCTTGGGGAAAAAGGTTTCCTGTCCCGTGACGGTGGATTTTTTGATAAACCAGTCCTCGGGAATCAGCCCTTTTCGCTTCCAGCGATAAAGCGCACCGTATGAAATGCCGTACCGCTCAAGCAGCTCCTTTTTTGATAATAATTCCTGCTCCATGAGTCCTCCTTGTCAGTCAGAGTAACATTGTTACGGTAACAGTATAGCATAACAATGTTACGCTGTCAATAGCTTTTACGAATTTTTTCAAAAAAAGAGCACTGCCCGACGGGCAGTGCTCAAAAATTGTTTGTGGATCATTCAGCATCCGAGATCACAACGATATCGCAATCGCCGTGTCCGTTCATGCACTTTTCAAATGCTTCCTCGTCGTCCCACTCAATGACCATTTCCTTGAGAGCCTTCCTTTTCTTGAGAAATTTCACAAGAAATACCACGCCTACTGCAACGACAGCGGCTACGGCAAGAGAGATCAATACGATCTTCCAAACGTTAGTCTTGTTGTTCTGTTCCATATATGTTACCTCCATGAAATATTATTCTAAGTACAGTATACAGTAAAGCGCGTTGAAAATCAAGTACTTTTCGACAAAATTATATAATATTTTTTACGTTTTTCTAAAAAAAGACACAAAGTTTTCAAACAATTCACATTTTTTGCGCATAAAAAACGCGATGGAAAAAAATTTGAAAATATCATAAAAAAGTGTGACAGAATCCAAGATTTGTGTTATAATGATTATCGGTGAAAAATAAAGGGGGTGTGCACGTGACGTACAGACAAATATGCAAGGCTTTGCAGAGTGCGGGAATTGAAAACGCGCGCGATGAAGCAGGGCTGCTGCTTTTGCATTTTTGCGGTGTGACGCCTGCACAGCTGCCTTTTCGCATGAACGAGAATTTTGAGAATGAGGGGTTGTCGGATGCCGTGATGCGCAGACAGGCGCACGAGCCTTTGCAGTATTTGCTGGGTGAGTGGGAATTTTACGGGCTGCCGTTCGCAGTCAGCCCGGATTGTCTGATTCCCAGACCCGATACCGAGCTTTTGGTTGAGCGTGCGATTGAAAAGCTGCCAAAGGGTGCGCATTTTGCGGATTTTTGCACGGGCAGCGGCTGCATTGCTTGCGCCGTGCTTGCAAACAGACCGGATACGCGTGCAACCTTGGTGGATGCTTTTGCGCCCACGCTGGAAATGGCGCGTAAAAACTGTGCCCAAAACGGTGTTGACGGGCGCGCAGAGCTGCTTTTGCGCGATCTTTTGCAACCGCTGGAGGGTGCTTTTGCGCAAAAATTCGATTGTATTTTGTCAAATCCGCCCTATATTCCCACCGAGGTGGTCAAGGGGCTTGCCCCCGAGCTTGCGCACGAGCCGCAGGCGGCACTTGACGGCGGGGAGGACGGTATGGTCTTTTACGAGCACTTTCTTGCCGAGTCCGGGCACGTGTTGAAGGACGGTGGCTTTTGGCTGTTTGAGATCGGTTACGACCAGGAGCAGGCGACCATGTCGCTTGCAGGGCGATTGGGCTTTGCATGTGAGGTCGAGCGCGACCTTGGCGGCAATCCGCGCGTCGCTTATATATACAGATAATTACCCCAAAAAAGGAGAATCATACATTGAATATCGTAGTTTTGATGGGCGGACTTTCGCCCGAAAGAGACGTTTCGCTGACCTCGGGCTCGCTGATCGCCAATGCGCTGATCAGAAAAGGGCACAGAGTCTGCCTCTTGGATGTTTACCTTGGTACACAACTTCCCGAAAAAGGACTTGGCAAGTGCTTTGTCACAACCGAATATCCTGCGCACAGCGTGGGCGAGCAGGTGCCCGATCTGGACGCCATCAAGGCGCAGAGCGGCAACGGCGACGCAAAGATCGGAGCAAACGTCATCCCGCTTTGTAAATATGCCGACGTCGTATTTTTGGCACTGCACGGCGACATGGGAGAGAACGGGCAGCTGCAGGCGACCTTGGATTCCTTTGGTATCCGCTATACGGGTTCGGGTTATATAGGCAGTCTGTTGGCGATGGATAAGGATCTTGCCAAGAAAATGCTGGTCGGTGCAGGCGTACCGACTCCTGCATGGACATTGGTGGATCTGGCACGCGAGCTGCCTGCTGACGTGCCCGCCGAGGTGGGATATCCTTGTGTAGTCAAGCCCTGCTCGGGCGGCTCAAGCGTGGGCGTTTCCATGGTGGATAACGCAGCGCAGCTGGCAGATGCGCTAAAGGCGGCTGCCAAGTATGAGAGATACGTGCTGGTCGAGAAGAGAATTGTCGGCAGAGAGCTGACCGTGGGCATCGTGGACGGCGAGGTATTGCCCGCCATTGAGATCATTCCCAAGGAAGGCTTTTACGATTACGCAAATAAATATCAAGGCGGCAAAACGCTGGAGATTTGCCCTGCGCCGATTGGTGATGCCACCCGTGATGCCGCAGCTGAGCTGACGCGCCGTGCGTTTGATGCGCTGCGCCTTGGCGGGTATTCCCGTTTTGACTGGATGTTGGATAAGGAGGGCGGACTTTGGTGTCTGGAGGCAAATACCCTGCCGGGCATGACGCCTACAAGTCTGTTGCCTCAAATGGCAGCTGCCGTGGGGATTGATTACGATTCGCTTTGTGAAAAGCTGACGTTGCTGGCACTCAAATAAGAATAAAGCACCTGTTTTGTAAAGGACGGGTGCTTTTTTTCGTCAAACTGACTTATAACGCAAAATCAGTCTTGTGCAAAACGCAGAAAAGTACGTGGCGACAAGGGAAAATGGGCATACCCCCTCGCAAAATTGAATGAAATATGATATAATGAAACAAAGACTGCAGGGAACAGACGAAAATCAGATGTTGAAAGGAAAACGAAACATGAAACGCAGAGCTTTCACGCTTGTGCTTGCGCTGATTACACTGCTTGGTATGCTTGCTGCTTGTGCTGCCCCCGATCAGGGAGAGCAGGACACCCGGAGCAATCAGGAGGAGATGAGCGGTGACGTGTACGAGCAGGCATTGGCTAACTTGACTGTGGACATGAAGGGCGATGATTTTGTGGTGCTGGGCAGAGGCGATATGGGTAACTCGGTTACCGAGATCTTTCGTGAGGAAACCAGCACGGATCCCCTTGAGGATGCAGTCTATCAACGCAATCTGGGGCTTTCCGAGGCTTGCAAGGTCAATTATATTGCCAGACTTGTTGCAGGGAATGATATAGTCGATGCCATCAGCACGGATATCAAATCCGGCTCGGGCGAGTACGATATTGCCTTTCCCGAGATGCGCCAGGCAGGTGCTATGGCAACGCAGACTATGCTGACCGATTTTCATTCGTTGACGTACGTGGATCTGGATGCCGATTGGTGGGATCAGGGCACGCGCGCCATGAGCATTGCAGGCAAGACGCTCTGGATGAACAGCGATATCAATTTCATGGCGCATGACGTGACCTTTCTGATCATGTTCTCTAAGGTCATGGCAGAGCAGCAGAATCTGGACAATCTCTACGAGACCGTGGAAAATCAGGAGTGGACCATGGATGTGTTCTCCTCCTATGCCAAGAAGGTCTCCTCGGATGCGGACGGCAACGGCAAGTACGATGAGAACGATAACTACGGTCTGATCGGTACAAGCAGCCTGGGCTTTGCAACCTTCTATGCCTCCGGGCTTCGTTTTGCGGCATGTGACGAGGATGGCGAGCCTTATCTTGCCATGACCAACTCGGATCTGATCAAGGCAAGTGATCTTTTGGATAAGGTGTTGGATCTGCTTTATACGGGGCACAGCACCTATATCGTTGCACCCGGCAAGGAGCAGGTCGCAAAGGAAATGTTCAGCAAAAACCAGGGACTATTCTACGTGGAGTGCGCGGGCTATATTGTAGGACTTCGACATATGTCGGACGATTTCGGCGTGCTCCCCATGCCCAAATACGATAAGGCACAAAAGGATTATTCCACCTTCACCAGCGTCGTGGGCTCTACCATGGTCGTGCCTCAGGGGGCTAAGAACTTTGAGGACATGAGTAAAGTGATTGAGACCATGGCGGTGCTTTCGGGCAAGTCGGTCATTCCCACGTATTACGATCTGGTGCTCAAGCGCAAGACCATACGCGACGAGGAGAGTGCGGGTATGCTGGATATTATCTTCTCCAACCGAATCTACGACCTTGCCAACTACTACGAAAAGCTGGGACTTATGTATCTGTTCCAGACATCTGTTGACCAGAAGAATACGTCCTTCTCCTCCAAGTACAGCTCTGCTGTCAAAAAGGCGGAAAAAGAACTGGTCAGAATCGTCAACAGAATTGAGGATATAGAGTGACCCCAAAGGAAATATGACTGAAAATAAATAATTTTTGGAGGGAACAATGATGAAACTCAAATTATTATGCATGTTGCTTGCGGTATTGATGTTATTTGGCATGCTTGCTGCGTGTGCGGATACGGACAAGGACGAGCAGACCGAGGACTCTTCCGAGGTTGAGGAGATCAACGTATACGATCAGGCTCTGTCGCAGCTTTCTGTGGATTGGGACGATGAGGATTTTTGCGTGCTTGGCAGAAATGATGCCGCCAATTCCGTTACCGAGATCCACCGCGAGGAAACCAGTACCGATCCTCTTGAGGACGCGGTCTATCGCCGTAACATGGAGCTTTCCGAACTGTGCAAGCTGAACTATCTGACCGTCCTTGTGGGAACCGAGGAGGTCACTACCAAGATCTCCAACGATATCAGATCCGGCTCCGGCGAATACGATATTGCAATGCCCAATATGATGCATGCGGGCAATATGGCAACGCAGAACATGATCATGGACTTCAAGGACATGACGTATATCGATCTGGACGCGTCTTGGTGGGATCAAGGAACTGCCGCTATGAACGTGGCGGGCAAGAATTTCTGGATGAACAGCGATATCAACTTCTTGGCGCACGACGTGACTTTCCTGACGCTTTTCTCCAAGGTCATGGCGGATCAGCAGGGTATTGAAAGCCTGTATGAAACGGTTGAAAATCATGAATGGACACTTGACGTGTTCTCGGCTTATATCAAGAAGGTATCTGCTGACCTTGACGGTAACGGCAAGTACGATGAAGCGGACGCTTACGGCTTGATCGGCACGAGCACGATGGGTTATAATATGTTCTACGCCTCCAATCTCAAGTTTGTGGGCTGTGATGCAGATGGTGAGCCTTACTTGGCTATGACCGATTCTGACCTGCTCAAGGCAACCGAGCTGCTTGAAAAGCTGCTGGATATGCTGTACACGGGTAACAGTACCTACATTGTAGCGGCAGGCAAGGAGATGAATGCAATGAACATGTTCTCCAACAACCAGGGACTTTTCTACGTGGAGTGTGCAAGCTATATCGTCAATTTGCGTAACATGTCGGACGATTTCGGCGTGCTGCCTCTGCCCAAGTATAATGAGGCGCAGGAAAACTACTCCACCTACGTGCACGGCATTTCCTCCACCATGGTCATTCCGCAGGGTAACAAGAATTTTGAAGAGATGAGCAAGGTCATTGAAACCATGGCAATTCTGTCCGGTAAGCTGGTCAAGCCCACCTATTATGATCTGGTGCTCAAGAGAAAGACCGTACGTGACGAGGATTCCGCAGGTATGCTGGATATCATCTTCTCCAACCGCACGTACGACCTTGCAAGCTATTATGACAAGCTCGGTCTGATGCACGTGTTCCAGAACGCACTTGACAGCAAGAAACCCTCCTTCTCCTCTAATTACACTAAGGCTGCGTCCAAGGCAGAAAGAGAACTTCGCAAGATCGTAGGCAAGCTGGAAGATACCAATTAAGTCAGAGCGTCAGAGTATAAGGAGCGACAGCATGGATTTTTGGTGTAAACCCTCTTCGGAGCGGGTATTCAAGCATACCCGCAAGCAAAAAAAGGACTGTGCAAGGCTGTATTTGCACACGGGCAAAAATATGTACGTCAGCGGACAGCTGCTTTTGCGAGATGTCGAAGCTGCGTTTGACGTGACCGACGTGACCGTTTGCGGACTGCCCGAAGGCGTGAATGCAGAAATTTGCGTGCAGGAGTATGCCGTATTCAACGACGGGCTGCCGTATCCCGATATCCAAAAACCGGGCAAGAGCGTGCAGGTGCCTGCCAATACCACGCAGGGCATCTGGCTGCATCTGTGGGTGTCCGAGGCTGCTGCCGAGGGCAAGACCAATATCACTTGCACGGTCAAGACCACAAGGGGCGATTTTGAAGCCTGCGTGATGCTGCGCGTTTATCCCGTTGCCATTCCCGAGCCTGCGGATTCTGCATTCGGGCATGAGTATTTCTTCTGTGATACGGGCTATTTTCCGCCAAAGGGCAGAACTTGGACGCCTCCCGTGACGCCGTTTTACGATACCTACCGTTATTCGGATAAGTGGTGGGAGCTGATGGCGAATTACGCACGCGCCATGAAGGTGCTGCGCGTCAACAGCTTGAATATTACGCCCATCGATTTTCTCATTGACGCGGGCTCGCATCGCGTCAGCGCAACCGAGTGGCACTTCGACTATACGCTGCTTGACCGCTTTATTGAGCTGTTTTTGCAGGAAGGCAGCTTCCGCTATCTGACCATGTGCGCGCAGATCGCGCCCGTGTTCGGCAACACCGTGACTTGCTTTGACGAGCAGGGAAAGATCGTACGTTTTGAGATCGGTACGTCGGATGCAGAGCAATGGGCAAGAAATTTCTGGGGCGGTATTTACAAGCACTTTAGCGAGAAGGGGTGGCTTTCCATGTTGGTGTTGCGCCTGCAGGACGAGCCGCACCTGCCCGATTATTGGAAATGGGCAAGAAAGATTGCTGCCGAGGTTTGTCCCGGTGTGCCTTGCGGTGAGCCGCTGGATACGCATGCGATCGCGGTGCAGCTGGCAGGGGAGTGCAACCAGTACGTGCCCAGACTTGAGGTGTACGCGTCCGACCCGTTTTTCTACCGCGAAAGACAAAAGGCGGGAGATACGGTTTGGTGCTACAGCTGCTGCTTCCCCGAGGAGAACTGGTGGCTCAATAAGTTTATCGACCTGCCGCATTCCTATAGCCGTCTGATCAAATGGGCGTGCTATTCGCAGGACATTACCGGATTTTTACACTGGGGCTTTAATTACTGGGGAGAGAAGACCATTTACGGGATTCAGCCCGCGGCAAGATATAAGGGTGACGGTTATATCGTGTATCCCGACGTGGAGCACTTTGACGTGCTGCACTCCAATCGCGGTGTGGCAACGCGTGAAGGAATTTACGATTGGGAGCTTCTGCATATGCTTGCACAAAAGGACGCTGCAGCGGCAAAGGCGATCAGCCTTTCGGTTGCACGCACGTTTGAGGACTTTACCGACGATGCAGAAAACCTTGATGCAGCGCGTATGAAGCTGCTTGAGGCGATCTGCGAATAAGAAAGGACTATGTTTATGAAACCTGTATGGATCGGATTGATTTCTGCTGCCGTGCTTGCAGTACAAGGCGTTTTGCTGCTTGCCACGAGCGCAACGGGCGTTTTGGTCGTTGTATCGATTCTCAACGCCGTAGGCAGATAAAATAACGGGGTGACGCGTCGCGTCACCCCATTTCCGCGTAAGGAGATAACAGACTATGAAAGAGAAAAACAAGGGTAAATTCTATCTCGCACTCGTGCTGTTCGGTCTCTTGGGACAGATCGCATGGGTGGTCGAGAATATGTACCTCAACGTATTTATCTATAAAATGTTTGCCGCCTCTGCGGGGGATATTCGTCTGATGGTGAGCGCGTCTGCCGTGGCGGCAACGCTGACCACGGTGTTTATGGGGGCGCTTTCGGATAAGATCGGCAAGCGTCGCCTGTTCATCGCGGGCGGCTACGTGATTTGGGGCGTATCCATTCTGTGCTTTGCCGCTGTGCGTATGGACGTCATCAGCGCGATCGTGCCCATGACCGTATCTGCCGCTGCCGTAGGTGTTTCGTTGACCGTGGTGCTGGACTGTCTGATGACCTTCTTCGGTTCAACGGCAAACGATGCGGCGTTTAACGCGTGGCTGACCGACTCCACCACCGAGAAGAATCGCGGTGCTGCCGAGGGGCTGAACGCCATGATGCCGCTGATCGCCATTTTGTTTGTGTTTGGCGGCATGATGCTCATGCCTGCGCACATCACGCAGGACATGCCCAAATATTGGACCATTATGTTCTGCATCATCGGCGGCGTGGTGCTGGCGGTAGGTGTGCTGGGCTTTTTCCTGATCCGCGACCCCGATATCAAGCCCTCGTCCGACGGCTATTTTTCCACCGTGTTTTACGGCTTCCGCCCGTCAACCGTAGGGCAGCACGCAAAGCTGTACGTGTATCTGGCGGTATTCGTGCTGTTCAATATCGCAATACAGATCTTTATGCCGTATCTCATTATCTATTATGAGATCTCGCTGGGCATGGCGGATTACGTGTTTGTCATGGCACCTGCCATCATTCTTGCGTCGGTTGCCACCGCGCTGTGGGGCAGGGTATACGATAAAAAGGGCTTTAAGCTCACGGGCATTCTTGCCATGCTTTGGCTGTGCGCGGGCTTTGTCATGTTGTTTGTGTTCCGCACCAAGCTGCTTGTCTTTATAGGCTCGCTGCTGATGATGTGCGGGTACCTTTGCGGTGCAGCCGTGTTCGGGGCAAAGATCCGCGATCTGACCCCTGCAGGCAAAGCGGGTAGATTGCAGGGCGTGCGCATCTTTGCGCAGGTGCTGCTGCCGGGCGTTATCGGTCCTTGGATCGGTGAGATGGTGCTGGCAAACGCCGAGAAAATCGTTAACGGTGACGGTACCGAATCCTTTGTACCGAACGCTAATATCTTCCTTGCCGCGCTGGTCGTGGCAGCCGTCGTGCTGCTTTTGATCGTGCTGATCAAGGACAAAAAGCAGCCCCGCCTGCAAGAGCTGCACACGCCCTTTGAGGATGATCCCAACGCGTGGGAGAAGGAATATCCCCGCCCCTCGATGCGCCGCGAGTGCTGGCAGAGCCTTTGCGGGGAATGGGAGCTTTCGGTAATTGGCAAAAAGGGAATAGAGCCTGTCGGAAAGATCCGTGTACCGTTCCCACCCGAGAGCAGACTTTCGGGCATTGAACGCGCGCTTGGCAAGGGTGAGGAATGGCTATATGAGCGTGACTTTGAACTGCAAAAATCCAACGGCAAGGTGCTTTTGCACTTTGGCGCGGTAGATCAGGTTTGCACCGTGATTGTGAACGGTGAAGAGATAAGCTGTCATGAGGGCGGATATCTGCCTTTTGACGTGGATATCACTGCGTTGGTCAAAAACGGAAAAAACAGCATTGCCGTGCAAGTGTCCGACACGCTTAATCATAGTTTTGGCTGGGGCAAGCAGAGAGTGGATCGCGGCGGTATGTGGTACACGCCCATAAGCGGTGTCTGGCAGCCCGTATGGCTGGAGCAGGTGCCCGACGCGTATATCGAAAATATCCGTTTGACGCCCGCGCTTGATTCTGTGAAAATCGATATCATGGGCGGCACGGGCGACTATACCATGACCGTACAAACGCCCGACGGTGCGGATACCGTGACCTTTACGGGCAATTCTTACACGTATACGCCCAAGACCGCTATGCTTTGGTCGCCCGAAAACCCGTATTTGTACGAGTTTGCCTTGACCTCGGGACAAGATACGGTCAAGTCCTATTTCGCGCTGCGCACGGTGGAAGTCGCCAAAGTGGGCGAAACACCGCGCATATACCTCAACGGCAAGCCGTATTTCTTCCACGGTCTGCTCGACCAAGGGTATTTCCCGGACGGTATCTACCTGCCGGGCAGCCCAAAGGGCTATGAAAATGACATTCTGACCGCCAAGAAAATGGGCTTTAATATGCTGCGCAAGCATATCAAGATCGAGCCGCAGATTTTCTATTATCTGTGCGACAAGCTCGGCATGGTCGTATTTCAGGACATGGTCAACAGCGGCGATTACAGCTTTCTTGTGGACACCGCGCTGCCTACGATCGGCTTTAAGCGCGGCATTACCCATAAGGCGACCAAGCGCCGCAAGAAAGCCTTCTTTACAGAGAGCACGAACACAGTGCGGCTGCTTCATAACCACCCCGGCGTGTGCTATTATACCATTTTCAACGAGGGATGGGGACAGTTTGAAGCGGATGGAACTTACGTCGTGCTCAAGGCACTTGACCCCTCTCGCGTGTGGGACACCACCTCGGGCTGGTTCTGGGAGCGTAAGAGCGACGTGCAGAGTGAGCACATTTACTTCAAAAAGATCAATATCAAGCCTTGGGGTGACCGCCCCGTGGTGCTCTCCGAGTTTGGCGGCTACGCTTGCCGCGTCGAGGGGCATATCTTCAATCCCGACAACAATTACGGATATTCCACCTACCCCACCCCCGAAGCGTGGCAGAAGGCGACCGAGGCACTCTACCGCGAGCAGATCATGCCCGCTATCGAAAAGAGCGGTCTTTGCGCAGCCGTGCTGACGCAGATTTCGGACGTGGAGGATGAAACCAACGGTCTTGTGACCTACGACAGACAAGTGGAAAAGGCAAACGCGCAAGCAATGGCTGCGCTTGCCGACGAATTATATACCTGCTACCAACAAGCAGCAGAGAATTGAGGACTTTTATGGAAAACAAAATGGCTTTACCGTCACAAGAGCAAAAACAGCTGCAAGCACTTGCGTCCAACTGGACTTGCCCGGAATTTAAGGTGTCGGGCGCGTTTGGCTCGCACATGGTGCTGCAGCGCGAGCGACCCATCCGCATCTGGGGCTTTTCGGATACGCCGGGTTCAACGGTCACGGGCGAATTTATGGGCGAGCGCGTCAGCGCAACCGTCACGGAGCAGGGAAAGTGGACCTTGCGCTTCGTACCGCACAGTGCGGTATGGGAGGGCAAGCTCATGAGCATTTACGACGACCGCGGACACAGCGCGGTGCTCGAGGACGTGCTGGTGGGCGACGTGTGGCTGATCGGCGGTCAGTCCAATGCAGAGCATAATCTTTCCTCTTGCTTTGATTGGGCACCCGAGCAATGGTACGATAAGGACGAGCCGCTGCGCCTGTTCGCGCAGACTCGCCAGTATGCCTTTGAGCATCAGGACAAGTGCGGTGAGCCGCAGCCCGACGTTATCAATCCCGATTGGTGCTGGAAGCTGCCGCTGGAGGATGCTGCACGCGAGTTTTCCGCGATCGGCTGGTTTTTCGGCAAGGAGCTTTTGCGCTATATTGACGCACCCGTTGGTCTTATCATGATGGCAGCGGGCGGTGCTTGCATTCGTGAACTGATGCCCGCAGAGTTGGCGGCAGAGCTGGGCTATACCACTACGGTGGCAGTACCGCTTGGCGGCTTTTACAACTCTCTCATTCATCCCTTCGTGCCGCTGCAATTTAAGGGACAAATCTTCTTCCAAGGGGAGAGCGAGGGCTGCTTCCCGGATCGCGCTCCCTTGTACGACAAGGAGCTTGCCGCACTGGTTGCAGACGAGCGCGCCCGCTTTGGGCAGGAGTTCCC
Source organism: Eubacteriales bacterium (assembly GCA_045587385.1). Lineage (GTDB taxonomy): Bacteria > Bacillota > Clostridia > Oscillospirales > CAG-272 > SVQP01. The sequence continues at coordinate 14,740 of JAZNCE010000040.1, forward strand.
GTTCTATAACGTGCAGCTTTCCGACTACCGCGACGAGTGCGCCACCTATTTTCCCGCGCTTGATACCGTGCGCGTCAAGCAGTTGGATGCGCTTGCCACGATCCCTAACTACACGCTGACCCCCGCCATGGATCTCGGTGCACCCGACGGACACCCCGATTTTGCGCATTCTCCCCGTAAATACGAGCTTGCCATGCGTATTGCCAAGTTAGCCCTTGCGCGTGAATACCGCATCGGTGGGGAATATGAGGCACGCGCACCCAAGCCCACTACGGCGCAGAAATCGGCGGACGGCAAGCAGATCACGGTGTGCTTTACCGACATCGGTGACGGACTTTGCGTGCTGGGGCAGTCGCCGCGCGACAGTATCGGGGCAGAGGTCAAGGGCTTTCGCGTAGGTCCCAAGGGCGCGGACGTGCCTGCACGCGCCGTCATTGAAACACGCGGCTGTGTTACCGTGGACGTGCCCGAGGGCGCGGATGCAAGTGTGGTTTCCTACGCCTATTCCATTCGCGCGTCGATCGAGTATGCCGATCTGCGGAACGGCAACAACCTGCCCGCGTTTGCATTTTGTCTGCGCACCGAATAAAAAATGATTGACAAGCGCAAATCTTTATGTTACAATAAGACCGCAAAACAAATTTAAGGAGAAATTATGGCGAATTACAGAAGAGGCAGAATCAACGATGAGATGCAAAAGGAGCTGATGGTCATTTTGCGCGGCGTCAAGGATCCTCGCGTCAGCGATGCGTTTATCAGCGTCACCGCGGTGGATACGACACCCGATCTCAAGTATGCAAAGGTATATTATTCCTGCCTTTCGGGCAATAAAAAGGACGTGGCAAAGGGACTGCGCCAGGCAAGCGGCTATATGCGCACGCAGCTGGCAAAGACACTCAACTTGCGCATGACGCCCGAGCTGACCTTTATTGAGGACGCATCGGTCGAGCACGGCGCGCGCATTGCCAAGATCTTAGAGAACATTGAGTTCCACGACGAAGTGCTGGAAGAGAACGAAGAGCAATAAATTCGTTTTTTGCATGAATAAAATATCCTTCCCGGGGTAATCATAGGCTTGTCGAGAGGCAAAAATATGATCAAAGGGAAGGATATTTTTATGTGCAGGTATCAGAGAATACTTACGGGAGGCATTATTTTGCTGTTATTATTGGGAATTTTCAGCGTGTTGCCCATTCACGGTGAGCAGGAGATCTACGAGAGCGTGGTGCGGTTGCACGTGCTGGCAAATTCGGACACGGACGAGGATCAAGCCCTCAAGCTTTTGGTGCGCGACGAGGTGCTGCGCGTGACGGCACCGCTGCTGGAAGGCTGCTCAAGCCGCGAGCAGGCGGAGCGTATTTTGAAGGAGCATTCCGACGAGATCGCGTCAGCCGCGCAGGCGATTGTAAAAGAGCAGGGATACGATTACCCCGTCAGCGTGCTGCTCGGCAAGGAGGAGTACCCCACGCGCAGCTATGAGAATTGCTGCTTCCCCGGCGGCACCTACGTGTCCTTGCGCGTATGTATCGGCGAGGCAGAGGGGCAGAACTGGTGGTGCGTGCTGTTTCCGCCGCTCTGTCTGTCTGCGGCAAGCGCAAATGACGACCAAAGCAACGAGGACGCCTTTATCTCGGTGGGCTTGACGGGAGAGCAGTATCGCGTGATCACAGAGACCGACAACGTCAAGTACCGCATACGCTTCAAGATACTGGAGAGCGTGCAGGGGCTGTTTGGGAAAGGCAAATCATAAAATAAAAGCTGCCATCGTAACCGATGGCAGCTTTTATTTGTCATTAGTCTTCAACGGTCAGGATTTCAAGGTCAGCGTCGTTCTCTTCGAAGCTCAGCTCTTCGGGGATATCGTAGGTCTCGTCCAGGCTGATGTCCACGTTCTTCTTTTTCTTAAGCTTTGCCTTGAGATTGTTGGCAACGGCTACGCTCTTATCCTTGACGCGGATAGCGGCAGCCTTGATCTTGTGTCTGTTCTGTACGGCAAAAATAATGCCTGCGGTCAGTGCTGCAGCGGAAACTGCGCTGATGATCGCGGTCAGAACGATGGTACGGGTGCTGTTATTGTTTTCCATATTGTGCTCCTTTCATCCCTTGACGCGCAAGGGGATTGGTGATACCTTACTAATATAACACAAAAAGCGCAAAAGCGCAATGCCTTTTTCTGTAAATTCACAAATTGTTTATGGATGAAGGCGAAATGCGCCGAAAAAATGCGGGTTATTGTTGCAAAAACGCGTGCGGTGTGTTACAATAAAAGCAACAAAGATAAAAAGGATTGCTTATGAAATATTATCTTGCCCCCATGGAGGGGTTGACAGACAGCGTGTACCGCACGGTACACCATAAAATCTTTGGCGGAGTGGACCGCTATTATACACCGTTTCTCTCGCCTACCGAGGTACATAGACTGACACCGCGCGAAGTACGCGAGCTGGATCCCGCAAACAATCCCGCGTCCACCGTGCCGCAGCTGCTTTGCAAAAATGCGGATGACTTTTTGTGGATGTCCGGGGAGATTGCAGCGCGCGGATATGGCGAGGTCAATCTCAATCTCGGCTGCCCGTCGGGTACGGTCACGGCAAAGAAAAAGGGATCGGGCTTGCTGGCGGAAACCGATATGCTGGAGCAGTTTCTTGACCGCATCTATGCCGCTTGCCCCATTGATATTTCCATCAAAACCCGTATCGGCTATCAGGATGCGGACGAGCTGGAGGATGTTCTTGCCATTTATAACAAATATCCCGTCAAGGAGTTGACCGTACATCCTCGAACGGGTAAGGAAATGTACCGCGGCGTGCCGCATCTGGACGCTTACGAGTACGTTTGCAAAAATACGGATATTCCTTTGTGCTACAACGGAAACGTCAGCACACGCGCGGATGCCGCGTATATTGCCGAGCGTTTCCCGAAGACAGGGGCGATCATGCTGGGCAGGGGACTCTTGTCTTGCCCTGCGCTGCTTTCGGGCAAGCCGATCACGCGTGCCTTGATGATGGAATTTCACCGCGAGCTGACCGACCGTTATCGCGTCATTTTGGGGGATTACGCCACCTCGGGACGCATGAAGGAGATATGGCTGCTTATGAGCGGGACGTTCGAGCAGGATAAAAAGTACATCAGGCGCTTGCAGCAAGCCAAGACCTATGAGGAAATGGATGGCGCGGTGACCGCCATGATCTGTGAGCTGCCCCTCAAACCGCGCGAAACGTATGAAAGACGATCCGAGAGTTTACCGAATTTGTGATTTTGGGAGGTTTTTATGAAAAGAGCAGTGGCCTTTATACTGATGATCCTACTGTTTGCGTGTGCCGTATTGCCCATTATGGCAGAGCAGAGCCCTATTGTAAGCAATAATCCCACCAAGATCAAGGCTTATGATCCCACTGCGGATAGCCAAAAATCCGCACATCAGGTGCATCCCGGTGAGGTGTACGGCGCGCATTTGAACCTTGGCGCAGCCTTTAACGGGCTTGCATACTGTCTGCCCACCTGGAGTACGACCGATTCGGACGCCACGCTGGCGCTTTATGCATGGAATGAAACGTATGACAAAACGGTGGCAGCTGAGCCTATCGCGCAGGCGCGGTTTGAAAACGTGCGCGACTGTCAGACCTATACGCTTTCCTTTGACGAGCAGCCCGCAGGCGAGTACCTGTTCTGCATCAAGGACGCGGAGGGGTCTGTTGGTACGTGGCTGTATCCCGCAAAGATTTCCAAGGGCTACGTGGTGCAGGACGGTGCGGAAAAAACGGGGGATCTCGAGATCACAGTTTCCTTTACCCAAACGCCCGAAACGCCTTTTTATCAAGCGTCCTCGCAAGAGCAGGCATACACGGGACACGCAACCCCCGACGAGTACGTTTTTCCCGAGGACAGCTTGCGCTATACGCACGAGGTCATGCCCGACACCTGGGTATTTACCGACGGACTTGGCAGAGTGTCGCTGACCAATGCCGAGGTGGGAGATCTCAAGCAAGACAAAACGCTTGCAATCTTCTATTGGACCTGGCACGTGGATCTTGCAGGGAACGAGCCCTTCAACAACACCGCCTTTACCACCGAGTATCCCGAGGCGATCAACGATTATTTCCACAAGGGCTGGCCTACCTCGGGCACGGCGTTTTTCTGGAATGAGCCGCTGTTCGGCTTTTACCGCACCGATGATGCATGGGTGCTGCGCAAGCACGCCGAAATGTTGACCAACGCAGGCGTTGACGTTATCTTTACCGATAACACCAACGGCAACTTTACCTGGAAATCCAGCTACGTGCCGCTGTACGAAACCTGGTCCGCGATGCAGCAAAACGGCATGAATACCCCTAAAGTTTCCTTTATGCTGCCGTTTGGACCGAATACGGGCTCGCTGGAGCAGCTGGAATCCTTGTATCTGGATATCTACCGCTCCGATAAATACCACAGCCTTTGGTATTATCTGGACGGCAAGCCCATGCTCATGGCGCATTCGAGCAATCTGTCTGCTTCGTCCGGTCTGAACGTGGAGATCAAGGATTTCTTTACCTTCCGTGCAGGGCAGCCGGGATATACGGTGAAGAATACGCAAAAGCTGCAGTGGGGCTGGCTCTCTACCTACCCGCAGGCGGCATACTATACCTCCACCAAGGATAAGAAGCAGCAGAATTGGGAGCAGATGACCGCAGGCGTGGCAATCAACCACTCCTACGTGACCGATAGCATGGTTGCCATGAATCATCCCGACGCAATGGGACGCTCCTATACCTCAAAGGGCTACCGCACCGAGCCCGATGCCAAGCTGTGGGGATATCAGTTTGCAGAGCAGCTTGACTATGCTATACAGCAAGATCCCAAGGTGCTGTTTATCACGGGCTGGAACGAATGGACCGCGGGCAGAAACGAGAACTGGAGCAATACGCCCAACGGTTTTCCCGACCAGTTTGACGACGAGCACAGCCGTGACGTTGAGCCCAGCCGCGGGGATCTGAAGGATCATTACTATTATCAGCTGGTCAATGCCTCCAGACGCTTTGGAGGTGCAAGACCCATTCCGACACCCAGCCGGGCAAAGACCATTGACATTGGCGCGGGGGCAGCGCAATGGAATGACGTTGAGCCTTACTATGCTGCCTACATAGGCAACACGGGACACCGCGATGCAAAGGGGTATGGCTCGAAATACTATACAGAATTTTCCGGCAGAAATGACATTATCGGCGCGCGCGTGGCAAGGGACGGCAGCTACACGGACGGCTACGTATATTTCTACGTGGAGTGCGCAGAGGATATCACGCCCTATACCGATCCCTTGTGGATGGTGCTGTATCTGGATACGGATCAGCAAAATCAAGGCTGGGAAACCTTCGAGTACGTGCTGGGCAAGACCTCGCCCACCGCAACCGAGGCAATCTTGGAAAGATTTACGGGCAACGGCTACGATACCGAGGTCGTCGGCAAGGTTTCCTACACGGTGGAAGGCAAGTATATGCAGGTCGCCATTCCCAAGAGCATGCTGGGGCTTGTGGGATATGATTTTACGGTCAACTTTGCATGGACGGACAACGTGCATGATGCTGCCGATACAGGCACGCAGAGAGCGGACGGTACTTGGGAATATACGACGTTCAGCGGTGACATTCTTGATTTTTATACCTCGGGTGACGTTGCTCCCGGTATGCGTTTCAAGTACAGCTACGTCAGCACCTCGGATAACGCGGGATCAGAGCCGGAGTATGAGCCTGTTACGACAGAACCCGTGTCCGAAGAATCTACTTTTGATACGACCGAAGAACCCGATGCGCCCGCAGAGAAGCAGGGCTGCAAATCGATCGTGTACGCCGCTTTGCTGATGGCACTGCCTGCAGCCGCACTTTGCATGAAGAGAAAGAGAGATTGACAGAATGTTAAAAGCATTGATATTTGACCTGGACGGCACGCTGGCACATACGCTGCCCGCCATTGCCGAGGGCATGAATTTAGCACTTGCCGAGCTGGGATATCCCGAGATAAGCGAGGCACAGGTTTACGAATTTATCAACATGGGCGCGAGAGATTACGCTAAATATGCGCTGCCTGCAAAATACCGCGAGGACGATACGCGCGTTGATGCGCTGTACGCGGCGTATAACCGTCATTATGCCGAGGTGTACATGCACACCGATACGACTTACGAAGGCATTCCCGCGCTGATCGCACAGCTGAAAGGGAAGTACCCCTTAGCGGTCAATTCCAATAAGCAGGATGAATTCGTCAAGGCGTTGGTCGCGCAGCTCTTTCCCGAAGGTACGTTTGTCGCTGCCGAGGGCTTTCGCACGGATCGCGCGCCCAAGCCCGACCCTGCCGTGCCGCTCATGCTGGCGCGCATGATGGGTGTAGAGCCGCACGAATGCGCGTATATCGGCGACAGCGACGTGGACGTTAAAACTGCTCTTAACGCGGGCATGCACGCCATTGACGTGTGCTGGGGCTACCGCCCTGCCGAGGTGTTGTACGGCAAGGGTGCCGAGGCTGTCGCAAAAACGCCTGCGCAGCTTTTGGATATGATTGAAAATTTTGCTTGAATATACTGAATTTACAAGGCACCTGCAGCCCCGAACAAGGGAAGGGCAGGTGTCTTTGCTTCTTATTGAGAAAAAATGTTGAAACAATATATCGCGGAATGTCGTAGTATTTTGTGGAATTCACCGAAAGTGAAAAATGGCAGAATAATATTGCAAAAAAGTGTTGTGTTTTGTCGCAAGATGTGATATGATATAGTAGTATGGGTATGTGCGGCTATCAGAGAAAAAATACGCACAAGTTTTTGAAAAAGGAGCGCAACAAAATGATATACGATCTGCAAAAAGCAAGCTTTTGGAAAAGAGCGTCTGCGTTTCTTTTCGATCTGGTGATCATGCTCGTGGTCGTGGTGGGCGTTGCTGCCCTGATGTCGACCTTGATGCATTACGATACGCACATCGAGGTCATTCAGACCAAAAAAACCGAGCATATAGCGGCGGCAGAGGCTGCGTATGAGCAAGAGCACGGTATCAGCTGCAAGCTGGATCTCACCCTTGGCTATGAGAAGATGTCCGAGGCACAAAAGGAGATCTATCACAAAGCAGACGAGGCGTTGAGCAAGGATAAGGACGTGCAGACGGCTACCTTCCTTTTGCTGAATTATTCTTTGGTGATCTGCCTTGTCAGCACCTTTGCTGCATATGCAATTTTGGAATTTGCCGTGCCCATGATTTTCGGCAACGGACAAACGCTTGGCAAAAAGCTGTTTTCCATCGGCGTTATCCGCACCAATACGGTCAAGGCAAAGCCTTTTGTGCTGTTTGTGCGCATGCTGTTTGGTAAATATACCATTGAGACCGTGTTGCCCTTGTTTGTGGTGATCATGATGTTCTTCGGTATTATCGGCATTGTCGGTCCTGTTGTGATCTTGGGTCTTTTGTTGCTTGAGGTCATTGCCGTGCTGGCAACGCGTACAAGATCGCCCTTGCACGATCTTGTTTCGGACACATGCGTTGTGGATCTTTCCACGCAGATGGTGTTTGAGAGTGAGCAGGCATTGCTTGATTACAAAAAGAAGATCCACGAGGAAAACGTGGCAAATTCATCCTATTGAGTCGATACTAAAAAAGTATATATATAATATGGAGGTTAGATGACATGAAAGTCGAATTACGAAATCTAACGAAAATCTTCCCCAGTCGCAATAAGAAGACGGGCGGTGAGGTCATCGCGGTCAACGATTTTACCTTTACCATTCCCGACGGTAAGCTGGTTGGCTTGCTTGGTCCTTCCGGTTGCGGAAAGAGTACCACTCTTTACATGATCAGCGGCTTGCAGAAGCCCTCCGGCGGACAGATTTTCTTTGGTGAAGAGGATGTAACAACACTTTCTCCCGAAAACCGCGGCGTAGGACTTGTATTCCAGAACTACGCGCTTTACCCCCACATGACGGTCAAGCAGAACATCATGTTCCCCTTGCAGAACCTCAAGGGTAAGGACAAGATGACCAAGGAGCAGATGCTGGAGCGTGCATACGAGGCAGCAAAGCTGGTACAGATCGAGGATCTGATGGACCGTAAGCCCAGCGAAATGTCGGGCGGTCAGCAGCAGAGAGTTGCAATTGCAAGAGCTTTGGTCAAGATGCCCCGCGTGCTGCTTTTGGACGAGCCGCTTTCTAACCTGGATGCAAGACTGCGTCTGCAGACCAGAGAAGAGATCCGCCGTATCCAGAAGGAGACCGGTATTACCACTGTATTCGTCACGCACGACCAGGAAGAGGCAATGTCCATTTCCGATATGATCGTCGTTATGAAGCTTGGCGTAGTACAGCAGATCGGTGCACCGCAGGAGGTGTACGACGACCCCGCAAACCTGTTCGTTGCCAAGTTCCTCGGCACTCCTCCCATCAACGTATTCAAGGGAAGAGTAGAGGGTGAGAAGCTGATTCTGGGCGATAACGCCGTATTGGACGTTCCCGGTGTTGCTGACCGTGAGGTATTTGTGGGCATTCGTCCCGAGGGCTTTGTTCCCGAGGAGAACGGTCCCTTCGTTTGCGATCTCAAGAACGTTGAGGTGATGGGTAGAGACATGAGCGTGGTTTGTGAGCACACCTCTTCCGTTAACCCCTTGGTTCGCTCTATCATCAATTCCGATTATAAGGTAGATCTTTCTAATCCTACCATTGCATATTCTCTGAAGCCTCATAAGGTGTTTATCTTTGACGCCGAGACCGAGGAAAGAATCCGTTTCTGAGGAGGATACCATGGTAGATAGCAAACATCAATGGAAAGCCTGGCTCTACCTGCTTCCCGCGATCATTCTGTTGCTGATCTTTACCGCATGGCCGATCGTTAACACCCTGCGCATGGCATTCACGGTCCGTTGGGATCCGGATATGCCTGTGGAGTTTGAGATCGTGGAAGAGGTCGTTACCATTTTGGATGAAAACGGTAACCAGGTGGAGGTTGTAAACAGAACAGAGAAGCCGGTTAAGTTCGGCGGTTATGCCACCTATAAGATCTCGGAGAGCATCAGCGGAGATTATGATTATGAATTTGGTCTTGCCAACTTCAAGGCGGTCATCAATTACGACGGCTTCTGGCTGATCATGCAGAACACGGTGCTGCTTTGCGTGCTGACCGTTCCGCTCTCCACCTTCTTAGCACTGCTGATTGCAGTATGTCTGAACGCGATCAAGCCCTTCCGCCGTCTGCTGCAAACCATCTTCTTCTTGCCGTACGTGACCAACTCGATCGCGATCGGTATGGTATTTGCAGCAATGTTTAACATCGTCGGTGTCAACACCTCCGATATTGCCGCCAGCACCTCGGTCGGTATTATCAATACCGTCATCGGCTGGTTTGGCATGGACCCCATCAACTGGATCAACCAGGGCTCTACGTACTGGGCTAATATGGCAGTTATGATCATTTATATCGTTTGGAACGCGCTGCCCTTCAAGATCCTGATCCTGCTTGGCGGCTTGCAGAGCGTCAACAAGCAGTATTACGATGCTGCCAAGATCGACTCGACTCCCAAGTGGAGAGTATTTACCCGTATTACCGTGCCGCTGCTTTCTCCCATGATCGCGTACGTCGTGATCACCGGCTTTATCGGCGGATTTAAGGAATACACCAGCATCGTCGGTATCTTCGGTGAACGCATGCAGCCTCCCGGAGCATCGGTGGGCACGCCCGTACTGCAGACCATGGTAGGTTATATTTACGATAACCTTGGTAACGCAGAGGGTATTGCATCCGCAGCCGCACTCTTGCTGTTCTTACTGATCTTCGCGGTGACCCTTGTCAACCTTGCGGTCAGCAAGAAAAAGACCCATTATTAATCAAAGGAGGATAAAGAAATGACAAAAGAAAAGATTCGCATCCTCCACCGCGTGCTTGCCATTACGTTTTTGGTAACGGCAGCACTTGCCCTGATTACCGTTCTGGTAGCAGGCATTCTTTCCATGACCAACACCGCGCCCTTGGAGCAGGGAAAGATCACGATGGCAAGCTGGCTTTCGATCGCACCCGTGTATTTGTTCTGCACGGTTTGTCTGGGCACTGCCGTTCTTGCGTTCGTGTATCCGCCCGAGCATCTGTTCGGCGAGCCCTCGTTTGATGCAAGATACGAGGCAGCACAGAGGCTGTTGGGCAAGAAGATGTATGAAGCTGAGCAGCTTGCTCCTTACGAGAAGTACGATCAGCTCCTGTATATCGCCAAGATCGCAATGGGCTGCGTCAGCGGCGTCAGCTTGCTTGCTTCGCTGATCTGCATCCGCAACAGTACGCTTGCCATGAAGGCAGCGGACCAGGCGTTCATGGCTGACGTGATCGGTGCGCTCCTGCCTCTTGCTCTGTACACGCTGACTGCGCTGGCATTTTGCCTGGCTGCACGTCTGCTGATCAACAAGACCATGAAAGAGGGAATTGAGTATGCTGCAGAGCTGCTCAAGCTTCCCGTAGCAGACAGACCCGAAAGCTCCATCTCCACCATGCAGGAAAGAGATATGAAGCAGATGACCGCAAAGCAGAGAGCTTTCAGCATTCTGTCTCAGGTCGCGCTGTACGCTTTTTTGATCGTGATGGCGATCATCGTCATCTTCCCGTTCTACTGGATGATCATTTCCTCGCTCAAGTCGCTGGCAGAGTACAAGCTGTCCGTGCCTACGCTGTTCCCCAAGGAGATCATCTGGAGCAACTATCTGCAGGCATTTACCAAGGCAGAGCTGCTCAAGCTGTTCAAGAATACCGTTATCGTCGGTATCGTATCCACCATCCTGTCTTTGGTCATCACGGTCATCACGGCGTTTGCGTTTGCACGTCTTGAGTTCAAGGGCAAGAATGCGCTGTTTGCAGCATTGCTTGGCACGATGATGATTCCCGGTGAGCTGTTTACCATTACCAACTATATCACGGTTGACAAATTCAACTGGGTAAACAACGATCACTGGCTCGAAGGCTATTCGGTACTGATCGTTCCGTTCCTGGTCAGCATCTTCTATATCTATCTGCTCAAGCAGAACTTCATGCAGATCCCCAACGAGCTGTATCTGGCAGCAAAGGTGGACGGCACAAGTGACTTCAAGTATTTGTGCAAGGTCATGATCCCGCTGTCTCTGCCTACGCTGATCTCCATTACCATTCTGAAAATGATGGGTGCTTGGAATTCCTACGTATGGCCCAGACTGGTTGCGCACAGAGATTTCTGGCTGATCACCAACGGTCTGCGCTCCGCGTTTACGGATGCAGGCTCGGGTGAAGCGGATATTCCCGTACAGATGGCTGCGGTCACCGTAGTCTCCATTCCTTTGTTCCTTGTCTTCATTTTCCTTCGTAAGTACATTATGAAGGGCGTTTCCAGAAGCGGTATCAAGGGATAATCTTTATCAGATTTATTGACAATAAGTCTATAAATAAAAATAAAATACACACAAAACGAAAGGAAACAAACCATGAAAAGAATTCTTGCGTTTGCTTTGATGATGGTTCTGTGCTTTAGCATGTTTGTACTTGTCAGCTGCGACAAGCACGAGCCCACGGAGCGTCCCAGCGAAACCGAAGCAGAATCCGGCACCCAGCCCGAGGGCGAGACCGGTAATGGCGAGACCAACACTCCCGTGCAGAAGCCCCTGGAGTATGACGTCATTGCTTATGACGGCAGCGAAGTCACCATCACCTTCTCCCACACCATGAATGCAACCTACCAGGGCGTTCTGGATCAGTACATTGCTAAGTTCAACGAAATGTACCCCAACATCACGGTAGAGCACGCTCAGGTTGGCGGCTACGACGAAGTTCGTGACCAGATCAAGACCGAGCTGACCGCAGGCAACCAGCCTAACATCGCTTACTGCTATCCCGACCACGTAGCGCTCTACAACGTTGCTAAGGCAGTAGTACCGCTCAACAGCTTCATTAACAGCACCATTGAGATCACCGACGCGCTCGGTAACACCACCGTTCTCGGTCTGACCGAGGATACCGTCAAGGACTTCGTTCCCGGCTTCTACGCTGAGGGCGCAGTATTTGATAACGCAGGCACCATGTACACGCTGCCTATGTCCAAGTCTACTGAGGTTCTGTACTACAACAAGACCTTCTTCGAGCAGCACAACCTGCAGGTTCCTACCACCTGGAAGGAAATGGAGGCTCTCTGCCAGAAGATCCTTGAGATCGACCCCGATTGCATTCCTCTTGGCTACGACTCCGAGGCTAACTGGTTCATCACCATGACCGAGCAGTACGGCTCTCCCTACACCTCCACCGAGAGAGGTAACAACTATCTGTTCGACCATCCCCAGAACAAGGTATTCGTTAAGATGTTCAGAGGCTGGTACGAAAAGGGCTATCTGACCACCCAGGAGCTGTACGGCGGTTACACCTCGGGCTTGTTCACCGAGCTGACCGATAAGAACAGCTACATGTCCATCGGTTCTACCGGTGGTTCTATCCACCAGCGTCCCGAGGCAACCGACACCGGCTATGCATTCGAGGTCGGCATCGCTCCCATTCCTCAGATCAACCCCGAAGCTCCCAAGGCTATCTCCCAGGGTCCCTCCCTGTGCATCTTTGAGAGCGACAACAAGCAGGAGGTTATCGCTTCCTGGCTGTTCGTTAAGTTCCTGACCACCAACCCCGAGTTCCAGGCAGCATTCTCCATGACCTCCGGCTACATGCCCGTTATCCAGAGCGTTGACCAGGTTCCCGCATACAAGAACTTCCTTGACAACGCTGACGGCGGCGACCACATCCAGGCATTGGCTGTTAAGGTTGGCAGAGAGATGTCCAACGCTTACTTCGTATCTCCCGCATTCAACGGCTCTTCCGTAGCACGTGACAAGGTTGGCGTACTGATGCAGTACTGCTTCACCACGCAGACCGATGACGTTGACGCTATGATCGACAAAGCATTCAAGGATGCCGTTACCGAGTGCAAGAACGCACAGTAATCCAAATCACGGATTTTTTCAAAAAGGTATAATCATGAAGAATATCTATCAATTATTGATCGTTCTTCTTGTTCTTGCTACCGTTGCAGGCTGCTTTGCAGCCTGCGACAAGCAGGGCGACACCTCCGAGGATACAACTGCAGCTACCGAAACCGAGACCGACGAGAGCACGGAAGGCACCGAAAGTGCAGAGCAGACAACTGCAGCTCCCACGCCCGAATTCGTTGATTTTGCTTCGCAGCTGAAATTTAACAAAAACTCCGGCAGACTCAACGTGGAAGTAACCGTGCACGCCTACATCGACGGAGACACTACGCACTTCAACGTTCCTTCCGGCATTGTGCCCGGTGATATTCTCAAGGCAAGATACCTCGGTATCAACACCCCCGAATCCACCGGCATTATTGAGCCTTGGGGCAAAAAGGCGTCTAACTACACCAAGGAAACGCTTTCCAAGGCAACCTCTATTATTATTGAATCCGACAATGACAAATGGAATGCAGACTCCACCGGCGGCAGATACCTCGTTTGGGTATGGTATAAGACGGCAGAAATGACCGAGTACCGCAACCTCAATCTGGAAATTTTGCAGCAGGGTCTTGCATTCGGCTCTAACGCAGCCGATAATGCGTACTCCGAGTACACCATGGGTGCACTCAACCAGGCAAAGCAGCTTAAGCTTTTCGTATTCTCCAAGAATAAGGACCCCGAATTCTATTACGGCGGCGCACAGAACGTGACCCTCAAGGAGCTCAAGCTCAACTATGAGCCCTATAAGGATCAGCTGGTTCGCTTTGAAGCGGTCGTGGTCAAGAGAAGCGGTGCAACCGTTTATCTGGAGGAGTACGATGCAGAAACCGATATGTACTACGGTATGCAGGTATTCTGCGGCTACAATACCCCCGGTAACGTCATGCAGGCGCTGAGCATCGGCAACCGTGTGATGATGGTGGGTACGCTGCAGTATTACGAGCTGGGCGGCACCTGGCAGATTTCCAATATCAAGTACAGCGTGGATATGATGGATCCCAACGGAGCACTCTCCAAGGATGGTATTCATAAGATCGAGGAAGGGTATAGCCCGAGCTACCGCGAGACCAACGCTGCAGATATCGTAAACGGAAAGCTGACGCTGGACGTCATCACGCAGGATGCGGATGGCAACGAGATCAGCACTCCCACCGAATTCAAGTACGGGGAACTGGCGCATTACAGCACGGTAACCGTAAAGGATCTGACCGTTGAGAGCGTTTACACCACCACCGCTGAGACCAGCGATGACAAGGGCGCTATGTCCATTACCTGTAAGGCAGCAGACGGCACCACCATCGTGGTCAGAACCGAGGTGCTGATCGATGCCGAGGGTAACCTGGTCACCCAGGATATTTTCCCCGCAGGCACCAAGATCTCGGTACGTGGCATCGTGGATTCCTATGATGGCAAGTATCAGGTCAGAGTATTTGCAATCGGCGATATTACCATTGGTTGATACACTTATACACATTTTATTTACACATAAGGAGCTATCATGAAAAGAATTTTAATGCTTTTGCTGGCAGCTGTTCTTGTTTGCTCTTTGGCTCTGCTTGTTGCTTGCGACAAGGATACCGAGGGCGGGGAAGACACCTCTGCACAGCAGACCACCGAGGCACCCGAAACGGATGCTACTACCGAAGAAGTTACCACCGAGGCACCCGGTGCACAGGAGCCTACCGACCTTGAGAACGCAGCTGAGTACGTTCGTCAGCTGTACAAGGACACCACCGTTACCGCTGCTGACTACACTCTGGTATCCAAGGTTAAGGTAGGTGGCGTTGACTATGCTATCACCTGGACCGTTAACACCGACAAGGTTACTCTGAGTGTTGGCGAGGACGGCACCGTTTCCGTTGACGTTCCCGACGAGGCTTTCGAGGAAATCGCATACGTGCTGACCGCAACCGTTGCCGATGCAGAAGGCAACACCGTTACCAAGGAATTCAACCGCACTGTTCCCAAGTTCAAGGTTACTACTTGGGAAGAGTACCAGGCTGCTAAGGAAGGCGACAACCTGATCATTCAGGGTATCGTTGTTGCTATCAACTCCAAGGCTGCAGGCAACACCAGAAACCACCTGTTCCTTTTGGATGAGAGCGGCTTTGGCGGCTACTACTCCTACCAGATGGACGTTGACCCCGTTGCTGATCTCGGCATCGAGGTTGGTATGACCGTTCGCGTTTCCGGTCCTGCTGCTCCTTACAGCGGCATGATGGAGATCAAGGGCGGTATTCCCACTGTTGTAAACACTGAAAAGAAGGACTTCGCTCCCGTTGACATCACCGATAAGTGGGTTGAAGGCACCAACTTCAATGAGCTTGTTGGTATGCCTGTTGTAATCAAGGGCGTTACCATTGGCGGTCAGGAGCTTGCAACTGCAACCAGCCAGTACCTGTTCTTCGAGCTGAATGGCGTTCAGGGCTACGTAAGAACCTACGTAACCGATTTCCCCACTACCCTGAAGGCTGACGACAAGGCAACCATCGATGCAGCACACGCTGAAAAGTACGGCTACACCGCTGACGTTACCGGTATCATGATCACCTACAGCGGCGCACCCTACATCATTCCTACTTCCGTAGATTGCTTCTATAACTTCGCACTTCCCGAAAGATCCGATGCTGAAAAGGTTACCCTGGAAAAGGATAGCCTGACCTTTGAGAGCACCTTCACCGAGGGCGCTGAGATCGATCTGCCCGTAGCAGGCACAACCTATCCCGAAGTATCCATCACTTGGGCATCCGACAGCGAGTTTGCTAAGATTGCAGACGGCAAGCTGACTCTGACCATGCCTGCAGAGACCACCACCATCAAGCTGACTGCAACCGTTACTCTGGGCGATGCTACCGAGACCGCTACGTTTGAGGTTATGCTGATCGCGACCAACTTTACCGTTGAGCCCGTAACCACTCCCGAGGCTGAAGTTGCATACAAGCTCTATATGTATCAGGGCACCAACGGCTACGGCGTATTCGTATCCGGCGGCGTAACCGGTGACAGATACCTGATCACCTCCAAGGCTGCTGCAGAGGCGATCGACGTTTATGCTGAGGCAAACGGCGATGGCTACTCCTTCTACACCATGGTAGACGGCGCTAAGAAGTACATCAACATCACCAAGAACGACGGTGGCAAGATCGCCGTATTCTATCAGGATACCGCACTTTCCGTTTACGTTTACAACGCTGATATCAACGCATGGGTAACCAACGTTGAGGGCGAGGAGAGCCAGTACTACCTGGGCACTTACAGCAACTTCGATACCGTCAGCGGTTCCAAGACCAGCTACATCAGCGCTGAGAACACCGGTGTCAGCCAGTTCCCCCTGCAGCTCGTTGTAGTTTCCGAGGGCAAGCCCGATTACCCCACCATTGAGGAGATCAAGGCAAGCGAGAACGGCAAGTACGAGACTGTTGGTACTGTTGTTGGTATCACCGGCAGAAGCCTGCTGATCTCCGATGAGACCGGCATGATGCTGATCTACCTTGGCTCCGCTCCTTCGTGCAACGTTGGTGACGTGGTTAAGGTTTCCGGTACCACCTCCGTTTACGGCGGTGCAAAGCAGTTCGGTCAGGGCACCGAGGTTACCGTTCTGGAGAACGGCACCGTCGAGACTCCCACCGCTGTAGAGCTGAGTGCAGCTGAGCTGGATGCTTACGCAACCGCTTCCGATATTGCTCCCATCTACGTAAAGGTGACCGGTACGCTTGCTGTTTCCGGCAACTACTACAACTTCACCATGGATGGCTGCACCATCGTAGGCAGCTTCTCTTATCCCGCAGGCGCGATCAAGGAAGCACTTGACGCACAGGCAGGTAACACCTTCTCCGTTGAGGGTTACATCATCGGCACCGCAAGCAGCGGCAAGTATCTGACCATTCTGGTAACTGATATCCTCGCTTAATTGCAGGTCGATTACAAAACAACATAAAAAAGGAGTAGCACCTCGGTGCAACGCCTTCTCTTTATTGATTGAGATATCCTGCGAGCTTTTTGTAGACGGTCAGATTTGTGCGGTCGGTCTGCATGGGAGTGATGGAAACGTAGCCGTTCATGACGCAATCGGTGTCAAGGTCAAGATTTTTGGTATTTTCAAAAATGAACTGACCCACCTGCGTGTAGGTACCGTTGCCCATATCCACCCATTCGTCGGAGTATTTCGCTTTTCCTTGGTGGGTGATGCGAATGCCCTGCGGATTTTCGGGAATGTTGACGTTATACACGTCGTTTTGTGCGTACAGATTGTTGCGCTCAATGAACTTGTACACGTAGTCAAGCTGCTCCAACGCGCCGGGCAGGGTAGAAGGGGAGGTGGAGATCGCCAAGCCGTTCACGCCTTGCGCGGCAGCCTCCAATACCGAGCCGACCGTGCCGGAGTACACGATATCCTGTCCGATGTTGTAGCCGCGGTTGATGCCGGAAATGACCAGATCGTACTTTCTGTCAAGCCCGATGATGCCAAAGCGCACGCAATCGGCAGGGGTGGAATCCACCGCGTAAGCCTCTACCTCGGGGCAGAGATCGTATTTGGTTACGGCAATGGGGTGAAAAATGTCAATGCCTTGACTCTTGCCGCTTTGCTCGTGTAAGGGGGCGCATACCGTGACCTCGCCGTATTTGCAAGCCCACTTGACCAGTCCCAAAAGTCCCTCGGCTTTGATGCCGTCGTCGTTTGTAATCAGAATTTTCATCACAGCCAGCCCTCGTTTTCTGCCTTGTACTTGGCAAGCGTCGCATCTGCTTCCTTGACCAGTTTGTTTGCCTCGCGTCTGGAATATACCGTTGCACCGCTTGCGCAATCGTGACCGCCGCCGTTGTAACGCTCAGCAATCTGATTGACCGTGACAAAGCGGGAGCGCAGTCTGACGCGGATCTCGGTTTCGTGCTCGATAAAGATGATCCAGATCAGGCTGCCCTTAATGGAGTCCATCAGAGATACCGCAGAGGCTGCCTGCTCGTGTGTAAGGCCGTACTTTTCCATGGTTGCGCGGCTGACGTACAGATACGCCACGCCCGCGTCGGTCATTTTCATATTCTTGTAGACGTAGGATTTGAATTTGAAGCTCTCCAGATCCTGCATATAAAGGTGCGCGTAAAGCACGTCGGTGTCAATGCCAAGGTCAAGCAGCATGCCCGCCATGCGCATGGTGTCGCCCGACACGCTGCGGAAACGGAAACGACCCGAATCGGTGACCATACCGGTGTAGAGATAGGTGGCTGCCTCGGTGTCAATCTTGAGCTGATCCTTGAAGGCAAAGTAGAACTTGGCGATCATTTCGCAGCAAGAGGAAGCGTGCTCCTCCACCCATGCAATATCCCCGTAGGGACATACGTTGATATGGTGGTCGATCTTGATCAGCTCCTTGCAAAGCGCGTACTTCTTATTGGAAATGCGGGCATCCGTACCGGTGTCCAGCACGATGCCGAGAGCACCCTCGTACAGCTCGTCTGCCACGGGCGCGTCGTCCACACCAAGAAAATCCAGATAATCTGCGTGCTCGTCATCAATCAGATATACCTGCTTTTCGGGCCAGGTCAGGGAAATGATAGCTTTCAGACCCTTGGTCGCACCCACGCAGTCACCGTCGTTGCGCACGTGACGGAACAGCATGATGCGGTCGTATTCTTGAATTTTATCAAAAATTTGCTGTAAAACTTGCATTATTCGTTACCTCCTGCTGCCATTGCATCCAGCTCTGCAAGCATTTGCATCGCCTGGGCGCGATCCTTGAGCGTAGCTCCGCTTGCCTTGATGTGTCCGCCGCCGCCGTACTTGACTGCTACTTGGTTGATGTTGTACTTGGAGGAGCGCAGCTCGCAAAGCACGCCGTCGTCGGTCTCTGTAAAGTTGACCCAGATATCCACACCGCGAATCTCGCCCATGGTGTTGACCATGCCGCGTGAAACGGTAAAGGTGTCCGCACCCGTTGCGGCAAGCTCCTCCTTGGTGGTGTAAATGTAGCCCACCTTGTGCTCGGTGAATTGAATTTTGAGCACGAAGGAGGCGCGCAGACGAATGAAAGAGAAGTCGTCCGCGTACAGATTGCGGAAAATGTCGTTGGTGTCAAAGGGAATCTGCTTTAGGAAGGACGCAAGACGGAAGGTGTTTGCGCTGGTGGAATCGTAGCGGAAGCGACCCGAGTCGGTGACCATACCGGTGTAAAGCGACTTGGCGGCAAGAGGGGAGAGGGTAAGCCCGCTCTCGATGGCAAATTCGGTCACAAGTCCGCAGCAGCTCTCGTAAGAGGAATCGGTGACCTCAATGTCTGCAATGGTTTCGCAGAACAAATGGTGGTCAATGCGTGCAGAAACGTGTGCCGTGGTGTAGCGGTCGTCCGAGATCAGGGCTTTTGCCGAGGTGTCCAGCACAATGGCAAGTGCGTCGCGGTAGTCCTCATCGGCTACCTCGTCCATGGTACTGTCCTCCATAAACGCAAAACGCTTGGCAGGGTCACCCACAACCAGCACGCGCTTGTCGGGGAAGTTTGCTTTAATGATGTGCTTGAGTCCGATCTGGCTGCCCATCGCGTCACCGTCGGGATTGGTGTGACGGTGAATGATCACGGTGTCGTGGCAGCGGATCTGCTCCAGAATTTTTTCAAACATGTATATATCTCCTTCAAATATTTATCGATCAAAATAACCTGTGTATTCCACGCGCAGCTTGCTTTCGGGGAACAGATAGCGGTGCAGCTCCACAAAGTAGGTCTCTGTCATGCTGGCAATGTAGTCCACCACGATCTGATTGTATTCCTCGTGCTCGTACGGGCGTGTGCGCTTGTAGTGAATTTTCGCAAGGTAGTCCATGTGATGCGTAAAGATGGGGGAGGACTTGTTGCTCGCGCGCAGATCGTCCAAGCACTGACCGTAGATCTCTGCCATCATGGGCTTTGCCGTGCCCTCAAGGTTCGCCTTGGGCGCGGCATAGTTGTAGATCATGCGGTAATTGGCAGCCTTGGAATCCACAAGTGCCTTAAAATGACGCTTGTCCAGCGCGATATAGGGCTTGCCGTAGCTGTTTTCAATGATGTTGACCACCAAATTGTTGATGATCTCGGCATTGATCGAGCCAATGTCCTCGTTATAGAACAGCGATTCCGGCACAACGCCTGCGCGGTCGGCGTCCTGTCTGTCCTTGCCAAGGTAAGCAATGATATCGGAAACGCGCACCACAATGGCTTCCAGCGTACCGGGGACAATGGAGTTGGCATAGCCGGGTTCTGTGTAGCAACGCTCGATCATGCGATCAAATTCCGCAAAGCTGTCTATGGGCTGCGGCTCAAATTCCATCATTTCCACCTCGCCGTTGTGCGTGGCAATGCCGTGCAGCGTCTGCAGGCTGATGTTGTAGGGGAACACGACGTCCAGCACGCGCACCGAGTGCACGTTATGGAAGAAGAAACGCCCCGTGTGCTTGTGGTAAAGCTCGCAAAGATACGCCTCACCCGAATGTGCAAAGGGCGGGTGACCGATGTCGTGTCCCAGCGCAATGGCTTCGATCAAGTCAAGGTTGAGCCCAAGTGCCGCACCGATGGTGCGCGCAATACGGGAAACCAACTGCACGTGCAGGCTGCGGCGGGTGATATCGTCGTTTTTGATCAGGGAAAAGACCTGCGTTTTGTCGGTATATCTGTTATAAAAGGGGCAATGCAATATTTTGTCAATGTCGTGCACGAACGGGGGACGCCAGATGCTTGCGCTGTCTGTGGCGATGCTTTTGCGCCTTGTGACGCTTGCGTTGTCGTATCCCATGCGTGCTGCGGTGCCGTCCTGGCGATCAAGTGCCATGCGCGCGACCAATTCGGGGGATAAAACCTCGTATTTCGGCATACGTTACCTCTTTTTTATGTGTAATGTGTTGAAACATGCTCAACATATTATTATACTATAAAACGCCCCGGATTGCAAACCTTTTTTGCAAAGAAAATGCAGGAAAATGTAATCTTGTAGTATCGCACAAAATACCAAGGGAGAATTTGTGAAAAAAGATGTTTGTGCGAGCGCGAATTGGGGGCGAGGCTGGAGCAAACCCACGCACTACGGATGTATGGATGCTTCTTGACTTGCCCCAAAAACCGTGTTATAATAATTCCAACAAAATTTTTCGATCCACCCAACCTTTTACCAAAATCCGCAGTCTTATAAGTGAACCCCCAAAAAACAGACGGCGAGAAAGGAAGCGCACATGAACAAGTACAACGAGAAAAACGACGAAACCTTGGTACAAATGACCCTGCTTGGTGACTCCGAGGCGTTTGATGCGCTGGTGCTGCGGCACGAGCGTGCGGTCAAGGGCACGGCGTATAAGGTAACGGGCAACACGTTTTCCGCAGAGGACGCGTCGCAGGATGCCTTTGTGTCGGCATGGATGAATTTGTCCTCACTCAAGGATCCCGAAAGGTTTGGCTCGTGGGTGTGCTCAATTGCCAAGAACCGCGCCCGTAGCCTTGTTACTCACTACAGAAGCGTGACGGCGGATATCAGCCTGCACCTTTTGGAAACCATGGACTTGGGTGCCGAGGATGCAAGCGGTCTTGATGAGCTGACAGGCGTTGTAGGCGTTGCAGAGGCATTGCGCGACGAGCAACTGCACCTGTACGTGGAGGCCTTGAGCGACAAGATCCGCGAAGCCATCGAGCTGCATTACTTCGGTGGGCTGTCTGTTGCCGAGATTGCCGCAAAGCTTTCCGTACCGGTCGGAACGGTCAAGTGGCGTCTGAGCGAGGGGAGACGACAACTGAGAAAGGAATACGGTATGATCGAAAAGGAATACGACGAAAACAAGACTTTGGTACAGCGCGTGCGCGAGCAGGTTGAGCACCTCAAGCTGTGGCGTATCAAGAATGACAAAACAGGCTTTGAACCCGAGTACCGTGCTGTGCTGTCCTCGGTTGAGGGCTTGGATGACTCGGCAGATAAGCAATACATGCTTGCTGACGTACTCTTGTTGGGCTACTGGTGGCTGCCGGGGCAGGCAAACGACGAGGTGCTGGCAAAAATCAAGGCAGCAGCCATTGCAAGCCGTAATGAGTCGGTGATGCAGGCGGTTATCCCCAAAGAATACCAAAAATATAAGGGCGAGGAACGCCTGGCGTTTATGCGCGACACGCAGATCCCTGAGCTTGAACAGCACGGCTTTGTCAAGGCGGTGGGCTATACGTGGTTCTGGTAAGGCTGCTACAGCATGGACGAGAATCACACGGAGCAGGGTATGGATGCGTTTCGCAAGGTTCTGGAGCTTCTGACACCCGAGGACGTGTACTATGCAAACGCCCAATCCGCGCTTTGGGTGGAGCAGAAAAAGGCAAATGCTCCCAAAAACGAAGCGTTTGACCGTGACGGGATAGGGTACGGTACGCGCGGTGAGGTCTACCAGTACGTTGGCAAAAAGCTGTACTTCTGGGAGCAGCCCGGATACAGCCGCGGCGGTACGTTGGAAATCAACGAATCTCTGTTTTGGAACACCTCTCTTTGCGACGGGCTTTTGTATGATCCCGATCTGCTCCCGGGGCAGAGCGTCAAGGCATCGGATGGCAGCATGACACTGACATGCCTTGAAAACGATGCAACCGTCACGGTGGCGGCAGGTACGTTCAAAAATTGTACTGTTTACGAGATGGTTGGCAGTCGGTATCATGTAACGCATGCCAAAACAGTATTCTGTCCCGGCGTTGGTTTGATCGCACAGACTGCAACGCGCTTTGGCAGTACGCATACTTGGGAGCTGGGCTCATACAAGATTTGCGGTGGTGACGGTATCATCCCCTTTGCCCCGGGCAACCGCTGGGAATACGTTTGCACGGATAAGGATTCGCCCTTCGTTTACACGGCAGAGAATTATTTTGAAGTCACGAGTTTCAAGAAAGGCAGAACGGTGGTCAGCAACGGCTACTTTGCACAGGTTACGGGCTATACCGATACCTGGCAGGGTCATATTCTCAATGCGCGTCACAATTATATCTATCCCAAGGATGGCAAATGGCTGTTGCGTGACGTCAGCGGTATCATGAAGCGTGCAGCAGAGTTAGCAGAAACCAAGCGTCAAAAGGTGCATACAGCCATTGCAGCCGACGTGATGCAGCGCATTTGGGACACCGAGCCCGAGGCAAATCCAGACTTTGCCGAATTTGGCAGATGGAATTTCTTCAAGTGCTATACGTTGGCTGATCAAGGTAAGGGCTATAGTTGGAATGAACTTTACGACTATGCTTTTGAGGGAAAGGATATGACCCGATGCGCGGATTATGAATTCTGTGTGCTGCACAATGACATGTACGATATTCTTTTTGATGCTGCAGGGTATCTTTGGAGTGACGCTTGGATTCCCGGCTATCACCTGGAGAAAAAGCAATTCATCTACAGCGGTCCAAGACGCAAGGTTGATCTGACTCTTGACGTACTTGACGATTGCGCGGTCACGGTTGAGGCTGGCACGTTCGAGGGCTGCAGACATATCAGCTTTGATCTGCGTGGACTTGAGAGCACCGGCTGGGGCTATCGCGGCGGCAAAAAGGAATACTGGTTTGCGCCCGGTGTGGGCATTGTCAAAATGACCGCGCTTTATAAGAATGATACCTTGCAGGACGTCTGGGAGCTGACCGAGTACCGCGGCACGGGCACAGGGTTTTTCCCCGCAGAGGACGGCATGTTCCGCCGCTACGAGTCCAAATTCTCGGGCAACGGCGTGCATGCATCGGTAGAGTACACCTTTGACGAGGAAAACGGCGAAATGGTCATTTTCCGCAACGCGCTGGGCAATCAGGACAGAGCGTGCTGGGAGGCAGGACCCATCGAAGCTCCCGAAGAGCAATGGTATAAGAAAAGTGAATAACTAAACAAAGAAGGGGCTGCTTCATTTGAGGCAGCCCTTGGCACATGTACTAAGACGCTCTTTTACGGGTATATACAAGAAACAAGAGCTGAATCGATTTGATCCGGCTCTTGTTTGATTTTTGTGTTACTTACTCCAATTCCCATCCTTGATGTAGTCTGCAATCAAATCACGCGCAAAGGTGGTCTGATCGTAGGTGTCGATCACGGTCAGGCGGTTGGCGGCGTAGGAGGAGCAATAGGTATCTGTGATGATATAATAGGTTGCGTTACGGTCGATGGCGTTTTTGATATCCGTTCCGTATGCTCTGAGCGAAATGTAATAGCGGTTGTTGCTTGTGTTGATAAATCGGTTCAAGAGATCCGAGCCCTTGATTGAGCACAGCACGATCTGGTTGTCAAAGGGTAGCAACATTTGCAGATCACTGTAGTACACCTCGCCCTTGTCAAGGTCGTAAGGGGAGCGCGCGGAGAGAAAACCGCCGCCCAGCACAAGATCATACTGTTCGCCCCAACGCTGCTGCCCATAGGCAAGGTAGAGGTCGGCAACCTTTTGCAAAATTTGCTCAGAGTATCGCTTTTGCGCGTTATATCCCAACATTTCGTTGCCTGCGGCAAGCGCATCGGCATATTTTTCCCCCAGCTGCTCCACGATCGGGTCATCCTCAAAGCTTTGATAGCGCGAGGTGGGCATATATTCTGCCGTGGTCACGATGACCGTGCCCGTGACGGAATTGACCTTGGCTGTTGCGTGGGTGATGCCGTCGTTATCACCGCCGCCCTGCAGGTGGTAGATGCCCTCGGAGTCCTTCTTGACGTAATTCTGATGGCTGTGACCCTCAAAAACAAGGTCTACGTAGCCGTTTGAGAGTGCGTAGTCATATGCACCGCCGCCGTCGTGCATGGCGTATACGATGATATCCGCGCCCTGCGCGCGCAAAGCGTCGGACTCTGCCTTGACAAGTTTGGCCAGCGCATCGTCCAGCACGAAGTAGTAATCCTGCACCTTGTCAGCCGAGATGGAGGAATAGCAGTTGCCGATGGCACCGATAATGCCGATCTGCACCTCGCCCTTGTCTAAGAGCACCGAGGGGGTGCAGTAGTCAGCCAAGGTGTCGGTATCGCGCTCGTAGATATTGATCGCGAGAATGGGGAACTCGGCAAGCTCAGCGTTTGCAAGGATGGCTTCCACGCCCCAGTCGAATTCGTGGTTGCCCAGCGTCATGGCTGCAAAATTCAGCTCGTTCATCCAGTCGGTCAGAATCAAGCCCTTGGTCAGGTTCGATTCCGAGCTGCCTTGCCACATGTCCCCCGCAGAGAGCAGGACGGTGTTGGGGTTGGTGGCTTGCATCGCCTTAAAAAAGGTAGTCAGCTCGTCCACACCGGGCTGGTCGTCGGTGTCAAAAAACTTGCCGTGCAGGTCGTTGACTGAATAAAAGTCCACGCTGACCAGTACCGAAAGCGTGCAGAGATCGCAAAGTCCGTTGTCGTCCGCATCGGCGTGCGTGCAGGCAGGAGACGTTTCGGCTTCGGTGTCCGCATCCGTTTCCGGCGCGGTTGTATCGGGCGCGGCAGTGTCCGGCTCTGTTGTGTCATTTGACGCAGTCGTATCGTCAAGGTCGGTCATGGTAGTGTCGGTGACTATGTCACCGGGTACGCTGCACGCGCACAGCGAGAGCACCAACAAGACCGCCAAAAGGGAAATCAAGCGTTTCATAAATCCTCCGGGGAATGTCGTTGAGGATATTATAGCACAGATTATGACGAATGTAAAGAGAATTTCTGCGCAATCAAAAAGAGGCTGCTTGCGCAGCCTCTTGGGTTTATGAGCGGTTTGCAATGGAGTTGTGAAAGCACTCCATAATTTTGGGTGAAAACGTACCGCATTCTCCTGCGTTGATCATGGCAACCGCCTGCTCGTGGGAATATGCCTTCTTGTAAGAGCGGTCACTGGTCAGCGCGTCGTAAACGTCAACGATTGAAACGATCTGCGCCCAGATGGGAATCTGCTCGCCAACCAATCCGTCGGGATAACCGTGCCCGTCGTAGCGTTCGTGGTGGCTGCGGCAGATATCATAGCAGTAGCGGTAAAACATGTCGTTGCTGTCATACTTGCCAAGCATTTGGCAGCCGTAAACGGTGTGCTTTTTCATTTTTTCAAATTCCTCGTCGGTCAGCTTGCCCGGTTTGAGCAGGATGTGATCGGGAATTGCGATCTTGCCGATATCGTGCAATGCCGCAGCATTGGCAATGCTGTCCGCCTCTCGGGCATCGATACCGTATTCGGGATATTTCTCCATGAGCACGTTGAGAATATCACGCGTCAGCTCCATAACGCGGTGAATGTGGTCACCCGTCTCGTTGCTGCGCTGCTCAACGGCAGAGGAGAGCACGCGCACGATAAACGCATTCATGCGGTCGTTTCGCTGCTTTTCCTCCAGCATTTCAATATGCTGGATCTTTTCTGTGTTATCCGTAATGAACAGCATCAGTAATCGGTCACCCTCATATTCCATGGCGCGAATGGTGGTCACGAACCAGCCGTACTGATCCGTTCCGTCAATCAATCCCTTATAGCCGTAAGAGATCTCCTCATTCAAGCCAATGCGATTTATTGCGCGTCGGCAATTATTGAGTACATCGTCTCTGAATTCGGGAGCTACGGTTTGGGAAAAGCTTTGCAGATGCGATTCAATGTTGCCTGCAGTGGGCTGCTTGATAATGTTGCCGTTTTCAAAATGCAGATGATATACCGCATCGCGTGTAACGTTGACTTGCATGATACGTTGATAAGCACCGGTGGCTGCTTTGGTAAACAGATTGCGGAAGTAGTCCGAACGTGCAAGCAGCATTTGCTCTTGGTTTACGTCCATAAAGCAGATGATCGCTTCGGTAACCTCGTCGTTTTTGTCATTGCGGTCGGTCATGATCACGTACATACGGTTCCACTTGACGATATCTTCGTAAACGTGGCGATAGGTAATGTGGTAAAAGGGCTGGTCTGCGTTTAGATTTTCACGCAGATAATCGATGTTGCTTGCTTCGCGCATTATCTCGCGGTCATCGGGGTGCACGTACTTTTTGATGTAGTCGTACATTGCTTTGCCGTAGGGGCGCTTGTTTGATTTTTTTAATTCGCGGTAAGCAGCGGAGTGACGGATGTTGCCCGAGATGCTGATGCGTTCCAGAGAAGCCTCGCGTAAATTGACGCAGTAAGAGCTCAGAAACAGCTGTCCAAAGCCTTGCAGCTGTGCATAGATGGAGATCTGTCCGCGTTCGTAGGTGTTGATAAAGAAGAAAGCGTGAATGGCGGCAAGCGTCATGGAAACGTTCAAAAAGGGAACGCTTGGCGTAGGGATCTGGAGCGGTGCCAAGCATATGATCAGGCAAGAATACATGGCAATGGAAAGGTATCGGTTTCTCTCGACCGAGTCCTTTTGCATAATGGTTTTGGCAAGTGCGCGCACCGCAATTAAGCCCAAATACAAAAGTGCTACAATCAAGTGCACGGAAAACAGCGGACCGCGCACGTGTATTCCCGTTGTATGATCAATGGTGAATACCCAGCCCGTCGGGATGGAAATGACGGAAATGACTGCGTTGAGGACGGTGGGAACGATGCTGAGCACGGATAGTACCGTCTCAAGCTTTTTAGAGCCCGGCTCACGCAGCAATCTGTCCGAATACAAATAGCAGCAAAACGCGGCTATGCCTGTTAAAACGTAGTACAGCACCGCCAAAGCATAATCAAATGCCAAGGGCAGCACGAGAATATTGTCTTCACAAAGCACCCAAAGAATATCCACCGTCATCAAGACGATGCTTGCGCAAAGCACCATGGAAAAACGAACGCGTTTTCCGGTGCGGCGTACTTCTCTGAGTGTCAAAGAAAAGACTGCAGCGGTCAATATCAGGGTGACGATGGAAATACTCCAATACATGAATTGCATGGTAACGTCTCCTCTAGCCGTACGGGAGTCGAACCAAGTTGGTTTTGACGGGCAGATTTTCCCCATCCCTGCAGCGTTTCCCTTGGACATACTGCCTGTATGCCCTGCGGGAAAAGCTTTTGGGCTCAAAAAAATCTGCTGCGACAAAACTGCTCGCACCCGAGGGCGAATGCAT
>JAZNCE010000041.1:0-11724 GCA_045587385.1 Eubacteriales bacterium
GGAATCGTCTCAACACTGGTTGGTATGTTCGCGAATGTGGATTTTATCAAAAATCCCACACTTGGCGATTATGAAATTCTGAAAAGCATTGTTGCCCATGCCACGCTTCTGTTTCATGCTCTCCTGTTGCCGCTGCTTGGCTATGTCAAAATCGATGTGAAACGAAATATGACAAACATCTGCTGCTCGTTCTTAAGGACAGTTTCTGAGAATTAAGAACTACGAGCATTGCGAAGGCGAAGAAAGATACGAGAACATTTCGGTGTTTCTCGTATTTTTCTTTTTTGCACATTTGCAGATTTTCCGTCTTTATAGTACACTTAAAGCACCAAAGGAAAGGAAGGTGCAACATATGGAAAAGTACATTGAACAGAACGGAATTACCTATGAACTCAGAGGCGAGCAATATTACCCCTTGCTTGAACTCCCCGAACAAAAGGAGATCGGCAAGTACGGATGATTGCACCTCAACTATCTCAAAGCGCATCGCAAAAGTCGTTACACCAATCTTCTTTCGGAAGTCACGCTCGATCAGCGGCTCTATGAGATCAACGTTGAATCGAAAGCGATGGTTGAAAGCATCATAAACCGACTTGCCGCCGAAAGAAGTATTGACGAGGATTTGAAAGCTCGCGACATGCTCCGTTGGGGTGCCGAGATGAACAACATCCGCAACTGCGCGGAAGAAATCGTTTTGCGGGAGGTGGTATACGTATGAGGTCGGTTATCAACGAACTTTGGCACGGAAACATCATACCGCAAGAGGACAGCCGAACTAACTCCAAAGAAATGAAAGAATTCTTCGGATATATGTCACGGCATCACGAGGACTTGGAAAAGAGCTTCACGGACGAACAGAAAGAAACATTCGAAAAGTTCCACGATTGTTGGAGCGAGTATATGAGTTTGGCGGAGGCATCAATCTTTGAATATGCTTTCAAACTTGGTATGCAGATTGCTATTGAAACATTAGCCGAATAATTTAAGGCGGTGAGGATAAAAACCTCGCCGCCTTAAGTATTTTAAGTTTCTTGATTTTTAATAGCTAATTGCAATTTAAACATTTTATTCTCTGCTTTGAAAGAACAGATTGCATCATATTTGTCTGCAAACGCCTTTATAGAATGAGTTCCTATTCCGTGATTGTTTTTTTCGGAAACGGGCAAACCATCGGAGGAAAATTCGACTTCACGCTCATACGGGTTGGAAAATTCGATCATCATACAAGGGGTGCTGATGCATTTGCAGAATATGACTCTCTGTTCTACGGGTAATTCCTTTACTGCATTGATCATATTTTCGAGTGCATTGGCAAAAACGGTTGACAAATCTGCGGCAGGAACAGGAAGCGTATCCGGAATATCAAGATTTGCTTCTACTCTGATTCCGAGTTCCTTCGCCTGTGAGAAATATGCCAACAATATCGCATCTAAAACGGGATTACTACAGTAATGCTTGATGTCGGTTTCGCTAAGTGCTTCTTCGGCAGCACCGATATACTCAAGTGCTTCGTCGGTTTGTCCGTTTTTCAGCATTGTGCTCAAGGTTTGAAAACGGTGTCTTAAGTCGTGACGCTCAATTCTGATTTTTTGCTCTGCCGCCCTAAACTCAAAGGCTCTTTGTTCCATCATCGAAGTTTGGATTTCAAATACTTTTTGGTGTTCGCGCATTTCAAAATTGGCTTGCTGCTGCCCTAAAAGTCTAACAATCGTAATATATGTCAGCGGCAGCAGTATCAACACCATAACAGCAGACGGCATATCCTCGGGACGCAGACGAAGATTGGTAGGAATTCCTCCCATAACTGTAAGAGTTATGTAAAAAATTCCCGTCATTGCGGTAAATATCCACCAACCTTTGCTTGCGGTACGGAGCAATTTCAAATAACGTTTACGTCCCCAAAACCACGTAATAGGCAACATAGCACTGAAAGCGATCATTCTCAAAACGAAGTTTACGATCCCCTCGCTTCCAACCGCATAATCAATAAGCCCTGTAACCATCATTACCCAGATCATAATGGTATCTACAAAACAAAAGGTGAAGAAAAAACGTCCGCCTCTGTCTTTTGCTACAATGAAGAAATAAATTAAACTGGGGAGAGTGGCAGTTAATAAACTATATGTTCCTTGAACTTCAATTCCGCAGACAAAAAGAATTCCCAGATTGAGCCCAAACCAACAAATCGAGAACGGGATCAGAGAGGCGAAATACTTTTTCTTGGGATAACGAGATTCAAAAAGAAACAAAAACATAATTATCACTACAAACATAGAAATTGTAGTTGACCAATCAATTAGATATTGATGAGTTAGGTTTAACATAAATTATTCTCCCTTCAGGTGAAAATCAAGCCATTTATTTACGATGTCATTTTTGAGATTTCTTGATATAGGTAAATATTTTCCGTTTGTAAGCTTAAGCCCTTCTGCGCTAATATTTTCTATGAAATACAAGTTTACAACAAACGATGCCGATGTCATGGTAAAGCGCGGTTCGTCAAGTAACGAGAGTATTGCATCTCGAAAAGACGTTCTTATACTCATTCCCTCAATTTCCGATCCGTCGGAGAGATGATAATGGATGCAGTGACCGATCAATTCACCGTAAACAATGCTGCGAATTGCGATTCTTTGAATGCCTACGTGTGTTTTTATAGTAATAAATTTTTGATGGTTGCCGAGCCATTCATCTACCAAAGAATCAAGCGCACAAAACAGTTGCACTTTATCAATCGGTTTCAGCAGATACTGTGATGCTTTGACCGAAAAAGCATCTACGGCAAAATCAATCGAAGATGTAAGATAGAAAATTGTTCCACCCTTATCTATCGTATGAATCTTTCGTCCCAAATCGATCCCGTTTTCGTTAGGCATAATGATATCAAGCAAATAAAGATCAAAAATGTCGTGTATTCTTATGTGTTCCAAAAGTTCTGCGGCAGACGAAAAAGCTTTTATCTTTATAGGAATATCGGGGTGTCCCTCAAAGTATTCGTTCAGCAATGCTTCAAGCTTGGCAATGTGCGCTCTATTATCATCACACAATGCGATTTGTATCATAAAATCCACCCCCTTCAAAACAGATTCCTCGCAAAAAACAGCATTTTTTTTGCAAAGTATAGCAATCTGCTCTTTGTTACTTTATAATTATACCATAAGATACAATTTTTTTCAATACTCGATAATCCGCAGATATCTTGCAAAATCGGACAAATTTATCGCAAACAGCAAATGGAAGCAAAAATCGGAGGTAAAACAGATGAAAAAAAGAAGAATTTTGACGTCGCTTTTCGCAATCGTATTGGTATTGGCACAGCTTATGGCAGTGTGTGCCATGCCTGTTTCGGCGTTGGCTGAAGAATATGGGGCGTATAAGGAAACGATGCCCTCGGCTTCGACCGACGGTTCGCAGATCGTATTCGGTGACGTGAACGATGACGGTCTTATAAATTCAACGGATATTGAATTGTTGGCAAGATACCTTGCTGACGACAAAACCGTAACAATCAATCTGATTGCAGCCGACGTTACGGATGACGATGTTGTAGATTTGAAGGATCTCTTATACCTTGTCAAATTCGTAAAGGGCGACAGAGTTGCGTTGGGTGAAACCGTGACCGTTACGTTCGAAACAAACGGAGGCGATAGCATCGAACCTATCACGCTGGTTTTGGGAGGCACAGTTCGTGTTCCCGATGCGAGAAAGGATAATGCTATATTCCTCGGTTGGTATTCCGACGAGTCTTTGGAAACTCCTTTTTACGGCTCCGATCCGATTATCCAAAACATCACGATCTATGCAAAATATCAAGAGGTTTCCGGAAACACGGAGTATATGCCTACTGCCTATGCTTTGCAGGATCAATCGCCCGATCTCGCATTTGATATTGTTCGCATCAGTGGTGAATTGATGCCCAAGGATGCCGTTATACTCCGCAACGCAGACGGTTCCGCTGTTCCCGAATTGGAATTTGTTGAGATCGGAGAAAACAAATGGCGTGTTACAGCCAAGGGCGGATACAAAGAGGGAGCTTCCTATCGTATGATCCTTGCCGATGGATATAATTTCGACGGCAAGAATGAAAATATCCGAGAGGCTTCTTTTTACATATTCAAAGAAGAAGTGGTGAATTTCACCACCAACGAGGATATTATTTATATTAAAGACACAGAAGATATGGACTACACACTCTCTGACGGAAGTGTGTGTGAGATATTGACATCCGCTGTGCTTTACAATAGTGAGGACGTTACCTCAGGTAACTTTACGTATGACGGACAGACCGAGCTTTCTGTTGGCGATACCGTTTGTATTTATGTCAGCGTTCATCCGAACGAGCGTGATTACATAAACGGAGATTATAGAAACGATCCCGCGTCCTATATTATAGTGGAAGCAATCAATGATGACGTAATTACTTTCCGCGGTATGAGTATGCAAGGCGAAGAATCCGACGTGGAAAAACTGATTTCCTTGCCTTCTACCATTCCGTTCTCGGTTTTGAATCTGCCCGAAGGCGACGGAACCGTTGATTTTGCAGATATGGATACCGTAGCACTTTATGCTATGTACGGCACCAACGCTCCCGAAACGGTCAAGGTTGGAGACTTTCTCGTATTCTATGTTGGTTCGTTTGGTTCTGTCAGAGAAGGAGACACCGTTTACTATAAGAAGGTAACAAAGGTTGACGGAACGGCGATCACATACGTTTCCTCTTCGCAGGAAGAACTGCAAAATTCGATCAATCTCTTCCTCTCCGATGGTGTTGACGGCGATACCATGCTTGAGGGAATCGACCAAGGCGCACTTGAACAGCAAGTGATACAGCAGGTTACGGAAACAGGCTTTGCCGAGGATGCCGTACAGTATCTTTCCGGCGTGGTAATGAACAGCGAAGAATTTCTTAATTACGTTGCCGAAAACAAAATAATCGTATATGATGAAAACGGAGTGCGTCTTACGGAGGAACAGTTAAAAGCATACGGTGCCGGTCATTCCTTTGAGCTTGGCGATGATGTTGAAATTGGATTCAACATTACAACGTGCGATGGCGAGAACAGCCATTTTGAAGACGGACTCAAGGTTACGCTGCAAATCAGCGCTGAATTTGAAGTGGATATCGGTAAAGGCGGAAAAATGGGAAGCCTGAAGATCGAGCTTGGCGCGGCATTTACGCAAGAGGTTTATATCGATGTTAATATCAACGCCAACGCAGATATTACATGGGCGTTGTTTATCCCCATTATTCACGATATTGTATTTTCCAGCGCTGTTGACGTAATGAGCTATACTGCCATCTCTCTTGAGGCAAAATTCTATACTCAGGAGCCGTCCGAGGACTTCTTTGATAAGCTCAAGGAGGCATGGGGCGATAAGCTTGGCAAGGATACGCTTAAAAAAATAGATGATTTCAAGAAGAAATACGATAAAAAGTTTGGCGAGGATTCTCTCGGAGAGGATATTGAGGGCTTTTGGGAAGCACAGACCGACCTGATAGAAGAGCTTATTATGAACGGCGAGCTTACAAAGGACGATGCGATCTCCTTTATGGAAAGTACTAACGAGCTCAATGTAATGCAAGATTTTTACAACAATATCGGTATGATGAACGACGAGGATTACGGTGCCGGCGTTGTGGAGCTTGCGGAACGCTACTCCGATATGTTAAGCGAAGAAGATAACGGCTGGCTTGAGCTTTGCAAGATCAAAATTTTTGAAGTACCGGTCAATCTCTTCCTTTTTGAGATCAACATTGAAGGTGATTTTGTAGTTCGCGCGAATATTAACGTTGCTCTCGGTGCCAATATGGAATACGAGGTTGGCAAGCGTTATATTAACTGGTTCAGCATTTTCGGCAAGGGCAGCGGCTCGTCCGAGATCGATTTGATTGACGAAAGATTCGCATTCCAGTTCTATGCAATGGGCTATATCGGATTAAAAGCCGGTATTCTCGTTGAGATCAAGGTGGGCATTATCTCCACCAAGATCGGTTCGGTTGGTATTTCTGCCGAATTCGGTGCTTATGCCGAGCTGTACGGATATTTTATGTATACATACACAAAGTATCGCCCTGCGAGTGAGAAGGAGTGGAAAGAGGAAGAATCCATCATCGGTGCACTGTATTTTGAATTTGGATTGTATCTCGATATCAATCTGAACGCATCGCTTCTCAGTATTTTGGAAAAGGAATGGGAATTGTATTCCGGAAAATGGGCAATTCTTTCGGCGGGCTCACGAGAAAACGTGTATGGCTTTGCCACTGAGTTTGAGGATGGAGAAAAAATTGTGATTGAGGATGAGGACGGAAACTCCAACAACGGTATTCTGGGTATCCTCTCAGACTCCTTCCGTTCTATGAATACACTTGATATGACCAGCGGTGAGCAGGATACGCCCGTTAAGCCTTGGATTTCCTATTACGATTATAGTTTCTTGCAGGGTGATGATTATTCTTTAACCGATAACAAAGAAGACAAGATCAACTTCACATACACCCTTTCCAGCAAATACTTCTCGCTCGTTCCCGTATATGAGTATAACGAAAAAGAGGACAAATATTATTTGACCGACTATAAGGTACAGGTTTATGTTCCCGAGGGAGTTCACTATCTCTCTTGTGAGCTTCGATTGGTTTGGTGTCTGGATAAGCTTTGTTGGTCAAAGTATGATATTGCATTGACGATTCCGCTCGTATGGACTGACCTTGCAGATGAAGAACTTGCCGAATACAAAACGGCAACCGTTAAGGTGGGCAACGAAGCCGAGGGATATCGTACTGTTTGGACCGGTCGTTACCTCAAAGGCGAGAGCTTTGAGCTGCCTTCTGACGAGAAGGTTTTGAAATACGCAGGATATGCGGGTGAAAATGATGTTCAGTATTCCGGTTATACGGGATATACGTTAACAAATCGCGGCGAAGAGATCAAAGAGGGTGAACAGCAGATGTATTTCGATACTGTCTACTACTTTGATATGACGGCCAGACAATACACTGTTACGGTTAAAGACGTGGAAAATCCCGATGGAACTCTTTCCGATATGCAGTTCACGGCAAAATACGGCGAAAAATTTGATTTCTCTTCCTTGCTCCCGACAGGAACAAACAAAAATGATCATTATACCGTATTTGCGGGAATTGAAGCAAGGGATCAAAAAGGAAATGTTACGCTTCGCGACGTATTTGATGTGATCGGAGGCAACTACGCAAGCGAGCTTCTCGCAGGCGAAATTACCTATCACGCAAAATATGTCAATAACAGCGGAGCCGTTACCTACAAATTTACGGGAATTGCTATTGATCCAATCACCAAGCTCTATAAAAACGGAACGATGCCTTCTCAGGACGATTTTATTGATGCAGTGAAATCGTTTGATGAAACCGCTTATATTTCTTCGATTTCCCCTGTATTTGAAAGCGTGAACGGAGATATCGTTTATACGGTGACTGTCAAGATTCCCGAAAAGCCGTTGCAGTCTTACACCATAACGTATGAGACGAACGGCGGCAGCTCGATTGCTTCCTCCAACGTTGTCGAGCGTTCCGCTCTTACTCCACCCCAAACACCTACAAAGGAAGGATATACCTTTGTGGGTTGGTTCTATGACGAGGCTTTGACAGAAGCGGTTGATTGGAATCGCACAATGCCGTCAATGAACTTTACGCTTTACGCAAAGTGGAAGGCAAATGATTATAAGATTACGCTTAACGCAGGTGAGGGTTCTACTCCGATTGCTTCCGTTAATACGGTTTATAATCAAAAAATCGGTTCTTTGCCGAATGCAACAAGATCCAATTATATATTCCTCGGTTGGTACGATGCGGTATCGGGCGGTACGCAGTACACCGAGGATACGGTTTACGAGACGGCAGGAGATATCACGCTGTACGCACATTGGCAGCTTAAGGCAACCATCCCGATTGATGGTATTTTGATTGATGCAGAAACACTTACCTATGACGGAAGCACCCACAAGCCCACGATA
Organism: Eubacteriales bacterium; assembly: GCA_045587385.1. Lineage (GTDB taxonomy): Bacteria > Bacillota > Clostridia > Oscillospirales > CAG-272 > SVQP01. The sequence goes on from JAZNCE010000041.1 coordinate 7,987, forward strand.
AGCTGCGGTCTTGACGGCGTTGACATGTCAAGCCTTGTAATCAGCTACAAGCGTCAGACACTTGACCGCAATTGGAGTACCGAGCTTCCCAAAAATGCGGGAACGTATGATATCCGTATTCAAAGAGCGGAAGACGATAAATATCTGGCGTTTGAGTATACTTACACAGGTAAGCTGGTGATTGAGAAGCGAAGCAGAACGATCTCGGCAGACGGACTTGCCGGTGAGGTGTTTGGCGCGAATGTTAACGTTTATTCTATCCCTGCATACGAGGGCGACGGAACGGCGATGTACCGTCTTATTAACTCGTCAAATTCAGTAGTGAGGGATTGGCAAGCATCTTCCGGCTTTATGAATCTTCCCGCAGGTACTTACGGCATTGGTTTTTACGTTGCCGAGGGTGAAAATTATCTTGCAAGTAACACGGTATCGATTTCGGCAAACCTCAGCGTTACAGCTCCTGCCGGTGGAGATTTCAAAACAATGAAATACATTCTGCAAACGCATACAAAGGATAAGGCGGGTGCAGGCGGCGAAGCGGGAAATATTCAAGTAAGACTGAAATATATTGACGGTTCGTGGGCAAATAAGGTTACGATACCGGATACATGGTTCAGAGATGAAACGTCTACAGCTGAGCTCAACCGCATATATACGGAACCGTGGACGGTAGTAGCGCTTGAATATTCTCATGCCGGAAACGTTGTAGGCACTTGGATAGGCGATGATTTTGCAATTTGGACTGAAATTGACGGAGCTAAAAAGTACGTAATGACCTATGACGATCACAGTGGCGATTTTGAGGTTGGGAAAAACGCTCCCATTCAGTTCAATGTTGCGAATTATTTTAAGCGCAAGATCACGAGTGTGGGTGACTTTTCTAACCCGGTTTCTCTGTCACTTAACGGGAATAACGGCGTTTATTCTTATGTTTATGACGGAAAAGTTATCGACCAGTATGCTTCGTGGACAAACAGTGGGTACTATAACTGTTATAATCATCCAAACGCCCCCACATTGACATTCTCCTGCTCAACACCCGAGGTGAACGGACACAACTATGCACAGTATTTCAGAAGCGGCATCAACTCCTTGACCATTGATCGTGATGCACTTTATAAGGCAATGATCCGTGACGGTCTGACCTCTGTTACGGCAACCGCAACGCTGACCTTTGATACGACCTCCACGGCAATCGGTAACGTGTGGACGAAGACATTTACCATTACCTTGCCCGAGGCAATGGCAGTTTCGGAAGGAATGGAAAATTACTCTGTCGGAACAGATGCAAACGTATCCGTAAAAACCGAGGAGGATAACGATTACGTTACCGTCGTCGTAGGTCTTAATGAGAATCCCGGTATTTGGGCAATCAAAAATACTATTTCCTTTGATACTTCTAAGCTCAGCTTTGAACAGATTACAGCGGGAACGCTTGCCTCTGCATACGAAATTGCAAGCAGCACGGCAGACGGTAAATATACAATCCTCGCATATCGCGACAGTGTAAAAGAAAGCTATCAAACGGGAAGCTTGGTTGTTCTGACCTTCAAAAAGCTCACCGATACCGTGGATATGCAAACGGCACTCACCGTTCAGCCCGGTCAAATGATCAATGATCAAGCAGAAACACCCGAGGTGGATACTACCTTTGAGATTGGCGACTTTACTTCGGTTCCGCCTACCGATGATCACGAATATCTGACGGATGACGGCGAAATCGTTGATGCCATTTATGAGGCACTTTCCGCCCGAAAAACCGATGTTTTGACTTTGCATTATGCTACAACAAAGTTGATTTCCATCGACGATATTTCCTCGTGGTTCCACGCAGCAAGCGATAAACTTGATTCGTATGCTCGTTTCGGTGTTCAAAGATATACTGCAACCGCGCAGAAATACACCAAGGAAGATGTTTATTATTACACCTTAACCTACACGGTTGAGTATTACACCACGGATGCAGAGGAAGATGCTTTTGAAGAGAAGCTTGACGAAATCATAGCAGGATTGAATCTTGCCGGCAAGACCGATCTTGAAAAGATTCTCACGATTTACGGATACGTTTGCGACAACGTAACCTATGATGAAGCAGCGGAGCATTGCTTTACTGCATACGGCGCACTGGTCGATGGAAAAGCAGTATGTCAAGGCTATGCCCTGCTTCTGATGCGCATGCTGGATGCCGCTTCCATTGAATCCGAAGTTGTATTCGGTGTTTCCGAAGGTGTTAACCATATGTGGAATATCGTAAAGCTTGATGGGGAGTATTTCTTGCTCGACGCAACTTGGGATAGTACCGATAACAGAACGTGCTATTTCTGGTTCCTTAAAGGAATCGATGCGTTTGAAAAGCATACACCCGACGGTTCTTATCCGATTGGCACATCTCGTGATGATCACGCTGATGCACTCGATGTTTGTCATTTGATGGCAGATCCGACCTGCGCAGCTCCCGCAACCTGTATCGAATGCGGCACAACTGTGGGCGTGGCTCTTGGACATAAAGATGATAACCGTGACCATATTTGTGATCGCAATTGTGGAAATGTGACTCTGGGTGAGCATTCCGACAGCGCAACCGATGACAATCACGTTTGCGATTATGGCTGCGGAGCGGTTCTTGAGGAGTGCTCGGGCGCAACGAGTGATAACAATTATACTTGTGTCATTTGTGGCAGAGAGGATGTAAAGGCATCGTCTACAGATGCAATAAACAAAGCAAAAAAAGAGCTTGAAGATGCGATTGATGCGCTTGAAGCGGCTAACACGGCTTTGCAGAGCGCCATCAATACCAACAGCGGCGATATCGCAAGCCTTGCGACCGACCTTGCAAGCAAGTACAACTCTCTTAACACGCTTATCGGTACACTTCCCGATGGAGTAACAAGTATAAAGGACTACGTTGATAGCATCAATACAGCTCTCGCAAGCGCGGATGCAACAATGCAGGTGGCTATAGACAAGGTGACTTCTGATCTTGCACAGGCAAAGACCGAGTTGCAGAATACTATCAACACAAACGAAGCCGATATAGAAGATAAGGTGGCTAAGCTCGACGAAGCTTACAAGGCGGCTGATACCCTTATCAACTCCGAGATTGCAACCCTCAAATCTGAGGACAGTGCAATCAAGCAAAGCGTTACCGACCTTGAAAATGCGATGGACGAAGCAGATGCGGCTCTTGACGAAGCAATCAAAGCGGTTCAAAAGAATCTCGAAGATGCACAAAATGCTCTTAACGAGGCAATTGCAAGCGGCGACAGTGAGCTGAGCGATAGAATCACCGCATTGAACGATGCTCTTACTTCTGCTCAGGCAACTCTTGAAGCAACCGATGCGGCAAACAAGACCGAGCTTGAAGGCAAGATCACCTCGGCACAAACCGCATTGCAGGCCGCAATCGAAGAGGTCGCATCCGATCTCGCACAGGCAAAGACCGATTTGCAGAATGCAATCAACAACGGCGATACCGAGCTTGACGGCAAGATTGCAACTCTGACCACGGCTCTTGAAAACGCACAGGCAACTCTCGAAGCAACCGATGCGACAAACAAGGCTGAGCTTGAAGGCAAGATCACAAGTGCACAGGCTACACTCCAAGCGGCGATCGACAGCGTACAGTCCGACCTCGACAGCACCAAAGCAAAGCTGGATCAGGCGATCGCAGACTTGAACCAAGCCATCGCAAGTCGGAGGCCAAGCGGTCTTAGGAAACAACTGGGGCTATCAACTCCT
>JAZNCE010000042.1:0-4124 GCA_045587385.1 Eubacteriales bacterium
TGGTATCTTGCTTCGCAAAATCCCACCAAAATCTATCAAAAATGCATTCGCCCTCGGGTGCGAGCAGTTTTGACGAAGCAGATTTTTTCTATCCCAAAAGCTTTTCCCGCAGGGCATACAGGCAGTATGTCCAAGGGAAACGCTGCAGGGATGGGGAAAATCTGCCCGTCAAAACCAACTTGGTTCGATTCCCGTACGGCTAACCATCATACAATCAGAAAATAAAATTTGCCAAAAGGCAAATTTTTACCGCTTTGCGAAAGCAAAAATATCACGTTTCGCCCATGGCGAAATATATCATTGCGCAGCCACCGGCGCACGCGCCGTGGCGGCGAGAAAGGGCACTTGTTATGGAGTATATTCTCGAAATGCGGGATATTTGCAAGGAGTTTCCCGGTGTCAAGGCATTGGACGGCGCACAGCTGTGTGTGCGCCCCGGCAGTGTGCATGCGCTCATGGGGGAAAACGGTGCGGGAAAATCCACGCTGCTCAAGTGCCTGTTCGGGATTTATCATAAGGATAGCGGCATCGTTCGCCTGGGCGGTAAGGACGTGGATTTCAAAAGCCCTGCACACGCCATGCGCGAGGGTGTTTCCATGGTACACCAGGAGCTCAACCAAGCCCTGCGCCGCAGCGTGGCGGATAACGTGTGGCTGGGCAGGTACCCTGTGCGGGCAGGACTTGTGCGCGAGGAGTATATGAGGGAACGCACGCGCGAGCTGCTTGAGAGCCTTGAGGTGCACATTGATCCTGCGCGCATCATCGGCTCTTTGTCGGTAGCCGAGCGGCAGATGGTGGAGATCGCCAAGGCGGTGTCCTATCATGCGCGCGTGCTTGTGCTGGACGAGCCTACCTCCTCTCTTGCCGACCGCGAGGTCGAGCACCTGTTTCGCATTATTGAGAAATTAAAAGAGCGTGGCTGCGGCATCGTGTATATCTCGCATAAGATGAACGAGATACTGCGCATATCGGATGAGGTTACGGTCATGCGCGACGGTAAGTATATCTCGACCGACAAGGCAAGCGAGCTGACCACGGATCAGATCATTGCGAAAATGGTGGGCAGGGAGCTTACCGATCTGTATCCCGGCGCGCGGCGCGAGCGCGGCGAGCCCTTGCTCTGCGTCGAGGGGCTGACCGGCAGGGGGCTTTCGGACGTATCCTTTACGCTGCACCGCGGTGAGGTGTTGGGGCTGTGCGGACTTGTGGGCGCGGGGCGCACAGAGATTTTGGAAACCTTGTTCGGTATGCGCCGCGCCACAAGTGGGCGTGTGACGCTGGCAGGCAAGGAGCTGCGCGCAAAAAAGCCTGCAGATGCAATCAAGGCAGGGCTTGCGCTTTTGACCGAGGAGCGGCGCGCCACGGGCATTCTGGGCGGTCTTTCGCTGACCGATAACGCCTGTGTGGCACGCCTGAAAGGCTATCGCGGCAGGCTGGGACTTTTGCGCACGGGGCGCATGCATCAGGATACCGATAGCATCATTCGCGATCTGCGCGTGCGGTGTGCGGGCAGAAATACGCCCATTAAGCTGCTTTCGGGCGGCAATCAGCAAAAGGTGATACTGGGCAGGTGGCTCTTGACCGATCCGGAGGTGCTGCTCTTGGACGAGCCGACGCGTGGTGTGGACGTGGGCGCGAAATCCGAGATCTATGCGCTGATCGCAAGCCTTGCGGCAAGCGGCAAGGGCATTATCATGGTGTCAAGTGAGATGCCGGAGCTGATTGGCACGTGTGATCGCATTTTGGTGGTGTCGGGCGGCAGGATCGCGGGGCAGCTGGTGCGCGGGGAGTACAGCGAGCAGGAGCTGATGACCTTGGCGGCAAAATACGTTTGACGGAGAGTGGTAGAGATGGAAGAGAGAGAATCGACGGGCGTGCTCAGCCGTGCCAAAGCAAGCCTGGGCAATTTCAAGGCACTATCGGGACGGGAACGCGCAAAAGTCATTAAAAACGGGGTGTTGGATAACGCCTTGTATATTCTGATCGCGGTGTTCGTGATCGCGGTTTTTGCATATAATCCAAGCTTTTTGTCGGCGGATTCGGTGGTGAATATCCTCATGCAGTCCGCTTCGCGTCTGATCATGGCGCTTGGCGTGGCAGGTATCATTGTGCTGACGGGCACGGACCTCTCCGCGGGCAGATGCCTTGGGCTTTGCGCCTGCATCTGCGCGTCGCTTTTGCAGTCGGATGCGGTCGTGGGGAAAATGTTTCCCGCGCTGTCGTATCGTCCGTGGCTGATCCCCGTTTCGCTGTTGCTGGTCATGCTGGTGGGCGCGTGCGTGGGCGGCTTTAACGGCTTTATGGTGTCGCGCTTTAAGCTGCACCCCTTTATCGTCACGCTGGGCACGCAGCTGATTCTGTACGGCGGCGTGATGTGGTACGTGTCCTTGGGGCAGAACAACAGCGCTCCCATTGCGGGGCTTGATGAGGGATACACGAGGCTGGTCACGGGCGGCATCAATATAGGCGGCGTGCAGATCCCCAACTTCTTGTGGATCGCGATCGCCGTCACGCTGATCGTGTGGGTGATATGGAACAAAACGGTGCTGGGCAAGAATATGTTTGCGGTAGGCACCAACCCCGAGGCAGCTGCCGTTTCGGGTGTGGGCGTGGCGAAAACCATTATCAGCGTGTTTGTGTTAGCGGGGATCTTGTACGGCGTGTCTGCGTTCGTGGAGTGCGCGAGAGTGTCGTCCAACTCCACCGCCACGGGCGTTAACTACGAGCTGGACGCCATTGCCGCGTGCGTCATCGGCGGCGTGTCGTTTATGGGCGGCGTGGGCAAGGTGCGCGGCGTGCTGCTGGGTGTATTTTTGCTGCAGCTTGTCAATGCGGGCTTGGTGTTCCTCAACTTTGAGCCTGCGGTCATGACGGTCATCAAGGGCGCGATCATCTTGATCGCCTGCGCGCTGGATATGCGCAAGCATATTGCGAAAACCTGACCCACACGCACGAACCCTTTCATGAAAAGTTTTTGCGTCGCTTTTTTCAAAAAGCGACCGGGGGCCTTGGCAACGCCCCGCAATAACGGCGTTTCATTTGCTTGCAAATAATGGTACTTTTCTTTGCTCCGGCGGTGTCAAAGAAAAGTACGGAAACAAATCCCTCACAAAAACAATCAAGGGAGCTACCTGCGCACAGGTAACTCCCTTTCCATTATTCCATTCCGAGCAAATATCCCGGGGTTACGTGCAATATCTTGCACAGAGCAGCGAGCTCATAATCCGCTACAAAGCGCGTGCCAATCTCAATCCTGCTGACGCTGTCTCGCTCAATGATTACGCCCTCGAGTTGCAGCTTTGCCGCGAGATTCTCCTGCGACAATTTGCATTTCTTTCTGGCTTCTTTAACACGCGCGCCGCAAATGTTTTTACTGCCGTTGTAATCATAAATCTTCATATGCAACCCCTCACAAAATGTGTTAATCTTAAGAATATACTTGACTTTAACACATTTTTGCGCCATAATTGTGTTAAAGATAAGAATATTGAAAGTGGGTAAGAAGAATTGTGAAAAAAGGAACGGCAGAAGGTCGCATGGGTGTCATCAAGGAGTTTGATAAGCTTGGCAGATTGGTTATACCCAAGGATCTGCGAGAGCGTTACGCGCTGGATAATAAGGTGGAGATTGTAGCAAAGGAGCAGGGCGTGCTGATCAAAAGTCCTGAATACGTGTTGGTGAAAAAGGAAAAGGGAGAAATTTGAATCGGGTTCTCCCTTATCTAATGACATTGAAATAATTCTCCCCGTTCTTTTTCTTGGCTATGTAGCTGCAACAGAAGAAGGCGAATAAGAGTTTTGCTTGTTGCGACGGGCGATTGGGGGCTTTGTCGGTTGCGTTTTCAGATAAGGCAGCACGCAGCAAACCGTTTTGCAGATTTACGGGGAGATCCAAAGCATCCGCAATATTTGCCTTGTGCAGTAAGATTGGGAAATGAAAAAGAAAGCCCGATCGGGCTGACAAATTAGCGGTAAAATAAGTGAAAGCAGAAGTCTTTAGTGGGCTTCTGCTTTTGCTATGGAGATATTACGCGCAGAAACCGATTGTATTCGCGCTCTCCCCCCTGCGCTTGGAACAAGCCTGCGCCAGCCTTCCCCCCTCCCGGAGGGGGGCTATATCGGTGG
>JAZNCE010000043.1:0-40462 GCA_045587385.1 Eubacteriales bacterium
GACGAGGGCTGCGCTCAGGTTGAGTTTTAGATGTTGGACTTCGCAGAAGTCCAGCATCAGGGTGGCGTCAGAAATACTCGAAAGCAAAAAGACATTCACACGCCACCATGCCTTTCTGAAAAAGGCGGGCGAAAACTTTCACAATGTAGTTGCGAAGTAGTCCTATGTCTACAAAAAATATCCGAAAACTCTTGCAATTATGCGTAACATGTGATAAAATAAGATTTTGATAATACTTTTGAAAATCTTCCCAAGGAGGAAATTAATATGTCTTCTTACAAGATCGATACAAAATGCGTACAATCCGGCTACGAGCCCGCCAACGGCGAGCCCCGCGTGCTGCCTATCGTACAAAGCACCACCTACAAATACTCCGACGTTGACCACGTTGGTGATCTGTTTGACCTCAAGGCTGACGGTCACATGTACTCCCGTATCTCCAACCCCACCTTAGCTTGCGTGGAGGCAAAGATCGCGGATATGGAGGGCGGCGTTGGTGCAATGCTGGTGTCCTCGGGTCAGTCCGCAAGCCTGCTCTCCATTCTCAATATCACAAGTGCAGGTCAGAACTTTATCTCCATGTCCTCCATCTACGGCGGCACCATCAATCTTTTTGCCGTCACGCTGCAGCGCATGGGCATTGAGGTGCGTTTTGCAACGCCCGATATGACCGACGAGCAGATCGAGGCTCTCATTGACGAGAACACCCGTCTGTTCTTTGGCGAGACCGTGGCAAACCCTGCCCTGATCGTATTCGACATTGAAAGATACGCAAACCTTGCCCACAAGCACGGCATTCCGCTGATCGTGGACAACACCTTTGCCACCCCCATTTTGTGCCGTCCCTTTGAGTTCGGTGCGGATATCGTGGTGCACTCCACCACCAAGTACATGGACGGTCATGCGACCGTTGTGGGCGGCGTGATCGTGGACAGCGGTAAGTTTGACTGGGAGCATTCCGACAAATTCCCCGAAATGAACGAGCCCGACGAGTCCTACCACGGCGTCATTTACACCAAGCAGTTCGGCAACGCGGGCGCCTACATTACCAAGGTGCGCGTGCAGCTTTTGCGTGACCTGGGCTGCACCATGGCGGCACTCCCCGCATTCATTCTCAACCTTGGCTTGGAAACGCTTGCCGTCCGTATGGAAAAGCACTGCTCCAACGCGCTCAAGGTGGCAACCTACCTGCAAAATCATCCCAAGATCGATTGGGTATCCTACCCCTCCCTGCCCGGTGATGCACAGTACGAGCTGGCGCAGAAGTACCTGCCCGACGGCTGCTGCGGTGTCATTTCCTTTGGCGTCAAGGGCGGCAGACAGGCGTCCGTCAGACTCATGGACAGCCTGAAGTTGGCTGCCATCGTCGTCCACGTAGCAGACGCGCGCACCAGTGCCCTGCACCCCGCAAGCGCAACCCACAGACAGCTGACCGACGAGCAGCTGATTGCCGCAGGCGTACGCCCCGAGCTGGTACGCTTCTCTGTCGGCATTGAAAACCCCGACGACATTATCGCAGACCTCGCGCAGGCACTTGAGCAGGTCTAATTTGTAAAAAAGGAGCACATCCGATGCCCATTAAAATTCCCAACAGGCTTCCCGCTACCACCACGCTGCTGGAGGAAAACATCTTTGTCATGACCGAAACGCGCGCCATTACACAGGACATTCGTCCCTTGCGTGTGCTCATGCTCAATCTCATGCCGCAAAAGATCGTGACCGAAACGCAGATCGCGCGCTTGATAGGCAACACCCCCTTGCAGGTTGAGCTGGAGCTTTTGCAGACCGCCACGCATAAGTCCACCCACACCTCGGGCGACCACATGCTGGCATTTTACAAGACCTTTGACCAAGTACGCGACAAGCGTTACGACGGCATGATCATCACGGGTGCGCCCGTGGAGCAAATGCCCTTTGAAGAGGTAGACTACTGGCCCGAGCTTTGCGAGATCATGGAGTGGAGCAAGACCCACGTGACCAGCACCTTCCACATCTGCTGGGGCGCGCAGGCAGGTCTTTACTACCACTACGGCGTACCGAAATATCCGCTTGACAAAAAGCTTTTCGGTGTGTACGAGCACTCGCTGGACTACAAGCGTTCCATTCTGTTCCGTGGCTTTGACGACACCTTTAAGGTGCCCCACTCCCGCCACACCACCTGCCACCGCGAGGACATTGAAAAGGTGCCCGAGATCCGCATCTTGGCAAGCTCTCCCGAGGCGGGCGTATTCGCCTGCATGACCGAACGCGGCAGACAGGTATTCATTACCGGTCACTCGGAATACGACGCGGACACGCTCAAAAAGGAATACCTGCGCGACAAGAACGCAGGGCTGCCCATTGATCTGCCCAAGAACTACTTCCCCGATGATGACGAGACCCGCGATCCCATCGTCAGCTGGCGTTCCTGCGCAAACCTTCTGTATTCCAACTGGCTCAACTATCTGGTCTATCAGACAACGCCTTACAACATTGAGGAAATTCAATAAAATAAAGCATAACGGCTACCAACGGGCAGCCGTTATGCTTTTATTATACGGAACATATTGCTGCGGCAGCAAACCACCGCCCTACGGGAATTTATGCCACTCTCGTCACCTTCATGGTCATTTTGCATCTCTCAGCCTGCGCGCCGCGGATCTCAATCAGGTAGTCTAATACGATGACCCCCTCACTCTCCAGACGGTTGTCCACCGCGAGTGCAAACACGCCGATCTGGAACGGCATATAGGGCGTTTCATAGGTGCAAAGATGGCGCACACCGCGCTCAAACACCAACGCGGTGCTGACCGCACCCGTGCGGATCATACTGACGGTTTGCACTTCCCCCTTGGCATAGGAAATGACGGTCCGCGAGCCTTCCATGCCGCTCAGCTCGCCCTCGTCGTACACGATCTCCACTCTGCCGCTGCGCACGCGCACAAACCCTTGCGTGATCATCTCCAGGGTTTCGCCGTCCTGCTCGCCTTCCAGCTGCTCAGGCACCATGATCTCCACGTCCTCTGTCAGCTCTGCAATCTCTTTTTCATATACCGCATCAAACAGGTTGGCTTTGACCGCGCTGCGCTCGGATACAATGGATACGCTTACGTATTCTTTCATGTCGCTCTCCTCAAAAATACTCGTTTCCATATATTATAGTATATTCCACTCTCTCTGTCAAGCACAAATTCAGCACTTCAATATTGTGTAGATTTCACAAATCTTTTTGTCAAGCGCCGTTTCTGCTTGACATTTCCCTTTTCGGGAAGTATAATGAAATGAATGGAAATTCCCCAAATACTACATACGGAGGTTGACATGAAAAGAATTTTAGTATTGCTGCTTGCTGCACTGATGCTTGCTTCCCTGCTTGCGGGCTGTGCGGACAACGGCGACACATCCGAGGACACCACAGTTTCCGAAGAACAGACCAACGTGCTGGACAATCTGAACGTGCCCGATAAGAAGTACGGTGGCGAGGAATTCATGTTCCTGACCAGAGATGCTGCCGAGTGGACCACGGTTGATATTTACGCAGCAGAACAAACCACCGACCCCATCGTCGATGCAGTCTACCGCAGAAACGATATGATTCAGACCAAATACGACTTTAAGATCCTGGAAACGCAGGTGCAAGATCCGCTCGCTGCAGTTGAAAAGGACGTAAAGGGCGGTGCAGGTGAGTTTGACGCTATCGTGCAAAAGCTCGGTCAGTGCGCAACCATCGCAACCAAGAATTACTTGCATAATCTCAAAGACGTTCCTTACATGGACTTCGATCAGTCCTGGTGGGATCAGAAGGCTCTTGAGGGTCTTTCGATCGGTAACAAGGTATACTTTGCAACCGGTGACCTTTTGACCAGTGACAACGACGGTACCTTCATCGTTATGTTCAACAAGGACATCGCAGAAGACAACGGTCTTGAAAGCATTTACGATCTTGTTAACAACAAGGAATGGACCTTCCAGAAGATGTACGACATGGCAAAGGTTGCAGTCAAGGACCTCAACGGTAACGGCAAAATGGAGCATGACCAGGACGTTCTGGGTACTGCGACCACCGGCAACTCCAGCTACTGCATGATGTATGCAGCAGGTATCGTCATCACTGCAAAGAATGAAAACGACGTTCCCGAATACGTACTGGACGTTGAGCGTGCAGTTGACGTCATTCCGCTTTCCTACTCCATCATCGGTGACAAGAACATGGCACTGAGCATGAACACCGCCGGCGGCAACACTGACGTTGTGGAAAACGGCAAGACCTGCTTTGGTAACGGCCATGCGCTGTTCTTCCAGGAATGCATGCAGTGCGTGATTCGTCTGCGCAGCTATGACGTGGAATTCGGCGTAGTTCCCTTCCCGATGTACAACGAGGCACAGGGCGAGTACTACTCCCACATGAACGAGGTTGGCGGCATGGTTTCCATTCCCACCGGTATTGTCGGCGAGGATCTTGAAAAGATCGGTGCAGTTATCGAGACCATGGCTGCATACTCCGTTGATACTCTGACTCCCGCTTATTACGACATCTCCCTGATCTCCAAGTCCACCAGAGACGAGGAATCCAGACCTATGATCGACCTGATCCTGGCTAACCGTATTTACGACCTTGGTTACGTATTTGATCCCGCATGGGGCAATTTCGTAGCGAACATCGCCAACAAGTTCATGGATGGCAAGACCAACGTTGCCTCCACCAAGCCCAACAACTTCAAGAAGCAGATGAACAAGACGCTCACGAAGTTCGATATCGATTATTAATTCAAAACAAAAGCAAGGGAGCTGCCGCAGGCAGCTCCCTCTTTTATTTAATTCATAATATCATGCCGGGCTGTGTCCGAGAACATTCTGCCCACGGCATCCCCCAGCGCGGGATGCTCGCGCATCAGATCCTTGGCAATTACCTCATCCGCTGCCGCAAACGCACTTGTCAGCAAATCGGCATCTCCGCATTGCGAAGCCAGACGGAACTCCACGCCGCCGCTTTGTCGGATTGCACCGCCCGCATTCTTGGCAAAAAAGTCACCGGGGCCTCTTTGCGCCAGATCCTGCTCGGCAATGGCAAAGCCGTCGTAGGTGGTCTTCATGGTATTCAATCTGCGCTTGGCGGTCTCTCCGATCTCACGGTCGCTCATGCCGCCCGCAACCAGCACGCAATACGACTTGCGCTGTCCGCGTCCGACTCTGCCGCGCAGCTGATGCAGCTGCGAAAGACCGAACCGCTCGGCATTTTCCACGATCATCAAGGTAGCGCGCGGCACGTTGACACCAACTTCTATCACCGTTGTAGAAACCAGAATATCGATCTCGCCCGCCGCAAAGCGGTTCATGACCTCGTCCTTTTCTTTGGGCTTTAATTTTCCGTGCACGAATGCAACGCGATAGCCCTGCAACCGCTCGGCAAGCTGCTCGGCATACTGCACAGCCGCCTGCAAGGGGGGCTTGCTCTCGCCGCTCATACCGATCTCCTCCAAGAGCAGATCCTCGTCGTTTCCCTGCTCCTCTACCGCAGGACACACCACGTACACCTGTCCGCCCTCGTCCACGTTCTTGCAAATAAACGCGTCCAGTCGCTCGCGGTAGCTTTGGTTGACCGCAAAGGTATCTACCCGCTGTCTACCCGGAGGCATGGTATCGATACGGGAAACGGTCAGATCCCCGTACATGACCAGCGCAAGCGAGCGCGGAATGGGGGTGGCACTCATGCAAAGCAGATGCGCATGCGCATTTTTATCCGAAAGCTTGGCTCGCTGTGCCACACCAAAGCGGTGCTGCTCGTCGGTAATGACGAGTCCGGGAGCGGCAAATTCCACCCCCTCGGACAAAAGTGCCTGCGTACCGATGACCACCTGCACGCGCTGCTTTACATCCTCGGCGGCAAGGGCTGTGTGCACCTTCTTCTTTTGCGCGGGCGTCATAGCCCCCACCAGCAGCGCACACCGCATACCCAGCTTTTCAAAATACGGTGCAAGATCGGCATAGTGCTGTCTTGCCAGAATTTCGGTCGGCACCATGATCGCCGCCTGCCTGCCGCTTTGTACCGCAATGACTGCTGCGGCTGCTGCGCATACCGTTTTGCCGCAGCCCACGTCGCCCACCACCATACGCGTCATGGCGTAAGGCTTTGCCATATCTTCGCGGATCTGCTCCACGGTGCGCTTTTGTGCCTCCGTCAAGTCGTAAGGCAGCAGCGAAAGAAAGGCGGTCAGGTCATTATCCCTGCACGCGGGTGCGGATATCAATTCCTTGGTGTGGCGCGCTGCGCGCAGTCCCACACCAAACAAAAACAACTCCTCAAACATCAGCCTGCGCTTGGCAATCTCCACGCCTGCAAGATCGGTAGGCGTGTGCATGGCGCGCAGCGCAAACGACAAGGTGCAAAGACCCTCGCGCGTACGGATCTCCTCGGGAATGGGATCCTCCAGTCCGCGTGCAGCCAAGGAGAGAGCCATTTCCATATGCTGTCCGATCTGTTTGGAGGAAAGCCCCTCGGTCAGCGGATACACGGGATGCAAAGGAGGCAACGGCTTGCCCTCGGTGACGGGCTCTGCGACGGGAGAGGACATATGATAGCGTTTGCCGTCAAACTCCACCTTACCGTAAAAGCGGAATTGGCTGCCTACGGGAAACATGCTTTGCACGTAATCCTGATTGATATACACGATCTCACAGTCACCGCTGTCGTCAAACGCGCGGAACTTGACAAGCGTCATGCCTTTACGGATCATGGCGCGGCGCGGCTGCGTAGCAACCGTCATGATCACCGATGCCTTGCTCTGCCCGTCACACTCGCAAAGCCGCTTGACGTTGCCGCGATTTTCATACGCGCGCGGGAAATGATACAAAAGATCCCCCACGGTAAACACGCCAAGCCTTGCATACGCTGCCTGCTTGGCAGGTCCGACACCGCGCAAAGCCGTGATGGGCATATCTCTGACGTCTTGCATGCACATCCCTCCTCTCCCTAAGATTCATTACCACTATTATAGCAGATAATACACGGATAGTCAATAACAAAACGGGAAACCGCCATGGCGGTTTCCCGTAAAAATCATATATCGTCGCAAAGTCGGTATCCTCTGCCGCGCTGCGTGCGGATCAGACGTCTGCCACCAATGCGCTGCGCCTTTTTGTTGATGGCACACACGTGCACAGAAACGCTTGCGGCGTTTTCCTCTGCATCGTAAGTACCCTTTTCCTGCAAGGCGTGCAAAATGCCGAATTCGGTGGGAGTCAAGTGCATGGGATATCCGAGATACAGATAATCCTCACCGTACAGACAAAGCACCTGCATCAATGCTTTTTCTTGCCAAGGCTTGCACCGCCCAGACAAAGGATCGCCAAGATCGCCATGCCGCCTGCAATTGCCTTGCAGCCGCCCTTTGCCTCGGGCTCGGTCTCTTGTTCGGTCGCGGGCTCGGTCTCGGCATCGGTTTCGGGTACGCTTTCGGTCTCGGTCTCGGTCTCGACATGATCGGGCACGTACTTGTCTTCACCCGCAGCCTTTTCCTCAAGCGTGATAACCGTCTCTGCAAGCAGGTCGTTGGTAACACCGGGAATGTAGTTCTGGTAAACGTAATTCAGTCTGCCCAGAGGTGCCATATCACCGTCGATGTAGAAATCAGCCATTTCGTCAAGCAAAGTATCGGAATCCGCCCACTTGAATTGCATGCAGATCTGATTGTAGTAGGTCACGCCGATCATTTCCATGGGCACAGCGATCATCATCTGATTGCCCTTGACACGGTAAGAAACCGTACCGCAATCGGTAAAGCCGTACTTGCCGTCCGTACCCGTGTACTTTGCCACGGAGGTGGTGAAATCTTCGCTTGCATTGTAATTGATGATGTAATCGTAGCCGTACCAGCCGGTCTTAACGTCGCCGTCCACGTCCAGGAACAGCTGCATCCAGGATGTATCTGCTACAGGCTTGGTGATATCGTCAGCGGTCTGCGCGTAGAAGTACAGATATGTGGTATCCTGCGTGACCTTAGCGGAAACGATATCGTTTCTGCCGGTGGTGTTGGTCATGGTCTGCTTGCCGAATGCCATGCCGTTACGGTCAACCGTATCGCCCTCTACGTCGTAGTAGGTCACGGCAACCTTATCCCACTGTGCAAAGTCACCCGTGACGTTGATGGGATTGCGTGCATCCTGCACGATCATGGGTGCTGCACCCTTGAGTGCCTGCACGTTGTAGATCAGCTGCATGTAGTAGTTATCGAAATAGTAATCGGTAATGGTCATTTCCACGTCGCGGCTGAACTCCAAAGAGGAGGTATCCACGAAGCAGATCGTGCCGTCGTTGGTGGGCTGACGCTGTGCGACCCATTCGTTCCAGCCCGTAACAAGCACGTACTTGACGTCCTTGGAGAGTGCTCTGTCAAACTGATACTGGAAGTTGATACCCAGCTTATAGGAATCGGGAGTCAGCAGGTCGTAGGTACCGTTGAAGGAGCGTCCGCGGTTGCTGCGGTCACCGTAGAATGCGGAGTCGCTGAAGCGGACGGTTCCTGCATGCTGCGCCATGGAAACGCTGATTGCCTCACCCTTGCCGTCATGCTTGAACACGCGCTGCGGCCACTGGAAATCCATCCAAGGCCAGGAATTGCTCTTGGTAGACTCGTTGGGCCACTGGGGCAGACGAATGCTGAAGAAGCCGTTGACGTTGTCGCTTTCCTCGGCGATGATCAGGGGCTTGCCGTCCACGTACAGCCAAGTGTCGGGATACTTGTTCTTGGAATAGATCTTATCGTAAAGTCTCTTGACAACGTCCTTGCTGCTCGAGTGGGTGTAGAACACGATCTGCGGAGCATCGTAGCCCTGCTGGTTCATCTCGTGGCACACTTCCATGAGCTTGATGGCGTTATCGTAATATTCATAGCCGTTGGTTACGTCAATGTAAAGGAAGTCTACGTTGGCATTGGAGAGCAGCTCCATGTGCTTGCGCATAACCCACTGGTCGCTGGAGTAATAGTAACCGTACAAGGGCTCTGCAAAGTAGTGCATCTGACCCACGGGACCCCATGCGTTGCAGGTCTTGGTATTGAACGCCTTATCTCCATACTGCTCTACGATATGCGTCATATCCCAAGCGCCGGTGTCCTGGTGCTCGCCCATCCAAAGGAAGTAGAAGATACCTACGTAGTGCTCACCGTTCTGTCCGTACACACCAACCGTGTAAGGATCGGACTCGATTTGCTTATGGTTTTTCAGGGTGTACTGCGAATACTGGGTATACAGGCTTCTGCCCAGATCGTCCGTGCCTGCGTAGCCGCCAAAAACGTAATTGGCGTTATTGGGTACGGTATAGCTGACGGTCTCGCCGTTGAGCAGATAGGAGATCGTAACTTCCTTGCCGTCTGCGGATACCGCATACTGCAGGCTGCCTTCGTAGGTGTCAAGCGAGAAGACAGGATTTTCGGACGCGGTAGGATCAGACCAATCCACCTGCTTATTTGCCTCTTCCTCTTCCTGACGCTTGGATTCCTCTTCAGCCTTGAGCTGTTCTTCGTACGCTATATACTTCTTGTACTCCTCAAGGTTAAAGTTATTGGCGTCTTCCTCGGTAGTGAAGAATGCAATATACGCAATATCAATGGTCGTTTGACCGTTTACAAACGCACCGTTTGCCATGGGGTCAAGACGCATGATATTGATGGAAGCATTGGCATTTGCCCATGCGCCGCAATGCAGCGTAATGGTTTCCCATTCGCCCGTGGCATCCCATTTCCAATCGATATGCGAGCCTTCCTGTCCCATTTGCACGTTGTCACTTCTCTGCACAAAGAACTCACCCTGCGCGGGAAGAGAGGTGCGGTACAAAATTTTTGCATACTGCGCGTCCGCACACTTGACGCCCGGCTGACCGAGCCACACGTAGGGATCGCTGCCCGTGATGGTAAAGGTATAATAGCCATCTTGCTCGGAATGCGTGGTATCGTGTCCGTGCTGGAAATCATCCGAGGTCTCCGCCAGGCTGAAATCGTAGAGCAGATTCGGCTTGGAGGTCTCAAACGTGGTGGAATCGGACGCGGACACAGACAAATCGTCAAACGTCAGCCTGTTCCCCGTGGTCGCGGTGGAATTCGCATTAGAGAGGTTGGTCAGCGAGGTGACCACGCTCTCCCCGCCCGTACGAGCACCGCTCATGGCAGCTGCACCCATGACGGTAACGACGCAAAGCGCAAGAGCCACGATCAATAAAATTCGTTTTTTCATAGTGATTTCCTTTCTGCAGATCAGATTGGGATATGCTGCCCGGGGGCAGCTTCTTACCTTACATTATAACAAAACAAACGCCGAAATGCAATAGCACTTCGGCGTTTTTGGATACATGTACAATTTTGCGCTTAGTTTTTTGGAACATATAACGCACGCATGGCGTTGAGTACGGCAAGAATCATGACCCCCACGTCGGCAAAAATGGCAACGATGGGAGGCAGCGTGCCGACAAACGGCAAAAGGCTGAGGATCAGCACCACCAGCTTAACGCCAATGGCAAACACGATATTCTGACGCACGATGCGCAAAGTTCTTCTTGCAATGGCGATTGCCGTAGCAACCTTGGCGGGGTTATCATCCATGAGCACCACGTCGGCTGCCTCGATTGCGGCATCCGAGCCGAGTGCCCCCATGGCAATGCCCACGTCACCGCGTGCCAGCACGGGTGCGTCGTTGATGCCGTCACCTACGTACACGACCTTGCCCTTGGGAGATTTTTCCGCAAGCAGCTGCTCCAGCTTTGCCACCTTGCCGTCGGGCAGAAGCTCGCTGTGCACCTCGTCCACACCCAGTTTTTCGCCAATGGCTCTGCCGGTTGCGGATGCATCCCCGGTCAGCATGACCGTCTTTGCAATACCCAGCTTGCGCAGGCGTGCAATGCCTGCTGCTGCGTCGGGCTTGATCTCATCGGACACGATGATGTGCCCTGCGTATTCTCCGTCCACGGCTACGTGCACAACCGTTCCCACGGCGTCACATTCGTTCCACTGCGCACCGATGCTGCGCATGAATTTGCGGTTACCGACGCAGACCATTCTGCCGTCGATCAGTGCCTTGATGCCGTGCCCCGCAATCTCGCGCACCTCGCCCACGCGGCTGTTGTCCACCTCTTTGGCGTACGCTTGCTTGAGCGAGCGCGAAATGGGGTGATCGGAATAGCTCTCGGCGGTAGCGGCAAGGTCAAGCAGCGTCTGCTCGTCAATCTTTTCGGGGTGAATTGCCGTGACCTTGAAGTTGCCCTTGGTCAACGTGCCGGTCTTATCGTACACAACGATTTGGGCATGCGCCAGGGACTCGAGATAGCTCGAACCCTTGATCAGAATTCCCTTGCGCGAAGCACCGCCAATGCCGCCAAAGAACGACATGGGCACCGAAATGACCAGCGCGCAGGGGCAGGAAATGATTAAGAAATTGATGGCGCGCAAAATCCACTCACTGAAGGGAGCGGTATCAAAGCCGTTTATAAGTCCGATGATCACGGGCGGCAGCACCGCCAAAGCAGCAGCCGAGCACACCACAATGGGGGTATACCAGCGCGCAAAGCGAGTGATGTACGCCTCGCTCTTGGACTTTTTATCGCCCGATGTCTCCACCAGCTCCAGGATCTTGGATACCGTGGACTCACCGAACTCCTTATCCACACGAACGCGCAAAACGCCGTTCATATTGATGCAGCCGCTGATGACCGCGTCACCCACCGAAACGTCGCGCGGGTTGGACTCACCCGTCAAGGCAACCGTGTTCAGGCTGCTCTGCCCTTCCGTGACCGTGCCGTCCAGGGGCACCTTTTCACCGGGCTTGATGACGATGATATCGCCTACGGCAACCTCGTCGGGGAAAACCTCCTCGATTTTGCCGTCACGCTCGACGTTGGCGGTGTCGGGACAGATCTCCATGAGGGACGCAATCGCGCTGCGGCTCTTGCCGACGGCAATGCTTTGGAACAGCTCGCCCGTCTGATACAGCAGCATGACCATGACAGCCTCTAAGTATTCGGGCTCCTGATCGGGGAAAAGACCGATCGAAAGCACGCCCACCGTGGCAACTGCCATGAGGAAATTTTCGTCAAACACCTGCCCGTGCAAAATGCCGCGCAGGGCTTTCCACAAAATATCATAACCGATGATGAAATACGGTACTAAGTAGCAAAGCGCAGCCGCCCAATCGGGCAGGTGCACATGTCCGTGGTTTTCACCGAAGTGGCTGTGCCCGCCGATCAGCACGTGGCAGGCGATCAGCAAAACAGCCGACAGGACAATGCGTACAAGTACCTTTTTTTGACTTTTTTTGAGTTTCATTACTTGATGATCACCTTGCAATCGGAATCGACCTTTTTGACAGCCTTGACGATCTGAGGAATGATCTCCTCAAACTTGTCCTCATCCGCCTCTACGGTCAATCTCTGCGCCATAAAGCTGACGCTGGCGTAGGTCACGCCCTCAATCTTTTTGATGCCCTCTTCCATTTTTGCAGCGCAATGTGCGCAATCGAGGTCTTCCATTTTGAATACTTTTTTCATATCATATCTCCTTTCAAAAGGCATATTTCTCTGTTTAGCATTATACTCCAAAGCCATGATTTTGTCAAGAGAATATCAAAATATCGCATCCCCCGTATGTCATCCGGCACACCGTCACCCCGTGTGTCATCCTGAGCGAATGAGCGCACAGCGCGAACGAGTCGAAGTTTTGCAAAGCGAAGTGTCCGCAAGCGGACAAGAAGCGGAGCAAAACCGCGAGCGCGACGCACGGAAGCGCACAGCGGGATCTGCAAACGGTTTTTGACACGCCGCCTGCAGAAGTTGCATTCGATTGTAATCGGCATGGGCGGCTTTCATCCTCGTAAACCATTGTATCAAAAACAGTTCAAAGACTGAGCAAGCATTGAGAAAATCCCTCGCAGATCCCTTCCTCGTCTGTGCTTTGCACAAACTCGTCGGTTTTGCTTCATTCCGCTTCGCTTCATTACGCAAAACTTCGACTCGGTTGCTACGCAACCTCCGCTCAGGATGACACTCGGGGTGACGGTACGCTCCGCTCAGGATGACACATAGGGGATGGTCTGCTTCCTATTTTCATGCAATGCACATTTTTCTCTTTACATACTTGTCAAAATATGGTATACTGAAAGCATCAAACAAACGGAGGACGCTATTATGCCCGTTATCGTTTCCGACAAGCTTTGTGCACTTGACGTCTCGAAGACGAAAATGCACGGCATATTTGACGAAAAGCTGCGCCTTGTATGTGAGCAGACACTCAAAAAAATTGATATGCATGCCCTGGCGGATTATTTCCGCTACCGCACCGACGCCTTTGCCACGGGAGAATTCTGGGGCAAGCTGATGCGTGCTTGCTGCATGACCTACGCCTACACGCGCGACGAAGCGCTGGCTTGCGTAATCAAAACCGCGGTGGACGATCTGCTTTCCCTGCAGGACGCGGACGGTGACCTGAGCACCACCCAAAAGGCGACCCAACCCAAGGGCGCGTGCGGCAGCGATCTGTGGGAGCGAAAGTACGCCTTGATGGGTCTTTTGGAATATTACCGCGTCTTCCGCGACGAGCGCGCGCTTGACGCTTGCCGCCGCGCGGTACGATACACCAACGCGCAAGTAGGCGCTGCGCCCAAGACCCCCGTCACCGAAACGGGCTGGGCGTTCTTTGGCATTGAGTCCTCTTCCATTCTTGATCCGCTCATGCAGCTGTACGCCATTTGCGGTGAAGAAGCAGCATTCGAG
Organism: Eubacteriales bacterium; assembly: GCA_045587385.1. Taxonomy (GTDB): domain Bacteria; phylum Bacillota; class Clostridia; order Oscillospirales; family CAG-272; genus SVQP01. Next base: position 13,730 of record JAZNCE010000043.1, read on the forward strand.
CTTGCAAAGCACATCGTGGACGTGGGCTGCTGCAAGCGCGAGCACCTGTTTGACGCCATTCGCGCGGGCAAAGACCCTTGGGAGATCGGAAGCAACGGCGTGCCCAAGGAATCGATCGCCAAGGCGTATGAAATGATGTCCTGCTTTGAGGGGTTGCTCGGCTACTACGCAAACACCGGCGACGCGCAAGCCTTGGATACTGCCCTGCTTTTTTGGAACAAGGTGTACGACCAGGAGATCACGCTGCTTGGCTCGGGCGGTGCCGATGCACCGCGCAATCTCGGTCCCGGCACGGGCGAGCAATGGAATCTGACCCGCTCTAACCAAACCAACCCCGATATTGACCTGATGATGGAAACCTGCGTAACCGTTTACTGGATGCGCCTTTGCTACCGCCTGCTTGCCCTGACAGGCGAGGTAAAGTATGCGGATGCGCTGGAGGTCAGCCTGTACAACGCCATCGTGGGGGCGTTGCGTCCCGACGGACAGTTTTTTGAATACTTCCCCAAATTTAACGGTCAGCGCAATCCGCGCGTCAATTTCTCCTTTAATATCAAGGGCTTTGACCTTTCCTGCTGCACAGCAAACGGCCCGACGGCTCTTGCCATGGTGCCCTATCTGTACGCTATGAAGACAGAGCGCGGCGGCGTGCTTAACCTGTACGAAAACGGCAGCTTTGCAATTGGCGGCGTGCGTTTTGAGGTATCCTCGCGCTATCCCCTGCTCGGTTCTGCCGTGCTGAAAGTCACCGAAACAGACAACGACGCGCCCATGACGCTTGGTCTGCGCGTACCCGCATTTGCAAAGGACTTTTACGCCATTTGCGACGGCAAGCTGCTCCCCGGTCAACCCGGCACGTATCTGGAGATCGAGCGCGTATGGCATGCGGGCGACACCGTAACGGTTGCCTTTGATATTCCGCTTGTCTGCCATCCCGCACCCAAGGGCGACAACCGCGCGGGCGACAACTTTGCCGCTTTTACCTACGGCGCGATCCTGCTTAGCCGCGACAACCGCTACGATGCCGATCCGCTCACCCCCATAGAAAGCATGACCGTGACCGATTACCGCGTTATGCCCTCCGACTGCGGTGGTTACCTCAAAGCAGAGGTACAGACCGAGCGCGAGCTCTTGACGCTGATCGACTACGCATCCGCAGGCAACGCGTGGAGTGAAGATGCGCTGTTTGTATCCTGGATACCGACCGTGCCGCAATAAAATCCGATAAAAAAACGCCGAGTAAAGGGCGTGTAAAATTAGCGGAGAAATCACAAAATATTTACCTAACCAACGGTAGGGACGGACTGTTTGCCCGTGGGAGACACGCAGTTCTCCCCTACGAGCAAGCAAAATTTGCTCCGCCGTAAACAAATAATTAACGCCGACAGAATCTGTCGGCGTTTGCTATTAGAGCAATTGGAATTTATGTGCTTGTTGTATCTAATCCAAAGTAGTTTTTATAGTAGGAAATAAATTCATTGATAAGGCGAACTCTGTCATCCGGATTTTTATTTTCCAGATTTTCGATCCATGTGCCATCTATCATTTGTCCAACATCAAAATTTATTTCATACTTCGCTTTTTTTATCAAATCAATGTCGGTTTCATCTCCAATGCAATACAAATAGCCGCATAACAATCGGATATATTCAGAACTGCCTTGTTGAAATTCGAATAGTTCTGTTTCAATAAGAGTCCGTATTTCTGTTTTGGAAATGCTATCAAAATCAAAACCATATTCATTTATCAGACGTTCTGCCCTGTCTTCGTTATTTGTTGTCGTTTTTGGCATTATCGAAAAGTCAGTATTCTTTTTTGCTTTTGAAAACAACCTCCTAAACATATTTCCTCCTGTCGAATTCTTATTTATCGTTCCATTTTATCGCCAGTTTCACCTTTGTATTACAAAGGCATAGGGCAAAGCCCATACCCCTATTCATTATATAACAAATCAGCAGAGAAAGCAAGAGTGATATTCCGACTTCGTCGGAGTGATATTATCGCTGACGCGATAGTGATATTGAAGCCTTGCGGCTTCAGTGATATTTTATTCGCCTTAAAACTTGCGAAGCAAATATCACTCGCCAAGGCGAATAAAACTGCCCAACTTCCATATGAGAAGTTGGGCAACTCGGCGTTTTTTTGATTTGGTCATTCATCCGCAAGCAGCTTGACGGGTCCCATCAATCCGGACGGTGTAATCACCATATTATGCGAAAATCCGTCACGCGTCTTGCCCACAAGCGTATTTGCCACTTCAATTGTAACCACGTTCTCTCCCTTGTGCACAAGATCGGCTACGCGGAAGGAATAGGGCGCGGCAATGCGGATGCCCGCATACGCTCCGTTGACCCAAACCTTTGCAGTTTGCCCCACTTTGCCAAGATCCAGCACAGCGTTCTCGGGCACCTTGTCAAGCGGCAGAGTAAAGGTATAGCGCATCTTTCCCGAGAAGGCAGGCTTTTCGGCAGCGGAGGTGATGCTTGTCAGCTTGTCGGTGGTCTTGTAAGCGTAGAACGCGTCAAGATCCTCGGAATCAGCAAGCGTTATATCATAGGTAGGCGTCAGCACGGTTGCCTTTTGCGGTGCTTTGTGCACGGGCAGCTCGATCTGCTCACCGCCAAATACCAAAATCTCGGATTGACCGGGTAACAACTCGACCGAGATGCTTCCGTCCGCTGTGGTATCGCGGCAGGCACTATCTTCCACCAGGCGCAATCTTGCAAAATCGCCACACACGGGCAGCTTCACGGTTGCCACAGCGGCATTGGCATAATCCTCGTTAAAGAACATGAACACGTCCGCACCGTTGCGGCGCACGTGATAGTGGCGCAACAAGGGGCAGTTTCCATCGACCGTAATGTCCGCAAGCCCCAGCGCAAACATGCGCGCAGGCAGATCCTTGACGCTCACGACCTCGCCCTCAAGGTCCTCGGGTCTGTCCTCGCAAAGCAGTACGGGCACGCCCGCCCCGCAAAGACGCTTGACTTGCGCCTTGATGGTGTCGGGCAGTACCTTTCCGTAAGGCACAACCAAAGCACCGTACACTTCACCGTTGACCTGCAGCTTACCATCGCAAATCTCGGCTCTCTGCAGCGTTTCGGTGCAGATAATATCATAGCACAAATGTGCATCCAAAAGCACCTTGGCAGGTACTTGGGTCAGCATAGAATCGCCGCGGCGGTTCATCCATTCGCCCTCGGCATGGTACAGAATGGCGCAAGAGGTGACGTGCTCACCACCGTACAGCAGATGCGCAGCGCGGTTGGTGTAATGCATCAGGTGCGTAAATCCGTCAAACTGGGGGTCATGCCCCTCTGCACCGAAGTGCGGCGGGCAATCGGGATCGGGATAATCGGGTGAGAATGCATGGGGCACGAAATGGTTGATGCCGCGCACCAGCAAAAAGTCCGTGATCCATTTCATCAGGGTGCTGCCCTCTGCCCAACCGTACGCGCCAAATTCCTCGCACATGGCTCTGCCCTTCATGTGCGGATACTGATGCGCCATGGAGGCGGCAAGCTGTCCTAAAACGTAATGGAAAAAGGCGGGATCCACCATATTACCAGAGGACGAGCAATTATGCATATAGTGCGCCATACCCGGCATGACCTGGTGAAGCACGATATCAATACCGCTCATATCCTGCCCCTGCAGCGCGCGGAAATAATGGCCGCCACTACAAGAAAGTCGCGCATGCGCGTTCATATCCTCGATGATGTGACCAATATACATCAATCCGTGCGCACGGCACCAATTGCCCACCTGCTCGGAAAAGCAGGTGCGCCACAGATACGTGATGGCATTCATATAAGCAAGGCGGGTTTTGGAGGAATGCTCGCTGACGTACCAAAGCTCGCCCAGATACAGGCGCGCATCCTCACCCATTTCCTCGCTCATCAAAGCAAGTACTTGGTCGTTAAAGGGCAACGCCAGGGCGGGATCGCCCACGCGGTGCTCATAAAAGCCATAATCCATGCGCATAGATCCGCACGCGCCGTTACCAAAGCAGGGCTCATCCGAAAAGAATCCCACAAAGGTCTTGCCAAAATAATGCGCATAATGCGCATAATGCGGCTCGTATACCGCCTCAATCAACGCATGGCAGGACTGAGCGCTGATCATATCCATGTAATCCCCGCGACCGCAACGCTGATTGCGATACAAGAAGAACACGCGATAGCAGCCCTTGGGCACATCCCAATACACGTAGCCATCCTTTACTTGCGCAGTCAGATCGATGGGCGCAGAGTGAATATCCTCATCATGCCCCGTGCGCGGATAGGCAAGCACAGCCACCAAGGGTTCTGCAGGCGTATCGGGATGCATCAGAAAAGATGCCCCCTCAATAGGACCCATCACGTCCACGTGACGCTCTGCCAAATTCCATTGGCGCAAATGGGGATACTTTTTGCCGATCAGTCCGTTGGCATATCCGGTGGGAAAACGCTTATCGTCCAGTACCCATACCTTCATATCCCGCTTCTCGCACTCGGCAAGAATGATGTCCATATCCGCCCACCAATCGGGACCGCAAAAATCGGGGTGCGGACGGGATTCCACGCAAAGCGCACGGCAACCGCTTTCCCAGATGCGCTGCACCTGCGCCGGAATGCGGTCGCGGTGCGTGCCGTGCTGCCAATAAAACGGGAGCAGATAATTTTCTTCCTTGCCGCTCAGTACCTGAGCAAGTCTTACGTCGCGCATTTCTTACGCCAAGGTCTCGGGCAACTTTTTACCGCCCAGCAGGTGGAAATGCAAATGCTTCACGCTCTGACAGCCGTCCTCTCCGCAGTTGGTGATGACGCGGTAGCCGTTTGCAAGTCCCAGCTCGGCTGCAACCTTGGGGATTGCCTCAAAGATCTTTGCAACGTAGACGCTGTTCTCTGCACTTACGGCGTCAGCGCTGTCCATATGCTGCTTGGGCACAAACAGCACGTGCACGGGTGCCATGGGCGCGATATCATGGAACGCGTAAACGTATTCGTCCTCATAGACCTTTTTAGAGGGAATCTCTCCCGCGATAATTTTGCAAAACAGACAAGACATATGATTAGCTCCTTTACAAAAGTATAAGTTTATGATATAATTGTAGCATATCCCCCTGTATTTGTCAATAAAAGTGAGGTAACTTATGCCATATTCCGCATTCCCCGATCTTTGGGAATATCTCAAACATACAAACAAACACGTCGTCATGTACGGCATGGGCAACGGTGCGGACAAGATTCTTGCCGTGGCACAAGCCAAGGGCATTGAAATCGAGGATTTTTTTGCCAGCGACGGCTTTGTGCGCGGGCACTCGTTCCATTCCAAACGCGTGCTTTCCTACAGCGAGGCAAAGGAGAAATACGGTGCAGAAAACATGATCGTGCTGCTCTCCTTTGCCACATCCCTGCCGGACGTGATGCAAACCATTTTGCGCGTAGCGGACGAATGCGAGCTGTACGCCCCCGACGTGCCCGTGTTTGGTGATGTGTTGTTTGACGCCGCGTTTTACGCCCAACACAAATCCGATTTTGACGCAGCACGCGCCCTGCTTGCCGACGAAGAATCGGTACGCGTGTTCGATCACATCATCCGCTATAAGCTGACGGGAGATCTCAAATTCCTTTTGGAAATTCAGAACGACCCGGACGAATCGTTCGGGCAGATACTGCCCTGCAATAATTTCCGCGTAGCGGTTGATCTCGGTGCATATAACGGAGATTCGGCACGCGCCCTTGCCCCTTATGCAAAAAATCTGCAAACTCTTTACGCACTCGAACCCGATGCACGCAATTATCGCAAGCTTTGCGCATATGCTGAAACAGAAGAGCGATTCCGGATACGCACCCTGCAATGTGCCGCGTGGAACGAGGACACCACGCTGACATTTGATGCCTCGGGCAACCGCAATGCAGGTGCTGCGCAGAACACTTCCACTGTGCTACAGCCGCGTACGAGCAAGGTCGTGGAAGTGCAGGCGCGCAGCGTGGACAGCGTGCTGGGCGGTGCCGGATGCGACTATATCAAATTCGACGTAGAGGGTTCGGAGGAACAAGCCTTGCAAGGTTGCCGCGCAACAATTGCAAAATTCTCTCCCGCGCTACTGGTCTCCTGCTATCATCGCAGCGAGGATCTCTACGCGCTTCCCCTGCTTGTCAAATCACTCTGCCCCCAATATGCGCTCTATTTGCGCCGTTTTCCCTATTTTCCTGCATGGGATATCAATTTATATGCAATAAGTGGGGACAAAATGTGACAAATATCGTATTTGATATTGACAAATTGTGAATTGTCGTATATAATGGTTGCAATGGCAACTCGTCATGAAAATTTTATAGGAGGAAAATAATATGCAGCTCAACGGTTTTGATAATTTCATTCTGAAAATTCCGAACACCGCAACCAATGTTTTCACTGAACAGGAGAAGGAGAAGTACAATGTATGGAACATCGTTCTGTCCATCCTCAACTACCTCCTCCCTCTGATCAGCTTCATCATCGCACTGGTTCTGCGCTCCAAGGATAAGGAGTCCGCTCTGCTGGGTTACCTTGCTAACCAGGCGATCTGGATGTTCATCCTGTCCTTCCTCAGCTTCATCCCTTTAATCGGTGGTTTGGTTGTTCTGTTCCTGGGCGTTATCGTTATCTACGGTAACATCGCAGGCAAGTTCTTCGACCTGCCTCTGGTTGGCAAGATCAAGATCATCAAGTATTGATCTTACTTACCTAACAAAAAAACGCTCGTGCGTATGCACGTCCTTTTTTTGTTTTTGGAGCAGAGATGCAATCCACCGTTTGGGGGAGGTACGGCAGGAGCAAGCCCCTGCCCTACGGGGGGCGCGGCAGGAGCAAGCCCCTGCCCTACCTTTTTATTCCTCTGCGGCAATAAAGAACGCGCTTGCGGGATTGCCGTAGCTGTTGCACAGGTTGATCTGGTTGCCATAGAAGTTGTTGGCAATGCCGTTATAAACCACGCCGTTCTTCATGCTGGAAGAACAAGTCACCGTAATCTGGTTGGGCGCGGTGATCTCTGCGGTCACGGTAGAACCCTTCTTATTATTAACGGTATAGGCATTTCTCATAAAGGTGAAACCGTTGACTGTCGTTCCGCCGTCGGACGTGGTCAAGCCCTCTCCCACGTTGGTAAAGGTCAGCACGACCGTCTTGAAGTCAGCCGAAAACTCAGCCTTTTCAAGGATAGGACCGGTTGCACTTTCCAAGCTGCCCGCGTCACCTCTGACGGCTGCGGCAAGCTTTGCAAGGCGCAAGCCCTGACCGAACTTACAATCGGGGTGCAGGCTGTTGAAGTAGGTATCATCCGCCCACAAATCGCTGGAAACCGCAACGTAGCTGTTGGACAGCGTCTGCGGAATCGAGCCGACAACGGTACGGATCAAGCCAAGATCCATATAGTGCCATGCGCCGTTAAAGCCGGCAGGCTTATCATAAATGGTAGGAAATTCAACCACGTAAACGGCAAAGTCGGGGTTGGATACGTTATGCGTGGAGCGCATGTAGGTCATGAATGCGCTAAAGCGTTCTACAAATTCACTTGCGTGTGCACGCTGGAAGTCACTCTCGCCCTGATACCAGACAAGACCTGCCATTGCGTACTTTTCAAACGGATACATATAGTGATTGTACATATATCTTGCCCAGGTTGCGTTGACACCCTCGGGCACGTAGATGCCCTGCGCGTCATTCCATCTGTCGCTCTTGAGCTCGTCTGCTACCTCATTGGGCAAGAATGCGCCCAAGGGCTGACCGTTACCGTCGATCTCGATGACACCGACGGGCACCTTGCCCTCGGTCATCTGCACGAAATTCCATGCAAAGCAGTAGCCGATCGCGGTAAAACGTCCCACGCTTGCATTGGTAGGTCTTTCCCAGGTGCGGTCGTGTACCACGTCGGGGCAAACCTCGGTCGTGCCTCTCTTGGGGTAACCGTTCGCTTCGCCCTCATTTAAGGTATTGTAATGCAGGCGGATGGGCAGGTTCTCGTCGATCATATTGGCACCGTAGTTTTCCTTATCGGTGCTTGCAGCTTGCAGATACGCGGCAAACTGATACGCCACGTTGGACTGACCGATGACCATATAAACGTCACCAACCAGCACGTTTTCAAACTCCACGGTTTTGGTATCGGTATAGATCTTCATGGTGTTGCCAAGCTCTGCATTTGCGGGCAGCTTTGCAAGGAACTGCAGCGTCCACTCACCGTTCTCGATCAGCGCCTCGGCAAACATCCCCATAAACTCACCCGAGATCTTTTTGCCGTTCTCGGATTCGGGTGCCCAGCCCCAAACGCGCAATCTCTCACCGCGCTGTACCACCATATCCGAGCTGAATACCTTGGATACGGTGAAATCTGCTGCGTAAGCAGCATCAAGCGTGTCACCAATCATAATGTCGGGTTCTTCTGTCGTTACTTCCTCAGTTGTCACTTGCTCAGTTGTCACTTGCTCGGTTGTCTGTTCGGTCACATCCTCGGCAGGCTCGGTGGTGTCAGCACCCGTGGTCACGTCCTCGTTACCGCCTGTGCAAGCAACCGCACTTGCCAGCATCACGCCGCAAAGCAGAAACAGCAGGGTTCTGAAAGTAAACTTCATAACAGTTCTCCTTTTATGTAATTATTTTTAACTTCTGTGGATTCTGACAAGTGCCGCGACCGCACCGCCAAGGCTTTCGCACAAGGCGTCTATATCCGCCTCGGTATTCTGCGCACAAAGGCTGACGCGCAGGCTGCAATCCGCCTGCTCCGGGGTCAGACCAAACGCAGCAAGCGCACGCGAGGTGGCTTTGCCGTGAGAAGCGCAAGCCGAGCCGCTGGAAACGCAGATCTCCTTTGCCGAAAGATGATTGAGCATGGTCTCACTCTTGATATCGGGCAACGTCAGGTTCACGATATGCGGTGCACGGCTGCCACTTGGCAAATTGAGCGTAATTTCGGGAATCTGTGCAAGCTTTTGCTCCATATAATTGCGCAGCTGCGTCATGCGGATAAGGTCGGGGCGCAAAGTGCTATGCGCCTGCTCGGCAGCCGCACCAAAGCCCGCAATACCGATGACGTTCTCGGTCCCCGAGCGCATGCCCTGCTCCTGACCGCCACCGAAAATAATGGGGATCAGCTTTTTTGCCTTGATGATCTCTGCGCCCACGTACAACGCACCCACGCCCTTGGGACCGTGAATCTTGTGCGCGCTGATGGTCACAAGATCCGCGCCGATGGCGGCAGGCGAGAAGATCGCTTTCATAAAGCCCTGCACCGCATCGCAATGCGTTACGACACCCGGGGCGTTTCTTTTTGCCAGCGCAAACAGGGACTTGAGATCATAAAGCGCGCCCGTTTCGTTGTTGACCATCATAGCGGTGACCAGAATGGTATTCTTGTCGATCGCCTTCCCCGCAAAATCCATATCAAGCACGCCGTTTTTGGTGGGGATGCGCAAAACCTCAAAGCCCTTTTTCTCAAGCTCCCGCAAGGTCGCCTCAACCGAGGAATGCTCCCCCTCCGTGGTCACGATGCGCTTGCCTGCAAGACGCTCCTTGGCAAACACGCTGCCCATAATGGCAAGATTGTTTGCCTCGGTGCCCGATGCGGTAAAGTAAATCGTACCCGTGCCCTTGCGCACGCCGAGCGCAGCCTCAACCTGCTCGCGTGCGCGGCGCACCATGTGCTCTGCCTCCAAGCCCGCCGTATGCAGCGAGGAAGGATTGCCGTAGCACTCCATGGCACGCATCATTGCATTTTTCGCAGCGTCACACAGGGCGGTGGTGGCGCTGTTATCCAGATAAATTCTACTCATCTTAACGGAAAATAAAGCTGTCCAGCATTGCCTGATAGTCGCTTTCATACTGCGAGAAGCTGCCGTCGGAAGCAAGCGCGGTATAGGTGATGCAATAGATCAGGCTGGAATGGACGATCACGGTTTGCTTATACTGATAGGTCTTGCCGCCGATTGTACCCTCAAAGGTATAGGTCTTGGCATTCTTGGTTGCCTTTTCCACACCGATGGTGCCCTCGGTGACCTGCTCGGAAACGGTCAGCGCATCAAATATCGCCTCGTACTCGGGCAAGCAGTAGCCCTGCCAGTATTGGTCAACGCTCAGCTCCACGTTGGAGGGCGTATACATGGTCACGGTCACGTTTGCGCTGCCGCTCGGTGCAAATGCGCCGGGATACTCGGTGGTATTGCCCACGCGCCAGGTGCTCGGTACATAAAAGCGGTACGGCATTTCGTTTGTGGATGCAGGGATCATATTGTCCGATGCATCGGGATCCTTAAAAAGCTCCTGCTCCGTTACCGTGGTCTTTTCGGTCAGAATCAAAAATTCACCGATCACCGTGCCCTCGGGCAGCTCGTGAATAAAGCTGCCAATAAAGGTTTCGTAGTCCTCTTCTCTTGCGCTGTAGGTGATCACGTAATAGCCGCTGCCGTCAGTTGCTTTGCAAATGACCTGGCAATACTTGCGCACAAAGGTCATGCTACCCTGCCCGGTCATATCCTCGGTGGGAGCAAACTCCGTGACCTTGGCGGTAAACTCATATACCTGCGCTGCACACAGACTTTGCGCTGCATCGTCTACGTGCAAGGAGGTCTGTCTGTATACCTGCTCCGCCTTATCAGCGGTCGCAGCCTTATACGGAATGACGGTATATTCCTCGTATGCCTCGGCATAATATGCGGAGAGCTTTGCCCAGTATGCATGCATATCCGCTGCATCGTCCGCCACCTTTTGCGCGGTGATCGTCCAATATTTTGCGTGACTTGCCAGCCCCTCACCCTTTTCGGAGTGATCCGAGGTGGTATAGTACGCGCCCGAAACGCCGCTGCGCGAGTTGGAAACCCAAGTTAAAGGAACAAACAGCATATAGTCCTGCCCTGCCACAGTCACGTCCTGCATACCCGTAGGCGTTTTTTGGTCGGAGCAAGCGATCATGGTGCCGCAAAGCATAGCCAGCAGCAAAAGCACCGCGGAAAATCTCAGAATTCTCACTTTCTCGCCTCCTTCAGCATGCTATCGGCAGCCGACAAAATACCGATCTTGCCGCTCTCATAGGTAAGACCGCCCTGGAAATATGCGGTGTAAGGCGGACGCAGCGGTCCGTCTGCAGACAGCTCGATGGACGAGCCTTGCACGAACGCGCCCGCAGCCATGATGACGGGATCGTTATAGCCGGGCATTGCCCAAGGCTCGGGCGTGACGTACGCGTCCACGGGAGAGCCTGCCTGAATGCCGCGACAAAGTGCGCACAGTCCCTCGGGAGAGCCCGTGATCACGGTCTGAATGATATCGTATCTCTGCTCGTCCCAGCGCGGCTCAACCGCAAAGCCGAGTCCTTCAAACACGTAAGCCGCCAAGTGCGCGGTCTTGAGTGCCTGCGCCACGGTATGCGGCGCATAGAAAAGTCCCTTGTAAAGGCTCTTGTTCTGCCCCATGGTTGCACCGACCTCACAACCCACACCGGGAGAGGTCAAACGGTAGGAGGCAAGCTCCACGGCGCGTGCCGTGCCCGCAATGTATCCGCCCGTTTCCGCCATGCCGCCGCCGGGATTTTTGATCAGCGAGCCGATGATCATATCCGCACCGTAAGCCGTAGGTTCTTTTTCCTCTGTAAATTCACCGTAGCAGTTATCCACCACCACGTACGCACCGCATCTTGCCTTGGTAAACTTGACCAGATCACCGATCTGCGCACAGGAAAGCGTTTTTCTGTTGAGATACCCCTTGGAACGCTGCACGAACACCACCTTGACGGCACTGCCGTACTGCGCAAGCTTTTGATCAATGGTATCAAAGTCAAATTCACCCGCCTCGGTCAGCTCGACCTGGTCGTACTTGACGCTGAAATCCGCAAGCGAACCGTCACCGGGCTTGCCCGTGATGCCTATGACCTCTTCCAAGGTGTCATAAGGCTTACCTGCCACGCTGAGCATGACGTCACCCGGACGCAAAAGTCCGAATAAGCCGATGGTCAGTGCCTGCGTGCCGTTGACGATCTGATGGCGCACGAATGCCGCCTCGGCATCCATGACGTCCGCCCAGATGGCGTCCAAGGTATCTCTGCCGCGGTCATCGTAGCCGTAGCCGCTGGTAGAGTCAAACATGGTCATGCCCACGCGGTGCTCGCGAAAGGCATCCATAATCTTTTGCGTATTATTGAAAGCAATTTTATCAATACGGGCAAAATGGGGCGCAAGTGCCGCCTCTGCCTCGTTTGCAAGTGTCCAAATTTCTTCTGAAAATTCCATAGTCCCTATTTCTCTTTTTTAGTCTTTTTTATCGCTGTGAAGATATGCCAGCGTCAGCTCAACGCAAAGGCGGCAATCGCCCAGATCAATGGTCTCCACGCCCGAATGGATATAGCGCGTGGGGATCGAGAGCGCGCCGACCTTGACGCCGATGCCGCTCTTTTGTACCGCAGAGGTATCCGTGCCGCCCGCGGTCAGAATTTCGTACTGGTATTTATAACCCTTTTCCTTGGCAATCTTGACAAGGCGGTCGATCACGCCCTTGTTGCAAAGCACCGACGCATCCTTGACCTTGATTGCAGCACCGCCGCCAAGCTCGCAAGCCATGGGCTTTGCCCCCTGCACGTCACCCGTGCCGGTCACGTCAAAGTTGATGCAATAGTCGGGGCAAATCTGCTCAGCAGCTGCACCCGCACCGCGCACGCCAACCTCCTCCTGCACCGCGAACACGAAATACACGTCGTCCGCGCAAGGAGTCTCGGTCAGTCTTTCCGCGATCTCGATCATGACGGCACAGCCGATGCGGTCGTCCATGGGTCTACCCGCAATTCTGCGTGCCGAGAGCTTGATGACGTTGGGCACGACCGAGAAGAAGTCACCCACCGCAACGCGCTTTTCGGCATCGCGTGCATCCTTTGCACCAATGTCGACCAGCATCTTATCGTATGTCCAATCATTGGGCTTGACGCCGCCCTCGGGCACCAGGACACCACGCTGTCCGTTTTCAAACACGACCTCGGAAAAAGCGGAAGCCGAGAAATGAATGCCACCGATGGGAGCAAGACGCAGCATGCCGTTCTTTTCAATCTGCGTGACCACAAAGCCGATCTCATCCATGTGCGCAACCAGCATGATCTTTCTGCGGGATTCGCCCGTGCCCTTTTTGTAAGCGATCAGCGAGCCCATTGCGTCGGTATATACCTGATCGCAAACGGGGGTCATATATTCTGCAATTTTAGCGGCAATGGCACTCTCTCTGCCCGAAATACCGCTCACGTTTACCAAATGCTTGAGTTTTGTCAGCATACTTACTCCTTTATCTCTTTGACGTAAGCGAACAGAAGATCTCTTACGGCATAGTAATCCGAAATTTTAGCTACCTGTACGGGGGCGTGCAGGTTTCTGACGGGATACCCGATCGATACCGTCTTGACGCCGCGTGCGCCTGCCTGTACCGAGCCGCCAAGCTGTGCGCGGGGCGTTCCGCATACGGGTTGCACCGCAATTTGGTTGTCGGCAGCGCACTTGCGCAGCTCCTGCGTGCGCTCCTTGTCATAAATGGCACAGCCGTCCGCAAACGCTACGGCAACGCCCTCTCCCAGCGCGCAAAGGCGCGTGCTCTCGGAAACGCCGGGATAATCAAGCGCTTCTCTTGCCTCCACAATGACGGCAAGATCGGGCTTGATCGCCGCTGCTGCCACGCGTGCGGGACAAAACGTAAGCTGCGAGCAATCCACAAACGCGACGTACAAGTCGTAAGGCAAGCGCACCATGCCCGATTTGAGCATGCGCAGCATTTCGATCAGTGCGGCGCAGCCGAGTCTGGACTCAAGTGCCTTACCGCTCATAAAGGCTTTCTCCTCGCCAAAACGTTCAAAGGGCGTGCTGAAGGTCACCATGCTGCCCACGTCCACGTACTTTTTCGCTTCCTCGGCACTCTCCGCGCCGATATCAATGTGCATTTTGCCGACGGGCGTCAGCTTACGACGTTCCTCTGCGCTCTGCATATGGATCGCCTTGGATGCCACAACGCCCTTGATCATGCGCTGTCCGTCACCGACAAGCAAGCTCTTGCCACCAAGGACACGCGGGTCAACGTCACCCACGAGGCCGAAATTCAAGTGCCCCTTATCGTGCACGCGGTTGACGATCAAGCCAACCTCATCCATGCCCGTGCAAAGCAGCACGCGGCGCGGCTTGTCCGCATTGTATCCTTGTCCGCCACCGCACACCTTGGCGATGACCGTACCCGTGCGATCCACGTAATACGCGTCGATCACGTCCGCGATCTGTGTAATAATGGCTTCTCTGACGTTATCGCAGCAGCCCGAGGGTCCGAACTCGGCGCAAAGCTGCTCAATCAGCTCCAAACCGTAATATTTCATGGTATTCATCTGGCAAAGTCCTCCGCAATCTGCTTGTCGCAAATAAAGGCACTGACCACGTCGGCAACCGCCTGCGCGTCACGCATGTCCAGCACCTCGGTGGACGAGTGCATGTTCTTGATGGGCAGGCTGACAAGCACGCTGGGTACACCGTCGCCCGTCATCCAAAGTCTGTTTGCGTTAGTGCCCGTGCTGCCGCCGGTTGCCGCGCAGGTAAAGGGAATTTCCTTTTTCTCTACCGTCTTTTTCAGCATATTGGTCATGGATCGGTTGACCACGGGTGCATACTCGATCACCGCACCGCTGCCAAATGCCGCCAAGGGGCGGTCACCAGTTTCAGGCGTTGCCGCGTGCGTGACATCAATGACCATGGCGTAATCGGGCATAATTGCCGCACCGCCCGTCATAGCACCCATCATGGAAGTTTCCTCGCCTGCCGAGAACAGAAAATATACGTCACCTGCCATATCCTCTGCTTTGACAGCGGCAACACCGTGCGCAATGCACGCGCCGCACGCCTTATCGTCAAACGCCTTGCCTGCAAGGCGGTCGCCAAGCAGCGTGGTATAAGTAGGCATAAACCCGATCGGAGAGCCGATCGAGATCATCTTCTTGAGCTCATGCGCGCCGTAACCGGTATCGATATAAAGCTGTCCGATCTCGGGCAGTGCCTCGGGATCTCCCCCGAGCAGCTTGGTAGGCATGGCACACACAATGCCCTGCACCGTCTTTTTGCCGTAAATGACCAGCTTGGCACCGGGCAGAATGCGGGTATCCACACCGCCCACGTTGGTCATGCGCACAAAGCCCTCCTCGGTGATATCGGTCACCAGCATGCCGATCTCGTCAAAGTGCGCGTCCAGTAAGATCTTGGGCGCGTTTTTGCGTCCGCAACGCTTGATAAATACGTGGTTGCCCACACCGTATGCAACGTGCTCGTCAAACGCATCTCCAAGTATGCGCCCAAGCGTTTCCGTGCTTGCCTGCTCTGCGCCCGATACCGAGTAAAGACCGCAAAGCGACGTAATCAATGATTTCAGATCCATAAAATTTCCTCTGATTCTTAAAGTTGGTTTACAATTTCTGTAAACGTGTACCCTCTTTGCGCAAAATTCGCAAACGCGTCAAAGCTTGCGCAGGCAGGTGAGAGCAACACCATCTCGCCCTCTTTTGCGTGGCTTGCCGCACAGCGCACCGCATCGGCAAAGTGATCCTCACGGTAAACGGGGAGGTTGGGATCTCCCTCGGTGCAAGCGTCCAGCGCAGCTTGAATCTGCCCCGCTGTCGCGCCCGTCAGCACAACACCCTTGGCACGCTCGCGCAACACCTTGGCAAGCGGTGCAAACGGGATATGCTTATCGTAGCCGCCGCAGATCACCCAAGCCGAGCGCGCGGGAATGCCCGAAAGGGCTGCCGCCGTGCGGGTGGGGGTGGAGTCGATAGAGCTGTTATAGTACCGCACGCCGTCCTTTTCGCGCACCAGCTGCATGCGGTGCTCCACACCGCCAAAGCTGCACGCCACGCGACTTGCGATCTCGGGGGTAATGTAATCCTCGGTCAGACCAATGGCGGTCATGTAGTTTTCCACGTTGTGCATACCGGGCAGCAAAATCTCGCCCACGTCCAGCATGACGCGCTCCTGCTTGCCGTCTGCGCACACGATACTGCCGTGGCGCACAAACACCGCTCTGCCCTGCATCTCTCCCATAATGCTTTCATAGTCGTGCAACTTGGAGGAGAACAGCGTCAGCGGCACGTCCTGCCCCTGCACCATGTCATAGGTCAGCGCGCAGTCGCGGTTGGTCACCAGTCGCTCCGCACCTGCGCCCTCAAAAATGTGACGCTTGGCAGCAATATATTCGTCCATGCCAGTATGCCAATCAAGGTGATTGGGTGAGAGGTTGGTCACAGCGCTGTACGGCAGCGGCTTTTCCACGGTCATAAGCTGAAAGCTGGAAAGCTCCACCACCGCGAAATCGTCCGCAGTCATATCCTGCACGTAAGGCAACAAGGAATTGCCGATATTGCCGCCCACGTACACCTTACCGTAGCCGCGCCGGCGTACCGCCTCTTCCAAAAGCAGCTTTGTCAGCGTGGTCGTGGTGGTCTTGCCGTCGCTTCCCGTAACGCCTACTACACGTGCTTCGGTGGACGCTAAAAACAGCTCCATTTCCGAGGTCAAGGTCGCACCGTTTGCCACGGCTGCCGCGATCTCGGGCTTATCGGGACGAAAACCGGGGGAACGGAAAATGACGTCACCCGCAAGCCCCTCTAAGTAATTCTCCCCGCTGTGAAATTCCACGCCGCGCTCTGCAAGCAGCAACGCGCGCTCACCGAGCTGCTCAGGGGATTTTTTATCATACACGCGCACCTGCGCAGCACCCTGATCCAAAAGAATGTCCGCCAGCTGCATATTGGAAACGCCAAAACCGAGCAGGCAGCAAACGCCGCCGTTGATCAATGTCCATACAGGAGAATCGGTTCTCATGCGCACACCTCACTTGTCTACACTATTTCATTATATATTATAACGCGACACTTCCCTTTTTGCAATAGAAATTGCCGAATATTTACGCCCTGTACAAATATTTTCCCAAAAAACCCTTTGCAAAAACGCAAACTTATGGTATAATATAGATTGGATATATATTTTGACGGAGGAATACATGGCAACGAGCAAAACAAGCAACGCAAAGCAGCAATACAACGACCAAAGTATTACAGCCCTGAAAGGCGCGGACCGCGTTCGTAAACGCCCCGGCGTCATTTTCGGCTCGGACGGACTTGACGGCTGCGAGCACTCGTTTTTTGAAATACTCTCCAACTCTGTAGACGAAGCGCGCGAGGGTCACGGCTCCGAAATTACCGTGCGCGTGTTCCGCGACAAGAGCATTGAGGTGGACGACCGCGGACGCGGCGTCCCCTTGGGCTGGAACGAGAAGGAGCAGCAGTATAACTGGTACTTAATCTACTGCGAAATGTACGCAGGCGGTAAATATGATAACAACAGCGGTGATTCCGCTTACGAATACTCGCTGGGTCTGAACGGTCTGGGCGCATGCGCGACCCAGTACAGCTCCGAATACATGACCGTTACCTCTTTCGACGGCAAGTTCGAAAGACAGATCAGCTTTAAGAAAGGCGAGCCCGTCACCGAGCTGTGCGAGCGTGAGCTGGACAGAAAGGAAAAGCGCACCGGTACGCGCATTCATTGGAAGCCTGACCTCGAGGTCTTTACCGATATCAACATTCCCCATCATTTCTACGTGGACACCCTGCACCGCCAGGCGGTCGTCAACCCCGGCATCTGCTTCGTGCTGCTGATTGAGCAGGAGGACAAGACCTTCTCCGAGCAGCGTTTCGTGTACGAAAACGGCATTTCGGGCTACGTTTCCGAAATGGTCGGCGAGCAGGCAGTTACCCAGCCCGTGCTGTGGCACATGGAAACGCAGGGCAAGGACAGAGCGGACAAGCCCACCTACAAGGTCAAGGCAGACTTCTCCTTCTGCGTGTGTAACACGGTCAACGCGCTGGAATACTACCACAACTCCAGCTTCCTGGAGCACGGCGGCTCGCCCGATAAGGCGGTCAAGTCGGCATTCGTATTCGCGCTGGATAAGTATCTCAAGAACAATAATAAATACAACAAGAACGAGGCAAAAATCCAGTTCTCGGATATTGCGGACTGCTTAGTGCTGGTCATCAACTCGTTCTCTACCAGCACTTCCTACGAAAACCAGACCAAAAAATCGATCACCAACGAGTTTATCTACTCGGCAATGAACGACTTTTTGCGCGAAAATCTCGATATCTACTTTACCGAGAACCCCTTGGAGGCAGAACGCTTTGCCGCGCAGGTACTGGTCAACAAGCGCAGCCGTGAGTCTGCAGACGCGACAAGACTCAACATCAAGAAAAAGCTGACCGGCACCATTGACATTGCCAACCGCGTGGAAAAATTCGTCAACTGCCGCACCAAGGACGTCTCGATCCGCGAGCTTTACATCGTGGAGGGTGACTCGGCTTTGACGTCTTGTAAATTGGCAAGATGCGCGGAATATCAGGCAATCATTCCCGTGCGCGGTAAAACCTTGAACTGTCTGAAAGCAGACTACGAGCGCATCTTTAAGAGCGAAATCATCACCGACCTTCTTAAGGTCATCGGCTGCGGCGTAGAGATCCAAGGCAAAAAGGTCAAGGGAGATCTGACCGCATTTGACCTGGACGCGCTCAAGTGGTCCAAGATCATCATCTGTACCGATGCGGACGAGGACGGCTTCCAGATCCGTACCCTGCTGCTCACGCTGTTCTATCGCCTGCTGCCTACCCTTCTGCAGGAGGGCAAGGTCTTTATCGCGGAATCTCCCCTGTTTGAGATCCAGACCAAGGAAAAGACCTACTTTGCATACGACGAATTTGAAAAGGCGGAGATCCTCAAAAAGATCGGCAATAAAAAATACACCTTGCAGCGTTCAAAAGGTCTTGGCGAGAACGACCCCGACATGATGTGGCAGACCACCATGAATCCCGCAACGCGCAGATTGGTTGCCGTGACCCCCACCGATGCGGAAGCAACCAACGTCATGTTTGATACCTTGCTGGGTGATAACCTTGCCGCAAGAAAGGTATTCATCGCAGAAAAGGGCAGTCAATATATCAAGGATGCGGATATTTGACGTTTTACACAACCATTTCGTTTTGGTTTCGTAAAATTTTCACAATATTTTGTGACTTTTTCATGATTTTCCTCTTGATTTTTTTGTGATATTGTGGTATAATATTGCGGTAAATAAAAAAGAAGGAGATAATCACATGCTCAAGAAGATCGGAAGAGTCACCTACGACACCGAGACCGCTACCCTGATCGTCAAGAAGACGGTTGGCAGCTTTGGCGATCCCACAGGCTACGAGGAGACCCTGTATCAGACTCCCGCAGGTCACTACTTCGTGTACACCAACGGCGGCGAGCAGTCCCTGTACCCCACCGAGGGCATCAAGAGACTCAAGGCTGAGGACGCGCAGCTCTTTATTGCTGAAAACGCGTAAGTTTTCGCATGTTGACATATTCACCGAGCGGGGCTCCCCCGCTCGGGATTGTCAATCCCCACGGCGTAAAAAAATAATCGCAAAAAAGTTGAATTTTTTTGAAAATAATGCTTGACAAGTCGATTTTTTTGTGATATGATATACAGGTCGTCAAGATAATATGGAGAGATGGCCGAGTGGTCGAAGGCGCACGACTGGAAATCGTGTTACCCTCAACCGGGTACCAGGGTTCAAATCCCTGTCTCTCCGCCAAAAAATTCCATCGCAATCGCGATGGAATTTTTTTATCCAAGCCGCAGGCTTGGCATATCATCACGCGTCAGCGTGCATATCATCAACAAAGGCAGAAAATCATTCTGCCTTTGTTGTATATCATCACGCACACGCGTGTATTACGCATCTCCCTGCGGCTTGATGATATACAAGGCTTCGCCTTGATGATATGCAACACTTCGTGTTGATGATATACACGCCTTACGGCGTGATTGAGATGCGAATACTGAAACACTGTTGCTTTTTATACAGAAGTATGTTATAATGTTGCTCAAGAGGTGATATTATGTCAAAAAACTATTTGCTAACTTATTCCGAACAACTTGCCACAGAGATTGAGCTGATGTGCAAAAAGTGCCAAGTGTCATCTAACACAATATTTCAAATCCGTAAAAGCTCCAGCAGCGTATATGCAAATATTCGCGAGGCAAATTATGGGCAAAGCAAGGCTGATATGCTTTCCAAATTTGAAATTGCCCTCAAGGAATGCAATGAAACGGAAGGTTGGCTACAACTGTTATTCAATACAAATGACATTGATGAGATCACCTATAAGAAACATCGAAACCTGTGTGGTCGTATCAGAAGAATGCTGATTGCAAGCTGTAAAACTCTTAAAGAGAGCAAAAAATAACAAACGGATTTTTCGCCCGTCGCAAATAGTGACGGGCTTTCTTTTTCTGGCGGATCGCCTCACGATTCGAACCCTCGCCGTCGGCGCCTACGCGCCGACCGGCATAGTTTGCGCCGGTTGACCGAACGCTTTGCACGACCTTTGGCGCAAACATGGGTTCGTAAATCCCTCCTTGCACAAAGTTACTATCTAACACGCGAACAATCGAGGACTCCTTCGCGGCGGGAGCAAGGTCTCGCCTGCGGGCTCGGTCACGCTCGGAGTCTGACACCACACTGTGGTGTCATTCAAGATCCTCGCGCCGCTTTGCTACCCCGCCCTACCATGACACGGACAGCCGAGGAGGTCCATCGCCACACAATCGCCCCTCTTTCCTTTTCAAATCTCCCCCTCTCTATTGCTTTTCGCCACAATCTCATGTATAATATGAATATGATAATAAAGACACCCCCAAGCCATTTGGCACTTGGGACGCCACATTCTGTATAAGAGCGAGGTAACGCATGACCAAATTCAAACAAGGCGCGGGCATTCTGCTGGCTATACTGGCTGCCGCGCTTTACGCTATCAATTCTCCCTTTTCCAAGCTACTGCTTGATCATATGCCCTCAACGCTCATGGCAGGCTTTTTATACCTCGGCGCAGGGCTGAGCATGGGTATCATTGCGCTGCTCCGCAAGATCAAAAAGCCTGTGCGCCAAGAGCAGCGCATTACCAAAAGCGATCTCCCCTACACGCTTGCCATGATTTTGCTGGATATCGCCGCCCCCATCTTTTTGCTGCTCGGGCTTTCCTACACCACCGCGGCAAACGCCTCGCTGCTCAATAACTTCGAGATCGTGGCAACCGCACTGATCGCGTTGGCGATCTTCAAGGAAAAGATCAGCCCGCGGCTTGGCTTTGGTATCGTATTCGTCACGCTTTCCTGCGCCCTGCTTTCCTTGGAGGACGTGACAAGCCTGCGCTTCTCGGCGGGTTCGCTGTTCATTTTGCTTGCCTGCGTATGCTGGGGCGTGGAAAACAACTGCACAAGAAGGCTGTCGGAAAAAGACCCCTTGGAGGTAGTGCTACTCAAGGGCATCTTCTCGGGGCTTGGCTCGATCATCATCGGTCTTTGCTTAGGCGAGCGCGTCAAAACGCTTTGGAGCGTGCTTGCGGTGTTGGCGGTAGGCTGCGTGGCATACGGCATGAGCATCTTTTTCTACGTATATGCGCAAAGGCTGCTGGGCGCGGCAAGAACCAGCGCGTATTACGCCATCGCCCCCTTCATCGGCACGCTTTTGTCACTGGTCATATTCCGCGATATGCCCCATTACACCTACTTTATTGCACTTGGGCTGATGGTGATCGGTGCATGGCTGTGCGCATCCGATACGCCCGTGTTCAAGAAAAAGCAAACATGAATCACAATCAAACCAAACGACTCTTTTTGCGCAATCAACTTGCATTCCGCCGATATCTGTGCTATACTGTAGCTATCACATAAAAATCGAGGTTTTATTATGAAACTTGCCATTATCCTGCTTGCCCTTGTGGGCAGCCTTTACAGCCTTGTGCTGAGCATCGTGCAGCTGCGCTCGGCAAAAAATCCCACTCCCGCCAACGTGTCCGACGTCTTTGATGCCGAAACCTATCAAAAGTGGAAAGCTTACAGCCGCGAGAGATGCGTGCTGAGCATCGTGTTTGCCTGCATTACGGGCGTGATCACCATTGCCATGCTGGCTTCGGGCGTGTACGCCGCTTTTGCCGCTCTTTTCCCCACAGGCGTGTTCATGCAGTTGTTTGCCATTATTCTTTTGGAGGTTGCCGTTGGAACCGCGGTCAGCATTGTGCGCGGCTACGTCTCCGATATGATCATCGAGCAGAAATACGGCTTTAACCGCACCTCCATCAAGACCTTTATCATCGACTGCATCCGCAATCTAATCATCGAGTTCGTGCTCTCCCTGCTGCTTGCAATTCTGCTGTGGGGCTGCAGCTTCTTTGGTGACTGGATGATTTTGATCTTCGCAGTTGCAATGCTGCTCTTTACGCTGTTTATCTCGTTCATGTACCCCTTGTTCAGCCGCATCGGTAACAAGTTCACACCCTTGGAGGACGGTGAGCTCAAGGACAGACTCATGGAGCTTCTGACCAAGCACGGCTACCGGGTCAAAGCAATCGAGGTCATGGACGCATCCCGCCGCACCACCAAGCTCAACGCCTACTTTACCGGCTTTGGCAAAATGAAGACCATCGTACTGTACGACAACCTTATCAACGCCATGGAGCCCGACGAGATTTGCGCAGTGTTTTCACATGAATTGGGTCACGGTCTGCATAAGGACGTGCTCAAGGGGCAGATCCTGAACTTCGGCAATATGCTTTTGATGGGCGTGATCGTTTGGGTAGTCGTCACCAATCCCATCTTCTGCGAAGCGTTCGGATTTGGAGAAGGCGTTGTGAATTTTGGCTTTGCATACGTCATTCTGGGCGTGCTGCTTGGTTTGTTCAATCCCCTGATCAGCCTTTTGACCAACGCGCGCAGCCGCCGCGCAGAGTACCGCGCCGACAAGCAAGCGGTTTCCGAGGGCTACGGTCCTGCCATGATCACCGCGCTCAAAAAGCTGGCGCGCGAAAACTTTGCCCACCTCGCCCCCTCCAAGATCAACGTCGTGCTGGAATACTCCCATCCTCCGCTCTCCGAGAGAATTGCGGCGGTGGAGAAGGAAATGCAACAATAAAAAGAAAATCGGTATCCATCGGGATACCGATTTTCTTAATTTCAAGAGTGATATGCCGCCTGCGGTGGCGTGATATTTTGCTTCGCAAAGTGATATTGCCCCGCCAAGCGGAGCAGTGATATTCCATTCGCCAAGCGAATGCAGCTTTGCCCCTGCATCCCGGGGCGGGATGCAGGGGCAATTTCCCGACAGCAATTCCTAATATTTTTCGCTATATTGGAAATCAATTATACAAATTGGTAATTATTTACAATTCATGCGGCAAAAGTTTGGTATATTTTCAGCGCGATTTCGTCTTGCAATAATTTCCATTTTATGGTAAAATATGTACATAAAAGGAAATTACAGGAGGACATATAAAGTCATGGATACATCCACCAAAATACTGATTGCCGACGAAAACTCCGCCACGCGCGCCACGCTCCGCGAGGGGCTTTCGCGCCTGGGCTACCGCTATATTGAAGAGGCTTCCAACGGAGAGGAGGCACTTGCCAAGATCAACCGCTACCACCCCGACGTTGCGCTGATTGACGTTTGGCTTTCCAAGCTGGACGGCATTGGCGTCATCCGCAGCTGCAAGCAGTTGGATCTCTCCCCCGACCGCCAGCCCACGTTTATCATCACCTCGCCCGTTTCCAATCAAAACCTGTTTATTCAGGCAATGGGCGCGGGAGCTTCGCTTTGTCTGATCAAGCCTATCAATCCCATCAGCCTTTCCGACCATTTGCGCGACCTTGGCAGCGGCAGGGCGACGCCCACGCAAACCGTTACGGCTGCCCAGCCCAAAGCGGACGACGACCGCACGCCCGATATTGAAACGCAAGTGACCAAGATCATTCACCAGATCGGCGTGCCCGCGCACATCAAGGGTTATCAATATCTGCGCACCGCGATTCTCTTGACGGTCAACGACTCGGACATCATCAACTCGGTCACTAAGGTGCTCTACCCCAGCGTGGCAAAGAAATATCAGACCACGACCAGCCGCGTGGAGCGCGCCATCCGCCACGCCATTGAGGTGGCGTGGGATCGCGGCGACGTGGATACGCTCAACTCCTATTTTGGCTACACCATTCAGAACAACAGAGGTAAGCCCACCAATAGCGAGTTCATCGCCATGATCGCGGATAATCTGCGCCTGAAGTACAAGTTATATTGATTTCCACGGGGGAGCATTCCATATTGCTCCCCTTTTTCGCGGAATCCGAAGCCCTCACCCTTCCCGTTTTGTACTGCGCTAAAGCGTTTTTGTGACATTTGTAGAAAAATGCGTTTTGCTCTTGATTTATCGAGGATTGTGTGTTAGAATATATCTCCCGCACAAAATTACTTTATATAGATCACCTTGAAAGAAGGAGGAAAACATGAGCAAAACGACCATTGGTATTCTGTACGATTTTGATAAAACACTCTGCACAACCGACATGCAGGAATACGACTTTATAAAAAACCTCGATATGACCCCCGAGGAATTCTGGGGCGAGGCTGCCAACCTGACCAAGCAATGCGAAATGGAAAAGATCCTTGCCTACATGCTGGTCATGATCAAGAAATGCAAGGAAAAAGGCATTCCCCTGACCGAGGATTACCTGCGCTCCTGCGGTGAGCACGTTGAGCTTTATAGCGGCGTTGCTACGTGGTTTGACCGCATCAATGCGTTCGGCAAGTCCATGGGCGTCAACATTGAGCACTATATCATTTCGTCCGGCACGTACGAGATCATCGAGGGTACGCCCATTGCAAAGTATTTCAAAAAGGTGTTTGCCTGCAGATACGTATATGACCAAAACGGTGAGGCAGTATGGCCCGCACACGCCATCAACTACACGCTCAAAACGCAGTATATCTACCGCATTTCCAAGGGTGTGCTGGATCTGACCGATGACTATAATCTCAACCGCGAGCAGGACGAGAGCCTGCGTCGCATTTCCTACCAGAATATGATCTACCTTGGCGACGGTATGACCGATATTCCCTGCATGAAGATGGTCAAGGAGCGCGGCGGTAAATCCATTGCGGTTTATCCCGAGGGCAAGGGCGACACGGTCAAGCCGCTTGTGGACGACGACCGCATCAACTACGTCTGCGTGGCGGATTATTCCGAGAATTCCACCCTTGAACGCATCGTCAAGCTCATGATTGAGAACATGGCGATCACCGAAAAGCTCAAAAAAGAGGAACGCAGCCAGCTTTCACACTACAAAACAAAAAAATAAGAGCTGTCATACAACCGCGGGTACGCTTGCCTGCGGTTGTTTTTTCTCAAAAGTTAAGATTTTTTTTGCAAAAAATATTGCATTAGCGCATATTTCGTGTTATAATATACTGTGGTTAAAATTGTACACTGCCGTAGTGGTGTTTTTTCGACACGCACGGCGTATTTGAAGGAGAAAAATATATGAGTCGCATGATCGGCACCATTTCCCGCGGCGTTCGCGCCCCCATCATCCGTCAGGGTGATGACATCACCGAAATCGTAACTTCTTGTATTCTCGATGCGTCTGCAGATGCAGGCTTTGCTTTCCACGACAGAGATATCGTAGCCATGACCGAGGCTGTTGTAGCCCGTGCGCAGGGTAACTACGCATCCGTTGACGATATCGCTACCGACGTGCGCGCCAAGCTGGGCGGCGAAACCGTCGGCGTGATCTTCCCGATCCTCAGCCGTAACCGCTTTGCGATCTGCCTGCGCGGCATTGCAAAGGGTGCTAAGAAGATCGTGCTGATGCTGTCTTACCCCTCCGACGAGGTTGGTAACCACCTGATCAGCGTGGAAATGATGGACGAGAAGGGTGTTGATCCCTATCGTGACGTGCTGACGCTCTCTCAGTACCGTGAGCTGTTCGGCTACGAAAAGCACACCTTTACGGGCGTTGACTACGTAGAATACTATGAGCAGTTGATCCGTGAGTCGGGTGCAGATTGCGAGATCATTTTTGCAAACAACCCCAAGGCAATTCTGGACTACACCAAGAACGTGCTGTGCTGCGACATTCATACCAGAGCGCGCACCAAGCGTATACTCAAGGCTGCAGGCGCAGACATCGCACTGGGTCTGGACGATATTCTGACCGAAAGCATTGATGGCAGCGGCTACAATGAAAGCTACGGTCTGCTGGGCTCCAATAAGGCAACCGAGGATCAGGTCAAGCTGTTCCCCAGAGATTGCCAGGTTGTAGTAGACGCAATTCAGAAGAAGCTGTACGAAGCAACCGGCAAGGTCATGGAAGTCATGGTCTACGGTGACGGTGCTTTCAAGGATCCCGTAGGTAAGATCTGGGAGCTGGCTGACCCGGTCGTTGCCCCCGCATACACCAAGGGTCTGGAGGGTACGCCCAACGAGCTCAAGCTCAAGTACCTGGCTGACAACGAGTTCTCCGCACTCTCCGGTGACGAGCTCAAGGATGCGATCAAGCAAAAGATCGTGGAAAAGGACAGCAACCTCGTTGGTCAGATGGCTTCCGAGGGTACCACCCCCAGAAGATTGACCGACCTGATCGGCTCGCTTTGCGACCTGACCTCCGGCTCGGGCGACAAGGGCACGCCTATCGTCTTCATTCAGGGTTATTTCGATAACTACACCACCGACTAAGCAAACATTCGGGCTGACGCAAAAGCGTCAGCCCTTTTTGTTTTTGTGTTTCTACGGCGCGGGGGGGAACAAGACAGTGCCCTACGGGGGGGCGGGCGATCACTGATCGCCCCTACGG
>JAZNCE010000044.1:0-5855 GCA_045587385.1 Eubacteriales bacterium
ATATGGGCAGAGTGTTTGAGGAGATCTGCAAGCAGTATCTTTGGAAGCAGCTTCTTTCGGGCAACTCACCCGTTGAGTTTACCTCGCTCGGACGCTGGTGGGGCAACGATCCAAAATCCAAGTCTCAGACCGAGATCGATATTATGGGCGAAGCCGATAAAAATACCGCCCTCTTCGGTGAATGCAAATGGACGAACGAAAAGGTTGACGTCGGCGTGCTCGATCTTCTTGTTGAGAGAAGCAACCTGTTCCATTATAAAAACAAGCATTACTACCTCTTCGCCAAGTCCGGCTTTACCAAAGGCTGCACAGAGAAAGCAGCCGAGATGGGTAACGTAACTCTGGTTGAGTATGAGAATATACTTTGATTTTCTATTTGATGTTAATTAAGCAAAATTATAAGTGGATAATATGTAAAAAGGATATATAAATGAAACAATTACAAGAAACTGTATCAAAATTGTCTGAATTGCGAAATCATTACGCAAGCTATATCAATAATGCTAATAATTGGACTGTGCATCCTAAAGATATTCAGTCTTTTAATACTCTTATATCTAATCTCATTTCACAGGTTTTGCCATACTCACCGTGCATAGCAAATATGCTAATTGATATACGCAATAATTTGTTTCAAAATACTCAGGTTGTTATGTTTAATCCATTTCGGTTTGGAGCATTGCAAACCATCCTGTGTTATCTTAAATCTAACGATTTTATTTGTAATACTGCCATGTACCTGAATACCCCATGGAATGATGTAAATGAATCGGTTAGAAAATTGCTTGAAGACACCTCAAATGCAAGTGTTAGATTAGATTATAATCAAGTCGGTGTTGCCGCAAGAGAAATTTATATAATTTTGGCTAAAAAAGTATACAATCCTTCAATTCATAAAAGTGAGGATGGTAAGAAAATCGGAGAAGCTGATGCGAAAGGAATGATTACGGCATTTTTCAATAGTGAGCTTCAAGGTCAGAGCTTAAAAAATTATGCAATTGAGGCAGTAAAATTAGCCGAAACCGTGACACATATGAAAACGGAAGATGTTAAACGAGTACAGTCGTTGGTAATAGCTGTAACGAGTTTGGTAGGAATCGTAAATAGCGTCTATAAGGAAAACAAAGCCGTAAAATAATATCAAACAAATACGCGACAATGGGCTAATCAAAATTGTCGATCGTAGGAATGAAAGAAAATATTCGTCAGGATAAAGGAAGGAATATCAATGGCAGCATTAAATGAACTGATAGATAAAATTGAAAATCCCGAGCTTCGTGCTCAAATACAAGAAGCGGCAAATAAGCTTGCCAAGCAGAAGAAATTCGGTTTGGTATTTGAGGAGCATTTGCCCGAATGTACTCCCCTTTACGACATTCCTGTTAAGAAGGGGGCAACCGTTTCGTTGAAGTCTGGATCGGTCAACAATACCTTCAAGGTATTAAAGATTGAGAACGGTAAGGCTTGGTGTATGCCGAAAAGCGGCAATACAGCAATAGAATATCCCGTTGAAGATCTGGTTGTTACAGCCGAGTTTGGCGAGGCAATCTATCCTTGTCTCAAGCTGTTGGATAGTGTTTGCAATGCTTCCGATAGCGATCTGTGGCATACTCTTATTGAGGCGGATAATTATCACGCGCTCCAGCTTCTCGAATATCTTTATGCGGGTAAAGTTGATTGTATTTATATAGATCCCCCTTATAACTCTGGCGCAACAGATTGGAAATATAATAACAAATATGTAGATGAAAATGATGAATATAAGCATAGTAAATGGTTATCTTTTATGCAAAAGCGGTTAGAAATAGCCAAACGTTTGCTTAACCCCTATGATTCTATTTTAATTGTTACAATTGATGAAAAAGAATATTTGCATCTTGGATGTTTGCTTGAAGAAATGTTTTCATATGCAAATATTCAAATGGTCAGTAGTGTTATTAATCGTGCAGGTACAGGACGCAAATATGAGTTTTCTCGAACCGATGAATATTTGTTCTTTGTCAGAATAGGTTCTGCTTCTATTGCTTTGGATGGAAGTGAAGGCCAAAATACGCCAGTGGTTTGGGATACTTTACGTAGATCTGGACCAACAAACACATGGAATAAAACAAAAAAGCAGTTCTATCCTGTATTTGTTGATGATAGTACAAAGAAGATCCATTCGGTAGGAGATCCCCTTATTTTTGGAGTGGACAAAATGTGTGATGTTGTTGCTCCTGCTGGGTGTACTGCAGTTTTTCCAATTCGCGATAATGGGATGGAAATGATGTGGGGATGCGTGAAAGAAGAATTTCTCGCTCGTTTAAATAAAGGATATATAAGAGTTGGAAAACACACTCCCAATAAACCGCAGAAATATGTTATCTCATACCTAACTGGAGGAATAATTTCTGACATTGAATCCGGAAAAGCCTTTATTAAAAACATTTGCGATGATGGCAGTGTTAATGCATTTTATTATGAAAGCAAAGAAATCCCTCCAACAACGAATTGGAACAAGCACACTCATGATGCTCAGTGGTTTGGCTCAAACATTGTAAAGTCAATTCTTACACCAAACAGATTTTCTTATCCAAAATCGTTGTATGCAGTTAAAGATTGTTTGTATTATGCAACCGCCAACAAACCCAACGCTTTGATTGTTGATTTCTTTGCCGGTTCGGGTACAACACTTCACGCCACTAATCTTCTTAATGCGGAAGATGGTGGTAAACGTCGTTGTATAATGATAACAAACAATGAGATCAGTGAAGCTGAAAAAAATGAATTTGAAGCACGTGGTATTAAGCAAGGAGACGAAGAATGGGAAAATAAGGGTATAGCGCGATATGTAACATGGCCTCGGACAGTTTGCAGTATTCTTGGCAAAGATGTGAACGGCAATCCTTTAGATGGTGATTATGGTGTTATCGAAGAAGAATATATAATAGACGATGAGGATACTATCGTTTCTAAAAAGACTGGAAAGCCCACTTCAAAAAAAATATATATTAAAAAAGAAGTACAAAAACTTCCCCAATTGGCCGAAATCAAACGATCCGATGGCTTTCATGCAAATGCCGTCTTCTTCAAACTCGGATTCCTTGATAAAACCAAGGTTTCACTTGGTATGCAATTCAAAGAGCTGTTATCTACTTTGTGGATGAAGGCGGGGGCTATCGGTGAGTGTCCTACGATTGATGGGAATGTTCCCGAGATGCTTATTCTGTCTAAAAATAAGATGCCGATTTTGAATAACGAGAATGCTTTTGCAGAGTTCAAGAATCAGTTGGACGAGCATCCCGAAATTGAGGTTGTTTATCTTGTTACCGATTATGAGGCGGGATTTGTATCCATGACAAAAGCACTTGAAGGTAAACAAACATATCAATTATACCGCGATTATCTCGATAACTTTAGAATAAATGCAGGGAGGAACAGTAGATGAAGGTAGATTTAATATCCTTTCAGGAAAAAGCCGTAAAAGAGTTGCGTCTTGATATTGCGGAAGCTCTTGGTACATATCAGCGCAGGCATAAGACTCAGGTCGTTTCTCTGCAAGCGCCCACCGGTGCCGGTAAAACCATTATTGCCGCAGCATTGATTGAGAATATTTATTTTGGCACAACTATGCCGGATGGGACGACTTATGCCGAGCAGCCCGAAGCTATCTTTGTTTGGTTGTCAGATTCTCCGGAATTGAACGAACAGTCCAAGGCAAAGATTGAGCTTAAAACGAGCAAGCTTCGTTTCGGTCAGTGTGTTACAATCTCCGAGGATTCCTTTGATATGGAAATGCTTGAGGACGGCAATATTTATTTTCTTAACACACAGAAAATCAGCCGTAGTGCCAAACTGAGTCAGCATTCCGATTCCCGTCAGTATACGATTTGGGAAACGCTTGATAATACGATTCAGAACAAATCAGATCACTTGTATTTTATCATCGATGAGGCACACCGTGGAGCAAAAAGCAAACGCGAAGCAGGTACCGACACAACCATTATGCAGCGCTTTATCAAGGGCCATGAATATATGGAAAACGGTATTAAGCGCACGATGCGTTCAATGCCCGTAATTCTCGGTATCAGTGCCACAGCAGATAGATTTAACACGTTGGTTGGCAATATAACGAACGTAGGACTCCAAAAGTATGTCATTACTGCCGATGACGTTCGCAGCTCCGGTCTTCTCAAGGATAGAATTGCGATCACCTATCCCGAGGATCCCGAAAAGAATAACGATATGGTGCTTTTGGAAGCCGCCGTGGAAGAATGGCAGAAAAAGTGCCTAAGATGGAAGCAGTATACGACTGAGCAGCACTATGCAAACGTTGATCCTGTTTTCGTAGTTCAGGTTCGTAAAGGAAGCGGTTCAACGTTATCCGATACAAACCTTGAAGACGTTCTTGCTAAAATCGAAGAAAAGCTTGGTAAACGATTTGCTGCGGGCGAGGTTGTCCATTGCTTTGGTGAAAATACGTCTGTTGAATTAAACGGTCTTAAAATTCCGCACATGAAGGCATCCGAAATTGCTGACGATCACAAGATCAAGGTTGTATTCTTTAAGGAAGCACTGTCAACGGGATGGGATTGCCCCAGAGCAGAGACCATGATGTCCTTTGCCGTTCGTAATGATCCCACCTATATCGCACAGTTGCTTGGCAGAATGGTTAGAACTCCCTTGCAAATGCGCGTACAACGCGATGAGTTTTTGAACGATGTAAAGCTCTACTTGCCCTACTTTAACAAGGAAACCGTTAAGCGTGTAGTAGAAGAGCTGCAAAGCAATGAAGGCGGAGATATTCCTACCGAGATCAACGGAGAATCTCTTGAAGAGCCCACCTATGTTACTTGGACGGTTCACACACCGAGAAATACACGCCAGCCGGTTATGATTCCGGGTCAGACGAGTATGTTTGACACACCTGCTTCAGCCGATGCAAACTCTGTGGCACCTGTCACCACTGCACCGGCAAGCGATAATCCTTCTGTTCCGTCCCATACTCATTCTGCTCCTGTAGGGGAAAACAATGCACCGGAATATAATCCTCCGATGACCGTTACCGTCCCCGCGCCAAGCACGCCAACTACTCCGTTGTTTACACCGCCCGCACCCGGCAGGCAACTTGTAATTCAAACGGATATTGATCGCGTTGAGATCATTGATTTCATCAATGCACAAGGTTATTTAACGTATTTTATCCGTCATGACCGCATCAATGATTACCTCAAATCGCTTCTTGACCTCGCTGATCTTCTTACACATAACCTTATTTACCAAAATGCACGTGATGAAGTTATTGATGACGTTCTCGGTTTGATTCGTGCATACGTTGATGAGCTTCACCGCACAGGTAAATATGAGGAACTCGCAAAACAAGTATTGGAATTCAAATTATCGATTCAGGTATTTGATCCATTCGGACAAGCTTTGGTTGATAATTACTTTGACGATCTTACTATGATGTCTGAGAACGACCTTGACAGGCGTGTAAGAGATGCAGATGCCAAGCTTGGACGCTATGGCTTCCCAAGCAAATACGGACATTTGTATTACGATGAAGACGATCCCAATGCTCACAAAATTGACTGTGTGCTCTTTGCCAACGATGATACTTGCAGTGCAAAGCTTGGCGGTTATGCGAAGAAAAAGCTGAATGAGTTTAGCAAAAAGTATCGTATTGCTATCGTTAGCAAGTCGGATTCTTGCAAGAAGAAATATCATGATATTATGGCGGATAGTGACGTAATCAGTGAACAGATCTTCGCAATTCCTGAAAATATCAGCGTTCGTGAAGATCCCGACGGAACTGAGTACGACAATCATTTGCTTGCCTCTCCCGAAACCGGAATCGCAAAAATCAAGCTGAACGG
>JAZNCE010000045.1:0-3420 GCA_045587385.1 Eubacteriales bacterium
TTAGAATACTAAAGCCTTAAAGAATACACTGTAGGGGCGATCATTGATCGCCAGCACCTACAGCAACTATCTATAAAAGCAATCAAGGACTGCATCAAAACGATACAGTCCTTGATTTTTGCGAATTTCTCCGCTTATTTATCATCCCCATGGGGCTGACCTTGTTTATTTATCCCGAAAAGTCCTCGATCAGGGCTTTGAGCTCCTCTTCGGAATGAATGGTAATGCCGACGGCTAACTGCGCTCGGTCGGTGCGGGGCAGGGTGGCAACGGGCACGTTTACGGTGCGCACCAGTGCGCCGCCTGCGTCAAAAATACCGATGCGTCCACCAATTTCGCGCACGGTATAAAGTGCGGTAGGAGCCGCGCTGTCGGGTGCGTCTGTTTCGGGCGCCGCCTCGGGCTGCTTGATGCTCTCGCTCTCGCTTTCGGTTTCGGGTGCGGTAGATTCGGGAGTGGTCGATTGGTTCTCACTCTCGTTTTGCAAGCCGTCCAAGCGCGCCAGCGCATCGGTAAAGGCTTGCTTGGAGCTTGAGAGCTGACCGTGCAGCGAGCTTAAGGTGGTGATGACCGAGGAGCGGTAATCGCGGAAGGATTCGGCTGTGTTGCCTGCAATCACCGCGCATACCACCGACGCTCCCACAGAAAGAATAGTAACGCATAGTAAAATGCTGAAGGCAATTTTCAAAGATCTCATGCTTGTACCTCGCTTTTCAATAATTGCATGATTATTTTTGCCCGAATTGGCGACTCTATGCAAATACGTCATAAAAAAGAGGGGATCAGGGTGAAAAAGCTTTTGAAAATTGCTGCTGCGCTGCTTGCAATTTCGCTTGTGTCGGGCGTTTTGTGCGGTGTGGCGGGGTACGTGTATCTGCGTCCTTACATGAATAGTCGCGTGGACGACACGCTGCTTCGGATCGCGCGCTCGGGCGGCACGTCGCGCCTGTATGCGTATGCCTTTTCCGACCGTGCCGCAAGGGAGGGCGAGGCTTATGAGATCGGTCCCTTGTGCGGCGGCACCACGCTTTACGAATACGCCTCTGTACAGAGCATTCCGCGCGCCATGATCGACGCCTTTGTCGCAATAGAGGATAAGCGGTTCTGGCAGCACGAGGGCGTGGATTTTCTGCGTACGGGCGAGGCGGCGCTGGCGTATGCCAAAAAGAAGATCTCCGGCACGGGCGGCAAATCGTTCGGCGCGTCGACCATTACGCAGCAATTGGTCAAAAATCTGACGGGGGATGACCGCGTCAGCATAGACCGCAAAATAGGCGAAATGTTTGCCTCCCTTGATCTGGAGCGTCGGGCAAGCAAGAGTGAGATCCTTGAAATGTACCTCAACGTCATCAATCTGGCTGACGGCTGCCGCGGCGTGGGTGCGGCGGCGAAATATTATTTCGGCAAGTCTGTCGACGGGCTGACGCTTGGCGAATGTGCCTGCATTGCCGCCATTACCAACAATCCCGCGCGTTATAATCCCTTGACGCACCCGGAAAACAACGAGCAGCGCAGGAGCTTGATCCTTGCCTGCATGCTGGAGCAGGGGTATATTGACGAGGATGCATATGCGCAAGCCATGCAGCCGTTGTGCTTTTTGGAGCGGTCGCGCCAAAAGGGAAGGGTGGCTTCATGGTATGAGGATATGGTGATCGAGGACGTGACGCGCGACCTTTGCGAAAAATACGGCTATTCCCGTGCAGCCGCAAGTGCACTTGTATATGGGGGCGGCTTGCGTATCTACGCCGCCGTGGACGAGCGCGTGCAAAGGATCGTGGAAGAGTATTTTGCCACGACTGATATTTTTGAGCGCGACGAGCGCGCGGGGATGATCGTCATTGACCCGATGACAGGGGATATTCTCGGTGTGGCAGGGGCAAACGGCGCAAAGCGTGCCAACCGTGTGCAGAATTATGCCACGGACGTCCTGCTGCCTCCCGGCTCTGCCATCAAGCCGCTTTCGGTATTTGCGCCCGCACTGGAGAAGGGCATCATCAATTGGGCAAGCGTATACGACGACGTGCCCTTGCGCTTTGAGGGCGATAAGCCTTGGCCGCGTAACGCGCATTATGCCTATCACGGCTTGACCGACGTATCGACTGCGCTTGCAGATTCGGTCAATACCGTGGCGGTGCAGATACTGGGGCAGTTGGGTAAGCGGCAAAGCCTTGCCTTTTTGCGCGAGCAGCTGGGGATGCGTTCGCTTGGTGATGGAGATATTACCGAGGCGGGCTTGGCGCTGGGGCAATTTGCGCACGGCGTGACCTTGCGCGAGCTGACCGATGCCTATACCGTGTTTTATGATGGGTATTACCGACCCGCGCGCTCCTATTATCGCGTGACGGATGCTGAAGGAACGCTGCTGCTTTCCAATATGCAGGAGATGCGCGAGGTTCTGTCGCAGGAAAATGCGGCAATTATGACCAAAATGCTGGAGGGCGTGGTGCAAAACGGCACGGCAAAGGGGAAGGTCATGCTGGCAAAGCGCATTGCGGTGGCAGGGAAAACCGGTACTACCCAGCGCGGTGTGGATCGCTTGTTTGTGGGCTATACCCCCGCGGTGCTGGGCGGTGTGTGGACGGGGTACGACTATCCCGCAGAGCAGGCGGGCATCGGTGCAAACGTCAGCATTGCCGTATGGGACGAGGTCATGTCGCAGCTGTATGATGCGGGGATTTTCAAAAATACGCCCGTAGGATTCGAGCTGCCCGATACCGTGCGCCCCATGGTGTACTGTGCGGATTCGGGGCAGCTGACGGGGTATGCCTGCACCTGCGATCTGCGCGGCTCGCGCTCCCGTATCGGGTATTTCACGCAGGATAATGCGCCCGCGCATATCTGCGGCACGCACGTGCTTGTGCCGTACGATGCGGTGTTTGGCGGTGTCGCGGGGGCGGATTGTCCGCTTGAGGTGATACGTGACGCAGGGCTTTTGCGCGGTACGCGCAGCTTTGGGCATCGGGTCTTTATCAAGGATGCACCCTATTTTCTGTGGGATGCGCCGCCTGCAGAGGGGGAATACCGCGGTGAGTGGTATGCCACGCCCTCTAAAACCGAGCCGTGTCCCGCGCACACGCACCAAGAACCCGAATCGGAGCAAACGGAAGAATCACTGCGCGACGCGCAATAACACTATGCGAAGCATAATGCCACTTGCCCACAAGGTAAATATCACCTGCCGAAGGCGAATATCACTGTCAAAAGGCTCGGGTATATTCCCAATGTCATTAAGTTAAGGAAAACTCATAGTGGGCATCCAAACAATGCGGGTACGCGCCCAAAAGCCGTCCCCTCGGGGGAAGGTGGGATCCCACGAGCGCAGCGCAGTGGGAGGAAGGGGTAGCGTATCAAATTTGGAACGTTTTGTTTCGTACAAATTGCATACAAAATTGACAAAATGACGGTTTCCCGAGTTGAATA
>JAZNCE010000046.1:0-2685 GCA_045587385.1 Eubacteriales bacterium
GGCATTGTTTCCAGAATGGAGCAGAACGGTCACGTCACAAGTTGGATCGACGATCAGGATAAACGAAATAAAATCGTGAAGCTGACAGAAGCAGCCCAAGCGCTGGGAATCGACATGGAACATGACATTTCAGCAAACGAGCAGAAAATGCTGTCCTCGCTTTCCGAGGCGGATATCGAACATCTGCGGGAAATGCTGGCTGCCATTTACAAAAATCTTGAATAAGCTGAGCCGATACACCATCGGCTCTGTTTTAGATAAAAAGTGTAGCGCACTACACTAAAAGGAGGAACCTATGATTAAAACATTGGCAAGGAGCTTGCGGGAACACAAAAAAGGCTCCGTCATCACCATTCTCCTGTCGATACTGGAGGCGGCATTTGAAATTCTGATACCGCTTTGTATGGCAGACATCATCGACAAGGGTATCGATCCCGGCGAAATGAATGCCGTCTGGAAATATGGTATCGTTCTCTTGATATTTGCCGCACTTCAGCTTTTTACGGGCGTGCTGTCGGCACACATTGCTGCCAGAACCTCGGTGGGATTTTCCGCGAATCTGCGCCAGGATATGTACGATAACGTGCAGACCTTCGCCTTTTCCAACATTGACAAGTTTTCAACCGCGTCCATCGTCACCCGTCTGACGACCGATGTTACCAATATTCAGAACTCCTATCAGATGCTGATCCGTATGGCGATCCGCGGTCCAATCATGCTGATCTTCTCCATGGCGGTATCCTTCAGCATCAGCAGCTCCATTTCCATGATTTTCCTCGGCATTATCCCGGTTATGGCGTTTTTGCTGGTTCTGATTGTCAGAAAGGTACATCCTGTGTTTACCCGTGTTTTCCGTACCTATGACGAGCTGAATAACGTGGTACAGGAAAATGTCCGCGGCATCCGTGTGGTAAAATCCTTCAATCAGGAAGACCACGAGATCGCAAAGTTTAAGGGAATCTCGAAGAACATTTACAGCGATTTCGCAAAAGGCGAGCGGCTTCTGGCGTTCAACTCTCCTATTATGCAGTTCTTCATGTATGTGTCCATGATTCTCATTTCGTGGATCGGTGCGAAGGCGATCATTGCCAGCGGAAACAATACCGCTCTGGGCATGACAACGGGCGACCTGACCGCAATGTTTGCATATGCGCTACAGATTCTCATGAGCCTGATGGCGCTGTCCATGGTGTTTGCTATGATGACCATCTCTCTCGCTTCCGCACGCCGTATTGCGGAAATTCTGGACGAGAAGACCGATATCGCAAATCCCGCGGATCCCGTAATGACGGTAAAAGACGGCTCCATCCGTTTTGAAGATGTGGATTTCGTTTATGCTTCCAAAGCCGACAAAAAGGTGCTGGACAATGTCAATCTGTCCATCGCATCCGGTGAAACTGTAGGTATCATCGGCGGTACGGGTTCGTCCAAATCCAGTCTTGTTCAGCTGATTCCCCGTCTGTATGACGTAACGGGCGGACGGCTCACCCTCGGCGGCATCGACGTCAGAAACTATGATCTGGATGTACTCCGCAACGCCGTTGCCATGGTACTGCAGAAGAACGAACTGTTTTCCGGCACGATCAAAGAAAATCTGCGCTGGGGCAACGAAAACGCCACTGACGAAGAGATCGAGCACGTCTGCCGTCTTGCCTGTGCAGACGAATTTATACAGAGCTTCCCGGATAAGTACGATACGTACATCGAGCAGGGCGGTACCAACGTATCCGGCGGTCAGAAGCAGCGTCTTTGCATAGCCCGCGCACTGCTCAAACAGCCGAAGGTTCTGATCCTCGATGACTCCACAAGCGCAGTAGACACCAAAACCGATGCTTCCATTCAGAGGGCGTTTGCAGAATTTATTCCCGATATCACGAAAATTATCATTGCACAGCGTATCAGCTCGGTACAGCACGCCGATCAGATCATCGTGCTGGATGACGGCAAGGTCGTTGCCGTCGGAAAGCACGCGGAGCTTCTGAAGCGATGCGACATCTACCGTGAAGTCTATACATCTCAGAAAAAAGGAGGGGAAGACCGTGAATAAGAAAGAAAAAATGCCTCCGATGGGAAAAATGCCCGAAGGCATGCCGCCGAGAGCACACTTTGACCCCAAAACGCTGCGCAGACTGCTTTCTTACATGAAAGATTACAAAGGACAGCTGATCTTTGTCGTCATTTGCATCCTGCTCAGCTCTATTGCATCTGCTGTGTCCTCCCTGTTCCTGCAGTCCCTCATTGACGACCATATCGTTCCCCTGCTCAGCACCTCGTCCCCTGTATTTACGGGACTTCTGCAGGCACTGCTTGTCATCGGCGGCATCTATCTGATCGGTGTGCTTTCCACGCTGTTCTATAACCGCATCATGGTAACGATTGCGCAGGGAACGCTCAAAAAAATCCGTGATGAGATGTTTGAAAAAATGCAGCGGCTTCCCATCCGTGCATTTGATACGCGGACTCACGGCGATATCATGAGCCTTTACACCAACGATACCGACACGCTCCGGCAGATGATCGCCATCGCAATGGCACAGATGGTATCCTCCATCTTTACCATTGTGTCTGTGTTCGTCTGTATGCTGTATATCAGTGTATGGCTGACGCTGGTTGCCCTTGTTGTGCTCTTCCTGATCCTGCAGCTTGTAAAGGTGATCACCGGCAAAATCGGCGTATTCTTTATGA
>JAZNCE010000047.1:0-6181 GCA_045587385.1 Eubacteriales bacterium
ATTTTGTATGCAATTTGTACGAAACAAAACGTTCCAAATTTGATACGCTACCCCTTCCTCCCACTGCGCTGCGCTCGTGGGATCCCACCTTCCCCCGAGGGGACGGCTTTTTGGCGCGTACCCGCATTGTTTGGATGCCCACTATGAGTTTTCCTTCACTTAATGACATTGCCATATGACTGCCTTTTTAATCTTTGCTCATTCGCACTTGCGCGTATGCGAGAGCAGCCACGCATACAGCTCGTCACCCTCGTAGGCGACGTTCCACGCGTCGTGTCCGACACCGTGCAGAATACGAAGCTCGGCATGTCCGCCGTTTCTGTTGACGGATTTGACCATCTGCACGCTGTCCATGACCGGCACGACCTCGTCGCAATCGCCGTGGTATGCAAGCACGGGCACGTTTTTCAGCGCGCCGCCCAGCCAATAAATGCCGCTGCCGCAAACGGGCGCGATGGCAGCAAAGCGTTCGGGTGCAGCCATTGCCAGCATCCAAGTGCCGGTGCCGCCCATGGAAAGACCTGTCAGATAGACTCTGTCGCGGTCAACCGGCAGAGTTGCGCAAATATCCTCCAAAAACGCTAACAAAGATTCGGTATAGCAGCCCCAATACTTGTTTTCCGGGCATTGCGGCGCGACAAAGATAAACGGATACTCCGCGCCCTTTTCGCGCACGTGCTTCATGTACCCGTGACAGCACACGCGGTCAAGATCATCGCCGCGCTCCCCCGCGCCGTGCAAAAAGATCACAAGCGGATACGTTTGGCTCCGGTCATACTCCTTGGGCAAATTCACTACGTAATTGAAATGATAATAGACGTCACTTTCCCATTTGTGCTTGGTGTACATCATAACCCCCCTGAGTTTATTGGTCATTGCTCGCCTCGACCCAGATCGGCGAGGTCCAGCCAAATCTGCCGTCGGCAAGCTCGACGCGCAAATAAAAGAAATCGGTCGCGTTTTCCTGTTTATAGTCCAAAATCAGCTCGGATGCCGCCGCGAGTGCCACGTAATTGCGGCAATTCTTCACCAGCGTTACGCGCTTGACCGCCACATCAGCCTTGACGCGATAGAAAATATGCAAGTCGCGGCTCTCGGGACGGGCAATCACCTCGCCCATATAGTGCCCGTTGATGCGGAAATCGATCTCCATTCTGCCGCGCATCTCTCCCGCGCTCTCGCCCATCATATACGCAAACGTACGCTTGGCGCTAAGTGCCTCAAAAATGGCTGCGGGAGTGTTTTCGGTTGCCCACACGCCCGTCACACCGGGGTACTTTTCGGGATAAGGCAAATTGGGATCGACGCGCCCGTTCATGCCGCTGTGGTCGTCCGAGCCGCCAATGACGCCCATTTTTGCCCCTTGGCGCAACGCATCCTGCCAGTATCCGCCCTCGCAGCAGGCGTATGTCGCACCCGCAGGGTTTCCCATATACTCCGCTGCGTCACCGCGCGAGATCACCTCGATAAAGGGCGTGTGCAATTCCACGGGCAACGCGAGAAAATCTGCATTTGACGTAAAGGAATAGGTGTCGTGCGGGCAGGTGATCACGTCCTCGCGTCCAAGCAGCGCACGCAGTTCGTCTTCGGTAATCTCACCGTCGCGCACACCGCGCACCATGTCGGCATCCGCATCACGGAAATACAGCACCAAATTATTATAAAAAGGATAGGAATCGCGCTCATAGCCAAGCAGCGTTGAAAACTTGCCGGGCTGGCAATATTCCGCCACCTTTTGCTTGATCAAATCCCACTTCGACGGACTTCCCTCCCACAAGTCGGGCTTTCCCACGCCGCCGTGGTCGTGATCGGTCAGCACCGCGAAATCCAAACCCGCAAGGTCGCGGATATTACGAAAATACGTATCAATATCGGGTCTGCCGTCCGAAAGATTGGTGTGTCCGTGCATCTCTCCCACAAGCGGCACAAGCTCGGGCGCGGGCGGGTCAAGACTGCGCCAAGCTGCCTGCAAATCCGCGCCAGTTGCGTCAGCCTTGCAGTACACCGCATCTGTAAACGCCGCAGAACGGTTGGCGGTATCGTATCTCTTGGCTATATATTTGTCGGGGTGCTTCATGAGGTCCCTCCTTGCAAAAATTCGTCCAAATATGCCCGCAGCTTCCGGGCGTCACCGTCAAACACGTAGCCCTGCATACCGAGTGCGCACGCTGCTTGCACGTTCTCCGCCTTGTCGTCCACAAACACCGCCTCGGCAGGATCAAGACCGAATTTCTCACAAATGTGCGTAAAAATTGCCGCATCGGGCTTGGTCAAGCCGCAAACAGCCGAGAAAACGCAGCCGTCCACAAGGTCAAGAATGGGAATTTCATGCGCATGAGATGCAAAATAGGTGGAAATATTGGATAGCAGGTAAACATGCACGCCATACGTGCGCTTGATGTGCAGGATCAAGTCACGCATACCCTCGATTTCGGGGATATTGTAGATCCAGTTATAATAAATCTGCTCCACCGCGCCGTGCAGATGCGCAGGCACGCGGGTCCTAATGTCCGCGACAACCTCGGCATCCGTGATCGTGCCCGCATCCAGCCGATCCCAATATTTGCGGTCAAACGCAATATGCGCCAGCAACGCCGCCTCCACGGGGTCGTCCACGTATTTGCCAACCATATACGACGGCTCAAAGCGCACAAGCACCTGCCCGAAATCAAAAATTACGGTTTTCATAGTCCACCGCCTTTCTATCATGATATCTGTATCAAATCCTCATAAAAGCTGCTCTGATAGTCGTTCTCGCACAAATCGGCAAAGGTGGCACGCAGTTTTTGCTCAAAGTCAGGCTGATACATGTAGTAGTCCGCATAAAAATATTGCTCGTGGATCATGACTCTGATCCCCTCGCGCTGACGCATGCGCGCCAGTTGCTGCAAGATTTCCTCTGTAGAAAAACAATTCAAGACAATATCAAAGGACGCATAAGAAATATTCCCAATTTGCAGGATTTCCCCGTTGCGAATCCGCGCCGCATCGCTTTCCTCGATGCCGTAAGAGGTACGAGGCTTCTCTTGCGTGCCAAACAGCCCGAGCAGCCCCTTGACGCCATTCGCTTCCATTGCGCGCAAACCGTCTTTTGTCGTAAGGCAGCAATGCACCGTCGTTGTACTTGCCAAAGACCGGGGCGACGCAAAGCGAACGATCTGCTCATGCACCCGTTTGCAATCCGCATATACCTCGTCATACCCCGAAAGCGCATAAGGATTGACGTTTTCCAGTTCCGAATGAAAAGAGAGCTTGAGCCAGTCCGCGTTTTCTTTCCATTCTTCATAATACGCGTCGCTCATCATGGAAAGGTCGAAATTATCCAAGCGGTAAAACAAATTAAGCTGAATTTTCAAGCCAAATTCTTCATGCAGCCGCCGATACATGGCAAGATACGGATGCTCAAAGAGGCTTTGATAGCCATTCTCGGT
Source organism: Eubacteriales bacterium (assembly GCA_045587385.1). GTDB lineage: Bacteria > Bacillota > Clostridia > Oscillospirales > CAG-272 > SVQP01. The sequence continues at coordinate 3,432 of JAZNCE010000047.1, forward strand.
GATTTCCTTCAAAAATCGGATGTTGTCATCCACCGTAAAGCAAAATGTTTTGACACGACCACCGCCCTTCTCTTTTCATTATAGCAGAGAAAGGGAAATATTTCAAGCAATTTCAAAAGAAAACCCGAGGCGATTGCCTCGGGTTCAATTTATGATCGCATCAACGCTTGAAAATCCTCACGCTCATGCAGTGGCATATACCTTGTCTGCCTCAGTCTGTTTTTGAGCTGCTCTTCAATAGGCTTCTCAATATCATCCATACCGTTGAAGATGTAATTCATACGGTAATCTACGGGATAGAACACCTCAATCCCCTCAAAAACACCCCGCAGCGTATGTTTCTCACCCTGCGGAACCTTTTTTGCATGCTCCATCATAGTGTGCAAATACGCCATGGCTTGATCCAGATTGCCTTCTTGAATCTCAAAATCAGCGCGCATCTGATATGCGCTAACCAAATTTTTGTGAAAATCATAATAATTCCCGTCCGGGAACATCACCTTGAGTATCGCCTCTTCCGCGTCAAGCGCGGCGATCACGTAAGGTTCTTTTTTCTCGGCAAAATAATAAATTCTTGAAAACGCGATGCACAAATCCTGCAGCCTTTTGTAAGCCGTCCATTTTTTGTGCCGTACCAACTCTTCCCCTTGCAAGCACAGCTCCATTGCTTTATCCTTGGTAAATTGATTCTGCGACGGAAGCCTTTCCGCATATCCCTTTGCGCGGTCATATTCTCCCATGTTTTTGCAGCATACCATGGCATTCCAAATTGCATTGCCTCTGACGTTTGCATCATCACAATTCTCAATCACCATGTCATTGTGCTTGATTGCTCGTTCAAGCATATCAACCGAATATTTGGATGTCGCATCCTCTTTGAATTCCGAGCAATATGCCACAAACATTTCAGTCTGTGCCAAAAAAGCGAGATATTTGCAGTCGTTGGGATAATCCTTGACTGCTTGCAGGGCTATCTGATAATTCTCTTTGGTGTCGTACTTCAAATAATTCGTATATCTCTCATCGTATTCCAACCGCTTTGCGTCGACCTCTTCCTTCTTGCCGCCAAGCAATTCGTCCGCGCTCACCCCCAAAACTCTTGCAAGCGGCATGATCAGCGCAAGATCGGGCGCTGTCAGCCCGCACTCCCACTTGGAAACGGCCTTGTCGGTCACGCCGAGATATTCCGCCAGCCTCTCCTGCGTCATGTCCTGCTTCTTTCTGAGCTGCTCGATTCTTTGTCCGATTTGATTCATATTCCTACCTCACTTTAGTTAGTAAGCCCGGCCTTGCTTCCGTGTATAGTATAGCACAGATAGGAAAATGTTGCAACACCCGCGTTTTTTAGTAAAAGTATCTTGTCAGGAGAGTTTTTGGCTGTTGGGAGCATCCGCAAAACAAAGTATTGTCGCAACTTTTTCGATATTGCTATGTTTTATTGCACACGTAGTTGAGAAAGAAAGATCCCCGAGGCGATTGCCTCTGGATTCCTGCTGTTATGTTTTCGCTTTGTATCGCATCCCACGATACATTTCGCGATAAGCATCCAGCAACCGTTCGATATTTTCGTCGGTCAACTCAAAATCTCCCGAAAGATTTTCTGCCATAATCTCCAAAAAAGCATTCGCACTGCCTTCGTGGTCAAGCTGCCATGTAATTTGCTGACGCAAATATTCCTTCATCCCGTCAGGCACTTCATCTCCGGGCAACATGTTCAGTTTTTCCCTCCTTGCTTTCGGCAAATATGAAAACAGCTCGTCTATGGAGCATGCGAAAATATCCGCAATTGTTGGTAAAAGCAAGACGTCAGGCGAGGTTTTTCCGTTCTCCCATTTGGAAACCGCCTGGAACGTCACGCCCAGTTTCTGTGCAAATTCCTCTTGCGTTAAGCCGTTCTGCTTGCGATATTTTTTCAAATTCTGTGCTAAAATAAGATTGATCTGTGCCATGTGCTTCGTACCTTCCCCTTGTTTGTTTACAAACCCATTATAGCACACTTTTTTTCCCTATGCAATAAAACAGATGCTGAATTTATTCAACTTGGGGTCGAATTCTTTCCCCTGTGGGGGAGCGAGTTGAAGCAATACTACATGCGACAGCGAGTGGCAAGAGGTAGGCATTTTACAAGTAAGAAGGACATTTTTCGCCACGAATATTTGCCTGCTATAACAATACACCCCCTCGGGGGAAGGCGAGGGAGGTGACCGCGTGAGCGGTCGGGGTGTGGATTAAGGGGATTTATATAAGAACTTGGGAGTTCTTTAACCTAACAAATCTGGCTTATCACTGAGATATTTCCCCTGCGGGGACGGGCAGGGGGATGTCACGCAGTGACAGGGGGATGGGGTGGGGGTTCGCGGGATGGAACGGAAAGGTCGCAAAAACTCTTTCCCTTGAACCATGTGAAAATATTTTGGAGCTGCGCTCCAAAAACCAAGCCGATCTTTGTGATCGGCTTGCCCTGTAGCATTACGCCTCAAGTCGAGTAGAAAGAGGCAAAAGGAAAACCTGAGACAGTGACTGCATGGGTTAGAATCATTCATCACGCCGAAGGCGTGTATATCATCAATGCGAAGCATTGCATATCATCAACACGAAGTGTTGTATATCATCAAGCCGCAGGAATACACGCTTCGCGCGATGAGATACACCTTCGGTGATGATATACACGCTGGCGCGTGATGATATGCCAAGCCTGCGGCTTGGATAAAAAAAGAACGAAGCATACGCTTCGTTCTTTTTTGGCTCCC
>JAZNCE010000048.1:0-99319 GCA_045587385.1 Eubacteriales bacterium
GTCCAAAAAGGTGTTCAGAAAACTGGAAGCGCAGAACCCCATTTACGTGCGCAACAGCGTGCAGGGGCTTTGCAACACGCTTGACGAGCTGTTCGGCTACGACCGCATGAAATTGTGCAAGGAGTATTTGCGCAGATTTGAACGCGCTGCGTAAGGTTGCCGTTGGCAAATAATGTTGCGCTGACGCGCAAATATGAAGGAAAGGATGTCCGAGATGAACAGAAAATCTTCGACCGTGCTGTTTGGCAGCATTGTGATCGGTATTTTGATCATGCTGGCTATTTATATGGGTCTGATCGTCACGGGCGTGATCGATACAAGACCCTCCTCCTTGGTCGTGCAGATCGAAAGCGCGCAAAAGGAATTTGATGGAGTGCCCTTGACTTGTGAGAAATACACCATCAAGAAGGGTGCGCTCAGAAAAGGACACAAATTAGAGGTCACGTACGGTGCGCAGCAGACCGAGGTTGGCTGGGCAGAGAATATTGCCACGGTCAAGGTCAAGGATGCGCTCGGTGCTGACGTCACGAGCCATTATGAAATTGATACCCGCCCGGGTAAGCTGACCGTGACGCACCGCAAGCTGATCGTCAAATCGGGCGACACGCAAAAGGCTTACGACGGGCTGCCGCTGACCTATGAGATGTGGGATCCCGTACTGGGCACGCTGCCCGAGGGCTTTAGTGCAACTGCCACCTTTAGCGGATCACAGACCGTGCCCGGCTCGTCGGACAACAGCTTTGTGCTGACCGTGCTCGATCCGCAGGGGCGCGTTGCCAACGGCAGCTTTGAGATCACGTACAGATTCGGAGATCTGACGGTGACCAAGCGTCCCATTACCGTGACCTCGTACGGTGCTTCCAAGATCTATGACGGCACCCCCCTGCGCTATGAAAATTATACGGTGGACGGACAGGTGCCGGCAGAGCATTATCTGGACGTTTCCTTTACGCACAGCATTATCGAAGTGGGCAGCATTACGAACAATATGTCTATTCGCGTGCAGCAGGTGTACGGTGACGGCAGCATTGGCGGCGACGTGACCGAGTATTATGAGATCAGCACGCGCGTAGGCACGCTCAAGGTTGAGCCGCGCCCCATTGAGGTGTCGGCAAGTCCCTGCATCAAGCATTTTTCGGGCAATGAGCTGCCTGCGGGTGAATACTATATCACCAAGGGCTCGCTGGTCGAGGGACACGAGCTGTACGCCGAGGTGGAGGCGATCAAAAACGCCGAGGACACCGTGGAGTTTATGCTGCGCAGCGTCACGATCCGTGACGTCGAAGGTGGTCAGTACGTGCCCGATTTCTTGGTGGGGCAGTTTGATATGACCAAGAATTACGAGATCACGCTGGTGCACGGCATTGACCGCGACCAGATGGAAAAGCTGATCTTCGTATCGGGCTCCAAGGCAGCTCCCTATACGGGCGAGGCGCTGACGTGCGAGCAGTACGTGCTTGCCGAGGGCGTGCTTGACCCCATGTATCAGGTCGTACCGCACTTTACCGGCTCGCAGACCGCGATCGGTTTCTCGGATAACACCTTTACCGTTTCCATCATCGACCCTGCAACGGGCGAGGATATTGCATACCGCTATGATATTGCCTACGAATACGGCACGCTGGAGGTGTACTTTCAAGGCCCAGCAACGGGCGGTGAGATCTCGGATGACGGCAGCCTTGACAACGACGCGCAGAACGCGGACGCTGTAGCCGCACGCGTGTGGGCGGAAGACGGCGGCAGAGTCTATCTGCGCTGGAAGAGCTATGGCGAGTATTCCTTCCGCGAGAGCGCAGGCAACTGGGGCTGGGGCGATGCTATGGCGTACCCCGTAGCGGATGAGAATATGCTCTTTACCGTGGGTCAGATGCTGGCGGCGAACGGCATCCTGCCCACGCAGTATCAGATCGAGATACTGGGCAATCAGTTTTTGCTGCCGGGCTACGTAGCAAAGGGCCCCGAGGGTGCCAATAACGACGTCGTGCTCTCCCCCTATACCGATTCGTATACGCTTTCGGGCTACAACTGGAGCTACAACTTTGCCGACGCGCTGCGCTACGCGGCACAGGGCGTAGAGGACGAGCGAAATAAGCTGTACACCGCGTTTGTGTACGAGCAGTATTTGTCCGTTCCCGAGAGCACAAAGCAAGCACTTTTGGCGTTTGCCGCGCAAAAGGGTTTGCACGCAGACAGACTTTCCATCATTGAAGACGTGGCAAACGCCGTACGTACGGCGGCTACCTATGATCTCGAATACCCCACCTGCCCCGCAGGCGAGGACGAGGTGATCTTTTTCCTGACCGAGTCAAAAAGCGGTGTCTGCCGTCACTTTGCAAGCGCGGCAACCCTGCTTTACCGCTCTTTGGGTATTCCCGCGCGTTACGTGGTGGGATATAGCTCCTACGCGGCAGGCGGTGTCTGGACCGACGTCAAGGGTGCGGATGCACACGCATGGGTCGAGGTATTCATCACAGGCTTTGGCTGGGTGCGCGTAGATCCCACCCCCGCAATTTCAAGCACCCCCGACGACGCGCTGGTGCTGACACCCATTAAGATCATGGGCTACTACACGGGTCTGCCTTACGTGGCAACGCCCGAAAACGTCATCATTTCGCAGGGCTCGCTCAAAGAGGGACACACCCTGCAGAACGTACAGGTCAGCGGTCAGCAGACCGATGCCGGTGTGGGCGTTTCGGTCATTACGGGCGTTACGATCGTGGACGAGAACGGCAAGGACGTGACGAGTGAATACAATATCGTGCTCCGTGACGGCGTCATTGAGGTCAGAAAGCCCACGTTGGTCATCAGCGCGGCAAGTGCCAAGAAGGTATACGACGGCACGCCGCTGCAGAATGCAACCTATACCCATTCCTTCAGAAATACCAAGCTGCCGTATAGCGTCACCGCATCTGTGAGCGGTCAGCAGACCGGGATCGGGCAGAGCATCAACGAGATCGGCGAGGTCGTGATCACCGACCTGCTTGGCAGAGACGTGACGTACAACTTTGACGTGCAGAGAAATCACGGCACGCTCAAGGTGTACTTGTACGATCTGACCGTCAGCTCGCAGGGAGGTAGCAAGACGTATGACGGCACGCCGCTGTCTGCTCCCGAGCTGAGCTTTGACGAGGAGGCACTTGCATCGCGCGGACACGTGCTGGAATACACCATGCCCTCGATCACGAGCGTGGGATCGATCTACAATACTCCCACCTGCCGTGTATTGGACGGTGCGGGCAACGACGTTACGGCAGAGTACGATATCCGCATCAACGCAGGGCTGCTGCGCGTGAATGCCATCAAGCTGACGCTTGTGACCGACAGCGCAGAGAAGGTCTACGACGGCAAGGTGCTGCGTGCCGAGGGCTTTACCCTGACCGAGGGTGAGCTTGCCGCAGGGCAGCGCATCGTGTCCTATCAGATCAAGGGCAGCCAGACCAACGTAGGCGTCAGCGAAGCCACGGTTTCGGATATCGTCATCGTGGACGAGGACGGACGCAACGTCACGGCAAACTATCAGATCACCATCATTCCCGGTACGCTGCGCGTGCTGGCACCTTAAAAATTTCAGAAATTCATCCGGAGACTTACTATGATGTACGAAGCATATGAGAAAAAGGTCAGAGGGTATCTCCCCCTGGCGCGCATATTCAAGATATGCGTCAAGTGTGCGGTGCTGCTGCTGATTCTGGGCGCGGTGCTGCTGCTTGGCTATCTCTCGCTGCGCGGTATTTACTTCGGAGACTATACGCTGCAAAGCGAAACGGTTGCGTTTGGCGATAAGCCCGAGTACGATTGCTTTGTGCTGTTTGGCACGTACAAGTGTGAATATGCGCGCGTGGGCAGCGAAAATTGGATGGCGGATCAGCCCACCGCTCCGGGCGTGTACCAAGTGCGCGCCGTGATCACCAAGGGCTTTTTGGGCAAAAAGATCTACAGCGAGTCGGGCACCGTCACGCTGTACCGCCGCGAGGTCACGCTGCGCCCCGAGGGCAAGAGTGTGAAGTTTGAGTACGGACAAACGCCCGAATTCGGCAAGCATTGGCAGACGGACGGTGCGCTCGCCAAGGGGCATCGCGTGGATACTGCGTCCCTTTCCTACTTTACCTATGACGGTCGCGGCGGCGCGATCTGCCATATCGATCCCGCATCGGTGGTCATTCGCGATAAAAAGGGCAATGACGTGACCGCGGGTTACAATCTGAGCTTTACGCAGGGCACCATCAAGGTCAAGTCCAAGCAGATCACGGTCGTGGTCGCGGATGAGATCAAGAACGGCAGACCCGTCAACATTACCAAGGTCTATGACGGCAAGAGCGCAAGCACCTCGCATTTTGAGATCACCAAGGGTTCTTTGTACCGCGGGGATGAGATCGTGATCACACCGCACAGCATTTCTGCCGACGTGGGCAGACACGATAATAGCGTAACCGTCACCGTTTACAACGATGCAGGGCAGGACCGTACGGCGTACTATGATATCAACGTAGACGTTTGCAAGGTGGTCATTGAAAAAAGACCGCTGAGTGTCACCACCCCCGACGTGACGCTGGAATACAACGGCTCGCGCCAGTATCCCGATCGGTATGAGATTACGGGCGGCAGCCTGGTGCAGGGGCAGTACGCGGAGCTTGTGCACAACGACAAGACCGGTATTACCGACGTGACGAGCCGTCCTGCGGAAAACCGCGTGCAGCTCAAGATCGTGGAGAGCGGCAGAGACGTGACCCGCAATTATGATATTACCTATGCATACGGCTCGTTGACCGTAAAGCCGCGCAAGCTCCATTTGCGCAGCGAGGACAGCACGGGTCTTATCTATAACGGAAAAGAGCAGAGCTGGGCAAATTATCGCATAGACAGCGGCTCGCTTGGCGCAGGACACAGCGTCAAGGTCAAAAAGGCTGCGACGCAAAAAATCCCCGGCAGCACACAAAACGAGCTGGATTTTGCCATTGTGTCAAACAGCGGCAAGGACGTGACCAAGAATTACGATCTGACTGTCGCATACGGCACGCTGACCGTGGAAAAGGGCGCGCACCTACACCTCAAGCTGCTGGATCTGGCGAAAACGTATGATGCCGCAGCCCTTGATCCTTCCGATTACGACGTCAAGCAGCTGATCAGCGTAGCGGACGGCTCGCTGTTCAAGGATGATACCATTGAGATCGTCAGCACGCGTGGCACGCAGACCGAAGCGGGCGTGAGCACGTATACCGTGACCTACCGCATCATGCACAAGGAAGGAATTGGCAAGGCGGTGGACGCGACCGATTGGTATGCAAGTGCTTTGCAAAACGAGGGCAGGCTGACCGTCAACAAGCGCACCTTGGAGATCAAGTTTGATCCCATTACCGTGCAGTACACGGGGGCGGCGGTGACGGCACAGTATCCCAAGGATCTTTCCGAGCGGGAGCTGCGCGGCTTTGAGGGCAAGGGGCACAGGGTAGTGCTGGATGCAAACGCCTTTGCACAGAGCGTGACGTACACCAAAAACGGCGTACCCACCTCCGCTCCCGTGTCGATCGGCTCGTACGGCTATACCGTTCCCACGGATCTGATCAAGGTCGTGCTGGACGACGGTAGCGGTGCGGACAGAACGCACAACTATGAATTCAATTTTACGGGCAACACCATTAAAATAAACGGCATCAGCCTGACGCTGCGCGCACCGAGCGGCAGCAAGGCGTACGACGGACAGCCGCTTTCGGCAGAGGGATTTTCGCTTTCGTCGGTGGAAGAGACGTGGGGAGCTGACGGCTACCGCGCCACCTACACCCTGTCTGGCAGCCAGACGGGCGCAGGCACGGGCAGCCTGAACGTGCAAAACGTGCAGGTCTGGGATAAGAGCGGCAATAACGTGACACAGAACTTTGAGATCAAGACGGTATCGGGCAAATTGACCGTAACGCCGATCTCGATCTCGGTCAAGACCTCAAGCGGCAACAAGGTCTATGACGGGCAGCCCATGGACAACGCCACGCAAGTGACGCTGACGGGAGGCGAGCTGGTCGAAGGGCACGTGCTTGGCGGCGCAGTCAAGCCGGATTATATCACCGACGTGGGCACGCACGACAACGACCGCATCACGCCCAAGGTCTATTCTGCCACGGGGCAGGACGTTTCGGGGAACTATCTGATTACGGTCAATCCGGGCAGATATACAGTAAAGCCCGCAACACTGCATATCGGCACACCTCTGGTGCAGGGCGAGTATTCGGGACAACCGTACGACGGTAAGTGCGACGGTACTTCGTCTGCCAAGGGGCTTGCCAAGGGGCAAAGAGTGGAGCTGAACGTGGTGTCCGATGGCATTGAGCTTGGCAGACACCCCATGCAGGTCAAGGGATATCGCGTGCTGGACGCACGCGGACGCGACGTGACGGGTAATTATACGGTCACGGTGGAGAACGGCGAGATCGAGATCGTGCCGCGCAAGATCACGGTGGTCACGGGCAGCAGTACCGTAGAGTACGATCAGGTGCCCGCGCTCAGCCACAGGATCGACGTAGGCGGCTCGGGGCTGGTCGAGGGACACGAGATCCGCGCAACCTTTACCTATCCGGACGGTATTTGGGAGATCGGCACCTCGGTGCAGAATTCGCTGGAATCCATCCGCATCGTGGATAAGGGCGGCAAGGACGTGACCGCATACTATAAGATCACTCCCAATTACGGTATGCTGCGCGTTGCTCCCATTGATATTACTATCACAACGGGCAGCCAGACCAAGCCCGTATACGACGGACAGCCCATCATGGCAAATTACTGCAAGGTGACCGACGGCAAGCTGCTTGCGGGGCATAAGCTGCACGTGACGTACAAGTATGCGGACGGCATTGCCGACGTGGGCAAATGGAAGAACGATCTGATCGATATCCGTATCGTGGATGAGGGCGGCAAGAACGTGACGTACATGTACGCATGCACCGTCGATGCGGGCGTGCTGGAGATCACGGCGCCTTACGTGTTGCCCATGCAGACCTTTGATGCAGAGAAGGTATATGACGGCATGCCGCTGTCGGACGATCAATATGCGCTTCTGGGCGAGCTGTTGCCCGGCCACGAGGTCGCGGGCGTCAATCCCGTGAGCATTGATCTTGTGGGCGAGATGGAAAACAGACTTTCGCTGATCATTATGGACGAAAACGGACGCGACGTCAGCAAGAATTACGAATTTTACTATGATGCCCAAACGCTTGGCATACTGCGCATTACGCACAGACCTATCACCGTCATTGTGTCGGGGCGCGTTACCTTGACGTATAACGGCACCACCAAGCTGACCGTTTCGCAGGATCAGCTGGGCGGCGAAGGACTTGTCAAGGGGCAGAAGATCATGCTGCCCATGCTCGTGGAGTCGCCCGAGATCGGTCAAAAGCGGGATTGCGAGCTGGGAGATCTGCGCATTTACGACGCACGCGGACGCGACGTCACGCATTGCTATTACGTTTCGATCGAAAAAGAATGGCGCAGCGTGGAGGTTGAGCCTGCGGAGCTGCAGCTGTATTTGCCCGATCGGTATACCAAGGAATATGACGGCAGGGGCGTTGACGTGCTGCAGGCGGGCTACCGTCCCATGGGACTTGCTCCGGGACACCGCGTGGAGTACGTGGCAAACCAAACGCCTGCCGAGCCCGGCAGCTATACGCTTGCGTTTTCGGGGTGGGCGGTGTACGATCAGCTTGGAGAGGACGTGACTGCCAACTATATCGTGACGGCAAATACCTGCGCGGTCACGCTGAGCCCGCTGTACGTCAAGCTGACCAGCGAGAGCGCGTCGCGCCACTTTAACGGCCAGGAGCTGACCATGCACGAGCTCAAGAAATATAAGCTGCCCGAGGGGTATACGCTTGACGTTGTCTTTACGGGCACGCAGACCGCGGTGGGCAAGAGCGAGAACACCTTTGATGTGACGGTATACGATGAAAACGGCAACGATATCACCGCGTACTGCACGATTGCCCGAACCTTTGGCACGCTGGAGGTCTGGGATCAGATCTCTCTGACGCTGCAGTCGGACAGCGATATGATGATATACGACGGCACGCCGCTCAGCTGTCATGAGCTTGGCATGTACAAGCTGCCCGAGGGCTACAGCCTGGAGGTATTCTTTACGGGCGAGCAGGTAGAGCCCGGCATCAGCGACAACACCTTCTACGTCGAGATCTACGACGAGAGCGGCGAGATCGTGACGGACAGCTTTGATATTGATTACCGTTACGGTAAGCTGCACGTGATCAAAGCAGAGGATTGGGTGGTTACGCTGGTATCCAAATCCGCCTCCAAGAACTTTGACGGCACGCCGCTGACCATGCACGAGCTGGAGCCTTACGAGCTGCCGCGCGGCTTCTATCTGGACGTGACCTTTACCGGTGAGCAGACCGAGATCGGCGTTGGCAATAACACCTTTACGGCACGCGTCTATAATGACGCAGGGCAGGAATTGCGCGTGGAATACGAGTACGGTACGCTGGAGGTGCGATTGGACGTGACGGTCAACGCCTACGAAATGACCTACACCTATGACGGCACCGAGAAGAACTGTGAGGACGTGTGGGTGCAGGGCTTGCCCGAGGGATATCGCGTAGAGGTGGAATTCGGCGCGGGCTTGACGGTCACCGGCACCAAGGACGTGGAGTTTGCAAGCGTGCGCGTGTATGATGCCGCGGGCAATGACGTCACCGCACAATGTAATCTGAAGCTGAATACCGCCAAGCTGACCGTGCAGCCCAGAACTCTGACCGTGTACGTGTATGGACAGAGCGCGGACAGTATCGTGCCCGTGCAGGGAACTTTGGTCAAGGGGCACACCATGTTTGCCGAGTACGGCGAGGGTGGCGAGTGCTTTATTGAGATCACAGATGCGCGCGGAGAGCTGGTGTACAGCAACCGCGGCGATTCGCCCGTCAGATATACGCTTTACGAAGTCATCATCCAGTACGGATAAAAAAGATAGGGACTGACTCAAGTTAGCTTGAGTCAGTCCTCTTTCGTTGGATTGTGCCCGTACGGCTAAGACGCAGCCTTTTTACGCCTTTACTTGATCCACAACACTCTTGCGTCACCCTGAATGGTACTCTGCAGCCCCTCGGGGACGTAGACGCTTGCGCCTGCGGGGACTATGATATCCTCACAGCCGTCGCAAGTAAGGGTCGCGCTGCCTTCCAAGCACAGCACGCAGCGAATATCGGCGGGAATGGATGCCGTGCCATGCAGGGTGCATTCCCACGCGGCAAACTTTTCACATTCTGCCAAGGTGCGCAGGCTGCCGCCCGTAATTGCCTTGACCTCGCCTACCTGCCCGCAGGGCAGGGTATAGGGCTTTGTCACGCTGACGTCCAGTGCGCGCTGCACGTGCAATTCGCGCGGCTTGCCGTCCGCGCCCACGCGTCCCCAGTCGCTGACGCGGTAGGTAACGTCGGAGTTTTGCTGTACCTCTGCAATCAGAATGCCCGCACCAATGGCGTGCACCGTTCCTGCAGGGATAAAGAACACGTCGCCGGGCTTGACGGGGTAGGATCGGATTGCCTCTTCGGTCGTGTTATTTTGAATGTGCGCGGCAAAGTCCTCGGTGGTCATGCTGCGCGCAAAGCCGCAGATCAAAGCGGCATCGGGCGCGGCGTCCAAAACGTACCACATTTCGGTCTTGCCGGGGCTTTGGTGGTGCTCCCCTGCGTATGCATCATCGGGATGCACCTGCAGGGAAAGCTTGTCGCGCGCGTCGATCAGCTTGACAAGAATGTCGGGCGCGCTCTGCCCCCAAGCGGCAAGGGTTTCTTCCAAGGTCTTGCCTGCAAAAGCACCGTTACGCACCGTGCTGGGGCCGTTTTTGTGCGTGGAGAGCACCCACGCCTCTGCCGTAATATCGTAGTCGCTTTCAATATGGAAGCGGGTTTTCAGACTGTTGCCGCCCCACAGATAATCCTTGACGGCGGGCTTTAAGAGTAAGGGATAGGGATGGGACATATTTATCCTCCGAAAAAATCTTTTTATTGACATACTGCCGTATTTATTATATAATAAAACGTAGGTAAAAGTCAAGTTTTTTTCAAAAAAGGAGGACAAGCCATGCAGCCAAAGGAGCTGATCGAGTTTTTGGGCGTGGTGGAAAAATTAAAATGCAACACACGCCATTCCTGGACGTCCTCGGGGCGCAGGGAGTCGGTTGCCGAGCATTCCTGGCGGCTCTCGCTTCTCGCCATGCTGTGCGCGGACGAGTATCCGGATCTGGATATGAATAAGGTCGTGCGCATGTGCATCATTCACGACCTTGGCGAGGCGATCACGGGGGACGTGCCTTCCTTTGAAAAGACCGAGACCAATGAAATGACCGAACGCGAGGCGTGGGACAAGCTGATTTCCATGTTACCTGCGCCGTATGCAGGTGAATTTGCCGATTTGTATGCGGAAATGGAGGCAAAAAGGACGCCCGAAGCGCGGCTTTACAAGGCACTTGACAACATGGAGGCGGTCATTTCGCATAACGAGGCGTCACTTGACACCTGGATTCCCTTGGAATACGAGCTGAATTTGACCTACGGCGAGGAAAATGCCGCGTGGTCACCCTATACAAAGGCGTTGCGCGCGCATCTTGCCGCGCAGACCAAAAATAAAATTCAAAATTCGGAGGTGGAGCATGCAACACAGAACGGTTAATTTCTCACATACCCGCATCACGGGCGGATTTTGGAAGCAGAAGCAGGCACTTGTGCGCCGCGTGACCACCAAAGCCGTATATGATCGCTTTTCCGATACGGGCAGAATTGACGCATTCCGCTTTGACTGGAAAGAGGGCAGCCCCAACAAGCCGCACTTTTTCTGGGATAGCGACGTGGCAAAATGGATAGAGGGTGCGGCTTACCAGCTCGCCGTCAAGCCCGATGAGAGGCTGGAGAAAAAGATTGACGCGCTGGTCGATCTGATCGCGCAACATCAAGGCGAGGACGGGTATTTTAACATCTTCTTTACCGTCGTGCAGCCCGAAAACCGCTTTACCAACCGCGATTGGCACGAGCTTTACTGCGCGGGACACCTCATGGAGGCGGCTGTGGCGTATTTTGAGGCAACGGGCAAGGATAAATTCCTTTCCGCTATGTGCCGTTATGCCGATTATATTGAAAAGAGATTCGTCACCGATGCAGATACCCCCTTTATGACCCCCGGTCATGAGGAGATCGAGCTGGCGCTCGTGCGCCTGTACGAATGCACGGGCGAGGTGCGCTACTTAAACCTTGCCAAGCACTTTGTGGATACGCGCGGTCATGACAAGATCAACATCCCCGATTGGATGAATCCCTCCTATTCCCAAAGCCATGCCCCCGTGCGCGAGCAAAAAACCGCCGAGGGACACGCCGTGCGCGCTATGTACCTGTATTGCGGCATGGCAGACGTGGCGCATTATACGGGGGATCGCGAGCTGCAAGCAGCTTGCGAGGCACTCTTTGACAACGTGGCAAACCGCCGCATGTATATCACGGGCGGTATTGGCTCGAGCGGTGCGGGCGAGGCGTTTACCGTGGATTACGACCTGCCCAATCTCATTTCCTATACCGAGTCCTGCGCGGCGTTGGCGCTTGCGCTGTTTGCCAATCGCATGCTGCGCTTTGGCGCGGATTCCAAGTATTCCGACGTGGTCGAGCGCGTGATATATAACGGATTTTTGTCCTCTCTCTCCTTGGATGGCAAGAGCTTCTTCTACCAGAACCCCTTGGAGATCATGCCGCGCATGCACAAGCGTGACGTCAGCGTGGCGCACAGAAGCGTCAATCTGCCGCCCATGCAGCGCAGCGAGGTTTTTGCGTGCTCCTGCTGCCCGCCTAATATCGTGCGTTTTATTCCCTCCATTGCCAATATGCTGTATTCGGATGACGGCGAGGTCATTTACGTGCACCAGTTCATGCAAAGCCTGACCACCATCGAGCGCGAGGGTAAGATGCTGGTCATAGAGCAGGCGACCAAGTATCCCGAGAACGGCAAGGTCAAAATCAGGCTGACGGGCGGGGACGCAAGGATCGCTGTGCGCATTCCCGGCTGGTTTGACGGTTATAAGGGAGAAACGGAAAAGGGATATGCGTATTTTGAAGTCAAGGACGGCGAGGAGTTGTGCTTTGACTTTACCATGAAGCCTGTATTCATCGAGGCAAGACCCGAGGTGGTATTCGCTTCGGGACGCTATGGCGTTATGCGCGGTCCCGTGCTGTACTGCATGGAGGGCAAGGATAATGGGGAGTTGTTGCGCGATATCACCTTAGACAGCCGCGCAAGATTTACCTACGGCAAGCACCCGACGCTGGGCGTGCCGCAGCTGCGTGTGCGTGCGTATCGCACCGTGCGCGACGAAAATGCGCCGCTGTACAGAAGAAAAACACAAAACAAGGAGAAAACGGAGGCTGTGCTCATTCCGTATTACGCCTTTGCCAACCGTGGCGAGAGCGAAATGCAGGTGTGGCACTATGTCAAGTAAGCATACATGAAAGAATTCAGTTACCAAAATTACGACCAAGAGAGAGCTTTTTACGGCGAAAAAGAGATTTTTGTGCATGATTGCACCTTTGCAGGCCCTGCGGACGGCGAGAGTGCGTTCAAGGAATGTGACGACGTGCGCGTGCAGCGCTGCGAGTTTGATCTGCGCTATCCTTTCTGGCACGTGCGCACCCTGCAGATCAGCGAATGCGAACTCAAGGAAACCTGCCGCGCGGCTCTGTGGTATGCGTGCGATATTGATATCAGAAATACCAAGCTGCACGGCATCAAGGCGTTGCGCGAGTGCCGTGACGTACATATTACGGACTGCACCGTGCGCTCTGCCGAGTTTGGCTGGATGAGCACGGGGGTGGAGATGCAGGACGTGAGTGCCGAGGGCGAATATTTTATGTTCCGCGGTGAAAATTTGCGCTTTGAGAATATGACCTTTAAGGGTAAGTATTCCTTCCAGTACGTCAAGAATGCCGTATTTGAGCATTGCGACCTGGACACCAAGGATGCGTTCTGGCACGCCGAGAACGTATTGGTGAAGAATTGCCGCGTCAAGGGCGAGTACCTTGCGTGGTACGCCAAGCATATCACCTTTGAAAACTGCACCATCATCGGCACGCAGCCGCTTTGCTATTGCGAGAATCTGAAGCTGATCAATTGCGAGATGCAGGAATGCGATCTTGCCTTTGAGCGCAGCGAGGTGATGGCAGAGGTCACCACGCCCGTCATCAGCATCAAAAATCCGCTTTCGGGCAAGATTGAAGTGCCCGCTGTGGGAGAGATCATTCGCGATATTCCCGAGGCGCAGGGGAAGGTCGTAGTCAAAAACGCGTGATATTTAATAAATGTAGGGGAGGATATCCTCCCCTACAAATATTTTGTCAGCAGCAACCGCTTTCTTCGCACGCATCCTCTGCGTTCGCGCCAGAGAGCAGCTGCAGTGCCGTGCCGAAATTGTAAACCCCGCGGCTGACCGAGCGCATATTGGCGCGCAGCTTGTTTGCCTGCTTGCGCACCGTTAAGATTGCCGCCACCGCTGCCACTGCGATCAAGGCAATACCGCCTACCGCCAGCATCATAAATCTTCTGTCAAACATAACCGTTCCCCCTTTTTTTCGTTATTGCTATTTTCCCCTGCTTTGGGGATTTTTATGCATAAGATCGGAATAAAAAGGGAGTTTGAGAGTTTTGAGAGACCGCAACAAGATGGGCGCGCGAAAAAAGCCGTCCCCTTCCCCAAAGGGGACGGCTTTTTTGGTTGCCCGCAACGGACGATCGAGCAAGACGAACACAAAAAAGAGCTGAATCAACCTAAGTTGACTCAGCCCTTTTTGATATAAAGTTATATTCTCTTCTTTTTGCCAAGCGTGATGACGCCTGCGCCTGCGGCAGATGCTGCGAGAGCCGAGAGAACGCCAAGGGTGGACTTGCATCCGCTCTTTTGCTCCTCTTGCTCGCTCACCTGTTCGCTGCCTGTGGGCTGGGTTTCGGTGGGAGCTTGCGTTTCTGCCTCGGTGGACTCGGGGATAAAGGGGGGGTTGTCCACCTCGTTTTTGTCCTCGCGCACGATCAGTACCGCGCAGTATGCGGGCAGGTCGATCTGTACCTTGTTGCCGCTGCCGCTTGTAACGTTGCCCGTGTAGGGGTAGTAAACGGTGTATGCACCGTCATATCCGTCGGTAAATTCCAGCGATGCGGTCGCGTCCTTGTCGCTCGCGTTTGCCACGTAGGCAATATCGTGCCCTGCGTCGATAAACTCGCCGTACAGCACGCTCTCGTTTGCCACACCGTCAAGCGCGGTCAGCTTCATGGTGCTGCTCACCATCTTGGCAATGCGTGTGCCCGCAACGGTCAGCGTAAGCTGCTCGCACTCTGCAAGCTGCGCCATGGCTGCGCTGACGCGCTCGTTGCCGCCTGTCTCAACTGCCTTGTAATCGTCATATCCCGTGCCTACGAATACGACCGTGCCGCCTGCTGCCTTAAACTGCGCAAGCTTTTGTGCGGCGTCTGCCGAGATGTATTTGCCGTATGCCAGCACAAGCGTGCGGTAAGAGCCGTTGCCAATGACCAATCTGCCGTCTGCGGTAATGGTGGCAGCGCAAATGCTTTGGTCGTCAATGACCGAGTAAAGCACCTGTCTTTGCAAGAGGTCAAGGCAGAGCTGGGTGTAATTGTTATTGAGCTTGACCGCATCCGTGCCGTTGCCGAATGCAGAGGAATGCACGTCGTCTGCGTTGTGCAATGCCTGCACGGTGGCAATGGGGTAGAAGATTGCAAGATCGCCCGCCTCGGTCGTGCCGTCCAGCAGCGCATTGAGTCTGCCAACGTAGGTGTTGAGCGCGTTGATCTGCTCAAGAGAGTAGTCTCTTTGGGGGTTGATGACGTTATAAACGGTGGTACCGAACAGGCGGGTCAGCGTGACGCCGCCGATTGATGCGCCCATCTTATCGTTGTTGAAATCGTCGGTGGGAACTGCCGAGGGGTTGTATTCCACCATCACGTCGGTCTTGCCTGCGTTTCGTGCCGCGCTTGCCACAAAGCGGATGCCCAAATGGTTGCCGATATAGCATTGCGAGAGCAGCTGATTGGGGTGCACCCACAAAATATCCACACCGGGCGTGGTCATACCGCCAACAATCTGCATAAAGTCGCCGCCGTAGGTTTCCACGTGGTCGTTCATGTTCTCCTCAAAGAGCAAGTGTCCCGAGGAAATCGTGCCGTTCTGCTCACACCAGGCAGAGATCTGGTCAATATAAGAGGTCTTGAACAGCGCGGCTACCAAGGAGTAGTAGTGAATGCGCATGCGCTGCGCGTCCTCGGTTCTGCCCTCGAAAAGCAAAGGCAGCTCGAGCTCGTAGCCGTACTTTTCCTTGAACTTTTGGTCAAGTCCTTCGGTCCAGACAATGTAGTTTTCCTGATCACGGTTGCCTTGGCCGGGCTCGTCGGTAAAGAATGCCTCCACCATGGAGAAGTCCGCGCCAAAGGAGTCCTTATAGTGCTGATGCGTCAGCTCGATAAAGCGTGCGACAGAGTCGGGGCGCAAGGTGTCTACGTGATAGAGCGTGCTGAAATCGGTTCTGTCCTCTACGTGCGTGTCGGTGTAGCGCAGCACGTACAGGTCAAGAATGCACTCACCCTTGATCTCGCTTGTCAGGTCGAATTTCAAAGCTGCACCGTCGGTATCCAAGGTCCAAGTCTTGCCGGCTGCCTTGATCGTAGCCAGCTTGAGAGCAATATCATGCTCGCGCAGAGAGTACGAGCCCTTTGCCATATCCAGCACAAGCTGAATATGCTCAATGCCCGTGGCGCGCCAATCGGCGTTGGTATCCAGCACCTGACCGAACGCCGAGCCGCTGGGCCATTGATATTCATCGTAGATCCAAAGCGTCATGCCCTTGTCATTGGCGTACTTGTAGGTGTCGAGCAGCAGCTTGAATTCCGCCTCGTCCTTTAGGTATTGCGGGTTGAAATTAACGTTGGAAACGATACCGCCGTACCCCTGCGCCAGCAGCTGATCCACTTGCGCTGCATAGGTGCTGTTAAAGCCGTAGGAGAGCCAATTCATGCGGTATGGATTGGCGGGAGAGCCAAAGGCTTCACCCCTCCAGAATGCGGAATAATCGATATCGGGCTTCACGGGCTCGTTTGATTCCTCGCTTTCAAAATGAATAAAGGTTTTTGCGTCCTCGTAGCTGCCGTAAAGACCGTAAGCCTTGAGATAAAAGGCGGTATCCGCGTCGCAGCTGTTGTTGAACATATCCAGGCGCAGGTTGGAAAGCGCACCCTCGATGGTCATGCCGGGGGGATACGCACCCGCAGCGGATACGTTGGTGACGTCTATGATGATCAGCTGCCAATCCGCGGTATTCTGATACGAGTAGCGGAAGAAGGGGTACTGATTTTGCGTGGTGGCAGAGCGCAAGCGCAGCTCACCCTGCAGGTCGGTATAGTCGGTCTTGACCAGCATGGCAAGGTAGTGGTATTCGTTCAGGTTGACCGTCTCGGTCGGCAGGGCAAGGTTGATATAAGGGTCGTCGCAAACGCCCTGCGCATTTGCCGAAAACAAAATCTGCATTGCTTCTTGCTCGGCGTCGTGCACGCCTGTGACCGCGTGTGCATCAAAGGACCCCGCAACGTTGGCTTTGTCATTGAAATCCACCAAATACGCGGGGGCAACGTAGCGGTCATCGGCTGAAATGCAGGGGACGGCTACCGCTGCAGCGGTGCATGCAAGCACGGTTGCCACGATCATCAGTAAAGAAATATGTTTTCTGCTCATTGATTCGGCCCTTTCGTGTATGCATCGAAATCTGCCCACCAAGGGGTCGCATCGCCCAGCAAGAACGCGCGAATGCGCTCGGCGTCCTCTCTTGCTGCCTGCATGGCGGCAGGATCGGGATTCTTTTTGCGAATGCCGCGCAAAAGAATATTCTTGGGCGTTTCTTCGGGGTCGATCAGCTCCAGCGCCGCCGTCTTGTAGCCGTGCGCCTCCAAAATTTTCAGGCGCAAAGCGTCGGTTGCCGCGTCGCAGAGCTTTTGGCGCAGCATGGAGTGCTCGGTAATGAATGCCAGCTCGGGTGCACACAGCATGGGTGCCATGGCGTGGTGACAACAGGGGGTGGAGAGAATGACGTCTGCCTTGAACGCCAGCGCACGGGAGAGCACAAGGTCGGTGGCAATATCGCAAGCGTGCAGGGAAATGACCAAATGTACCTTGTCGTCGGTGTGGTATTTGCCCACGTCACCGCATAAAAATTCCAAGCCGTCAAAGCCAAGCGACCTCGCGGTCGCGTTGCAGAATTCGATCACGTCCTCTTTCAGATCCACGCCCGTCATGCGCACGTCTCTGCCCTTGATGACGGCAAAATAGTGATACACGGCAAAGGAAAGGTAGCTCTTGCCGCAGCAAAGGTCGCAAATACGCAGCGTGCCCTCTGTGGGCAACTTATCCTCAATATCGCGCACAAGCTCCAAAAAGCGGTTGATCTGTCTGAATTTTGCGCGTTTTTTATCGTGCACGCGTCCGTTCTTGTCGCTGACCTCCAATTTGATCAGAAAAGGCTCGTTGCCGTTCAAAATATATTGCTTTTCGCGGTTGTTAAAAAGCGTCTGCACGGTGGGGGCTGCGGGAGTCGCGCCCGCCAGCTTTTTTTGTAAAGCGTCACCGCCAAGCAAGGTCACCTTGCCCGATTTTGCGGTGCGGTATTCTGCATCACCTAACGTGGTCAGAATATTGATCTGCCCTGCGGTGGCAAGCAAGGAGAGCAGCGCGTCATCGTCGCCAATGGCAATGTTTTGGTGCTTTGCCTTGTTATCGGTGTGCATGCTTTCACCTTGCAGGCAATTCTTGCCGCCGATTCGGCGCACGGTCAGCGTGGTTTTCACGGTATCGGGGGAGGTGTGCTTGGAAAGCACGGCTTTTTTGAGCAGACCTGCGCGAGCCGCATCCGTAATCAGCTTAGCGCAAGTCAGGAGCTGCGTACTGTATGCACTCATGCGTCCTCCTCCTCCTCTTGGTCTTGATCCTGTTTCTTTTTGAATTCAATGCGCTCTTCCTCGCGGTTGAACATGTCCTGTACGTTTTTCCAATGGGTAAACAGCATCGCTGCCACCACGCCCACCGAAAGCAGCACCATGGTGGGGTTGGCGTTCATCAAAAATGCGGATGCGATCAAAGGGTAGAGCAGCACGGGGAACAGTCTTGCCGCCGTGCGGAAGCGCATACCCAGGAATACGATCACGAAGATGAGCAGCAGAATGCCGAAGGTCAAAGGGGAGAGGATAAGGGTGCAAAGCGCAGCGGTCTCAAAGCCGCGCGAGCCGCGCATCTTGTGCCAGATGGGCATGATCTCACCCACCACGCAGAAAAATCCTGCAATGGCAGCGCCGTCCGCACCTCTGCAGAAAAAGCCGAACGCTAAGCAAAGCAATACCTTGAGTGCTTCAAGCGCAAAGCAAGCGATCGCATGCCCCTTGCCTACGTAACGCCATACGTCCAAAATTTCGCCCTTGCCCGAGCCCAGCGCGTAAATGTCCGTGCCCTTGATTTTTTTGCAGTAAAAGCGCGGTACGGATACTGCGCCAAGCAAATAGGGCAGGACGGCAAAGCCCAAAAGCAGGCAGAACAGGTAGAGTGCCTGCGCAGCGGTGTTGACGGGTGCAAAGGTCTCGTATTCTTCAATTTTATGAATTTCGGCAAGCCCCAGCGCAATAAAAAGCTGCGGCAGCCCGGGGATAAAATAGCTCAAATAATCCAAAAACATAAAAAGCTCTCCTTGCGGGTCGTGTTGATGATATACTCAATGATATTATAGCATAAAATGATTTTACTTGCAATAGCTGCGATGTAAAGTTTTTTCTTGACATACGACTATAGGCGTGCTATAATGGACAATGGAAGAATATTACGAAGAAAGGTGGTATTTTACATGGATGGATTTACCTTTACCGGCATTGAACCCATCATCGACTGGTTGGAGCAAACAGGGCTGTTGGAAGCATTTTCACAGCTTATTGCAGAGGTTTCGGCAGAAGCATTGATCTCGCTGGTCGTGCTTGCCGTATCGGCAATAGCCTCTCTCGCCGTGGGTGGCATTATTTTGGCAGCCGTGATCATTGGCTTGATCGTGGCAGCAGTGGTTGCGCTCACTCTGTACGTGCTGCGCGCCATTGGTCTATGCAAAATTGCAAAAAAGTTGGGCGTCAAAAATCGTTTTCTTGCATGGATCCCCTATGGGCATGCATTCGTATTGGGTGCGTGCGCTGAGAAGGGCGCGCAAAGAAACGGCAAAAAGCCCTGGAAATGGAGCTGGATCTTGCTTGGTGTCACGCTTGGGCTTGGCATTGGCATGCCGATCGTGAAGTTTGCTTTTTCGATCCTGCTTTCCCTCTTCCCCTTGCTCTCGGTGCTTGTGACCATGCTCTTGGAGTGCGCGTCTCTCGTTCTTCTTGCCATCACCGCGCATTGTCTGTGGAGCACGGGTAAGGAGTTTATGAACAACACGCTCGCCATCGTGCTTGCCATTATTGCGCCCTTGTGCGACGTTGTACCCATCTATCTCTTTATCGTGGGCTTTTTGAAGCTGCGCACGGCGCAAGAGTCTGATGCTGTTGCCGTCGTCATTCCCGCAGAGCAAGAAGTGCCTGCTGAGTAAATTATTTTGATCACATAACGGAGGTTTTTTATGGCTAATTTTTTGAATCCCTTTGCGCTGTTCGGTAACGCCGCAGAGAACGGCATCGTCGGCGGTGCGGACACGATTCCCGGAATCGGCGTGCTTATCGCTATTTTACTGGCGATCAGTGCCGTATCTTTGATCGTGACGCTGATCCATTATCTGCTGTATTGCTTTGGCATTTTCCGCATTGCAAAAAAGCTGGACGTTGATCTTGCTTGGCTGGCATGGATCCCCTACGCGCAGTATTATACGCTGGGTAAGGTTGCAGAGAAGTGCGACGAGCGCGCAGGCAATTTCTCCCCTCGTCCTTGGGCTAAGATCGTGCTGATTGGCTCGATCGGCACCGTGGTTGCTTACGCAATCTTGTACGTTGTCAATTTTATTTTCTCTCTCATTCCCTTTGTAGGCTTTATCATGAGTCTGCTGATTACCGCAGTCATGATGGTGATCGCGCTGGTGCCGCTGGTGCTGGACAGCATTTGCCGCTGGAAGATCTACCGTGAATTTTACGCCGAGCCCGTCAACGTCGTGCTCTTTATCGTGGGCATCGTGCTCAACGTACAGGCAATCATCACTCTGATTGCAAGCTTCTGCAAGCTCCGGTCTGCAAAGGATGATGCAATCGAAAACGTAGAATATTCCGTTGTTGAGTAATTCACTCTGCGGGGAAATATGAAAAAATCATGCGCCTCCCCGCAAGGAGGCGCATTTTGCTTATTTGATGTAAGCATGGAAAGGAGTCGTTATGATCGGCTTGATTCTTTTTATGATCGTATTTTTCGTATTCATTCTGCCCTTGACCATTTTGGTTGCCGTTGTGGGCGAATATTTGATCAGATCCTTTGCCCTGTACCGCATTGCGGGGCAAACCGGCGCATGCAATCCCAAGCATGCGTGGATTCCCGTTTATCAGTATTGGGTCATGGGCAAATGTGCCGAGGAATGTGACGCACAAACGGGTAGAGGCGGCAAAAAGCCGTGGAAATGGAGCAAGATTTTGCTGATCATGCGCATTTCTTACTTAGGCGCAATGATTTTCTTAATGCCTGTTGCGTTTCTTTTGGCAATATTCGGCGGCGGGATTTTACTTGAAGGTATCTCCTGGCTGTCCATTGCTCTGACGGTATTCGTTGCCGTTTGCGCCTTCAAAATGTACCGTTATTACGTAGATGATCCCTATGACAGCATTGCTTTGGTGCTGACTGTGCTGTATCCCGGCTGGATCTCCACCGCGCTGCTGATCGCGTCTTTTTTCCCGCCCCGCGCGCAAAAGGCGTCCGCACCCAAGGCTGACGTTGCGCAGTGCGGCGGTGCTGCCGTGATCGCGGCACAAGAGTCCGACGAGGGCTGATACGGGAGGACGTATGCTTAGACAACTTTTAAGAGAGTATCCCGATCTCGGATCATTTTGGTACGGGCATTGGGAGGATGTGGAGCTCACGCCCCTTGCGTTTTTGATCTTGATGGGCGTTTTGCTCGGTCTGTTGCTTGCGTTTGTGCTTGCAGTATTTGTCGGTTACGTGCTGCAGTCTGTAGCCCTTACTAAAATTGCCAAAAAAATGGGCGCGTGGCGCAATATCCGTACCATGGCTGCCTTTCCGTTTGTAAGGTATTTTGCGATCGGCAAGCTGGCAGAGCGCGGTGACGCGATATGGGGCGAGGAGAAAAAACGCCGCCTGTGGGGCAGAATCTTGCTGATTGGCGGCTGCATTCTGGTTCCGCTTACGGTTGTTTTGCTGGCGGTTGCGCTGATCGGGCTGTTCGGCACGCAGATATTTATGCTGATCTCAGAGGATGGCGGCAGCTTTTTGTGGGAAGCGAATTCCGAGTTCCTTAACGCCCTGATGCTGATCTTGTTCGTGCTGCTGATCTTAATCTGGCTTCCGGCGCTTCTTTTTGCGCTGGTTGCAGAGGAAACGTTTTATTTGATCTTGGTCGTTTTGCCCTTTGCGGGGATCGCGTGCCTGCTTTTGGGCACGGTGGTCTTAGCCGTGATCCGCGCGCTGAGCGGCACGTGCTATTATAAGATACTGCGTACCGTTTACGCGCAAAAAACGGCTCTGCTCTTGACCATTATTGGTGCCGTAACGGGACTTACTCCCATTGTTTTGTTTGCAGCAAGCTTGAAAAAAGCACAAAATTGAATATGAGAAAAAGCCTCGGCACTTGCCGAGGCTTTTTAACAACTTTTCGTAGGGACAGGCGTAGCGAAGCGGCACGAGCGCAATGAATGACATGCCAGTGGCATGTCAGAACGCGAGTGTGACCGAGCCGCAGCGAGCCCTCGACTGTCCGCTTCATCGTAGGGCGGGGGCTTGCTCCCGCAGGGCGCGTATAAAATGAATTCCGCCAACGGTATGCCGTTGGCGGATATTTTGTATTATGAGATACATCAGAAAATCGGATAGCCTGCTGCCTCGTGTGCTGCGCGGAGCTCGTCGCAAAGTGCTACGATCTCGTCGGTGGAGAGCTGGCTGCCGGTGTGGGGATCCATCATAGCTGCCTGATATACGTGCTCCATCTTGCCGGTTACGGCTGCCTCGATAGTCAGCAGCTGTACGCCTATGTTGGTCATGTTCATGGCTGCAAGCTGCAGGGGCAGGGGACCTGCGTAGGTGGGATGAATACCGGTGCGGTCCACCATGCAGGAAACCTCCACGCAAGCCTCGTTAGGCAGGTTGGGGATCAGACCGTTGTTGAGCACGTTACCGCCGATACGGTAGGGCTGATCGGTCAGAATTGCTTCCATAATGTGAGACGCGTACTCGCGGGAACGGGTGTGCGTGATCTGACCGCCTGCCATCAGCTCTTCCTTCTGATGTGCCCAATGCGCGATCTGGTTGACGCAGCGTCTGGGGTATTCGTCCAGCGGGATGTTGAACTTTTCAATCAGCTCGGGACGGTTTTCCTTGATGTAGAAGTAGTTGTATTCTGCATTGTGCTCGCTGGATTCGGTGCAGTAGTAGCCCAGCTTGTCAATGTAGTCAAAGCGCACCATATCGTCGTGCTTTTCGTTTGCGTTCTTAGCCTTAGCTCTTTCCTTGATCTCGGGATAGAGGTCGTTGCCGTCCTTGTCCTGAATTTCAAGCAGCCAAGCCATGTGGTTAATGCCGGCAATTTTCTCTTTTCTGCCTTCCAGCTTATCCTGCATGCCAAGTCTGTGCAAAAGTCCCTCGGAGCAAACCTGTACGCTGTGGCAAAGGCCAACCGTCTTGACCTTGGTGTATCTCTGCATGTAGCCTGCCAGCATAGCCATGGGGTTGGTGTAGTTCAGGAACCATGCATTGGGGCAAACCTCTTCCATATCGGCAGCAAATTCCTTGAGTACGACAATGGTACGCAGCGCGCGGAAAATACCGCCAATGCCCAGCGTGTCGCCAATGGTCTGGCGCAGACCGTACTTCTTGGGAACCTCAAAGTCGATGATGGTGCAAGGATCGTACAGACCTACCTGAATGGCATCGACCACGAAATCTGCACCGCGCAGCGCGTCCTTGCGGTTTTCCACGCCAAGGTACTTGCTGATCTTTGCACGGTTTTCGTTGATGTTTTCGTTGAGCTTGGTGATGAGCAGATAGGATTCGTCCAGTCTGTCCGCGTCAATGTCGTAAAGCGCAATCTCCGCATCCTGCAGGCAGGGGGTCAGCATTGCATCACCCAGCACGTTCTTTGCAAAAACGGTAGAGCCTGCGCCCATAAATGTAATTTTAGCCATAGTCATTCTCCTTTGCTAAACTTGTTGATTTCATTATACCGATTTTTGTGCGAAAAATCAATAGGATTTGGGGATATTTTTATTTTTTTCGCGCAAGGGCTTTTATTGCGGGAAAATTTATGCTATAATGGTCGCAGTTGATTTTTCCGGAGTGTTTATCATGATCAAATATTTGAAAAATATAAAGTGGGGGCTTTTGCCCACGGTGGTCGCGCTTGCGCTGCCCACCATGCTTGAGCAGCTCATGCACACGGCGGTGCAGTACGTGGATACCGCCATGGTCGGCTCGCTTGGCACGCAGGCATCCGCTGCGGTTGGGTCTACGAGCACGGTAGGCTGGCTGGTCGGCAGCTCGCTGTCCGCGCTGGGCGTGGGATTTTTGTCCTATATTGCGCGCAGTATGGGGGCGGGAGACAAGGAAAAATGCCGCCGCGCGTCCGGGCAAGCCGTGCTTGCCGTGCTGGTGGCGGGCATTCTGTTCACGTTGCTCACGCTCACACTCTCTCCCATTGTGCCCGTGCTCATGCAGGTCGATCCCGATATCCGGGACGTTGCCGCAACGTATTTCTTTATCGTATATACCCCCATGCTGTTCCGTGCCGCATCCATCATTTTCGGCGGCGTGTTGCGCGGTGCGGGGGATACCAAAACGCCCATGCGCGTGGGTATTTTGGTCAATATCATCAACGTCGTGCTCAATTTTTTGCTCATCTACCCCACAAGAACTCTCGCGCTGCCGTGGTTTGATTTGTTTGTACCCGGTGCGGGACTTGGCGTCATCGGTGCCGGCGTGGCAAGTGCCGTTTCCTTTGCTGTCGGTGGTATTGCCATCACGGTTGCGGTGTTCAAGCACCCCGTCATTTCTCCGCGCGGGCAAAAATTGCGCCCCGATAAGGAGATCCTGCGTCCTTGCTTAAAGGTTGCCATGCCCAATATGGCGCAAAGATTTGCCACCTCGCTTGGTTACGTGGTGTTTGCGTCCATGATCAATTCGCTTGGTGATATTTCCACCGCCGCGCACGGCTTTGCCAACACCGTGGAATCGGCGTTTTACATCCCCGGCTTTGGCATGCAGGCGGCAGCCGCTACCTTGGCGGGCAACTGCGTGGGCGCGAAGGATAAGGGTAAATTGAAGGATCTGGGCAGGCTGATGCTGGTCTGTGAGGTGCTGCTCATGATCGTTTCGGGCGGACTTCTGTTCCTTCTGGCAGAACCCATGATGTGCATTTTCTCGTCCGATCCCGAGGTCATCTCGCTTGGTGCCACCGTTTTGCGTATGGTGGCGCTGTCAGAGCCCTTTTACGGTGTGACTATTATCACCGAGGGCATGATGCAGGGCGTGGGAAACACCAAAACGCCGTTTTTCTTCAACGTACTGGGCATGTGGGGCATGCGCATTTTCGGTACGTTCTTGTGCCTGTGGCTTTTGCCCAATCCCACCCTGGTTGCGGCGTGGGGCTGCATGATCGCGCATAACCTTGCGCTGTTCTGCATGTTTTCCGTGTATTACAAAAAGGGCAAGTGGAGCCCGTTGCACAGGGGCGTGCAGTGAAATTGCTACGCGAATATAAGCGGTTTATGATAGCCGCACGGGAGTCGAACCGAGTTGCCCGATGGCGATTCATTTTCGCATCTTTCGGCGTGCTTTTACTCGCAAGATTGGTATCTTGCTTCGCAAAATCCCACCAAAATCTATCAAAAATGCATTCGCCCTCGGGTGCGAGCAGTTTTGACGCAGCAGATTTTTTTGAGCCCAAAAGCTTTTCCCGCAGGGCATACAGGCAGTATGTCCAAGGGAAACGCTGCAGGGATGGGGAAAATCTGCCCGTCAAAACCAACTTGGTTCGACTCCCGTACGGCTAAAATTACGGAGGAATATTGCAAATGAAATATAGCGGTAAATTACTGGCTCTTGCCATGATTCTCGCCATCGTGAGTGCTTTTGCGGTCGGCTGTGTCGGTCCCGAGAGCGACGACAGCGGTGTCAATGAAAACACCGATACCACGAATACTACGACTACTACGCAAACCACCACCCAAGCACCCACCACGCAGGCACCTACCACCCAAGCACCTACCACTGAAGCACCCACCACCGAGAACGGTATGGGCAGCATCGCAGGGGACGTCAGCGAGGCGGTCAGCGACGCGGTTTCGGGTGGTAATACCACCGAGTCGGCAACCACGCAGACGCCTTCCCGAAACGGCAGAATGCGCGGACGCGAGGGAAAGTGACGATGCGGACGCATCGTCAGTGAAATATTTGCTTCGCAAATGTGAAATTTGCCTTTGGCAAGTGAAATTCGCCTTCGGCGAGTGAAATATTTGCGAAGTGTTACTTCGCAAATGTGAGAAGTTAGTTTCAGCCTACAAAAACCGCAGCCCCATCGGGCTGCGGTATATTATTTTGAAATCAATGAATCTGCGTGCCAGTGGGAACGCTGTCGTCTACAAAGATGACCTTGCAGCCGCAGGCGTTGTTGGTGGCAGCAAGCAGCATGCCCTGCGAATTGATGTTGCAAATTCTGTTCGGCTTTAAGTTCGCGATCACGATGATCTTTTTGCCGATCAGGGATTCGGGGGTGTACTCCGCCTTGATCGAGGACATGATGATTCTCTCGCCAATGCCGTCGTCCAAGGTCAGCTTAAGGCAAGCGTTGGACTTGCGCAGCGTTTCTGCCTTGAGGATCTTGCAAACGCGCAGATCGATCTTGTCAAAGTCTTCGATCACGCACTGCTCCTTGACGGGCTGTACGGGATCTGCCTCGCCTCTGGGTGCTTCGGGCGCAGCGGGAGCAGCGGAAGCTTGCTCTGCGGGAGCTTCGCAAACCTGGCAAGCCTGCTCAGCGGCAATTTCCGCCTCGGTCTTGGGGTAGGAGAAGTCCAAGAGGTGCACGTACTTGTCCGCGTCGATGGCGTACAGGAACAGATACAGTCTGGGGCCCTGCTCCTTGTCGATCAGCAGCTTATATACGGTCTTGAAGAAGTTGCCCTGAATGCCCTTGATCTCCTTGGAGTCGGCAAGCTCGGGGTAAACCTGCTTGGGAATATCGTAAATGGCGGTATTGAGCTCGTCAAGCGTGTAGCCGCCCTTGGCGATATAGTCGTGCAGAAGGGCGATCTGCTGCTTTTCCTGCTCGGAGAGCGCGTCAAATACCTCAAAGTTACGGGTCCGGCGCAGGCGATTGACCTGCTCGGGAGCGCACTGCTCCAGCCAGAACTTTGCTCTCTCCAGTCTGTCTGCAAACTGCTCGTACTTGTAGGGCATACCGATCTTTTCAAATACGGTCTCCAGGAGCGGTACGTTGAAGTCCACGATGGAGCCCAGCTGGACCAAAAGACCCATGGGAACGGTCTCGACGTGTCTGCCCTCGATCAGGCACTTTTCCATAATGGAGGCAGTTGCCTCGTTTGCCTTGCCCTCGCGGTAGTCGCTCAGCATCTTGTCAAACTCAAAATACTGGCGCAGAATGCCGTCGTCAAAGCAAATGTCGAACGCCTTAACGGGATCGGTCTTGGCGTACAGCCAGAGCAGCACCTCGGGCTGATACAGCTTGAGCATGGTCTCGGGGGTGAGGTTGATGCCCGAGGAAGAGGACATCT
This sequence comes from Eubacteriales bacterium, assembly GCA_045587385.1. Taxonomy (GTDB): domain Bacteria; phylum Bacillota; class Clostridia; order Oscillospirales; family CAG-272; genus SVQP01. The sequence continues at coordinate 26,974 of JAZNCE010000048.1, forward strand.
TGCCTGCCAAGCCCTTGATGCCGATGAATTCGTAGCCCTGATACAGGGGTGCCTGGTGGTTAAATACCTTCTTGGCGATCTGCTTGGAGTTGTTGTAGGAGCCGGTGGGCGCGGAGTGGTCCTTTCCGCCGGGCTCGAAGTCAACGCCCTCGTGACGCCATCTCATTGCCCAGTCAACCTTCCAACCCAGCTTGCAGTTGTGATTTTCAAGGAAGTTGAAGTGACCGGAGTGACCGCAGCGGCAGGTGTAGTCTGCCTCGGTGCCGTCAGCGGAGAATGCGGTAATGGTGGTAAAGTCGGTGTGGCAAGCGTCGCAGAAAATGCTGACGGGGCTGTAAGCTGCCTTCTCGGCGTCGTGCTCAGCCTTGAGCTCCTCTTCGCTCTTGCTCTTGTCCTTGGTCTTAAAGGAGTCAAGGATCTCAAAGATCTCGCCGCGCTTCTGAATAGACTCCAGAATTGCATCAGCATATGCACCCGAGCGGTACAAATCAGCCTGATAGCGGCAGTCGAGCTTGATGCCGAAAGGCTCAATACCCTTTAAGAATTCGTCCTCAAAGTGCTTTGCGTAGTTTTCGTGGCAGCCCCAAGGGTCGGGAATATCCACGTAAGGGCAGCCGATGTATTTGTCGTAATCGTTGCCCACGACCGCCTGCACGTTTGCGGGGATCTTGCGGCAACGGTCGTATTCATCCCAGGAAATCAAAAGTCTTGCCTTTTTGCCTGCCTTTTCCAGTGCCTTTACCACGAACAAGGGGGTTGCCAGATCGCGGAAGTTACCAATGTGCACCGAGCCGGAGGGAGAAACACCGGCAGCGCAGACGTATTCATCCTTATCGGGATTTTGCGCGATGATCTTTTTTGCGATTTCTTCTGACCAATGCATAAAAAGTCTCCTTTTATTTATCATAATTTGAATGTGTACATAATAATTCATCTTATAGTATAACACAATTTTTTGGCGCTGTCAATCGGTATGTTTGCTGATATTTTGCCTGCCGTGGTATATTTTTCGGGCATAAAAGAACGAAAGCGGCGCAAACTATGATTGGGTAGCCGTACGGGAATCGAACCGAATTGCCCGAGGGCGATGCATTTTCGCATCTTTCGGCGTGCTTTTACTCGCAAGATTGGTATCTTGCTTCGCAAAATCTCACCAAAATCTATCAAAAATGCATTCGCCCTCGGGTGCGAGCAGTTTTGACGAAGCAGATTTTTTCTATCCCAAAAGCTTTTCCCGCAGGGCATACAGGCAGTATGTCCAAGGGGAACGCTGCAGGGATGGGGAAAATCTGCCCGTCAAAACCAACTTAGTTCGACTCCCGTACGGCTACTGAACAAGCGAGTAAAGTAAAACTTCGCGGCTATTTTTCTTCCACGCGCTTGCCGGAAATGTGCTCGGGCGTCAATTTCAGCAGCAGCGTGCCCTTGGCAAAGCGGTTGATCTCGTGCGCAATAAACTTTTCATCACTTGTGAATTGTCGGCTCATTGCCGTGCAGATATGCGTTACACGATCCACGTCATGCACCATTTCCACGCGCCCGAATACGATAACGCTGCGCACGTCCAGTGCCCAATCACCGGGGATGGGGGTTCCCTGCTCGGTCACGCAATAGCAGACCTTGTCCGACCTGAGCAGCGAATCGGTGCGGTGGCTTTCGGTTCGTTTACCGGTATGGAAATACAGGCAGCCGTCCTCAGGATTATAGTAGTGGTTGATCGGTGTGGCATAAGGATAGCCGTCATCCCCGTTGACGCTGAGCACACCGCGCTTTTGCTGGCGCAAGATATTGATGCATTCCTCTTTCGGCAGTTGCTTTCTTTGTCTGACCATCAAACGAAACATAAGTGGACTCCTTTTGTCGATTTATCGGATATAGTATAACATATAGGCGGCGGTTTCGTCAAGCAATATTGACACAGTTTTTGCATTGTGGTATAATAGTGCCAATACATGTAAAGGACGGTGTCACTTATGCAATACAGAAAATTAGGTAATACGGGGCTTATGGTCAGCGAGATCGGCGTGGGCGGCGAATGGCTGGAGCGACATAACGCCGAGGAAGTCAAGGCGGTCATGGACGCTTGCTATGCGCAAGGGATCAATATTGTGGACTGCTTTATGTCCGAGCCCAACGTGCGCACCAATATCGGTAACGCCATCAAGGACAATCGTGAGAAATGGATCGTGCAGGGACACGTGGGCTCTGCATGGCGCGACGGGCAGTACGTGCGCACCAGAGATATGGACGAGGTCAAGGCGGCTTTTGCGGATCTTTTGGCAAGATTTCAGACAGATTATATTGATCTTGGCATGATCCACTTTGTAGATAAGCTTGAAGACTGGAAAACCGTGCTGGAGTGCGGATTTATGGATTACATGATCGAGCTTAAAGCAAGCGGTGCGATCAGACACATAGGACTTAGCACGCACAACACTACCATAGCAAAACTTGCAGTCGAGCATGGCGCGGTGGAGGTCATTCTGTTCTCGCTCAACCCTGCATACGACCTGCTGCCGCCTACCGAGAACATTGACGATTTCTTTGTGGACGAATATGACGCAAAATTTGCGGGCATTGACCCCGAGCGCGCAAACCTGTACAAGCTTTGCGAGCAGAAGGGCGTGGCGATCACGGTCATGAAGGGACTTGGCGGCGGCAGACTGCTGGATGCCAAGCGTTCGCCTTTTGGTGTGGCACTCACGCCCGTGCAATGCCTGCACTATGCCCTGACAAGACCTGCCGTGGCAAGCGTGCTGATCGGTTTTGATAACGTGGCACAGATCCCCGCATCTCTTGCTTACGAAAGCGCGACCGAGGACCAAAAGGATTATGCCACCGTGCTTGCAAACGCACCCAGACACGCGTATAGCGGTCAGTGCACCTATTGCGGACATTGCAAGCCCTGCCCTGTCAATATTGATATTGCCATGGTCAACAAGCTCTATGACCTTGCGACCATGCAAGATGGCGTGCCTGCTTCGGTACGGGAGCATTATTGGGGTCTTGACGCACACGCAGACGATTGCCTTGCATGCGGCGCATGCGAGACAAGATGCCCGTTTGAGGTACCTGTCATCGAGAAGATGAAAACCACAGCGGAGTTGTTCAAGTAAGATCAAGTCCATACGATGAAAAGTTTTCGCCCGCCTTTTTCAAAAGGCGGCGCAGGTCAAGGGCGCGCAGCCCTTGTCGCGCCCGCAGGCGCGAAACACCTTACACGCCGTTTTTGGTTCTTTTTGCGGCAATTTTGCCAAAAAGAACGGAATCAATTTCCTCACACAATATCCCAACATACATGAAGAACCGAGGCTTGCGCCTCGGTTCTTCTCTGTTTTTATAAACTCAATTCTTATGTAACCGAGTCTTTTCCCATTTGCGCAGAACCAAAATCCACGCAATAAAGGAAAACGCCATAATCGGCAGCGAAACGGTCAGCACGGACAGGATCGAAAGAGGAAAGCTTTCGTACAGCTCAGCCCCAAGGAAAAGGCGGTTGATGGCGCCAAATGCTTTAGGAATGATAATGGGCCAGATAGCAAAGCCTGCGCTGCACAGCCAGAAATCCACACTTTTAAGAGTATAACGTGCACTTTCCTTGAAACTCTTTTCCCTGCCCTCCATATAGGCAAAATATCCTGCTTTGTCCGAAGAACGGGCAACAGTCTTAAATACGACAGCGGTTACCATCATAAACGCGTACATCACAAGGGTCTTCCACAGGTTTTCGCCCGTGCTTTCCGCCTTGATAAACGTGCGCATGACGATCTGCAACACACCGATACACAAAAGCGAGCTAAGGAAATAACCACCGAACTGTATCACCGAATTAAGCAAAAATGTACCAACTTTTTTCATGACAATCATTCTCCTATAAGATCATGCATGCTCTTGATCAACATATATCACTATACAGTCTTCAATCACATGATGATTCCCCATGCAACGCCTTGCGTTCTTTTTCTCTCTTTTTACGAGCAGACAAGCAACCCAAAAGCACCCCGAACGACGGGATCGCGGTGACGATCAACGACGCAACCAGTACCGACCAAACGGATTGCTCAGTAATATCGCGAGCACCGGGAGAAATCAAGCGCGCAAGCGCATAGCCCTCGCTCAAGAAAATGTACACGTATTTGCTCCAGCACAGCAATACACATAATGCAAGGTGTGCTGCGGTCGGGATACAAATCATAGATAGCATTCCCTTTTTATCCAGCTTTGCAGCCTCATCGTTGCCTCTATATACAAAAAACAGAATTACAACCGATGTGGCAAGCAGTACAAGGAGCGTCACGAGGTTTTCGACAGTTTCCTTAACAGAGGAATCCACATACATACCGCGAACGATATAAAGTGGAAGCATCGACACAAGGAATCCACCCCATAATGCGCCAATTCGGAATAATGTTGCGGCAATATATTGGGATATTTTGTGTTTCATTCAACGGCTCCCTTCACACGTACTGTATATGTTCAGTCGCCTTGGACTATAACATCATGCATGCTTTTGATCAGCGTATGTCCGCAGGAATGGCATGCGGTCAGCTCGGCGCGGTTATCGTCGCCGCAGACCGGACATTCCACGTGGTCGCCTGCCATCTCGGGCAGCACCACGGTATGCTTGGCACCGTACAGGTGAAAGACGGTGTCACCGGGCTTATATTCTTCCATAAAGCCACCGCCCTGCGCTGCCTTATACTGCTTCTCCTTGCCGTCCGGCAGTTCGACAGTCAGATACACAAAGGTAGCAAGCGTTCTGGAATTGTATCGAGGAGAGCCTGCCAAACCCTTGATAGCTACGTATTCATTCTGAACGTGCACCTGCTTGACCTTTCCTACGAAGGTACGGTCAAACAAACAGAACGGCACGCGGGTAATGACAAACGGCAGCAGCATGGCAAGCACGTACGCACCGACGCGCACGGCGGGCGGTACCAGCTCGAAGATGCGCTCTCCGAACAGGTACATCGCTCCACCGAACGCGATCAGCAAAAGCACACACGGTGTGATTTTTTTGATCACCGCCCGGCGCACGTGACCGCGCAGGTCACGTGGCAAGCGGAGCTTTGGTTTTGACATGAGGATTATTGATCGTTGTTAGCAGCTGCCTTACCGCCAACAAAGCCTGCAAGCATGCTCTTCAGGTCGATACCGACAGATTCTTCAAGGCTCTCGGTGATCTGATTTGCGGACGTCATAACGTCCTTAACAAGCTTTGCGGAGTTGCCTTCGCCGTACATCACGATCTTGTCGGTCTGTGCCAAGGGAGCGGCTGCGTTCTTGACGACCTCGGGCAGAGCGGTCAGGTACATATCCAGTACCGAAGCCTCGCCCATCTTCTTCTGTGCTTCTGCCTTCTTTTCGATGGCTTCTGCCTCTGCAAGACCAACGGCACGGATACCTTCTGCTTCCTTGAGCTTGGAGTAAGCAAGTGCGTCTGCAGTTGCCTTCTGAGCCAGAGCCTGCTGCTCCTGCTCGAACTTCTCTGCTTCTGCCATCTTCATCTTAGCCATAGCAGCCTGCTCTTCCTCAAAGCGGCGTGCCTCTGCTTCTCTCTGACGCTTGATCAGCTCAGCCTCAGCCTTCTTTTCAGCCTCGTACTTGAGCGCGTCTGCCTTCTTGCGGATCTCTGCGTCCAGTCTTCTTTCCTGCAGCGCGATCTCCTTTTCAGCAAGCTCGGCATCCTTTTCTCTTCTTGCAATGTCTGCGTCTGCAGCGGTGACCTCAATGGTCTTTCTCTGCTGCTCCTTCTGAATTGCGTATGCAGCGTCAGCCTCTGCCTGCTTGATGTCGGCATCCTTCTTCAGCTCTGCCTGACGGATCGCCAGCGAGGTATTCTGCTCGGAGATGCGCAGGTTGGTATTGACGGCAACCTTGTTCGCCTCTTCCTTTGCATTCGCTTCTGCAATGCTGATGTCTCTTGCAGCCTCAGCCTTTGCGATCTGAGCAGCCTTACGGATCTGCTCAACGTTGTCAATACCCATGTTCTCGATCGTGCCTGCGCCATCCTTGAAGTTCTGGATGTTGAAGTTTACGATCTCGATACCCAGCTTGCACATATCGGGTACTGCGTTTTCCTTGATCTTTTCTGCAACGATCTGACGCTCCTGGACCATTTCCTTCAGTCCTACAGAGCCCACGATCTCACGCATGTTACCTTCCAGCACCTGCGTGCAAAGGAAGATGAGCTGACGCTGATCCATAGCAAGCAGCGCTTCTGCTGCCTTGTTGATCAGCTCGGGGTCGGACGAGATTTTGATGTTCGCAACGCCGTCAACGCTGACGTTGATGAACTCGTTGGTGGGTACTGCCTCGCTGGTCTTTACGTCAACCTGCATAACGTCCAGAGAAAGCTTGTCAAGTCTTTCAAAGAACGGCAGACGGAAGCCGGCTTTACCGATCAGCACTCTCTTCTTGGAGCGGAAGCCCGAGATGATGTAGGCTTTGTTCGGGGGTGCTTTGACGTACGCTGCTGCAAAGAACAACGCGATCAGTGCAACGACTGCTATTACAATAGCAATGATAATGGTGGTGGGATCAGGCATGTTGATTTCCTCCTTTGATTAGTTGATTTTGTTCGCCTGTGAGTATATGATAGCATGCAGTCACATGATTGTCAATACATTTCAATGATTATGAATACGGATTTACAGATTGTTCATGCTGTGGTTATATTTAGCTCTCCAAGAGCATATCCCCTGCCTTGATCCAGCCCAATTTGCGCATGATTTCCGAGAAAATCAGCGAAAGCACGGCAGGCAGCACGATGCAGCAAAGCGCAAGACCGATCCACAGCATAGGTCCTTTTTCGGTAGCGTTGATCACACCGATAGGGCCGACCATGCCGCAAGTACCCATACCGGCGGCAACGCCGGCGCATTTGAGCTTGAATACCATGGTGGAAACGGGACCGATGATGGCAGCCGCCAAGGTAGGCGGAATCCAGATCTGAGGACGCTTGCAAATATTACCCATCTGCAGCATGGAAGTGCCAAGTCCCTGCGATACGATGCCGCCCCACTTGTTCTCACGGAAGCTGGATACTGCAAAGCCGACCATTTGTGCGCAGCAGCCAACCGCAGCCGCTCCGCCTGCCAGCAAAAGTCCTTCATCGGTGCCTGCTTGCGCGGCAGCATCGATCGCCGCTTGCGAGAAGATCATGGCGCAAATGGCAGCCGAGGAAATGGGCAGGGTCAAAATCACACCGACCACGACCGAGATGACAATGCCCATGAGCAAGGGCTGCAGCGTGGTAGCCGTGGCAATAAACACGCCCAGATAGTACATGATATAGGAAACTAAAGGACACAGCAGCCAGGATGCGCCAAAGCCGCAGAGGATGGTGACCACGGGCGTGACCAGCACGTCAACCTTGGTCTTCTTGGAGACCAGCATGCCGATCTCGCAAGCAATGATGACGGCAAAGAACGCGCCCGCAGGGCCTGCGGAATAGAATACGCCCTGCTCCCCTTTTGCCGTTGCCGCCCAGGAGATGATCGCACCGTCAAGCATGACAGCGCCCATGGCATTTGCCATAGCCCCCACGGCAGCAGCCGAGAACATGACAAGCGGATGCGCGCCCAGCGCGTGCGCAATGGCAACGCCGATTGCCATGCCCGTTGCGCTTTTTGCATACGATGCAACCGTTGCCAAGAACGGCAGATGCGTATAGGTCGCAACCGTGTCAAAAATGGTTCCGATCAAGAGTGACGCGAAAAGTCCGAGTGCCATAGCACCCATGGCTTTGATAAAATATCGATGCGCGTACTGCTTGATCAGGTCCGTGAATTTGCTTTGTTTCAAAACAATCGCCTTCTTTCGATATTATAGTGATTTCAGTATACCATATATCACAAAAGATTGCAAGAAAAATTTGCATTGGTAAAACAAAAAATAAGGGAGGATATTCTCCCCCGCCAATAAACGCATGGGTTATCCGTTCGAGCGTCGATACAGCAAACCCATTACCGGCGGGAGGATGATATCCCCCCCTGCATTTAGTATTCATTTCATCTGCAAAAACTTAAAGCGGTTGCGGAAGTTGACGCGATAGGCTGTAATGCTTCTACCGATCACGAAATCATACAGCACAAACGCGCCGTTTGCCGTGATGAACACCGCAAGCGAATAGCCCGGGTGTGCACCCTGCCCGCCAAGAAACGCACCAAGGGCGGCAGGATAGCTTTGCGCGGTGGGAAACAGCAGCTGCCAGAGAATCAGCACGCCAAGCGCTATCACGCCGTTGAACAGCACGATCTTGATGACGTAACGCAATACAGCAGGCACGCGCTCCAGCAGCACGCGCAGCATGGGATACACGCCCGCAAAGAGCAGATACTCCCAAGCCGCCGTGTTAAACGGCATAAGGATCAGCGCAAGCAATGCGGTCACAAGCCAGATCAGCCAAGGATAAGAGCCGCCAAGCTCCTCCGCCGCCCACACCGTGATCAGCGAGGCGAGTGCTGCCATGGAAAGATCCAGGCTGCCGTCAAACAATCTGCCCATGCAAAGCATGACTGCGCCCAGTGCGCAAAGAAGCGCGCTGATCGTCAGCCTTTTGGTCTTTTGCACGGTGGATATCTTTTTAGGTGGAGTCTTTTTCATGGCGCATCACCCTCTTAAGCAGCTGCAGCAAAGATTGGCGCAAAGGCAGGTCGCGCACAAGGAACAGCAGCTGCAGCCGCTGCTTTGCGTGGTGTGCTGCGTGCGAAAGGTGTTTGCCTGCGCGTCAAATCGGTCTCTTGCCGCACGGTATTCGGCATTATGGGGATCCATGCCGCATGCAATATCAAATTCACGCATGGCATCCATGCGCCTGCCCATACGCACGTACACGCAGCCCGTCAGGAAATGCCATTCCCCGCCTCGCTTTTGCTCGGGCACGCCCATCAGCAACGTATAAGCGCGCTCAAACGCCCCGTTGTTGATCAGGTGGCGGATATCGGTATACAGCGCGTCCCCCGACGTACTCGTATTGGCGTGGAAGCCGCCCGACGCATAACCAAAGCCGCTTTGCTGCTTGCCGCTGCGTATCGCTTGCACTTCTTCGTAGGCAGCATTGATCTCCTTCATTTTCTGCTCCGCGCTTGCTTGCAGCTCGGGCTTCCCCGCATATCTGTCAGGGTGATATTTACGCGCCAGCGCGCGGTATGCTTTTTTTATCTCGTCCTCGTCGGCTGTCGGACTGACACCGAGGATCTTATACGGATCATTCATGCTCCGCGCTCTCCTTTGCATTTTTTACATTCTTTTTTAGGGTACAAAACGGTATTTGCCTGTGCAGGCATACCAAGGCACAAAATATTGTAGATGACCGCGCACAAATCGTCACGTCCGTCAAAATCGATCAGATCCGCAGCCGCAACCGCGTCTGCAAGCTCCAAGGTCAGCGTGGTATCCAGCGACGTGCGTTGCTCGTCAGTCAAGCTCTGCGTGCCGTACAGCGCATGCAAAGCGTTGAATCTGCCCTTTTGCACGTCCTGCCCATAGTCTTCCGCGGCATCGATGAAATACACCCATCTGCCCAAAGCTTTGCCAAGCTCGTGCAGCACGGCGTGCGTCTCGCCCCCTGTATCATAAGAAAGCAGCTCTCCCATCAGCTCGCCGAAGGCGTTTGCGGGAATATCGGCAGAGCCGCCGGCCTCTTTTTCGGCTTTGGCAAAGGTCTGCATGCCGCGCGCGGCAATGGCATCGATTTCGGGCAAGCGTTTTTTGGCGCGGTGACGCAGATAGGCAAAATACGGCAAAGACACGCGTGCGCCCAGCCTTTTGAAGCCGCTTTCGTCGGCAATATCGTCCTTGCATTTATGGTATGCCAGGGCTGCCATGATGCAGGATACGGTTTTGGTTTCCTCGCAAGAATCCAACACGGGCGCTTTGGTCAAGGGATGGAGCAGGCAGCGTTTCTCGGTAAAAGTCGGCTGCGTGCCACGCGCCGCCATGCGCAGGCATACCATAGCTGCCGCGTCATAGCGCAAGGTCAGGCGGGAGCATTGCCCCGTGCATTTGCCCATCTGGCGGCAAAGACCGCAGTAAATGCCGCGATAACACTCGTATTCCCTGATCTTGAGCTCGGGCTGCAATATGCGAATATATCCGAACAAGGCACACTCCCCCTTTTACATAGTTTACAATATCATACTCCAATTTTGTTCCAAAAAAAAGACAAAATTGTAAATATTGTCATAACATCGCTGCGGGAGCAAACAAAGTCCTGTCAAAGAAACAGCTTGCGCATCTGCCTGCCCGCAAGGGCTTGCTCCAGCGCGGTGGGTACTTGCACGAAATCCGCCACCAAGGAATGCGGCTTGCTGGTGGGATCATCCTGCCGCACGGGCACGAAAAATACGTTTTTGCGGTTGAGCAGCGTGGCAATATTCTGCAAATTCGCAGACATGGCGTCATTGGATGCAAGCGCGATCAAAAGCGGGCGGTCGCTGCGCAGATGCGCCTTTGCTGCCATGCAGACTGCGGAATCGGTCACGCCCGCGGCAAGCTTGGCAAGCGTATTGCCCGTGCAGGGGCAGATGACCAGTGCAGACAAGGGACGTGCAGGCCCTAACGGCTCGGCATCCCGAATAGTGTGTACGACCTCGTTGCCGCATTTGGCATACAGGCTTTGGCGCAAAGCCTGCGCCAAGCCGAAGCGCGTATCCGTTTCCCATACCCGCTCGCTGACGATGGGCACAACGTCGTATCCCCGCGCAAGCAAAGCATCCAACTGCGCTAATGCTTGCGCGTGGGTGCAGTACGATCCGCATAATGCAAATCCGATGGTTTGTTTGATCTGGCTCATGCTCTCTCCCCCTTTAGCGTATCAATCACGTAGTCCGCGATCAGCTCCCCTGCCGCGCGCGGTGCGTATTTGCCCGGCAAGCCTTGCCCGTTGACGTAATGCAATCCGAATTCTGTTACCGCGTCCAAATCAAAGCCCCCGGGCACGCTGGCAAGCTCCATAAGCACGGTATCACTCCGCGCACCCAAAAGCAATTCCCTGTCATACAGCACGTGCGGCACGGTATTGCATACAGCGTCGTGCTGCGCGGCACGCGCAGGCAACGCGCCCGAAAAGCGCACGGTCTTTGCCCCCATGGCGCGTGCGCGCGCCAGCACCTCGGGTCTTCTTGCGTATACGGTCACTTGCGCACCGAGCGCGCACAGTGGCGGGCAAAGACACTCTGCAATCCTGCCCATACCGATCACGGCAACGTCCATGCCGCATACCGTGCCGCGCGTGCTCACCCCCAGTAGCATGACCGCTCCCTCTGCCGTAATGCGGGCGTTATCGTATAAAAACGCCTCGTCTTTCAGATAGTCCAAACCGCCAAGCGTATCGGGCAACCCACCGCCGACAATGATGCTGCCGCGCGCGGCGTGCTCTTGTGCTTCGGACAGCGTCGTGCGCGTGGCGGCATATCTCGCTTCCCGCAATGCCTGCACGGCATAATCAGCGCGGGCATCCGTTCCCACAATGCAAATCTCTCTCATGCTCCCCTCCTTTACTGTGTGTCACATTCATAATATGCGCAGATCCCCTTGTAGAGTGCATGGGCAAGACGGTCGCGGTATGCGGGATCGGCAAGCGCGTTACATTCCGCAGGATTGGACAAAAAACCGCATTCGACCAGCACCGTGGGAATTTGCAGCTTATGTAAAAGGAAAATATTACTCCCTGCCTGCTTGCTTTGCCTGTGATTATCGGGCTGCAGCGTGCTCACGACCTCCGCACGTATGGACTCCGCCAACAAGACGCTCTTTTCGCTGTTGGGACTGTACCATACCTGCAAGCCGTGATAGATCTGTTCGGGAAAGGTATTGGCGTGCAGGCTGACAAAGATCGCGTCGGGGTTGGCGTCTCCAATCGCTTGGCGCGCGGCAAGATCCAGCACTTTTTTGCGCCCTTGATAATCCGCGCCTCGGTCGTAAAGTAAAACGTCCTCGGTTCGGGTCATGATCACACGCACGCCGTCCGCCTCCAAAAGCGCACAAAGCCGCCCGGCAAGATCCAGATTAAGGTCCTTTTCCACAAGCCCCGTCACACCGACCGCACCGCCGTCCTCACCGCCGTGCCCTGCGTCGATGATCACCGTGCGGGGCGGCATCTTGGGGGGCTCGGGTGTCGTTTCCTGCTCTATTGGCGAAGCGGGATCTTGCTCAAAGCTCCCACCCGCAAGCAAGAACAACCCAAGCGTAAGAGCGCAAACCAACACCGTGCCGAACAAAAATACAAGCGGCAATATAATCACTCTTTTTTTCATACATACCTCCGTGGACAAACGTCTTGTTATTATGTATGCTTGGCGAAAAGATTTCATGCAAAACGGGAGGGCGATTCATAAGTCGCCCCTCCACTACAACGACAAAAGCCCGCTGTCGGGCATACCGACAGCGGGCTTTTATATGAGTTTGGTGATCAGATGTTCTCCAGGTAGTTGACAACGTCGCCAACGGTGACAAACTTGTGAATGTCCTCGTCGTCGATCTCAATGTCAAACTTCTCCTCGCACAGCATTACCAGATCGGCAAGCTCGATGGAGTTGATGCCCAGGTCCTTGATCAGCTCAGCGTCCATGGTAATGTCTGCTTCATCGATCTGCAGCTCTTCCACGAACAGATTCTTCAATTTCTCGAACATAGTTATATTCCTCCGAATATTTTGCTTTATATGCATAGCACATGGGTATTATAAATGATTTTCCCTATTTTGTCAAGTTGATTTTCAAAATTCATGGATTTGCATTGACTTTATTTACAATTTAGAGTAAAATTAAGGTAAAAGTTCACAGAAAGGGAGAGAAAACTTATGAATATCTTAAAAAACAGACCGTTGTTCTCTGCCTGCTTGCTCTATATTATATGCGCCTTTTGTGCGTATTTTACCATTCCCGAGATAAAAATTGTACTGTTTTGCATTTCGGGTGCCGCTTTGCTTGGGTGCTCTGTTTGCTTGCTGATCAAAAAGCTGCCGCGTAAGATCATACTGCAATGCGCTGCCCTGTCGCTTTGCGTGCTGCTTGCGTTTGCGGGGTCGTACGTGGCTTTCGATGCATCCATGCAGCAATACGAACGCATTGCAAAACAAGAAAGCTGCCAAGTCCGCGCAACCGTGACCGAGCGCACGCCGTCCGAGTTTATGACGGTCTACCGCGTACTCGTTTACGACGTGGACGGCAAAGCGCAGTATTTTGACGCTTCTCTCGTTTGTGAATTTGCGTCGTATTTGCAGGTGGGTGACAGCTTTGAAGCCTCAGTCAAGCCCCAAACGCTCAAGGAATCCGCCTCCCCCTATTTCAGTGAAAGCTATGCCCTGTCGGACGGCTTGCGCATGCAGTTTAACTGTGAGGGCGAAGATAAGATCATGCAGGTCAACGACCCTCCCCATACCGCTCCCGGCATTGCCCTGCCCCGTGTTTCTCTGCACCGACTCAACAACGCGCTCTGCCGTGCCCTGATCGACGCATGCGGTAAGGATTGCGGCGGACTTGTGTGCGCTTTGCTGCTTGGCAACCGCTCGTATCTTGACGGCACGCTCGCACGCGATTTTTCCCGCGCGGGTGCTTCCCATATGCTTGCACTGTCGGGCATGCACGTATCCATCCTGATGGGTGCCGTGGGGCTTGCGCTTGCCAAGCTGCGCGTACACCGCAAGGCGCGTGCCGTGCTGCTGACAGGTACCGCGATCGGGTATCTGGTGCTGACGGGCATGTCTATATCCGCAACGCGTGCGGTGGCGATGGTATGCATACTGCAGCTTTCCTACCTGCTGGCTGCCGATAACGACACGCTGAGCACGCTGGGACTTGTAGGAGCGGGTATTTTACTGCTTGACCCTTATTCGGTTTGCGATGCGGGCTTTATTCTCTCCTTTGTTGCAACCTTTGGCATTGTGGTCCTCGTGCCTCCCATGCACGAATATCTGAAGGCGCGCACCGAGTCACTTGCCAAGCCGCCGCATCATAAGGCAAAGAAACGCATTTACGGCATGGCAAGTGCCGTTTTGGAAACGCTGCTGATCGGCATCGTTGCCTGCTTTGCCGTGTTCGTGCCCTCTTGCTTTATCGTTGGCAATATGTCGCTCTTTTCGCCGATCACCACGCTTTTGCTCTCTCCCATCGTTGCCGCACTTTTGGTGCTTGGCGCAATCACGCTACCTCTCTGCCCCATCCCCCCGCTTGCCAATTTCTTTGCCACGCTCATCCGCCTTTTGTATGCCCTTTGCACACCGTATCCGGAAGCACTCTCCAACATAGACGGTGCACTGCTTTCGCTGACGCACACCACCGTGCAGGTGCTCGGCATCCTCTTTTGCGGTGCTGCATTCATATTGCTGCTATTACCCTTGAAGCGCAAATGGCTGCTTTCGCTGCCGCCCGCGCTGTTGGTCATTTCTCTTTGCATTTTCTTTCCAGTCAACGCATCGCTCTCACCGCGCACGCTGCATGCTGCCTATACGCACCCATCCTCGATCTCGGAGGGCTTGGTATGCGCAGACGGCTACCGCGCATACCTCTGCGACCTCTCCTCGGGCACGGGTACTGCCATGCAAGCCGCCATGCACGCAGCGCAAAATCTGCACGCGACCGAGGTGGGCGCAATCCTTCTGACGGATTGCCGCACGCAGCACGCATCCATGCTCTCGAATCTGTTTACAGATTATAAGACCGACTGCGTCTATCTGCCGCGCACAAATGACGCAGAAATGCTTGACGCACAGGCACGCATCCTTGAAGTTGCCCGCTTGCACGGCGTGGAGGTCGTGTTCTACGAATACGGAGATGCGGTGGCATGGTGCGAAGGCACAAGCGTTACGGTGCACCGTGAGGATCTTGCCCGCTCCACGCAGCCCGTGCTGGTAATCACGCTGCAAAAGGGCGATGCACAGATCTGCATGCTGGGCGCTGCCGCAGAGCACACGACGCTTGCAGCGCAAGCAGCGCACGCGCTGGCGACTTCGGACGCCGTTGTCTGCATGGAGCGCGGCCCCAAGCCAAGGCTGACCTTCTCGCTGGAAGAGGTACACAACGGTGAAGTCGTCTTTGCCACGCGCACTCTCGCGTCCTATTGTGATCCCGACAGCCTTCCGGGCGTGCACAAAATGACGGTCGATCCCGAAATTGCGTATTTCTCTATTGCAACAAAGCAAGATTAGTGGTATAATGGTATTATTACACGAAAGGTTTATTGTTTATGAAAGGCTTAAAAACCGTTTACATATGCGAGGAATGCTCCTACCGCTCCCCCAAATGGATGGGCAAGTGCCCTTCCTGCGGTGCGTGGAACACCTTTATTGAGGACGTGATTGACACCTCCTCGGGCGCGGATGACGCTGCGCAAAAGCGCAATGCCGCGCTCTCCATGGGCGGCGACCACCACGCGCTGCGCTTTGATCAGCTTTCCTTACCCAATCACATTCGCTACAATACGGGACTTTGCGAGCTTGACCGCGTGCTTGGCGGCGGCTTGGTGCTTGGCGAGGTGGTGCTGCTTTCGGGTGAGCCCGGCATCGGTAAATCCACGCTGCTTTTGCAGATTTCCGAAGCACTTGGGCAAAACCGCAAGGTGCTGTACGTGTCGGGCGAGGAATCGGGCGGTCAGCTCAAGCTGCGCGCCGACAGACTCGGCGTCAAGAGCGAAAACCTCTACGTACTGACCGAAACCAACATTGACAGCATTCTGCGCGAATGCGACAAGCTCTCCCCCGATATTCTGATCGTGGACTCGATCCAGACCGTATGGTCGGATAAGATCAGCTCTGCACCCGGCAGCATTGCGCAGGTGCGCGAGAATGCCATGGCGTTTATCGGCAAGGCAAAGGGTCAGGGCGTGTCGGTGTTCCTGGTCGGTCACGTCAACAAGGAAGGCAGCATTGCAGGTCCTAAGATACTCGAGCACATGGTGGATGCCGTGCTTTGCTTTGAGGGCGAAAAGCAGCAATCCTACCGCATCATCCGCGCCACCAAGAACAGATACGGCTCGACCAACGAGATAGGCGTATTTGAAATGACCGACAAGGGGCTTGACGAGGTCACCAATCCCTCGGAAATGCTGCTTTCGGGCAGACCCAAGGGCGTTTCGGGCAGCGCGGCAGTTTGCACCGTGCAGGGCACGCGCCCGCTGATTGCAGAGGTGCAGGCACTTGTTTCGCAGACCTATTTCCCCTCCCCGCGCCGCGTGGCAAACGGTATTGATTACAATAGACTTTGCCTGATCATCGACGTGCTGGAAAAGCGCATGGGACTCAAATTCTATCAAAACGACGTATATACCAACGTAGTCGGCGGCTTGCGCCTTGACGAAACCGCAGCGGATCTTTCTGTCGCGCTGGCACTCATTTCTTCGCTGACAGACCGCGTTGTCCCCGAGGGACTGATTGCCGTGGGCGAGATCGGGCTTTCGGGCGAGGTGCGTGCGGTATCGCATGCCGAAAACCGCGTCAAGGAGGCGGCAAGATTAGGCTTTACCACCGCCGTCATTCCCTACCGTAACGTCGAAAAGCGTCCCTTTGAATGCCCCGGCATCAAGGTGCACGCCATCCGCTCGATCTTTGAGCTGCCGAGCCTTTTGGTCACGGCAAACGAAAACGAGCAGCAGTTCTAAAAAACACCCGCCAACGGCAAAAATGCCGTTGGCGGATTTCATTTTCATTTAATATGGCACGTCAGGAGCGAGCCCCTGCCCTACACCACGTTGCAACAATCTCCCTTGTGGCCTTGGAAACGCGAATGGATTTTGCCGTAGGGCGGGGGCTTGCTCCCGCAGGATTGTGCCAAAGAAATTAAGATTTGAGGCTTAACTTCCTTTGATCAGCGATATGGTCTTTGCCAGCCACATGGCAACGTCGGCGCGGGTGATAGCGGCACTTGCCTGCACGCTGCCGTCGGGCGTTTGCAAAATGCCAAGCGAATACAGCGAAACCACGGCGTCCTCGGCAAAGGCGGGCACGGTATCAGTAAAGCTGACGGGCAGCTTTTGGTTGGCGTAGCCGATCAGATTAGAGAGAATCACCGCTGCTTCGCCGCGCGTGATGATCTCGTTGGGCTTAAAGTACAGCTCGCCCTTGCTGCCGACGGCGCTCACGTAGCCCTTTTCGTAGGCGGTCTTGACGTAGCCCTTCATGGCATCGGGGATCTCACCGTCATCCGCAAAGCCCGTATTGGATACGGGTGCACAGGTCATGCCAACCGCATTCATGGCGGTGACGAGAAAATCCACGCGCGACATTTCCCTGTCGGGCTCAAAGCAGTAAAGGCTGCCCTTCTGCGTACCGCTCATCAGCCCCAGCTCGCTCATGCGCAAAGCGTCGGTCAGGCAGGCTTTGCCGTCAAGGTCGTCAAAATTGCGTCCCAGCGTGCACGCCTGCACCGTGATGCTGACCTTGCCCGCTGCGCTGTAGTTGCCGTATTGGTCGCGGATCACGTAGGTAAACGCATCCGTGCCCACATAGTCCTTGCCGGGGCTATAGGTATACGCGCCCGTGGCGGTATCGGTCAGGGTCACGATGCCCTTTTCGGGATAGCTGACGACTTCAAAGGTCAAGGCGTCCCCCTCGGGGTCGTAGCCGCCCAGCACACCGCAGGCGGGCGTATTGGCATACACCCGCAGGCTGCCTGATTGCGCGGGCACGGCAGCGGTGGTGGGCGAGGCGTTGACGCTTGTCAGCGTGCACACAATGCAAGTCATTTCGTACGCGCTGCCGTCCACGGTAAAGCAAAAGCTGCTCTGCCCCACGGTCTTGGTAGCAGGCTCAAAGGTCAAAAGCGAAAGATCCGCTGCGCGCAAGGTCTGCCCCGTGACCACGCCGTCAGATCCCACGTACAAAGCCCCCTCGACGGGATCGGGCAGCTTGGTAATGGTGACGTAATCGATATAAGACAGATTCATGGCGCGGGCAAAATCCTGCTTACTGAAGGTGTACTCGTTGCCCACCAGGGTTGCCACGCGCATGTCGGTCTTTGCAGCAAGCACGTGCAAGGCGGGGCTGAGCGGCGTGGGTTTTTCATCGGCAGCCGATGCACCAAAGGTGCAAAGTGCGCAAAGACAGCCCAACGTCAAGGCGCACACGATCAGAATTTTCCATACAGGTTTCATATTTCACGCTCCTATTTCAAGATTTTCGATACAATGTATGCAAAAATCGCGCGCAGTATGTTTTATTCACACTTTTCACATTGTAATTTTCACAAATCCATGGTATAATAATTGTTATCACGCAGCAAAGGAGATTCGTATGGAATTTATCATTGATAAAGAGCACCACGGCAGAACCGTGCTTTCTTACGTGCGCTATACCCTGCGCATCTCCTCGCGCATGCTGACCGTGCTCAAGCAGACCGAGGACGGTATCACCGTAAACGGTGCGCACGTGACCGTGCGCTGCGTACTCAATGAGGGCGATCGCCTCTGCCTTGCCATTGACGACACGGCGGAACGCGCCTCACATAACGTGCCGCCTGCGGACATTCCCATTGAGGTGCTTTACGAGGACGCGCACGTCATTGCCATGAATAAGCCGCCTCACATGCCTACGCACCCCTCGCACAATCACCATGACGATACCCTTGCCAATGCACTGGCTTACCGATACGCCAAACAGGGTGTTCCCTTTGTGTTTCGCCCCATGGGTCGCCTTGACCGCAATACCTCGGGCGTGGTGCTTGCCGCCAAGGACAAGGTTGCCTCGGGCATGCTGACCGCTGCCATCAAAGCGGGTGAGGTGCAAAAGACCTACCTTGCCATAATCACGGGAGAGCTGCCCGTGGATGGAAAGATCCATACCATTGCATGTGGCATCCGCCGCATGGCAGACAGCGTGATCATGCGCACCACCTGTCCCGATTCCACCGATCCCAGCGAGGCGTCAATCACCGATTACGAGGTGCTGGACGCGCGCGACGGGATTTCGCTGGTGCGTGTCAAGCCGCGCACGGGGCGCACGCATCAGATCCGCGTACACTTCGCGTATATCGGTCACCCCTTGCTTGGTGACGACCTTTACGGCACGCCCGACGCGCGCATCGACCGCCATGCCCTGCATGCGCTCAGCTTGGAGTTTCCCTTGCCCTTTGCAGAGGGACGCATATGCGTAAGTGCCCCCGTTGCTGCGGATATGCTTGCGCTGATACATCAATATTTTCCGAGGTACTCATGAAAAAACGAAACGAACCAATTTTGCCGTCTGTGATCACGGCAAAGGAATACGCAGCCCTTTCGCCGGATGAGCGCGAGGAATGGCGTGCCGTGCATCCAAGGCACGAGCGACTGCCCAAATGGTGTCTTGTCTGCTACGGCATTGCAGCCCTTGCGCTGCTCATTTATCTGGCGGCACGCATCTTTCCCGCTTTTGCGGATCTGTTCAATCAGAACGTCAGCGAGATCTTTCGCCGCACGCTTGCCGCGCTGACCGGCTGGATCCCCTTCTCGCTTGGCGAGGCTTTGATTTTGCTCTTACCCGTCATCTTCGGTCTTGCGGTGTGGTATGCCGCCAAGTACCGCTGTGACACCTGGCGCAGCACCTGGAGCTTTGTGGGCATTCTGGTAGCGGTCATTTGCCTGTTGCTTTCCATGTTCGTGTTTACCTTTGCAACCGGCTATCACGGCAGGACGCTTGACCAAAAGCTCGGGCTTGCGCAAAAGGAGGTCAGCGCAGAAGAGCTGTACCAGACCGCATTGATCCTTGCGGAAAAGGTCAACGAGGAGCACGAGAACATGACCTATGCCGCAAACGGATTTTCGGTCATGCCCTACTCACTTCCCGAAATGAACGATAAGCTGCTGGACGCGTACGATACCTTTTGCGCGGAGCACAAATTCATTGACCACTACGATACAAGACTCAAGCCCGTCATGCTCAGCGAGCTGATGAACTACACGCACATTACGGGCGTTTACTCCTACTTTACGGGTGAAGCGAACATTGATATTGCCTTCCCCGACTACACCATTCCTTTCACCGCAGCGCACGAGCTGGCACACCAGAGAGGCATTGCAAGAGAGGATGAAGCCAACATGATAGCGTTTCTTGTATGCATGAAATCGGGCGATCCCTATATCCGCTACAGCGCATATCTGAATATGTACGAGTACGTTGCCAACGCGCTGTATCAGGCAAATCCCGAGCTTTACACCAAGGCAAGAAGCACGATCCATGCTGACGTCAAGAGCGAAATGATCGCTTACTCCAACTTCTTTGCCAAGTATCAAAACAGCACCGCAGGCTCGGTTTCGGGCGCGGTCAACGACACTTTTCTGAAGTTCCAAGGCACCGAAGGCACTGCCAGCTACGGCATGGTGGTGGATCTGACCGTGGCGTATTACAAGCATTTAGGCTTGGTAACAGAATAACGTAACAAACACTCTCAAGGCTGCATACAGTGGCTTTGAGGGTGTTTTTTTGCTGTGCCGACAGCATGCGTCGGCAGGCGCAATTGCCCCCTTTTCCGGGGCTTTTTTTGCGCTTGTTTGCACGTGTGTTATGTCGTGGTGCGTCGTAATTTGTCGTAGTACGACATTTATTATGAACATGTAATTTACCATTTATCTTTAATTTCGACATATTGTTATGATTTTCGTTATGTTTTTCTTGTGTTACGATATGTATCAAGTGCATTTAGAACAGTTGTTCTTGTGCCTTGGTGCGACATGGTGTGACAAATACGGATTTCGTACTGGAATTATTTTGTAAAGATTTTGTTAACAATGAGCAGAAACTATTTACTTAATAATTATAATATGTTATAATAAATGCACGCTGACACAGGTGACAGAAAGCGACATAAACAACGCTTTTTCGAGCGTGCGACATTGGCAAGGCACACCCAAATTTATCAAGGCAATTTTGGAGATTTTACTATGGAAAAGATCATTATCAACGGCGGACTTCCCCTGAATGGCGACGTGTATATTGACGGCATGAAAAATGCTGCCCTGCCTATCATTGCCGCTACCTTGCTTTGCCGGGACACCTGTATCATCGAGAACGTGCCTGCCGTCAGCGACATCGCTATGCTGCTTGACATCATCAAGGGCATGGGTGCCCGGGTGGAGTATCTTGACAAAACCGTCGTCAGCATCAACGCTGCAAACGTGCAGCCCGGCAGCTCCCCTTACGATCTCGTTTGCAAGATCAGAGGCTCGGCATACATCATCGGTGCAGAGATCGGCAGATTCGGCACGGCACACGTCGGCTATCCCGGCGGCTGCGATTTCGGTGTTCGTCCGCTTGATTTGCACCTGATGGGCTTTGAGGCACTGGGTGCAAAAATCTCCGTTGAGCAGGGTTATATCAACGCCGTCTCCCCCATGGGGCTGCACGGCAACTCCATTTATTTCCGCCTCCCTTCCGTTGGCGCAACCGTCAACTGCATTCTTGCCTCCGTTTTTGCCGAGGGCGTGACCACCATCGAGGGTGCCGCTCAAGAGCCCCACATCGTTGACATGGTCAACTTCCTGAACAACTGCGGCGCAGACATTACCGGCGCAGGCACCTCCAGCATAAAGGTGCGTGGCGTGAAGCAACTCAAGGGTTGCCGCCACACCATCGTCCCCGACATGATCGAGGCAGGCACTTACATGGCTGCCGCTGCTATGACAGGCGGCTGCGTATGCGTGCATAACGTCATCCCCAAGCATATGGAATCGGTCTGCTCCGTTCTCGCAAGAATGGGCGTTAAGCTGGATATCGGCACCGACACCATCACAGTACACAGCGACGGTAAGCTGATTGCGACCGACGTTGTAACCCAGCCCTACCCCGGCTTCCCTACCGATATGCATCCCCAGATCAGCGCGCTGATGTGCGTTGCAGACGGCGTTTCCCGCATGAGCGAAATGGTATGGGATAACCGCTTCAGATACATCAACGAGTTCCAGAAGATGGGCCCGATGATCTCCGTTGCAGACAGAACCGCATCCTTTACCGGCAACCAAAAGCTTTCCGGCGCGCCCGTGGTCTCCACCGACCTGCGCGCAGGTGCGGCACTCATTATTCTTGCCCTTCGTGCACAAGGCACCTCGCAGATCTCCAAGATCTCGCTGATCGAGCGCGGCTACGACAACATCGTCGGCAAGCTGGCAGCCTTGGGAGCGGACATCAAGAGAGTGGACGAATAATTCACACAAACAAAACACGCCTCCCCTTGGCGCACCTGCTCTATCGCAGGTGCGCCAGTTATATTCGCCTCCGGCGAGTGATATGCACAAGTGCGTGATATTGCCTATGGCAGTGATATACGCTTCGCGCGTTGGGTTTTCGGGCGAATATAATATCACTGCGACCATCGGGAGCAATATCACTACGAGTGAAACGAGTAATATCACGCCGAGCAAATGCGAAGCATATCACTTTTGTTCGTATTTGTGTCCACAAATGCAGTGCTTGCCAAGAAAAAAAGGATAGGGAACGCAAAGCGTGATGTTCTTATCGGAGAAATCACAAAAAACCGAATAGGACAAGAAAACTCCATCATGGACAAAAGTCTGTGATGGAGTTTTCTTGTTGCTTACCCTCCAAAACTTGCGTCGGAGGAAGCAAAGAATATACTTGGTGAAAAAAGCATAGTGAGATTAGCGACTTTTTGTCATTTGATTACAAGTTCTATGGATATAAGAGTCAACTTACCATCATCAGTAAAGTTGAAAACACTTATACAATCAGCAAAATGATTTGCGTGCCAACCCATACTGGCGTATTGTTCTAATAATATTTCCTCCACTCCGTCATTATTGATGTCAACTACCTCCACGGTTTTGAAACTATCAATCATGAAATTAGGAGATCCTTTGGGCGAACCATCTGCATTAAACAGATACGAAAACAGATAAGTATCCTCCTGCACGACATACTCTTTCTCATATCCGGTTTCTTGGTGCCTGAATATGATCGCGCCGTCTCTAACCGTTACTTCAATATCCATGTTCTTATGGGCGGATAAGTATTCTGCAGAATCGAATACTACTTTGTCGTATTTATTATCTGCATCGGATTTCCCATAGATGACGGTGTGATATTGTCCCTGCCCTCCGAAAATGTCCAGTAAAGATTGTTGGCATAAGTAATCCGGTGTTCCATCCCCATCGCTATCTAATAAAGAAAATTCTTTATAAAGCGGAGATTGGGTGTGAAATAATTGATTATTGTCTTCCGTTTTGGATGGAACGTTACTTTCCATTTCTACATTTTCCTCATGCTCGCCTGAACACGCACTAAAAGAATATACACAGACAAATACCGCGAGTAGTATGGTCAGGACTCTTTTTACCCTTTTCATTGAAAAAATATTGATAGACATATTATCATCGCTCGTATTCATACCACCAACAGCCTACCCGTTCACTCGGATAGACCCAAGCATTGATGTGGGAATTACCACACGCAATTTGTCCATATTTATTCTTGTTTTGGTGTTCTGCGTACCGGCAATCACTACAATTATTGCTACTGCAAAAGCTTCCGCAAGGAATCTTTATCTTATTCTGAGAAGTCTTGTTGTTCTGGTTAATCTGATTGTTTTTCATAATAAAAATCTCCTTTAAATAAATTTTTTGGTTGTCAGTTAAATAATGTTTATCGGTTCATCAAAAATGATCACTCTATTCAGCATTCTCTCAGCTTTGTACCCGTATAGCTTGTTTTCGGAAATAACGTATACGGGAAAATAGAGGTGGTCGATGTCAGGTGGCATAGCCATCATAATATACTCAATGTATGCCTTATCCGCGGAAGATAATGTACATTGATTGTTCAAATGGCTGTGTACTATACCTGCAAAACGCCATCGTTGCCAGCGCTCAATAACTTCATTTAAATACTCCACGTTTGGGGTATACATATACCGATTGATGTCTTCGATTCGATCAAAAACCACTTCGCAGATGTCGTCCGCGCGGTCTGCTCCGAGCACGGCTCCGATTTCGTGATCACAAGCCCCTTGGGATGTGTCAGCAATAAGATCGTAAATTTCCTTGTATATCGTCATGGGTTTCTCCTTAAGATTTTTTGTGCTGAGCTTTGAAGAAAGCTTCTTTGCGTTTGTTCGATTTACAATATGGGCAGGAGTAGAGACCTTTCTTATATTTGTGTAGTGGATTTTTCTTGCACGTATTTGTTATCTCTTTTTCATAGGCAGATAGTGCATTGAAATACCATTCAATCGGAACATTTTCGCCATTGAAAGTCTTTTGAAATAAATTTTGCAGTCGATAGGTCAGGCATTTATATGGCAAACTGTAAATCGGGGGTTGATATCCTGCCGGACATTGTCCCTGTACATAAGGAAACTGGTAATTGCACATCAGCTCTGTGGGCTGTGGAACATTTTCGGTTGTGTTTCCTTTAGCAACTCCGACAGCGAAAGGATGGGCATCTATGATCAGTTGGAAGAGCATTAACGCTAAGGCAAAAATATCACTCTCCATTGAGAAAGTCGGCAAGGGCGCAGTTTTAAGCGTTTCTCCCTTGGGAATCGAGTTAGCAACGATTGAATACTCAGGAATACATACGTCACAACGGAAAACCTTGCCGCTCTTTTGATCTGATATATGCCATGAATCAACATCAATGAGTCGAACAAAGCCTGTGACGGGATCGATTAAAACGTTGAATGGATTAAGGTCACCAATCACAATACCAGCCTCTTTGTGAATCGAGTACAGCAGTGCAGTCATGTTCTTTGCGATTGTACAGCGTTTTTCCATGTCAAGTGATTCGTCATCCCAGATCTCATTCAGCGGAACACCATTGACTCTTCGCATTACGAATCCCACGCACTTCCCGTTTCGATACAATATGTCTTTCGGATAAGCAATCTGGTCTTCGAGATTTGCCGGAACGCCCAATCTCAACATCGTTCTCAACTTTTCTTCTCGATATGAATTACAAAGCTCAGGCTTGTAAAGCTTAGCTATAGCACCGCTGTAATTTACCACTTCAAAGATAGTAGCTTCACCGCCTCGTCCGCATTGTTTGCCAAGGATATAGCGACTTCCGAGCAAAGATTGATATTCCATACAATCCTCCTTTCTTAGATTTGGGGCAAAGGAAACACGTTCCACGCTTCATATTTTTCCTTGGGATAAGGAAGCATACAAAATCCATCATAAGAAACCTTATTTTCTGCACATATAGCTACGGTCGGATCTAACGGATACCACTTGTCCGAAAGGCGTATTAATGCCCAAGCGTGAGGCACACCGTCATGCGTTCCTTGAACGCAAACAAGCGGAATATCTAATAAATCAGCGCAGATCTTGTAAGCTAATGTTGCAGCTTTGCAAATTCCTTTGGCATACAACAGAGGGCCTGCCGGGGTATGTGCAAACTTATGCTTTTCGTATTCAAAATCATAGACCACGTGCTTGGAGAAATACTCGTACACCGCTTTAGCTTGCTCAACTTTGCTATTGCTCACAGATTTAGCGTACGCGGCTATTTTTTGTGCTTGATTTTCCATTTCCAATCGTACAACCTTATCTTTTTCAGAATCCAAAAAATAATGGAATTCTACGCAGAAGACCAATTCATTATATGTCTTGAACGTGTATTGTTGAAAAAATGAGATGTTGGGATGCTCGAGAATGATACAATCAATAATTTTTTCAAGATCCTCCGGTCTGAGGAAAGGCACGAAGGTCCTCTCCTCGTGATTTTTCAATGCTTCCAATAATTTCATGTAAGTTTGCTGTAGATGTTTCGGTAGAAACTGATAATAATAAACATAAGTATTATTCATTTCTTTTCCTCAACAGTTTATCAAAAGCAAGCTTAATCCTTTTGAGAAGTGATTCGCGGATAGCATCTTGGGACTTGTCTGTTACGACCGCATCCCCTATTTCCGTTTGATCGGTCTCTGCGTCGAGAGTTGCATACAAAAGTTTACGCCTTTTTTTGAAGAGCTGCTGCCAATCCGGGGGCATATAGTATTTCGGGGGTCTTGCAGAAGGGATCACATTTGTAGAACATATCAGCGCCGTCTTGTCATCAGTTATAGAGTCCAACAATAGAAACAATCCAGCTGATTTTTTTATACTGCCCATAACGTTCTGTGCAACGGATTTATTCAATCCGTATTTGCGTAAAGATCTAAACATGGCCGTATAGACCAAATTACGAGAAATTGCTTTTGGATTATCCACAAGATCCGATAACGTTACCCCTTTGTGTTTTAAATACCTGATCGTGTTGGAATCGGAAAGCAACATCAAAAGCGGAACGTATAGTCCATCGGTGTCTTCAATTGCCGGTTGCCTGATTTTGTCCATAATTCCATCGGTGGCGCATATAATCGAAACTATTTCTTGATCTATTCGATCTATGTGCCAGTATTTTGCGCCCGAACGCAGTGTAAGGACACATTGATCGACTCTTTGGCAAGGTGTCAAGTTCACATATTTACCGTTGGTTTGCTGAGCTATGATGCCGCCATCTCCGCAATGCCCGTAATAAAAAGTTGAGGTGACGTAATCATAAACAATGACCATTAAAGTAGTGTCGTACTCCGCAAGGTCCTCTTTGGCTTGATCCGCTTGACGTTTTATATTTGAAAGGGCTTTTTGATAGGCCGTACGAATAAGAGATTTGACAACAAGCTCGTTTCTGTCTACCAATGGATAGTTTTCAACAATAAATGTTGCAACAGTCTCCACTGCAAGACTGGATCCCTCGCCGCCGCATTTAGCAGATCCTACGCCATCCGCGATTGCAGCAACAAACAAATCTTCCTCGTGGAGGACGCAATATGCGTCCTCCGAAGTTTTGTGATGCTTTCCCGGAACGTAAGCAACATTACATTTTAGCATAGCATAATGACCTCCAGGACAAAATGGAATAATTACCAGTCAGATGGCACTACGGCGAATCCCTGAGGCAAGGGTCCTAGCTGACAATTGTTGCCATCGCTAATAGCGCGGCTATAGGAGATAGTCGATATGCTCTCAGAAAGCCAGTCAAACAATCCCGAGAGAGCCCCTTCATCGGTGCATTGAATCGTCCTTTTACTGAGGCTGGCAAGAGTTTGCATATCTGTGTTCTCAAGTCCAACCCCACAGCAGAACAGTCTGATTTTTTTCTGATCTTCACGTTCTCGCAATCTTTTTTTGGCTTCTTCCAAACTATCCGAGGGAAGGCCGTCTGTAACAACCATGACAAAAGGAGTAAATGCTGGAGTGCCGATAGATGAATAGACTCTGTTTCTTTCTCTGGTTAATTCAATAGATTTGATGATTGCCTCACCAAGAGGCGTGGTACCTTCCGCAACTATTTCAAGTGGGGGCTGTTTTACAAACTCGGCCATAGGTATCCAATCTTGAATCACCTTTACACCACGCCCACCAAATGTTAATACGCACACATCCACTCTCTTCAACGTAATCGGGTCGGATGAATTAGATTTCTTAAAATTTTCGATTCCGTCAATAACGGCTTGGAGCTTTGATCCGTTGTTCATTGACCCTGATTCGTCAATCGCAATAACTGCCGCCAAATGCCCCTCCGAACAGGCTAAAATTTCGTTATAAGGTGCCTGCTTAATTTCAATAGAGTTGTTAGTTGACATATTTATTTCCCTTTCTCATTATCAATTATTATTTTAAAATCGTTGATTTGTATAACGTCTTATTTAACCTTTATGTTTGTAATAGTGCAGTTCTTCGCTTGGTATGTCCATGTTCCGTTCATATAGGGATCTCTCGCTCTTCCGTAAGGATATTTATACATCAAATCGTGTACAGAAACTCTGCAATTGTCATTCCGAGAGCAAATGTTCTGCTTAGCTACCAAGTATTCAATCGTAATTTTGTATGTCACACCTTTCTTAAGCCCTTTAAGAGTTGAAGATACGGAAGAAGGTGTAAGATCAAAGCTATCTTTAATATAGAACACTTTCGTACCGTTAATGGCAGGGGTAATTGTCAATTTCAACTCCGGAGCATCACATCTATGACCGTAAGCCTTTGCCCCAGTAGATGTGAACTTAATTGAAGCGTTATTACCTGTCGCACGAACCGTAAAGGTTACTTTTGAATCAGCATTAAAGGTGCGTGGTGTAGTGGATGCAGCTGACGCGCTAACGCTGAAAACACTTATGCTCGAAAGCAACACTGTGCAGAGGCAGAGGATGGAGATGAGTTTGGTGAATGTTTTTTTGATTTTCATGTTAAAAATCTTCCTTTCTTTGATAAAATATGGTTTGATTGTGGTGGACCTCTCCTTAATTTAAGAAACCTCCTCTCTTTTTTGGAGAGATCCGTTAGGTGGATTTATATAATAAATTGTTTGAACTCTGAAATTAGAGGCAGGCCGCGAAGATTGTAAAAAATCCTTTGTGATCTTTTTTGGGATGTTCATACAGAAAATCATCGTTCGATTCGTATGTGGCACGGTCATAGGTGAAGTACAAATGGATCTTTTTGCCAAGTCTGCTTGTCAAATCAGCAAGTTCTGCGGCGTGGGTTTTATCCTCTGCCACTATGATTACGGATAACTCATCGCCAATTTTGATATTTGTATTGGATTTTCTGTGTTTATATAGTTTGATAACTCTCTCAAGCTTATCCATGAGATCATCGTTAGCAGTAGGTGTTCTTCTGGCAACCTCAACAAAGCTACGTACAACCTCGTCATTATCATCGAGAATCATTGCCGTGGGTCTCACGATTATGGAGGCCTTCTGATTTTCATTTTTTGCCTCTACAAAGGCAACATTAGCCACTTTGATATTATCATATTTGCCAGCGATCAAAAGCTGGTTTGCTGCGAGGATACGTTTGTATCCGAATACGTCTAATTCCGATAAGTAACCACCAAGTCTGTATCGAATTCCCTCAGATGCTAACAGGGACACTCCGCGACCGGCGATAATATACCCTTTTCCGGAGAAGTATCCTGTCGCGGATTCAAACGACAATTTTTGGACGAATCCTGAAGCCGACAATTTCTTTAAGTGCCACTGGATTTCGTGCTTTGTGTAGCTATAGCCCTTATTTGTAAAAAGACGAAACAACAATTCCGACGTAACTACAAGGTGAACGGAAAGAGCTCGACAAATCTCTCGATCAAGATCAACGATTAAAATCGAGGTGGGCCTGTCAACAGTGTGTCTGCGAACGTATTCGCTATCATAGTCAAACACGCTGAACGGACTCTTCTTTTCGTCAATTATGGTTGTATTTTCTTTCATATTTAAATTCTGAATTTTCATTATTATGTATCCTCCAAAAAATTATTGTCATCGGATTGATTGGTAACAATGACCATCATCTCAAATTATCGTGAAATATATGTGAGAGTGCCTTATCAAGGCGGTCGAATTAGTATCTTCATTATATAATCACCTCTTAAGCGACATCTTCAGCAAACTGAAGAACGCTTTCAATCACTCCTCTTGGGAAGCGATCTTCAAAGAGTTTTGTGATATATACGAGGACTTGGCTGCCTACGCTCCATCCTCCGAACACATAGCTCATAGCAGACTTGCCATTCTCAAGCTGAAGCTCTACGATACATCCGGATGGTGTCCTTCTGCGTACGATTCCTTGATAGGACGAATAAAGTTCCACATCTTGGTTGTTGATACTTGAATTTACTGGTGAATTATGATATAATATTTCCATAAGTGATACCTCCGTTTTCTTTGTGACTATATGATATCACATAGCGAAGACAGCGGAAAGGTATCGAAAGTGTACTAAAAGTGTAATCAACAAAAGGGAGGCATTTATGACAGCGTTTAGGCTTGTTTACCAATATCTTAAACATCGAAAAGGCATGAGTATAGAATCATTAGCCGAAAATTTGTATATGAGTCCTGAAACCGTGAAAAAATGGTTAAAGAATGGTTTTAGGGCAAACAATATTACTCCTGAAAAGATTGCAAATCAACTTTTTGATTCAGATGCTCTTATGGAAGATTTCATAAACTACTTGGACAACATAGGCTTTTCTTTTTCTCAAAAAGCAAACGGAGAAATAAATACAGATACATTCATTAATGCCCTATCCTCTCTTTTGCAAAATGATTCGCCCAACAAATTCCCTGATGATTTTGGAAAAAACAAAAATTTGACAGCAGAAAATGTACAAACTACTGTCAATATTGTTTTTTCAATTATAGATACTATATCTAATATCTCTCTCCCCGACTATTCCACATTGACAAACACAAACAGCAAGTACTGTACTGTTAGCCGAGCTACACTTATATCGCTTGCTAAGCATTGTTTGAATATAGATATAGACAATGAGCTTAGTGAAGGATGTACAGTTGATGCGTTGAATCAGCATATTCAAGATAATCCCTGCGATTTTCTTAAAGAATTTGCTAAGCAAGGGTATAAATTTGAAGAGAAAAACGAGTTGGTTGTTGTTAAAGCTTTGAATCATACCAATACCGAAGTTAATGACGACACATTGTTTGAAACCTTAAAAACACTGTTTGAGGCATACAAACTTTTCGATCATTCAGATGTATCGTGCCTT
Organism: Eubacteriales bacterium; assembly: GCA_045587385.1. Lineage (GTDB taxonomy): Bacteria > Bacillota > Clostridia > Oscillospirales > CAG-272 > SVQP01. The sequence continues at coordinate 57,443 of JAZNCE010000048.1, forward strand.
AAAAAGAAAGAAATTAATATAACATTAAGCACGTTTTCCAACGCACTGGCCTTTCGCGGACTATTCATTACTCCCGAGCGCAAAAAATATTTCTGTGAATTTGTTCGTTATAACATACTGACAAGTAACCACGATTGCAACTATATATATCCTATACTCTATAGTGTAAAGGAACAGTATGCCGGGAAAATAGAAAAAAGCCCGCCTCTTGTGCAAGTCGGGCTTGAAAAAACAATTGAATTGGTGGGCGAATATTGCAATAATATTTTCCTAACAGATAACAATACCCTTCCTTTCATTCCAAATTTTCTTGCAACATTGGATTTTTATGATGTTGATAATTCTCAAAGGGTTAGAATACTTGAAGATCTTATCTTTAATAAGAAAGCCTATGATATAAGACTAATAAAAGCTCTTGCGAGTATTAATTCGAGTCGTTTGATTATCTGTCAAAAATACATTGAATCAACAATTTTTTCTCTATCAGATAAAGTCATCACCGAAGATATACGACGTGAACTTGTTGCATTCGTTTGCATGTTTGGCCGAGGCACATTTGAGCCTCTCGTCTATTTTGAAGCAAAAACCAATAAAAACTTTTTAAACTCCTTTTCAAGATTCACAAACTTTGTTTCGAGGAATTTTGACATCATTGTTTCCCATAATCATATACGTCGAAATGATATGGCACAAGGTTTATCGTATATTTTACTCACTATGAGTAGATATGATAAAAATTTAGCTAAAGCAACTCTACGCAACGTTAGATTGGAAAAGTTTGAAGACCATAAATTATTGACGGAAACATGTAAATTTATTATTGATGGGGAAGTTAGCTTTCGCTGTGCTACAAGTTTTACTAAAAGCTTTTCAAAAAGGAAAGATTTCTTTGATTATGTAGAAACTCATCTGATATGTTCAAAAAATCCGTTTTTGGAAAACGATAACGCAATGATGTTAGAGGTCCTAAGCCAAATTCGTTCAGCTGCCAGAAAGAAGAATAATGAAGAAGACGATGATATAGAATTATCACAAAATTTAAAGGATTTCGCAGACAACCTTTTGTTTTGGATTACTGAGGCTGCAATGGAAGATGTTAGACAAAATAGGCCAGTCCGTCATTTGTTTTGGCTTGCCAAGCAGTACCCTAATTGTATTAACTACGAATTAAACAACGATTATAACGAAAAAAGATCGGATGTTTTTGTTCAATTAATAAAGAATAGTAATTTTGAAATAATATTACCAAGCCATTTTCAAAACATATGGGATGTATTTAGTTTGAAAACAAAACAAGATCTCACATTTGCGGGAGAACTCGATAAATGCATTTCTTATCTGTTTGAAAAGAATAAGCAATTTGAAGCACTCGACTTCATTATTTCAAACTATCGATTTGCTAGCACAATCAACCGGGCAAGAATTTTATGTTGTATTAAATCATTAGCAAACAGCCCGGAATTGTCAAATTTATCCTCGCCTATACTTTCAAAAGTTATCGGTTTTGCAAAAAGAAACTACGCTGATGAGGAATTGGGAGAAATCAAAGAACGGTTAATCCTCTCGTTGTCGCAACTTAAAAAGAGTAATAGGATATCTATCTATGATAGGTTTAATGCGTATTACAAATTATTAGACAAGCCTCTTGCAGAGAAAATAGCTCTTTCTATTACCATCGACGAAGCTGATAAGTATTTAACTTTTGTAGATGATGTGCTTGATTCAAAATATAATTCATGGCAAAGAGCTTGCCTCAAGGGCTTACTTTCAAATCTGTTACATCCCTCAATTTTTTGGACATTGAACTTAGATCGTCAGATCAAGTTGATTCATTACGTAAAAAATAAAGGAGAGTATTATGCAGACTTAAAAAATCTAATGCAAGATATAGTTGACAGAAACAACTTCTCTATCTTAGACTCAAGGCTCCGAACTGCGTTAACCATTCACTGCCATAACTATATTGATCTCAAATATCCTCAAAACGCGTGTTTCCTTGAATTTCTTGAAAACACTTTAAACAAATTGACACAGAACGCTTATACACACTCAGAAATCAGAAACACTTACGGGTTAAAAACCGATACTCTTATTTACCATATTGTAGATGCATTTAAAAATCAACCCCAAAAAACTGCAATAATATGTGTTAGCTCAATTTGCAAAATATATAAGCAATTATCAATTCTTTCTACAGAACAAGAGTGGAACCCCTACAAAGCGTCTTTGTTAGCAGACAGAATCAAATTGTTCCCTGCAATTGTAGCAAATCCCTGCATAAATAATATTGCAAAACATTATGCTCGCAAGATGTACGGAATGATTAACAAAGCAAAAATGGATCTCCTTGATTCGGATTTGAAAGAGTTATTAAATGAACTTAGGAAAATTTGTCAGGATCAGTGGCCAAATTGGTTCGATATACATCCAATTGACATAACATTACTGCAAGAAGATAAAATCAAAGTTGGAATTGATGTTCCAATAGATAGTTTCTTAATTGATATTAGCGATACTTCTCGTTTTTCTTATGACAAGGCACAGAATGACCTTAGAAAATGGCGCGAAAATATTGATGCTCGGCCTCGGCCACTGGAACCTTCAGAAAAGAATGAGGTTGTAGCAGTATCCTGTAGAAATGGTTATGTACCGATTTCGGGCTGGGGACTCGTATATGAGTGTGTTAAAGAGAAGAGAGATGGCTATTATAGTCCATCTGAAATAAAATCAACTATCATTTCAATAGCTGAAATTGCTCAAATACAAACAAAAAACAATTCCACACAATCGTTAAATTGCGAGGAAATTATTTATCAGTTCGAAAGAACATTTAATGCTCTGATGACGAGGATACCCCAAAAAGCCCAGAAGCATGGACGGTATAATCGGATTTATATACGCGACGATGCATATGACATTATTGATTATAAGATTCTTCCGGATGTCGTTGCTTTTGTCAATTTCTATCATGATTATATCAAAGGGACATCGGCGCTCGAACCCAAAATAAAGACCTCGGTATTGGAAGCATTTTATGATTATCATAAAATGGTTCTGCGATTGTTAGATAAAATAATTCTCAAAGAATGCTAAAGGGAGGAATCAATTTGATTAAAAACGATAACAACATTCAATTAAATGCGATGGAAGAAAGCACCGTCAAAGCATTTCATACTGTTATATCCAGTATCCTTGAAGAAAAGGCATTTTCAATCTCAATTGGAATTACAAAAAGCGCTTTTGCTGAAAAATATTTGGAGTTAGACCTTCCGTTGAAACCCGAAGACGGCGATAAAATTGATCCTCTTTGCGTTACAATGAAAAATGGAGTGTTTTATCTTGAATATTTTTATAGAGCAGAGTGCATATCGAATGAGCTCGGCTGCATCGCTACCAACGAAATCAATAGTAACCTGAATAATCTTCCAACAAAATGCGTCTATAGCCAACACGAAGAAGGTTTTTATATTTCGGCTGTATTTTATAATTCCGAAGATATCATCGAAGTAACAAACGCGGTGCTTCTTGTTCTTGAATATCTCATAATATTAGAGAATTTTTTAAAAGGAAAGGCAACAGATATGGAAACCGAGCAGGCATTTGATGCCATAGCAGCTGGCGGTGGTTATGTTTCGTCTAAGATTGAGGATTTTAATATTTGTTAAAAATGGAGACTAATATGGATATTGTGAGCAAATTGAAAGAAAAGTTTGACGAGTATGGGTTAATGGATATCGCTGAAAGCTTTTGTGAGAGTTATAAATTAGCTATTAAGGATATGTATCCGGAAATCAGATTTGATAATGACGCGCTCCCATCCGACGATTGCTTTAAAACGCTCGTTGCTGTAAAGCAATCCATAATAGCAGACAAGGATCTATCATCAAAACGCGATTTAACGGACTTGGAAATTAAACGAATACTCGAAATTCCTTATACTCAAGTTCAGCAAGTTAAAGAGTTGATATGTGACTCGTATGATTACCAGCATGACGTAATAGAAAGTTATTATGGGAAAAATCTTTCCATGTATTTTATTACACCGGTAACGGTGAAAAAAGTATTTGAATATTTATCTGAAAAATTCGAGAATGAAATATGCAAACATGTATTTCTTGATTCTCTTATTCTTGGATACGAAGAAACAACAAACAGAATAGATACTTTGATAGCTTGTACAGGAATAGCTGCCACCGAGATTCTGTATGAAACGTATTGCAGAAACGGAAAGCTGGGCTATCTGCTATACCCCTATTATACAAATCCGAAAAAGGCTATTAAATATTTATCCGAAAGACTTGATAAAAGCACGGTCGCCCACATACTCAAAACAGATTTTTGGTATCTATATGCCTACAAGGATGACGGATATCAAGGCGTCGCGACACACGGACATGATCAAGAGTATGTTGACCGAGTTGTTAGCGTCTATAAAGCGCAAGAAAATATTGCCATTGCTTTCCATAATACAATGAATCAAGTCACAAAAGAAAATGCTCAAAATCTATGGGAAGAAACATTTTTGCCAAGATACAGCAAAATAAAAGACCATTTTTTGCAATATCCCCCGTGCCCACTTTTGACCAAATCTTTGTATGGCGTGATTACGATGTTTGACAGATACGAAATTGAGCTTAGCAATGAGTTTGCGTTTTATTCTTTAGATAGGACATGATACGGCAAATGGTAGGACGCTATATTGCGGACAGTCCTATCTGACAAAAACAAGGTAGTTCGGTTGAAAATTGACAGAACACTCGATTGATTAAAGTTTTCTGTTTGTTAACACAATTAAGTCTGGACTTCCGCTCTCTTCTGTGGTATATTGTGTGTTACCAAAAACAAGGAGGTAACATACATGGCAAAGATTACGATTGAAGAGCTGTACCGCGGAGAAAAATACGACATCATGAGCGCAGTGACGGCAAAGGCATTGCATCTCGGCATTGACGAGCGAGCCGAGGAAGGTCGGACGTGGATTGAGATGGAACTCGTCCGTCAGACCGTGATAGCAATTGAACAAATGAAAAAGAACGGTGACTGTATTGCCGAGGAAGATCTCGGAGATATGGTCACCGTTTCTGTATGCGGAGGTTCTGATGAAAACAATTGACGAGCTGTGGTACGGCAACATCTCACCATTTGAGCAATGCACGCACGGTGACAAGCGGTTGAAGGAACTGCTGAAACTGGTTGCCCGGAACCGCGAGGATTTGGACGGATCCCTTACGGAAAAGCAGAAGGAAACACTCGAAAAGTTTGAGGACTGTATGAATGAGATGCATAGCATCACCGAGCGCGATGCATTCTCCTACGGATTCCGACTCGGAGTGAAGCTGATGGCTGAAGCCTTCCTTCTGCCTTTGGGTGAGAATGAGAATTTATAGGGTGGTCCCCAATGCCCATCCTAAAAGTCTGGTCTGGGTGAAAAGCACCCAGACCTATTTTTTTGTGCCGAAAGGCGCATTTTTTGTTTGCAAGGGCGATTTTTGTAAATAAAAAGTAAACAATGCGAAGTGAGGGGTGAATTTTGCCCATTTTTTGTCCTTTTAGGTGAGGGATGATTTTTCAAGGCAAGAGGCAAGACCTCATTTTGAGGTCTTGATGGTGTCCATGTCGTAATTTCCGCTCACAAGGTCAATTTCTGTAAACAAATTGTAAACATATTGCCGAAAGCCCTCAAAAGGGGGTGTAAAAACCCCGATTTTTTTCATATAGGTGAGGAATGTTTTTCAAAAGGGGTTTATTTTCGGCTTTTCTGTGGCTATTAGGTGAGAGGATCATCTGCAAGACAGGATTTCTGTAAACAAACGGTAAACATTGCTCTCAAGAGGGGGTACAAACCGCTATTTTTATGGGTATAGGTAGAGGATGTTTTTTCGATGGCGATGATTTTGTAAATATGCTGTGAATTTTTCTCAAAAACACCCTCCCCAAACCCTGTTTTTATGGGTATAGGTGAGGGGACAAATTCTGACACGTAGGAATCAAAGAAAAAGTTTTTCGGGATGGTTATCAAAACACCAAAATTTTTGGCTATGTAATTGAGGGAACTTTTTCTGCCCTACATAAAAAATTTAGAAAGGCAGGTAATCAATGAAAACGTTAATACAAAAAGCAGCCTCATGGAGCTGTGGACGAGGGGAGGTGAAAATATGTCAGATTACAAATTGACACTCGCAGAAAAGGAAACCATCATTCTCTGGAGCGAAGTTGACGATACCGTTCAGATCGATACGTTCAGCCAAAAGCTGATCAACCGTCTTCGCAAAGCAAAGGAAAGATGCCCGGAGCTTTATCGTGTGGACGATCCTGATCGCTATGGCGGTGTCTATGCGGAAGTGCCGAAAAAGCTCGTGCAGATATCCTTCCGTGAGCCGATCAGCGAGGAACGCCGCGAGCAGTACGCAAGGCTCGCCAAGGAACGCTTCTACAGCGAAGATTAAGTAGGACTGTGGAAGCACGAACGATGCGGTGGGGCAACTGGCCACCCCACCCTTATTCAACCGAAGATACCCCACGTCACTCAAGGGTGCGAGAGCATCAGAAGCCACGATACACGCCCACGGTATCAGTGCCTCAAGTGCCTCAAAAAACGCAGCTCTCGGAACTATCGTTCCTTCCGTCCCTTGCGTTCCTGCGCTGTCGGGAACGCAGAAGATGTACAGCTTCGGTTTTATCGCCAGTTTCGCCTTTGTTTTACGACCACCGATTTCGGTAGCCGCAAAGGCATCGGGCTAAGCCCATACCCCTATTATATTTTACAAGAAAGGAGTCCTTGAATGGACAACCAAGACACTAAAAGTTCAATCATTGCATTCAGAGTCACGCCCGAGGAAAGAACGTGGATCGAGAAACATTCCTACGGTAATTATCGCGTCATTAGCGATTTTGTTCGGGATTGTGTACTCAAAAAAGACATCGTCATCGTCAAAGGTCTCGATGAATTCTCAAACGAATTACGGCGCATCGGTAACAATTTGAATCAGCTTACGAGAGCTGTCAATGCAGGATATGTCCGCGCCGTTGACCTCACAGAAACGAAGGAGGAGATGGAAAAGCTATGGCAATCGTTAAATTCGTTACTGCGCGATGTCCCATGAATAATATCTTTCCGTACGTGATGAATTCCAAGAAAACAGATGGCGGCGTCCTCGTTTCAGGCATCCACTGTATGCCCGAAACCGCGCTGAATGAATTCCGTTTCGTCAAAAACAAATTCGGCAAGACCGATGGCAGACAGTACTATCATATCGTGCAATCCTTCAGTCCCGACGATAATCTTGACGCTGAAACCGCCCATGAGATTGGGCTGAAGTTTGCCGAATTCTATCCCGGATATCAGATCGTAGTTGCCACCCATTGTAATCGCTCACACCTCCACAGCCACATCATAATGAACTCCGTGAACATGGAAAACGGCAAAAAGTTTCACCAAACAGCAAGCGAGCTGGCTCGGGTAAAAGAATATTCCAACAAGTTTTGTCAGGAGTATGGACTCTCGGTTACCGAGGTGAAATCCTCCGCTCAGCTGTACCACAAGTGGAAGGATTTGCTTATCAGAAAGGCATTTTCTATCGCCAACCGCACACGTTCCAAGGAAGAATTCATCTGGGAAATGGAGATGCACGGCTACAAGGTTGCCTGGAAGGACAACCATAAGTATATCACTTTCACCACTCCCGACGGTCATAAATGCCGTGACAATAAGCTCTTTGCAGAGCAACTCCTGCGAAAGAATTTGGAGATATACTTCGCTCTCGGCGGTTGTGAATCAGGACTTGCGGATCAATACAAGCGGTATGTAAACCACTCTCAACCCGAACACACCTACACCGTTGGCAACGGACTCTTCAATCTGTTCAAAAGCTTGTTGGAAAGCATTCCGTATGAAGAAAGATTCACACCGCCTGTTGAAGATCACCAACTCGACAAAATGACCGTGATGATACTTGAATCAATGGGCATCAAGGTCGAGCCTAAAGCGCTCTTCTACTATTCTGCAAATAATCAGCAGGAAGAAGAACAGGGCTATGGGCTCTGGATGTAATCAAAATTTGCACCGCAAAACAAAGAAAAAGCAGAAAGGAAATTAATGACCAATAATTTAAACGAAAATATTTTTACAACATTCTCGGATGAAGCTGTAAGCAATCGCCGCCGCAGTATCTATCTTTCAAGTGAAAAGACTATAGGCAAAATGCATTATACCGTTGTTTCCGCTTTCCCAATGCCCTATGATGATGTTGATGCTGAATCAGCATCGGATAAAATTGCCTATCTGATCAAAGGCGAGAAAGTTAACAAAAAGTTATCTGGACTTATGGAAGGAGATGCGGTATGATGTGTTTGTATCCTATTCGGTTTGATTTTACAGAATCCATGGGATTCGGAAAGGAATGAAACTATTATGAAATCAAGCCACAATTTAATAACCGCCCTCTATTGCCGTCTCTCGCAAGAGGATATGATGCAAGGCGAGTCAAACAGCATCAGAAATCAACGCATGATCCTGCAGAAATACGCCGAAGACCACGGCTTCCGTAATATCGAATATTATATCGATGACGGATACAGTGGAGCAAATTTCAACCGTCCCGATTTCAAGCGTATGATGTCAGATATCGAATCCGGCAAGGTTGCCACGGTTATCGTCAAGGACCAATCACGTCTCGGTAGAGATTATCTGCAAACGGGTATGCTGATGGAGATCACTTTTCCTCAGTATGACGTTCGGTTCATTGCCATCAACGATGGCGTGGACAGTGCCAACGGTATCAGCGATTTTTCGGGCATTAAGAACTACTTCAACGACTTCTACGCCCGTGACACCAGCAAGAAGATACGAGCCGTACAGCGAGCCAAGGGCGAGCGTGGAGAGCGTGTCGGCACAGCCATCCCATACGGATATATGAAGGATCCAGATGATCCAAAATGCCTTGTACCAGACAAGCCTGCCGCGGAGGTAGTGAAGCGGATATTTGAGATGTATACCAAAGGGATTGGTATACGAAGAATATGTGCCATACTCGAAGCAGAGAAAATCGAAAGCCCAAGCGTATATCTGTTCAAAAAGTGCGGAAACCGTTCGGGAAGACCAAATTTCCAAAAGCCGTATAACTGGGTAAAGACTACTGTGCGAAAGATGCTTTCCAACAGAATATATTGCGGAGATACGGTCAACTTTCAGACCTATTCAAAATCCAACAAACTCAAAAAGCGTATCAAGAACGCAGAGGAAGATATGTTGATCTTTGAGAACACCCATGAAGCAATCGTTGATCGCAAAACCTTCGACATGGTTCAAAAGCACTTTGAGGGCAGAAAGCGCCCCGATATACAGGGCGAGATGGACAAATATGCTGGATACATCTTCTGCGGTGAATGCGGTTCGAGATTGTATCTGCACAGAGCCTTCAGCATTGATCCCGAAAAGAACTTTTTCCAATGTGGCGGATATCAGACCAAGGGGAAAAGCCACTGCACTGCCCATTATATCAACGAGAACGTGGTAGATACCATCGTGCTTGCTGATCTCAAGCGCGTAACCGAATACGCTCGAAGTCGCACGGAAGAATTCTATGCTATGGCTACAGAAAACGGTGAGGCAGAGGCAAGGAAGTTCTATGCAAATGCAGAAAAAGAAAAGAGACGGATCGATAGCCGAATCAAAGAACTCGACAATATCATCCGTTGCTTATACGAGGATCGGGTAACAGGCAGAATCACGCCCGAACGCTATGATACGATGGCAGGTGGCTACGAACAGGAGCAAGCCTCGCTCCGAGAGGAATTGAAAGCACTTAACGAACAGATGAACGAACTGGATATGCGTGAGCATTACGTCAATGAGTTTATCGCCAAGGCAAAAGAGTATATCGAAATGCCAAAGCTCACGCCCGAACTGCTCCGAGTGTTCATCCGTAAAATTGAGGTGATGGAGAAAACCGAAAAATATTCCCGTACCTGCGGGAATACCATCATCATTCACTACACATTCGAATACCCGAGGCAGTGTACCACCAATCCCGTCAATAACGAGAAAACCGCCTAAAAAGCAGGCAACCCGGAAGACTAAATGCCTTCCGGGTATGCCTACCGCCTTATTTCTCCGTTAAGAACAACAGAGGAAAAATTCCCTATCCTTTTTCTTTTCGTTTTGCAAAAAGGACGCGGCGGCATGCCTTGGCATGCCGCCGCGTCCTTCGACCGTTGGCTGTAATATCAGATATAAAACGAAGATCTTTTATGTTCCCTGTTTAATAAATGATGATACGCGCGATCAGTGCATTACTTTGCTCTTCTTGCCTCAAAGCATGCGCTGCAGTAAACAGGTCTGTCGTTGGAGGGCTGGAAGTTCAGCTTTGCTTCGCCACCGCATTCTGCGCAGGTTGCGATGAAATACTGACGCTCGGGCTTGCCTGCGTTCTTCTTAGCATCGCGGCATGCCTTGCAGCTCTTGGGCTTGTTCAGGAATCCCTTTTCCTTGTAGAAAGCCTGTTCGCCTGCGGTGAATACGAACTCATTGCCGCATTCCTTGCAAACCAGAGTTTCATCAGCAAACTCTTCAACAACTTTTACTTCATCTTCGTACATGTGTTTTTACCTCGCTTGTGATTGGTATTGATTATTTATGGTAAACCCTTACGGGTTGTCCCCTTGTCCGAGCACCTGCCGCAGCTTGCGGCGGATGCGATAGATCGCATTGGAAATCGACTTTTCGTCCTTTCCAAGCGACTTTGCGATCTTGCACGTGCTTGCTCCCGAAACGTACATCCACCATACGCGGCTTTCATAAGGAGAAAGCGCGCGCTGAATGGTTCGCTGCAGAGCCTCCATGCGCTCCTTATCGATCAAGGTCTCCGAAACCGAAGCCTCGCTGCCAAGCAGCCCGGGATTTTGTTCGATCAAGCCCTCTCCCTCCAAGGAAAGCAGCCCCTCGCGGCGTTGCCTGCGAAACGTACGCAGAGCGGACGCCAATCCGTGACCAACGCAGATCTTGGCGTACAAACCAAACTCCACACCCTCGCGAGTCGTGTCATAGGTCTGTACCGCACTGCAAAACACCACGCTTGCCTCTTGTCGCAGATCCTCTAAATCCGCGTTCCCCATACCGGGAGCGGCATACTTGCTTACCATGGCTTGCAGCATAGGCGCATAGCGGTCAAGCAGCAGCGCGTACGCTTGCTGATTCCCTGCGCGGGCAGCGTCAAGCAGATCGCAAAGATCTGCATCCTGCTGAATTTTCGGGTTGGAACTACTCATGCTTTCACCGCCATAGATAAAGTGGTACTTATACTATTATAACACATAAAACACCATTGTCAAGAGTAAATTTTGTCGAATTATCACATCGTCGAAAAAATTTCGCGAGATTTTTGTGCACATTTAACAATAACAAAAGCTCCCGTTTGAGCATAGTGCAACGCTGGCGGGAGCTTTTTTGTGACTTTTGTCATTTTTCGGTCAAAACTTTGTAACAATTCACAAGGAATTGCACTTGGCTAAAGCGTGAAATCCCTTACGGGAAAAGGTAATTCACGTTCCCTGCCACCAATGCGTGCACACCTTTATAGATGTTTTCGGGGTTGTCACGGAAATTATCCGCCATACGCTCAGCGCGCAATCTGCTGTCCACCTTGAGCGTGGTTGCCATGATGACCTCTTCCTTCTCATACATCTTGCATTCCAGGTCGTAGGTCTTATCGGGATTCTGCACAATGTTGGTCGAAATGCGCACACCGCGTCTGCGGAAATCCAGATAGCGCAAAGCGCAACGCAGGCTTTGGTCGAGAATGCTGGGCAAAAGATCACTCTTGAGCTCCTCTGCTACGCATCTGCCCTTATAGGTCACAGCGTACAGATCATCTCCCGTATCGTTTTTGCCAACGCTCTGCACCAAGCCCTGATCCAGCATTTCATAAAATGCTTCGGCAAAGTCCAGATACATCACGTAATCGTTTTGCAGCGTGACGTCGTTAATGGTTGAAAAATTCATGGGATATCCGATATTTTCCATCAGATACAGCACAAATATTTTTACGTTTTTCTTATCTCCTATTGGTGAAGCCATCTACAGCCTCCTTATGTCTTTTAACTATATCAAGATTATACCAAAAAAATTGTAAATTATCAACCCCCTTTCTTGCAATTTCGGAAAAATTGTGGTATGATATAGAATGATATATTATCAGCATTCAAGCTTTGGAGGATTTTCTCATGATCAAGGTAGCATTACTGGGCTTTGGCGTGGTCGGCAGCGGCTGCGCTGAGGTTCTGACACAAAACAAGGATCTGATCCGTGCAAAAGTCGGCGACGAGGTGGAGATCAAGTACGTTCTCGATCTGCGCGACTTTCCCGACAGCCCCTTTGCAAACCGCATCGTACATGATTTCGGTATCATCGTAAACGACCCCGAGATCGCCATCGTTGCCGAAATGATGGGCGGCTCGCACCCTGCTTATGACTTTACCAAGGCATGCTTGGAGGCGGGCAAGAGCGTGGTGACCTCCAATAAGGAAGTGGTGGCAAATTTCGGTACCGAGCTGCTGGCACTTGCCAAGCAAAACGGCGTGTCGTACCTGTTTGAAGCAAGCGTTGGCGGTGGCATTCCCGTGCTGCGTTCCATTTACGTGGATCTTGCTTCTAACCGCATCTGCGAGGTCAACGGCATTCTCAACGGCACCACGAACTATATTCTGACAAGCATGAAGCAATCCGGCGCAAGCTTTGGCGACGCGCTGAAAAAGGCGCAGGAGCTGGGATATGCCGAGGCGAATCCCGCTGCGGACGTAGAGGGCTTGGACGCCGCACGCAAGACCGCCATTCTGTGCGGACTTTGCTTTGGCAAGCTGGTATCCCCTGCCGATATTCACACCGAGGGCATTACCGCCATTTCGGGCGAGGACGTTGCCGCTGCTGCAGAGCTTGGATATACCATCAAGCTGATCGGTCATGCGGACATCACGGACGGTAAGATCCAGGCACTTGTCAGCCCCAGGCTGGTTCCCCTTTGCAATCCCCTTTCGGGTATTTCCGACGTATACAACGGCGTGCTGCTCAAGGGCGATATGGTAGGCGATGTCATGTTCTACGGTCCCGGTGCGGGCAAGCTGCCCACCGCAAGTGCCGTTGTGGGCGATATCATTGACGTAGCGCACGGCGTTGTCGGCGGCAGCGTCAAGCGTCCGTATTTTGAAAATGCAACCGCCGAGGATACGGCAGACTTTGGTGACTATACCTGCGCACGTTATTTCAGATTTGCCAATACGGCAAACGAGGTAACCGAAGCGCTGGGTGAGCGCGTGCAACAGATGGTCGCCCAGGACGGATACGTTGCCGTGATCACCAAGACCATGAGTGAAAGACAGGCTGTCGCAGCCGTTGCGGACAAGCTGTGCGTTTGCTCCGCTATGCGCGTATTATGATGAAGAAAAAGAATACAGTCAAAAGCATGGGCTTGGGCTATATCGTGGTGGGAACGCTGGCAGTCATTGCAGCGCTGTTCTGCATCCTGGTGCTGACGGGCAGCCTTGCTCCCTTGGTGCTGCGCATGCATGCAGGTGACGCGCCCGCTATGATGACCATGCCGCTGTTCGTTTACTGCGTATTTGCGGATTTCATTTTGCTGGAAGTCATATTTCTGCTGTTCCAGCCCGGCATCAAAAAATTTGACGAGGATGAACAGCACATCCCCGGGCAGAAGAAAAAGCTGCCCGCGCGCTATATTGCAGGCATTGTGTGCTGCGTGCTGCTGCTTTGCAGCATTGTTATCGCCCCCAACGTCTGCAACGTCATGACCGAGCAGGGTCTGGACACCTACGCATTCTTCAAGACCGGCTCTTACTCTTGGGAGGACGTTCCCCTGTACGAGCTGACCTTCTCGCAAGAAAATGGGTTGGAGCTGTATCTGCATCTTGCCAAGGACCATAAGATCCCCATGTTCGGAGCGGTCAACTCGGTCAATCAAGCGTTGACCGAAAAATACGGCAGCATCTACGGCTTTGCTTGCTATCTCAAGGAAATTGCGGTCGAAAACGATCTGAATTTCAAGGTTGTAAACCGCGAAAGCATCGAGTATTATTTCAAAGATTCCGCATATTGGGAGTATATTGAAAAGCTGATTCAATAATGGAGGTTATCATGCAATACCTTCCCCTTGTCAATACCAAAATGGGCACAGCGTCCCACCCGCGCCGCTCGTACGGAAATACTCTGCCGCTTACGCAGCTGCCGTTCGGTATGGTGTCGTTTTGCCCGCAAACAGAGGTCACGCGCGCGTGGTTTTATCACCCCGAGCACGAGTTTGCCGAGGGCGTGCGTCTGACGCACCAGTTCAGCCCTTGGATCGGTGACTTCGGCGCATTTTTGCTGACACCGCAAAACGATTGCGTAGCAAATACGGGAGCGGGAGCATGGTCGGGCGTGCGCACGCAGGACTCTTTGCTTACACCGCACTATCTGCGTATGCACTTTATGCGACCCAATTGCACCTTGGAGCTGACACCCACCGAGCGTTGCGCCGCGCTGCGCCTGCACTTTGGGGATAACAGAGCGTCCTATCTGTCGTTCTTGCCCGTCAGCGGCAATTACGCTTATCGCTACGACGTGGAAAAAGCAACGCTGTACGGCAGCACCGACGGCATCAGCCAAGGGGACGCCAAAAACTTCAAGGCGTATATTGCCGTGCGTTTTTTGGGCGATTGCGTGGATGCGACACGCACCTATGCACAAGGCGAGGGCGGATCTGCCTGCATACACGTAGCACTTTCGGGCGGCATTTGCGAGGCGCGCATCGGCTTTTCTTATATCAGTGAGCAAATGGCGGACGCTGCGATCGACCGCGAGTGCGGACAGCGTACGTTTGACGAGCTGATGACAGCAGCGCAGGAAAGTTGGGAAGAAAAGCTCTCACGCATTGAGATTGAAGCGCAAAACGATGCGCAGCTGCGCACCTTCTATTCCTGCTTGTACCGCGTTTTTCTTTTCCCGCAAAAGGCTTACGAGCTTGACGAGAATGAGAGTCCCGTGCATTACGTGCCGTGCGACGGCAGCGTCAAGCCTGGCGTGAGATATACGAATAATTGCTTTTGGGACACCTACCGCACAGAGTTTCCCCTGCTCTCCCTGATTGCAAAGGAGGAGTACGCAGAGATTCTTGCAGGCTTGGTGACCGATTATACAGACGGCAGCTGGCTGCCGCGCTGTACCGCCATGGGCGAGGTAGGATGCATGCCCAGCACCCTGATCGACGCAGTCATTGCCGAGGCAGTCGTCGAGGGCATTGGCGCGCGCAAGGTTTGGGAGTCCGCTTTGGACGGCATGCTCTACCATGCCAACCACGAGGCAGCACAGCCCAGATACGGGCGCAACGGTGCGCTTGCTTACCTGCAATACGGCTACGTGCCGCGCGAGCAGCACCGCGAATCGGTCAATCTGACGCAGGATTTTGCTTACGGTGACTGGTGCATTGCCCGCGTTGCCGAAGTGCTTGGAAAACCCGAAATTACCGAGGAATACGACAAGCGCGCAACGTATTATCAACATTTGTTTGACCCCGTAAGCGGCTTTATGCGCGGCAAGGACGTGCACGGCAACATGGCGGCAGAGTTTGATCCCTGCACCTGGGGCGGTGAGTACACAGAAGGCAGCGCATGGCAAAACTCCTTTGCCGTGCCGCATGACGTACAAGGGCTTGCCGCGCTCTACGGTGGCAAGGATGCCTTGATCCGAAAGCTGGACGAGCTGTTTGCCACGCCTCCACGCTACCGCGTCATGGGATATGGCTTTGAGATCCACGAAATGACCGAAATGGCGTTGGTGGATTTTGGACAGATGGCGATCTCCAATCAGCCCTCCTTCCATCTTCCCTTCCTTTACGCAGCACTGGGAGAAGTTGAAAAGACCGAGTATTGGGTCAAAAAACTGACCGAGGAAGCCTTCCATCCCACCGAAAAGGGATTTCCCGGTGACGAAGATACCGGTACGACGGCGGCATGGTACATTTTATGCCTGCTTGGACGCTACCGCCTTTGCCCCGGCAGCGGTGAGTGGACCACGTTCAAACCGCTGGTCAAGAGCGCAAAGATTCTTGGGGAAA
The DNA here is from genome assembly GCA_045587385.1 of Eubacteriales bacterium. Classification (GTDB taxonomy): domain Bacteria; phylum Bacillota; class Clostridia; order Oscillospirales; family CAG-272; genus SVQP01. Next base: position 73,543 of record JAZNCE010000048.1, read on the forward strand.
AGTTATTTTAATATAATAAAAAAGCCGATGGAGCGATAAACCTAAAAAGCAGCAGGAATTTGTTCGTATGCGAACAGATTCGGATTTTGATCCATTAGCTAAAAATCGGTAAACGAAATAATACAAATGTAGGGGAGGATATCATCCTCCCGCACGCGAGAAGGAAAGAACGTGTTTGGATATCACGATCACAAATCCTTTTCGGGCGGGAGGATAATATCCTCCCCTACAATCAAATCAACCAAAAAACCGACAACGTTATTTTCAAGAAAACGTCCTCTTTGAATATCTCTCCCCTTTTGTGTCAACAATTCCCGTGTACCCAAATACGATAATACGGAGGTTATTTATGACACTTACACCCAAAGAATCGAGCTTGCTCAAGGACATGATCGGCGAGGAGCAGTTGTGTGCTGCCAAGTATCAGAAGTATGCAAACGAGGCAAAAGCCCCCGAGCTCAAAGCGCTGCTATCGGGCATTGCAAGCACCGAGCAGGAGCACCTGAAAACGCTCAATCAAATGCAGGGCGGCAGCCTTGGCGCAGTTCCCTCGCAGATCCCCGCGCCCGATAAGTCGAACTGTGTTGCAGCGCAGTACGCAAGCCCTGCCGACAAGGATGCTGATGCATTTTTGTGCAAGGATCTGCTTGCCACCGAAAAGCACGCATCCGCGCTTTACAACACCTGCGTGTTTGAATTCACGTATCCCGATGCAAGAAAGATGCTCAGCCACATTCAAGCCGAGGAGCAGCAGCACGGTGAGATGCTGTATTGCTATATGAACGCAAACGGAATGTATAACTGAGCAATGCAAGCATTGCAGTGAAATGTTTCGCTGTGCGAAACGTGAAATATTTGCTTCGCAAATATGAAATTTGCGCTTCGCGCAAGTGAAATATTTCGCCATAGGCGAAATGTTGCGGTAGAAATTTGCAAAAAGCAAATTTCAATTTTTATTGTACCTTATTTGGAGCTGATTCGATCTGCTAAGACTTTTGAAAATAGTCCACCGTCCAGCGGCGTACCTCGCCCTGCATCAGTAAAAGTACCGCGAGATTGATCAGAGTCATGGCGCCGATGGCAAAATCGGCAATCTCCCAAAGCGCGGTGGGTGCTGCCACAGTGCCCACCGCTGCGCCAAGGGAGAAAAGGCAGATAAATCCTGCGCGCACACCCCTGCTCTCTGTCAGATACGACAAGGCTTGCAGCGCGTAATGCCCCCAGCACACCACGGTGGCAAAGCCGAAAAACAGCACCATGGCGCACAGAAAATAGCCCGACCAATCCCCCAGCACGCACGTGTAGGCGCGCACGGTCATCATAATGGAATTATCCCCGTACATCATCACCTTATCGTAGCTGACCAAAATGACAAGCGCGGTCATGCTGCACAGCACCAAGGTGTCCGCAAACACCTCAAAAATGCCCCAGAAGCCTTGTTTGGCGGGGTGATCGGTGTTAGCGCAGGCATGCGCGATCGGGGCTGTGCCGCAGCCTGCTTCGTTGGAAACAAGCCCGCGCATCGTGCCGTAGCGCAATGCCCTTGCCACGGCAAAGCCCCCAGCACCGCCCAAGAGAGCGCGCAGGTCGGTCACAGCGCCAAAAATATTGCGCAATGCCGACGGGATCTGCGGTGCGCGCAGCACAAGCACCGCAATGCTCAGCAGCGCAAAGCCTGCCGTCATGACCGGCACAAGAAAATCGGTCGCTTTCATGATGCGCGCAGAGCCCCCAAGCATGATGATCAAGGTGGCAATGCACAAGAGAGCCCCTGTCAAAAGCGGTGGGATGCCGCAGATGCCCTCGAACACGCCACCTATGGCGTTGGTCTGAATGACGCAGCCCATACTAAGCCCATCCAACACGCAGAGCGCGGCAAAGGCGGCAGCCAAGAGCTTTCCAAGTCCCGCACAGCCGCGAGAGCGAAAGCAATCCAAAATATAATACATCGCGCCGCCGCGGTGGTTGCCCTTCTCGTCCGTGCGCCTGTGCGACACGGCAAGCACCACCTCGGCATATTTGAGTGCCATGGCGACAAACGCGCTGACCCACATCCAGAATACCGCGCCTGCGCCGCCGTACCAAATGGCAGACGCCACCCCTACCAAGTTCCCCACTCCCAGCGTGCCCGCCAAAGCCAGCGTCAGGGCGCGCAAGGGGGAGGTGCCGCTCTTTGATCCTTGCAGCATGCCGCACAGCATTCGCTTCGGGTGCGCCGCACACGTCACGCCTGTGCGCAAGGTAAAAAACAAGCCCGTCAGCACCAGCGCGCAAGGCACACCGATACCAAACAGATTGGCATTGATCCATTCCATCATACGCTCACCTCTCATTTGGTGCAATATATGCGAGAAAATTAGTTATTATCAATTTGTGATAGCAATTATGATTTCCGGGCAGACAACCAACTCCCACCACCGCTGCACGGTCCCCCCTTGCGGCAATGTCATTAAGTTAAGAAAATCATATAACGGGCATGAGAGAGAAACGGACGCGCGATGAAAAGGCTTCCCCCCGGGGGACGCCTTTATCTCGCGTATCTGCTTCATTTATTCACCCATTGCTGTAATACTTTCTTAACTGAATGACATTGTCCCTTACGGTGGGGGGCTCCATTAGTTTGTTAATTATATGTGAATTATGGGCGCAAGGGGTTGATATTTTTGGAAATTGGTGTACAATATGTACTGTGGTTTGGCACTCTTGGCGAAAGAGTGCTAAAATTCGAGATGCATCTGCAGAATGCATCAAATTTCTACATTGTATCATTTAGGCGGCTTTAGCCGCAAGCATAAGGAGGAACACCAATTATGACTCTCAAACCCCTTTCCAACCGCGTCGTCATCAAGTTCGTCGAAGCGGAAGAAAAGACCCAATCGGGCATTTTTCTCACAGCATCCGCACAGGAAAAGCCCCAGATCGCAGAAGTTCTGGCAGTCGGCCCCGGCAAGCCTTCCGATAACGGCGGCTACACCGCTATGACCGTTAAGGTCGGCGACAAGGTCATTGCAAGCAAGTACGCAGGCACTTCCGTCAAGCTGGACGGCACCGAATACGTCATCGTTTCCGAGGACGACGTGCTGGCTGTTGTAGACTGATTATATTGTAATTTCTAAGGAGAACAAGACACATGGCAAAGGATATTCTTTACGGTATTGAAGCAAGAAACGCACTGGTTCGCGGCGTGGATAAGCTTGCAGACACGGTTAAGATCACGCTGGGCCCCAAGGGCAGAAACGTGGTGCTTGACAAGAAGTACGGCTCTCCCTTGATCACCAACGACGGTGTCACCATCGCCAAGGAGATCGAGCTGGAGGACGCAGCCGAGAACATGGGCGCTTCCCTTGTTAAGGAAGTTGCTACCAAGACCAACGACGCAGCAGGTGACGGTACTACCACCGCTACTCTGCTTGCACAGGCTTTCGTACGCGAGGGCATGAAGAACGTGACCGCGGGTGCTAATCCCATGGTACTGCGCAAGGGCATCAAGAAGGCAGTTGACGTTGCAGTTGACGCGCTGGCTGCAAGTGCCAAGAAGGTCAACGGTAAGGAAGATATCGCACGCGTCGGCACTATCTCCGCAGGTGACGAGGTCATCGGCGAGCTGATTGCAGACGCGATGGAAAAGGTCACCGCTGACGGCGTCATCACCATTGAGGAATCCAAGAGCGCAGAGACCTACTCCGAGGTGGTTGAGGGCATGCAGTTTGACCGCGGCTATCTCTCCCCCTACATGGTTACCGACACCGACAAGATGGAGGCTGTCATTGACGACGCCGCTATTCTGATCACAGATAAGAAGATCTCCAACATCCAGGAGATCCTGCCGCTCCTCGAGCAGATGCTGCAGTCCGGCAGAAAGCTGGTTATCATTGCAGAGGACGTTGAGGGCGAGGCACTGACCACGCTGGTTCTCAACAAGCTGCGCGGCACTTTCACCTGCGTTGCAGTCAAGGCTCCCGGCTTTGGCGACCGCCGCAAGGATATGCTGCGTGACATTGCCATTCTGACCGGTGGCGAGGTCATTTCCTCCGAGCTGGGGCTGGAGCTTAAGGATACCCAGATGTATCAGCTTGGCTATGCAAGACAGGTCAAGATCACCAAGGAAAACACCGTCATTGTTGGCGGTAACGGCAACCCCGATGAGATCAAGGGCAGAATTGCACAGATCCGCCAGGGTATTGAAACCACGACCAGCGAATTTGACCGCGAAAAGCTGCAGGAAAGACTTGCAAAGCTGGCAGGCGGCGTGGCTGTCATTAAGGTTGGTGCTGCTACCGAGGCTGAAATGAAGGAAAAGAAGCTGCGCATCGAGGACGCACTCAACGCAACCAAGGCTGCTGTTGAGGAAGGCATCGTTGCAGGCGGCGGTACTGCATATCTCAACGTCATTCCCGCAGTACAGAAGCTGCTGGAAACCACCGAGGGTGACGAGCGCACCGGTGTTCGCATCGTGCTCAAGGCTCTGGAAGAGCCCGTTCGTCAGATCGCTGCAAACGCAGGCTTTGACGGCGGCGTCATCGTCAACAACATCGTAACCTCCGGTAAGATCGGCTACGGCTTTGACGCCTACAACGAAGTTTACGTGGACATGATGAGCGCAGGTATCGTTGACCCCACCAAGGTGACCAGAAGTGCTCTGCAGAACGCTGCATCCATCGCATCCGTCATTCTGACTACCGAGAGCGTAGTTGCAGATAAGCCCGAGCCCGTAGCTCCCGCTGCTGCTCCCGCACCCGGCATGGGCGGTATGTATTGATAAAAAACGGAACGGAAGCTTTGGCTTCCGTTCCGTTTTTTATCAGTTATATTCGCCTCTGGCGAGTTCTATTGCATATGCAGTGATATTCGGCTTGCGCCGAGTGTTATTCGCTTCGCGAGTTATAAGAGGCGAATATAATATCACTCCGACGCAGTCGGAATATCACTGCGACTTGTCGCAATATCACTCGCCACAGGCGAATATCACTTAACTATCGAGAAAATCCACGGCTCGATGACCCGTGGCTTTCTCTTTGCTTTTTCGATAATACAGAAAATCACTTTGCAGATTTCAAAATATCAAACAATTCGTTCATTTCTTCCTCGGTACAATCAACCGTAAATACCTTTACACCTTTTATATTACGCCCCATAGGCTTGGATATCACAATACCATGCGTATGTAATCCAAAGGTATATTCTTTGATATACATAGTATAAACTGCTTCACAGTTACACAGATCTTCAACAGCAGGCTTACCACTGATTAACGCCATCAATTTATAGAAAAGCGAATCATCACGGATCACTATCTCATTTTCACCTTTCAGAATAATATCCGGTGTCTTTCCCCAGTCATGAAAGTAAGCCTTCCCATCCTCTACGCCAACCTCAATTCTATCACTGGCGCATCCGATCATGGAAAGCGTAATAAGTAAAGTCAAAAAAATTACAACATACTTTTTCATACCATGCACCTCCGTAAATATTTTTGGTCTGTACTCATAGTATCATAAATAAGCAAAAAAGTCAATAACATGGTGTGATATTTTTCCATCTCCCGCATAAAGTGTATTACTATGTCGCAAGGGAGTGTTTTGCTATGTTTTCTGTTTTTTCGCTGTTTACCTACTTTTTCCACGTGATTTTGGGCATTGGGACGCCGCAGAACTTCCCTGCTCCGCTTTCGTCCGAGGAGGAGCAGGCAGCTTTTGAAGTCATGGCAAACGGTCAGGGACAAGAGGCGGAGGACGCGCGGCAAAAGCTGATCTTGCATAATCTGCGTCTTGTGTCGCACATCGTGCGCAAGTATTATTCGTCAAGCAAAAATCAAGAGGATCTGATCTCGATCGGCTCGATTGGGCTTGTCAAGGCGGTGGACACCTTTAACGTGGGCAACGGCACGCGGTTTGCAACCTATGCCGCCAAGTGTATTCAGAATGAGATCCTCATGCATTTTCGCTCGGGCAAAAAGCTCTCGGCAGAGATTTCCATTAACGAAACGATAGATGTGGATCGCGACGGCAATCCTTTGACTTATATGGACGTGATTGCGAGCGAAGAAAACCTTGCCGAGATGATCGACCGTGAAATGCAGAGCGCACGTGCCAGGCGGTACGTCAACACTTTGCTTGACGACCGCGAGCGGCAGATCATTCTCTTGCGCTACGGACTTTCGGGCAAAGCACCCATGACGCAAAGAGAGATTGCCTTGCAGCTGGGGATATCCAGATCATACGTATCAAGACTCGAAAAGAGTGCGCTTGATAAACTCCGAAAAGCGTTTGGAGAATAAAAGCAAAGGCGGGCGATCACTGATCGCCCCTACATTTTCTCCTTATGATATAAGGAAAATCCGCCCGAGAACGTAGGGGCGATTCAAGAATCACCCGCGAATCTCTTATTTCTTCGGCTTTGACGAAAAGCACAAGGTCGCGATATATCCAAACACCAAAGCGGCTGCCGTGCCGCCTGCGGCGGCTTTCAGCCCGCCTGTCAGCGCGCCCAAGAGCCCCTGCTCGTCCACCGCCTCGCGCACGCCTTTGGAGATCAAAAACCCAAAGCCCGTCAGCGGTGTGGTCGCACCCGCGCCCGCAAACTCCACCAAAGGTGCATACAAGCCCACAGCACCCAGTACGACACCCGCAACCACGTACAGCACAAGTATTCTTGCGGGCGTCATACCCGTCAGATCGATGAGCAGCTGCGCGATAACACAAAACGCGCCGCCAATCAAAAACGCCCACGCGTAATCCCAAATCCATTCCATATTATTTACTCCTTTTGAGTCTGACCAGATGCCCGATGGCGGGAATGTTCTGCCCTTGCTTGAGCGCATCGGGGCTCATCATCGCGCCCGTACCGATCAGCAGCATATCCTTGATCTCGCCCGAGGCGAGCTTGGGCAAAAAATACGCGCTCATGACCACGCCCGAGCAGCCGCAGCCCGAGCCGCCCGCGTGGGTATCCTGCGTGTGGCGCGAAAAGATCATGGCACCGCAATCGGTATGCTTGCCGTCCACTTCTATGCCGTCTGCATGCAAAAGATCGCAGAATATCGCACTTCCCTCCCAGCCGAGGTCGCCCGTCACAATGGCGTCAAAATCCTCGGGAACCGTGCCTGTAGCGGCAAAATAACGCTCCAGGGTATCCACCGCGGCAGGCGCCATGGCGGCACCCATATTGGCAGCGTCACGAATGCCCATTTCAATCGGGATACCCGGCATGGCTTGGACTACGCAGGCGTGCGAGGGCTCGGTACGGTCGCACTTGCCGAGAATAAACGCGGACGCGCCCGTCACCGTCCATTGTGCCGTGGGCGTGCGCTGTGCGCCGTATTCCACGGGCGTGCGGTATTGCCGCTCCGCTGCGGTATTATGCGAGGAGGTCACGGCTGCGGCGTGTCGTACGTGCCCTGCGCTGACCAACACAGCGCCCAACATCAACCCCAGTGCTGCAGTCGAGCACGCACCGTACAGCCCGAAATACGGCACGTGGTAATCGATCAGCCCATATGCCGAGCCAATGCATTGGTTAAGCAGATCCCCTGCCAAAAGCGCGCCCAGCGCGCCCGCATCATGTCCCCATTTTTTCAGAGCGACACCTAAAGCCCTGCGTTGCATCTCGCTTTCTGCCTGCTCCCATGTCTTTTGTCCGAATTTATCATCCTCGTCGTGCATGTCAAAGAGATTGCCAAGCGGTCCTTGATGCTCCTTATTCCCCACGACGCTGCCGTATGCGCATACGTCTGCACGCAGATCAAATACTCTATCCTTCATAAAGCCCCCGAAATTTTCATACTGATACTATTATTTTCATTCCCTCTTGCAATATGCTTAAAAATATGGTACAATACTATTGGAAATAATTTGATATAAGGAGTTTTTTATGCTTTCCACACATACGGAACAGTACCATATCAAAGCGACAGCGGGACAAACGGGCGGCTACTGCATTCTCCCCGGTGATCCCGGCAGATGCGAAAAGATCGCGCAGTATTTTGACAATCCCAGACACCTGGTAACCAACAGAGAATATAATATTTGGGTAGGCGAGCTTTGCGGCGTACCCGTCAGCGTATGCTCCACGGGCATTGGCGGCCCCAGCGCGGCGATTGCCATGGAAGAGCTGGTTGCTTGCGGCACGCACACCTTTATCCGCGTGGGCACTTGCGGCGGCATCAACTTGAAGGTGCAGGCAGGTGACGTAGTCATTGCCACGGGCGCGGTCAGACAGGACGGTACGTCACGCGAGTACGCGCCTATTGAATTCCCTGCCGTGTCCGATCCCGAGGTGCTGATCGCACAGATGGAGGCGGCAGAAAAATTGGGTTTGCGCTATCACGCGGGCGTGGTGCAGGCTAAGGATTCCTTCTACGGGCAGCATTCCCCTGCCAGAATGCCGATTGCGGGTGAGCTGCAGGCAAAATGGGAGGCTTGGAAGCGACTTGGCGTGCTGGCAAGTGAAATGGAATCGGGCGCTTTGTTTACGGTCGCTGCAGCACTTGGCGTGCGCGCGGGCTCTTGCTTCTCAGTGGTCTGGAACCAGGAAAGAGCAAACCTGGGCATGGATAGCCAGGACGAGGCTGCCGAACAGCACGACACCGACAGAGCCATCAGAACGGCAATCGAGGCACTCAAAATTCTCATCTTGAAGGATAAGCAATAAATTCGGACGCCCCAACTCATAAAAGTTTTTGCGTCGCTTTTTTCAAAAAGCGACCGCCCATCCAAGGGCGCGCAGCCCTTGGTCGCGCCCGCAGGCGCGAAATACTCTTAACGCTGTTTTTGGTTCTTTTTGCAGCTCCTTGCTCAAAAAGAACGGAAACAATTTTCTCACATAAACAAACAAGGGAGTTACCTACGTAGGTAGCTCCCCTATTCTTATACATTGAGATAATTCTCTCCGTTCTTTCTTTGGGGAAATAGGCCAAAGAAAGAACCAAAGAAAGGCCGTTATCGTGGGGCTCTGCCCCACGCCCCGGTCGCTTTTTGAGAAAAGCGACGCAAAAACTTTTCATCGATTGGGGTATCCTGTTTGATTACTTGACCAGACCCAGGTGCTCCATCCAGTACAGCACGTGCGAAGCAAAGCCGTGGTTGCAGCTTGCCTGATCAGCCGTCAGCTCCCACAGTGTGCCCGTCTTGTCTGCCATGTAAAGGAAATAGCCCTTGATGTTTTCATACAGTGCCTCGTGGCAACCGTATCTGTCAAGCAGATCCAGTCTTAAATAGTTGCCGATAAAGGCATTTGCAGGCCAGATCTCGGGATATACACCCTTTTGAACGCGGTCGGGTCCAAAGTCCTTGACCAGCGTTTCCCACAGCCACGGATGGCTTTCGGGCGTTACAATATTGCAGAAAAATGCGTAATACTGGCATGCCTCGGTTCTCTCGCCCGACAGCACCAGACCACCGTCGCGTCTGTACGCATTGTCGCAGAAGAAACCGCTCTCGGTCATGCTCATATCCAGAATGGTCTTGCGCAGCTCTGCCGCTTCCTTGGCAAGTGCCTCGTCGCCGTACAGCTCTGCAATGGTATCCTTCATGGTTGCGTACAGCATGTTCGATCCGAACGACACATCCTGCACCAGCTCGTTTGCCTTGGACCACTCAATGAATACCCAGCTCTGCAACTTTTCCAAAAGACCGAATTCGTTCTCAAAGGGCTTGAAGAACTGCAGCAACGCATACATTCTGTCCTTTGCCTGCTCGACCAGCTCTCTATCGCCCGATCTCTTGGCATATTCACCAAGCTCCACCACGTACCACATTGCCCAGTTGGGAATGTAGGTGTGGTCATTATGATCCGAGGGATAGCACATAGGCAGCATACCCTCGGGGATAAATTCAAACTTTTCGGGCATTAAGAAGTTGGAAAGGAACGCCTTTTCCACGTCCGATGCGCCTGTCAGCGTCTTTTCCACGCGGGAGGTAAAGAAGCTGTCGCACAGCCAGCCTGCACGCTCACGGGAGGGGCAGTCCATAAACACATCCACGGTGTTTGCGCGGAAGGTTTCCACCGCTGCGTCATAAATGCGGCGCATTGCATCGTCCTCGCCCACAAACTTTGCCGTGATCTTACTTGCGGGGAATGCAACCTTGAAAAGGCGCAAATTCTTGACCGTAAACGAGCAGCCCTTTGCCACCAAGCGGATATAGCGCATGGTGTAAGGCTCCTGGCAGCGCACGGAATATGCGCCGTTCTCGCCTCTGCAAAGCACGATGTTGGAGGTGCCGTTTCGGAAGCAATTAAGCTGACCGCCCAGCAAGATCTCATCAAAGAGCACGTAAAGCTCGCCCTTGCCGCACACTTCCAGCTCAAACTCGAAAATACCCGTATAGTCAACGCCCATATCCACGTCCACGTAGGTTTCGGCACATACGGGAATATAGTCGGGCTTGATATCATAAGGAGCAGGCGCGGTAAATACCATCTGCGAGGGAGCAACGTGCGTGCCAACCTCCAGCTCACTTACGGGATAGCCAAAGAATTCGTCATGGATCCGGGTGACCTCGCGGTTACCGTATATGGGCTTTGTTTGGTCATACGACACGCTGCCTGTAGCTAAAACGCCCACGGGCTTCAAAATTTCAATATCACCGTAAGGAACGTCACGGCAAATAAACGCCTTGTCCTCGGTCAATGCAAGCGTAACGGGTGCGCGCTCCGCTCCAAGGTCATAGCACTCAACGGGATGACGCTGGAAGGAATAACGCTGTACGCGACGCACGCGCTCGTCTACGCCAAGCACAGTAAAGCCGACGCACTGTGCATCGGTATATGCAACCACCTCGCCGCCCACAAGCAGCTCAGCGCACACAAAGGAGGGCTTATCCAAATAATGGAAGGAGTTGACGTTATAGCCTGCCACGCGGATGCAGATCTCGTGCTCGCCCTCTGCCATCACATCGGACAGCACCAGCTCGTCTGCACGGTAGTAGCCATGCCCCGCTCTTGCAGGGCCGTGGGTAATGATCTCACCGTCCAAAAGCACGGTAAAGGAGCAATGCGCCGCAAGTGCCAACACGACCCTTTCACCCTTGTATGCAATCTTGGTGCAAAGCGCGATCGAGCGATTGATCACCTTTTCACTACCCTGCTCCCAAACGGGACGCGCCTTGATAAAGCGATACTCATGAAAATTCATATTCAGCCTCCTCAATATAATTTGATCAAAATGATACTGTATTTTCCCGTGGCAACGCAGACCTGTCGGCTCATGCCCAAAAGCGGCAGAGTCTGCACCAAGGTAAGATCCTTAACGCCGTCCATGATGTACACGTCGGCGCTGTAAACGTCCTCGGGCAGATTGTTCATGCGGATATCCACAAGCCCCGGTGCGTCGGTCACCGCTACCATCACGGCTGCCGATCGGTGACCGATCGAAGCAACAGCCTCCGCTCCGCTTCCCTGCACGTCGCAAAACACCTCGTCCCCTTGTCCGTAAAGCGTATCAAACGCACGAAAGGCGTGCGCAGGCTTGGCGGCGTTGCCGAAGCGGTCACAAATGCCGCACAAGGGAGAAAGCTCGGGCTGCGCATCGTAATAGGTTGCAGACTCTACGCCTTGTATACGCTGCATTTTCAGCATCATAGAAGCGCAGAACGCAGCACCTGCAAGCGAATGCACCTGCTCGTATCTTGCCTGCTTTTCTGCAGGTGTCAGCACCGTGCTTTCGGGGGCTTGGCAGTTCCATTCCGAGATATGCACGGGCAGGTGCGCCATGTCGCTCTTTTGTAAGTACGCGGACAGCTTATTTGCCCCCGACAGTGCAGCATCGGGCGTTTGCCCGTAGGCACAGACGCTGACAAAATCCAAGGGCGTCTGCTTTTTCTTGCAATACTTGATAAACTCACGCGCCATCACGCCGTAATCGGCAAATCCCATACCGCCTACCTGCAAATCAGGGTGATAGCTCTTGATGCCGTGCGCCACCTTTTCGTAAAAGCCGAATACCGCGGCGTTGGTCACATCGGGCATGGTATCGGGCTTTGCCCATATTTCAAAATCACGCAAGCCCAACTGCATGCCGTCTGCCCAGCCGTCGTTGTAATGGCGGATGATGTTGACGCACACACGCGTCCATTTTTCGGGATTTTGCGGCAAGGCATATCCAAAACCACAATCGCTCTCACCAAGGCGGTACACAATGCGTGCACCGCTCTCGGCTGCCGCCTTAACGAGCGCATCTGTGGGCGCAAAGCGGTAGTTTTTGGGGTCGTACTCGTCGGCGGACGCATCGGGAAAGATGCTTGATACGTTGACGTACAGCCCCGATTGCTTTCCGCCTGCATCCGCAAAGCGCACGCACGGCACGCCCATTTTTCCGAAAAGATCACTCAGGTCCGTTCCCGGGGAGAGCGGGCCGTTACACATGCCGTGCAACGGCTTGATGCGCCCCGTAACCGAGGCAAAATCCACCGTGATCAGCCTTCTATCGGTCATATCAGAACGCCCAGTTGCCGTTCTCAAAGATCTTTACCACGCTGCCGTCAGCAGTCTTGCCCTCGATGCAAAGGTCAGCCGTACCGATCATGAAATCGACGTGGATCATAGAGTCGTTGATACCCATTGCGTGTGCCTCTTCCAGGGTGTACTTGTCGTAGTCGCGCAGGCAGTTGGTAAAGCCCGCACCCATGGCAAGGTGGCAAGCGGCATTTTCGTCAAACAGCGTTTCGTAGAAGGTAATGCCGCTGTTGCGAATGGGAGAATCATAAGGCACAAGCGCGCACTCGCCAAGCATAGCCGCGCCCTCGTCCATGGAGATCATCTGCTTTAAGAGATCTTCGTTCTTCTCCGCATGTGCCTCTACTGCCTTGCCACCCTCGAAGCGGAGCGAGAAGTTATCGATGACCTCACCGCGGTAGGAAAGCGGCAGGCTGGAATACACGATGCCCTCTGCGCTGCCCGCACGGGGAGAGGTGAAGGTCTCCTCGGTGGGAATGTTGGGATTATAGTATTCACCGCCCAGCGTGTTCTCACCGCCGCCAAGGAAAATGCCCTCGGGGATCAGACCCACGGTCAGATCAGTACCGTTGGATGCGGTGTAATGCAATTCGGTCAAGCCAAGGCTGTTGAGATATGCGCACTTTTCTGCAAAATTCTTGTTGTGCTTGTCCCACTCGGCAACAGCATCAAGCAGATTTCCCTCGGCATCCAGCACGCGGGAGGTATACAGAATCGCATTCCACAGCTTTTCCACAGCAACGGAAGTGCGCTCGCCCGGGAACACCTTCTTTGCCCATGCGTTGCCGGGCACGGACGCGATGCACCACTTGTACTTGTTGTCCATGGCGTCGCGGTAAGGCTTGATGACGGGGTACTTCATGCGTGCTGCCTTGGTCATCTTTTCCTGGTTGATGCCCTTCAGACCGTCGGGGTCATCGGACAAGAGATACAGCATAGCGGGATTCTTTTCAAGGCGATACTTGAGCTTTGCCTCCTCGAATGCCTCGATGGTGCCAAGGCTCTTAAGCGTGCGGTACTTGACGGCAAGCTTGGTCATGGGCTGATAATCCCATTCTACCATGACGCGTGCAGCACCTCTTTTATAGCAAGCCTCTGCTGCCATGACCACAAAATCGGGCTGATCCAAGGATGCGTTGATAATGACAACGTCACCTTTTTTAATATTCAAGCCGCAGTACGCCAGCAGCTTGGCATATTCCTTGAGAACTGTTTTTTTCATATTTACGATTCCTTTCCGTGATATGTTTTTTCATTGCATTCATTATATCATATAATGCACGTTTTGTCATGCTTTTTTGCAAAAAAATTTGGGCGATCGCTTGCGCGACCGCCCTGTGTCATTTCCTTGCAGTATTTTACTTGGTCTTGAGGCTGTTCTCGTAGGACTCAACCATCTTCTTGACCATCTGGCCGCCGATGGAGCCTGCCTGCTGGGAGGTCAGCTGACCGTTGTAGCCCTGGTTCAGGGTTACGCCTACTTCGTTTGCTGCCTGCATCTTGAACTGCTCAAGTGCCTTCTTTGCTTCCTTGTTTGCCATAACAATTCTCCTTGTAGGGACAGCTGCGCGGGCACTTCCCGCACGCTTCCCCGTTCTTTTCAAAATAATCTATCTAAATGGAGTCCGCAAAAACCTTCGCGTGCTCTGCTATTATTTTGAACGATGATGCAGGTTTTATGAATGGCAAATTTTAATTAAAAAATCAAAGCTTGCAGTTATATCTCGCGGTAGGATCGGTCTGGGTATAGGTGCTTCCATCAGGCAGGACGACCTCGCAGGCAAGAGTGGAATGTGCGGGGAGGGAGACCTCCAGCGTCAGCTTGCCCTCGGCTTTTTCCCATGCAACCGTAATGATGCCGTGCGGCGTGGGGATCGTTCCCTTTGCCCACGTCAGATCGTACGCATGCACGCGGGGCTGAATGCGCACGCTCTTGTAGCCGTCCTCGGTGGGGCAAACGCCCAGCACCATGGCAGAAAACTCATAGATAGGCGCAGAGCTCCAGCCGTGGCATTCACTTCTGGGGCTGTCGGGATTTTCGCACCAGGTGGTGCAATGCAGATCAAGCATGGTCTCCCAGCCCTGCAGCTGGCGTTTTGCGTATTGATCGTAGCGGTTGCCGCACTCCAGCGCGCGGAACATATAGTGGCCCATGGAGAAGGAGCAAACCGAAACAGGCACTTGCGCGTTAAAGGTGCGGTCAAGCAGCGCGCCCGCCTCTTCCCCGCTCACAGCCCCCGACAAAATTGCCCACAGCGTGGTATGCTGGCTGTATTCTGCCACAGTGGGTGTATTGCGGTACAATCCAACCGCCTCGTCGTAGCAATGCGTCTGCACGTTGTCAATCATCTGTGCGGCTCTTGCGCGATAGTCCTCTGCAAGTCCGGGTCTGCCGACAGCTTGACAGATCTCAGCAGCAGCCTGCAATGCAGCTGCGAACATCAAGGAAGTCACGGTCAAGGGCTCGGTAAAGCCGCCGTTCGGCACGCCCACGTGCCAGCCGGGCACCCAGTCCACGAAATGCCAGTAGGGCGTGACACCGATCAAGCCCTGCTCGGTCATATATTTCTCAAAGCCCTCCAGCGCGCGGTCAACCGTGCCCGTCATGGAGCGCACACGTGCAAGTGCATCCGCACCGTATCCGCAATAGCGCAGATAATCACGCAGCATCAGCACCCAGAACAAGGTAAAATCGGGAATGATCTGCGTCATTACAGAGGGATAGTTTGCCTGCAGCATGCCGTCCGCCATTTGCGAATGCGCAAAGTCCTTAATCGACTTGAAGGGCATGCGGTCGTCAGCACTCATGCGCAGCGTGAACAGCATTTCCAGCGCGCTGTCCATATCGTATTGCTGCTGCTCGTAATACGGGCAGTCCACGTACATCTCGTGCATGCAGCAAAGCACGGTATTACGGCTGATTTTCCACATCTCGTTATATCTGGGATCAGAGCAGGAAAATTCGCCTGCCTTATCCAAGGGGTAATGATAAAACGCATAATCAAATGCGGTCAGCGCAAAATCGGGATCTTCAAATTCCACACGGACAAAGCGGAAGGAACGATACCAGAACGGCACGAAGATCTGCTCCTCGCCCGTAGCGGTCAGCGTATCAAAGCCGCCCTGCAGCTCTGCCGTAGGATCGTCGTACGCATCTCTCTTTGCCTTATAGCGATTACCCAGCGCATCTGCTACGCTGTAGCATTCCGACCAGACAAGGCGCACTTTTGTGCCCTTTTTCGCCTTAAATCCAAGGCGGATCTTGGCGGTTGTGTAATTGACTGCGTCATACTCGACAAAGCCCTCCCCTGCGCGCACCTTTTGCAAGGGCAAATAGTCCTCGGTCTGCATAGCAGGCACGGGACGGGGGGACATGATGTAGGTTTCATTCAAGCCGCACAGGTCATAGCAGCCTCTCTCGATCTGCGGCTCGTAGGCTTGGATGACGGGCACGGGCGTCTTTGCGCTTGCACCGCTCCACTGCTCAAAGGGCGGAATGGAAATATGAATACCGGGCATATTGGAAAACGCGCAGGCATCCTCGCGCTCGCAGGTCCAGCTTGCGTCCGTGCCTACGCTGACAGTCTCGCAGCCCGTGCGCAGCTCACCGTCCAGCCAGAAAGCAGGGCGCGATTTACGGAAGACGGAAATAAAATATCCCTCGGTGACATAAAGCACCTTAGCAAACAGGGTGTTCTCCCCTTCCTTTAAGTACGGGGTCAGATCCTCTGTTTCAAAGTAGGTCTGATAGGAAGAGCCCTGGCAGGGACCCTCACAGACAAGATGCCCGTTGAGATACAGCGCGTATCGGCTGTCACCGCAGACGCGCACCTTGAAGGAAGCTCCCTCAGGGGCATTGAAATTTTTAGTAAAATAATAGAACTTGGGTGTTGTGGGGCGGTCGTCCGCCATGATCCAAAAGCTCATTGCATATCCTCCTGCTTGATTTGTTTTTGATAGATCACGCTCGCAAGCGCGTTGTTTTCCATAATATTTTCACCGTTGTACATAATCAATACGCCGTCACAGCCGTACTGCGCAATATACTCGGCAAGCGGCTGGACACCGCCCACGGAGAGGTTGACTACGACAAGATCATAGTGCTGCGCCAAAAACGGCACGGTGCTGTTAAAGAAGGAATCCTTGAGCACCAGCAGCGTCGGGCGATCCGTGCCGCCATTTTGGGTCACGGTCAGCACGCTGTGCGTACCGTCCAGAAATGCGGAATATTTATCCTTTTTTACAAGATATTCGCGGTTATAAAAGCCCGAAAAGCTCTTACCGGTAGCGGGATCGGTGACGGTATAGCTGTCCTCACCCTCAAAGTGCCAGATCTCCAAGGTGTCGGGCACAATAAATTTCAGCCCCGCGCGCGACCAGGTCGTGCCGTAGAATCCTTCAACGGTTTCGATCTCAAACACGCTTTCGGGAATGATATCGTTTTCCCTGCTCCATGCGCGCATCAGCTCGGTATAGGCGAGGTATGCGCCCTTGGTCGTCCAATGGTGGTCGGTACGGTAGTAAACGTATTCCCCGTTTTCGGTGGCGTTTTGCATGATTGCGCGCAAATCAAGGTAGTTGACGTTCTCGTCAAGCCCTGCGTCAATATCCGCCCACAATCTCTCTGCCATTTCGGCAGGATAGCCGAGCTTATCCCCGTACACGTCCAGCGTGCGCGGCGGGATCACCACGGTCAGCGGTATATTTTGCGCGGCAAGGTCTGCTGCAAGCTGCCCCAGCGCATTTGTCTGCGCGGCAACGCTGTCCTCGGAGTAATAATCGGTGTCGTACACGCGGGTCAAGCGATCCACGTAGGAATCAAACCAGCGCACGGCAAGCACGCCGTCCTTACCTAATGCCACACCGTTGTTGCCCTGCTTGCCGATTGCAAGCTCGGCAATGCCCTTGATGCCCACCAGCGCGTCACGCACGGGAAACTGGTCGGCAAAATATTCGTTCATATCCGAACCGAATTTGCCGTCCTTGAGCGACGTCCAGGTCAACTTAGGGAAAGTCTGCAGACTGCGGTTCTCCTCTGCGGAAAAGTCGTTATCCGGCAGTAAGGCAAACAGTAAAAGCCCAAGTGCCAGAGGCAGCACGAACAGCACGATGGTCAGTATTTGAATGATTTTTTGATGCTTCATGCTTACCTCCTTTTAGAAAATATAGTAAAGGAACGGGCTGAAGGTGGAGTCCACCAGATACGCCGTGCAAAGCACGAGCACAAGCGCGCACGCCACGGGGGTTATATACGCCACAAGGGGTTTTTCCTTGCATTTGTCAAACAGCTTTTTGGGCAACGGTGTGACGCCTACAAAGCACACGATCAAGAGCGGCAGATAACGCAACGCTTCGTATAATGCTATAGGTGAGGCAAAGCCAACCGTGCCGATGCCGAACATGCCCGTAAAGATCGCCCAGCCCTCGGAAAGGTTGGGGAATGCGAAAATGATCCAGCCGATGCCGATCAGGAGTAGCGCATAGGCGTGCGTCAGAACGCGCGGCACTTTTTCAAAGGCTTTGAGTAAGAACGCCTTTTCAATGACCAGAATGACCAGGAAATACGCGCCCCACAGCACGAAATTCCAGGAAGCACCGTGCCAAAGACCCGTCAGCAACCATACTGCGGCAAGGTTGAGATACTGGCGCGCCTTTCCCTTTCGGTTGCCGCCCAGCGGGATATACACGTACTCTCGAAACCACGTGGAAAGCGTGATGTGCCAGCGACGCCAGAACTCGGTAATACTCCTTGCAATATAAGGGTAATTGAAGTTTTCGGGGAATTTGAAGCCGAACATCATGCCAAGGCCAATCGCCATATCGGAGTAGCCGGAAAAGTCGTAATAGATATGCAACGTGTAGCAAATGACGGTCATCCACGCGCCGAGCGCGGTGTGCTCAAAGCCTGCAGCCGCCGAGAAATAGCGGAACGCGGCAGCCGCGCCGTCACCAAGCAGCACCTTTTTGGCAAGACCTGCGCAAAAACGGCGCACGCCTGCGGCAAAGTCGGCTAAATTCTCGCGGCGACCGATGAGCTGATCGTCCACGTCGCGGTAACGCACGATGGGGCCCGCGATCAGCTGCGGAAACAGCGTAACGTAGGTGCCAAAGGCGATATAATTCTTTTGCACCTCGGTCTCGCGGCGGTACAGATCGATGGTATAGGACATGATCTGAAAGGTGTAGAACGAAATGCCCACGGGCAGCGAAAGCCCCTCGATCGGCTTTGCCACGCCCGAAAGGAACGGGATCAGCGACAGCGTTTCCATGGTGAAGTTGAAGTATTTGAAGAACAGTAAAAACGACAGATTGAGGGCAAGCGAGAGGACCATTGCCGCCTTGCACTTCCCGGGGGCGGTATGGCGGTATTTTTCAATAAAGAAGCCGCCCACGTACGCCACCGTGATGGATGCCATCATCAAAAGAATGTACAAAGGCTCGCCCCAGCCGTAAAATACCAGCGACAGCACGAAAAGTACCACGTTTCTCCATTTACGCGGAAAAACGTAGTACGCAGCCAGCGTCAGCGGCAGATATGCAAACAAAAAGATCAGCGACGAAAAGACCACGGCGAGCTCCTTGGGGTTAGCCGCACGGGAATCGAGCCAAGTTGGTTTTGACAAGCAGATTTTCCCGATCCCTTCATCTTTCCCCTTGGACATATCGCCTATATGCCCTGCGGGAAAAGCTTTTGGGATAGAAAAAATCTGCTGCGTCAAAACTGCTCGCACCCGAGGGCGAATGCATTTTTGATAGATTTTGGTGCGATTTTGCGAAGCAAGATACAAATCTTGCGAGTAAAAGCACGCCGAAAGATGCGAAAATGAATCGCCATCGGGCAACTCGGTTCGACTCCCGTGCGGCTATCTATCATTCATGGTTTCCGTAAAAACCGGGAATTATTCTAAGGTATAAATATATTATAAAGTATTGTGCGGGTTTTGTCAACGGAGAGCGGACGGTTTGAAAGAAAAATTTGGAAACGCGGCAAAATTTCAAATCCCCAAAAATTACGAAAGTTTTTGATCGACCTTTTTTCAAAAAGGTCGCAGGGACTTGGGGCAGCGCCCCAAGTCGCGCCCGCAGGCGCGAAATCATCCTGTACGCCGTTTTCATTTGCGAAGCAAATATGTTCTTCTTTTTGCGGCTACTTGCTCAAAAAAAGAACGGAAACGGTTTTTCACATACCCCCAACGGACCGGCAAACTCGTTTTTACCATAGAAAAAGCAGACGCGCTGCGCGTCTGCTTTGTAATCGTTTACTTTTCTACTCCACTCGTTCAAAGCGCAGCGTGCAACCCTCGGGGAAAAAACCGTACGGGTCATTCGTAACCGTAATCTCAAAATATTTTCTTGCAAATTTGCAATCTCCCGAAAAGAGCGAGCTGTCCCCTTCAAGGTCTTGCGGATCAAAAACGATCACATCCGGCATGATTGGATTGGGGACCCCTTCCCACAAAAGATCAAACGTACGTTCCGTGTCATTGATGTTGAGAACGGCATTTTTCACCCTTCCCTCGTCGTTAACCTCAAACGACATCTGATATTCCTCACACACCCATTCGGTATTCTTTTGGTCGGTCGGGCGACGACCTCTATACGGATCGCTGTCACACGCACAAAGCACGGACAGGCAAAGAAACAATATCAGTGCAAGCATCCATATTTTCAGTGCTTTTTTCATACTTTTTCCCCTCTCTTACAGATTCCACAATTCATATCGATCCACATCATGTAAAGCGCCTTGGAACATTGCAAAATGTCCTTTGTCGTACATATCAAACACGCCCTCAATGATCACGTATTCGCCGTTATATCTTTGCAATCTCTCGTAATACGGCTCCAGCTCCTCACCAAGCTCGACCCAGATTTTGTCAGTGGTATGGTTTTCCCATGCTTCTTTATCGGTGCTGATGTAGTTCCCCTCAAACTCAAGATTACCCACGGCGATCAAGCGCACCCTGACGCCATGATACCGCTCGGGGGTTGCAATCAGCTCCGTCATAGACACGCTTACGGCATAATTGCTTGCCAAGCTGCCAAAGCCACCGTACAGTACGTATTCCATGCGCTCCAAAATCTGTCTTGCATACATACCAATGCCCCCAAGTGCAAGCAAAACAGCAAGCAGCAGGGCAAGCACCGTAATCAGCAGGCTGCGCCTTTGGCACTGAAGTCCGTGCATGGTTGTGCTGATCCACGCACCGGTGGGGATCTCCAAAAGGGTGGAAATCTGCTCGATCATGGGTGCATCGGGCATAGCTCTGCCCGTTTCCCATTTGGTCACAAGACGCTCGTTTACGCCAAGTGCTGCCGCCACGTCCTGTACGGTCATTTGCTTTTTTACTCTGTACGAGCGAATCAATTTTCCCATGCATCTCATGATGTTTCCTCCCTTTTATCTATGCAATTCCATTGTATCACATTGCGCATTTTGTGTCAAGAAAAATGTGTCTTCACTTATATAGACGCATTTTTTGAAGAAATGTACACGTTTTTTCAAAAAAAGTTGTATTTTTTTGAATTTGCGCAACATTTTTGATTTTGCACTTGACAATTCCCTTTTCTTGCTATATAATGTCACATATATCGGCTTTGACGGGAAGAAGTACCCGCATGCGACTCACAGAAAGTACCCGGTTGATGAGAGGGGCGAGGATGGCAGCGGCGAAATACATCCCCGAGCTCCGCCCCGAACGGTTTTCCCTTGTAGGCTGCGGCGGCAATTCCCCGTTATCGGAATGCGACTGCGCGTTTTTGACAAGCAGCCGACAGAGGCTTCTTTTGCAAGAAAGGAGCGAAGCAAGGTGGTAACACGGCGGCGTCCCCGCCCGTCCTTGATTTCGGTGCGTGCCGAGGTCGGGGACTTTTTATTTTTTTACACACAAAGGAGAACACAAACTATGCAAATCTACGAAGAATTGCAAGCGAGGGGACTGATCGCCCAGGTCACCGACGAAGCAGAGATCAGAGATATGATCAACGCAGGTAAGGCGACCTTCTACATTGGCTTTGACCCCACCGCTGACTCCCTGCACGTTGGTCACTTCATGGCTCTGTGCCTGATGAAGAGACTGCAGATGGCAGGCAACAAGCCCGTCGTACTCATCGGCGGCGGCACCGCTATGGTCGGTGACCCCTCGGGCAGAACCGACATGCGTCAGATGATGACCGAAGAAACCATTGCACACAACGTTGAATGCTTCAAGCAGCAGATGTCCCGCTTTATTGACTTTGGCGAGGGCAAGGCGATCCTTGTCAACAACAAGGATTGGCTGATGCAGCTTAACTACGTTGAGGTACTGCGCGACGTTGGCGCATGCTTCTCCGTCAACAAGATGCTCAGCGCAGAGTGCTACAAGCAGCGTATGGAAAAGGGGCTTTCCTTCTTAGAATTCAACTACATGATCATGCAGTCCTACGACTTCTACCATCTGTACAAGAACTACGGCTGCAACATGCAGTTCGGCGGCGACGACCAGTGGTCCAACATGCTGGGCGGCACCGAGCTGATCCGCAGAAAGCTTGGCAAGGACGCTTACGCCATGACCATTACCCTACTCCTCAACTCCGAGGGCAAGAAGATGGGTAAAACCGCATCGGGTGCCGTATGGCTTGATCCCAAGAAGACCACTCCCTACGACTTCTACCAGTACTGGAGAAACGTAAACGACGCGGACGTACTCAAGTGCATCCGTATGCTGACCTTCCTGCCTCTTGAGCAGATCGACGCAATGGATTCCTGGGAGGGTGCACAGCTCAATACTGCCAAGGAAATTCTTGCTTACGAGCTGACCAAGCTGGTACACGGCGAAGAGGAAGCAGAAAAGGCACAGGCGCAGGCACGCTCCCTGTTCTCCGCAGGCGGTGAGGCAAACGCTCCCGAGTATAAGCTGACCGACGCTGACTTCACCGGCGGCATGGTTGAGGGTCAGATCGACATCGGCTCCGTCATGGTCAAGGCAGGACTTGTCAAGTCCAAGTCCGAGGCGCGCACCGCGATCCAGCAGGGCGGCGTGACCGTAGACGGCGAAAAGATCACCGACTTCAAGACCGCTTACACCAAGGCTGATCTTGCCCAGGGTAAGCTGTTCCGCAAGGGCAAGAAGACCTTTGTCAAGGTAATTGCTGAGTAATTGAACATCATTTCCCCGCCCGCGGCATGCCGCGGGCGGTTTTTTCATAGGGACAAATGCCATATCCGCCACATCTTGTGTCATCCTGAGCGAGGAAGTGCGTGCACGACCGAGTCGAACTTTTGCGGGTCGAGGGCACA
The DNA here is from genome assembly GCA_045587385.1 of Eubacteriales bacterium. Classification (GTDB taxonomy): domain Bacteria; phylum Bacillota; class Clostridia; order Oscillospirales; family CAG-272; genus SVQP01. Next base: position 96,269 of record JAZNCE010000048.1, read on the forward strand.
GCGTGACCGAGCAAGCAAAAGCGCGAGCCATGATACCGGGGACTGTCCCCCGTGTCGTGTCCGCAGGACATGATACTGCGGGACTGTCCCCCGTGTCGTGGCGACGCGGGATCTGTGAACGGTTTGTGCAACGTCTGTTTAGTCAAAGTCACATTTGCGCCAGCGGCGGGACGTAAAGCCCCGCCCTACCAACTCATTCGTATCGAACGCAGATCCTCAAAATGCCTTAGGCATTTTGCCTTTCAAAAATCCGCAATTCGTTGCAGATTTTTGAAAGTTCGACTCCGAAAACATCCACCCGGGATGTTTTCTCCGCTCAGGATGACACGGACGGGGCGGCATGCGGCGGGACATAAAGCCCCGCCCTACATCTTGAAAAAATTCAAAAAATATGCTAAAATAGTGTCAGAATTGGCGGCGGACGTCGTGTATATGGGTGAAGGACACACAGAAAGGAGATGACGCGTATGCTGGACAGTCAGATCGTGGCACTGTATTTTGCGCGAGATGAGCGCGCGATTGCCGAAACACAAAGCAAATACGGCGGTTATTGCACGAATATTGCACAAAATATCCTGCAAAATCTGCAGGACGCAGAGGAATGCGTCAACGACACCTGGCTGCGCACCTGGAATTCCATCCCGCCCGCACAGCCTACCTTGCTCAAAACCTACGTTGGTAAGATCACGCGCAATTTAGCCCTTGATAAATACAAGAGCTCGCACCGCGAAAAGCGCGGATGCGGTGAGTTGGCGGTTGCGTTTGATGAGATCAGCGAGATCACGGCATCCGACTATCGTGCAGACGACGCGTGGCGCGAGCAGGCGTTCGTGGAGCTGCTTAATCAATTTCTCTATTCCCTGCCCGAGCGGCAGCGCAACATGTTCGTGCGCCGTTACTTTTACACAGACAGCGTGCCCGACATTGCAAAACGCTTTGGCACCTCGCAGGCAAACGTGCTTAAGATCCTTTCCAGAACCAGACAAAAGCTCAAGGAATACTTAGATAAGGAGTGGATCAACGTATGAGAGAAGATAAATTTTACGAACTGATGGGTGAGATCGATCCCGAGATCATTGCCGCAGCGGATAAGCCCCTTCCCTTCCGCCAAAAGCGCGGCTTTAAGATCGCGCTGATCGCAGCAGTGCTGGCGTTTGTTATGCTGATCACACCGATTGCGGGCGCGTTTGCGCTGGCGGTGGGATATATTGCGACGCGCGACCACGTAAACGATGGCAGCGAGCCGCAAGACCCGACGCAGGGGGACTCGGAGCAGAATGTCGCACATGGCGGACTTGTGGGTGAGCTGATTGGCGGCATCGATTGGGGTGCGCTCAAGGATACGGTAGGCGCGGACGGCAACGTGAACTGGAAGGACTTCTTTGCCGTATTGCAGGGTAATCCCTCCGAAACAGTCGGCACAAACGGTCACGTATTTCAGGCGGTCAAGCTCGATGACGGCACTATGAAGATCACAAAATTTGTCAAAAACGGCAACGAAACCGTGGTGTTCGTGCCCGAAACCATCTCGGGAGCAAAGGTGACGGTGATCGGAGAGAAAGCGTTTGCATACAACGAAACTATTACGCACGTATCTATCCCCGATTCGATCACAAAAATTGAAACCGAAGCATTTTACTACTGCACCAATCTGATCACCGTAGATATGTCGGATAACGTGCGCAGCATCGGGGAGAGTGCATTTGAAAAATGCGCCTCGCTGACAACAATCAATTTGCCCTATGCACTCAAATCGATTGGAAAGCTGAGCTTTGCATACTGCCCTAATCTCTCGGGCATAGTCATTCGCCCCACACTGACAGATTGGGGAGAAAACGCATTCACAGGAAGCCTGAAGAGCGTGACGATCTTAGACGGCGTAACCGAAATACATGCAGGCGCATTTACGGACAGTTTATTGCAAGAAGTAACTATCCCCTCCTCCGTGATTTCCATTGGAGCTTATGCATTCGCTCTTTCTCCCAATCTTAAGCGCGTTACCTTAAATGAAGGGCTGGAATATATCGGCAGCGCTGCGTTTGAGAACACATCGATCTCCTCGATCATATTCCCTGCTTCGCTCACCGACATCTACGACATCGATTTCAAGGAATGCATGAATTTGGAAATCGTCATATTCGAAGGCAACGCACCCTCTGTTCACCATGTACCAAGCAATGATAAGAGTGCGCCCGACAACAAAAACGCACCCGACTACACCGTATATTATTGGATTGGCGCGCAAGGATTCTCCGAGCCCGAATGGTACGGATATACGTGCCAGCCGATGACATACCCGACCGAGCAATTCGTATTGAATCGCTTCAAAAGAGAGCATTATACCGAGGTGCCCATGTACAACGTAGAGATTTTGGGGCAGGTGGGTCTGTCCGGGCTTGACGAGGTGACGGTGCTTGACTCCTATAGCGAATATGAGGCGTTTGCACACGTGCTTACCTCAACTCGTTACAACCGCGAGTACTTCGAGGAATTTGCCATTGTGCTCATTCACGTTCAGCAATGCTCCTCCGAACAGGTGTTGGGGCTTGCAGGCATCGGTGCGCAGCTTTACAACACCGGCGGCGTTTCTTATTTTGGCTTGTATCCCGTAGTCAAGTTTGACTGCGGACAAGGCGATATGACCACCGATATGTTCAGCACATACGTGTTAGCCGATGTCAAGCGTTCGGATATCCGCACCGACGACGTGATCAGAGTCGGCTCTGTTTACGCCTATGATATCCACACGCAAAGCGCCAGCGCGTACCATCCGGGTCTTGTCGATAAAGGAAAATAATCATGTATAAAGAATATCCCCCACCGCGCGGTGGGGGATAAAAAATGTGGGAATCGCATCCCCGCAATGTCATTGAGTTAAGAACGTTCTACCGAAATGGATAGCCGTACGGGAATCGAACCGAATTGCCCGAGGGCGATTCATTTTCGCATCTTTCGGCGTGCTTTTACTCGCAAGATTGGTATCTTGCTTCGCAAAATCCCACCAAAATCTATCAAAAATGCATTCGCCCTCGGGTGCGAGCAGTTTTGACG
>JAZNCE010000049.1:0-6443 GCA_045587385.1 Eubacteriales bacterium
CGTGTCCAAGCGCATCAACCGTAATGGTCTCGCGGCTAATCTCTGCCTCACATACAGTACAGTAAACGACGTTGTCGTAAGAGCCTGCGTTCTCGCAGTCAGGATCTACGTTGTTTTCTACAACAACTTCGCCCTCGGTATGACCAAGCGCGGGAATTTCGGTTACGTCAGACTTGCTATCACATCTGGAACAATGGTGCGACTTGCTACCAACCTCGGTGCAAGTTGCTGCCTTATCAGTTGTCCATTCTTCGGAATAGTCATGTCCAAGCGCGTCAACCGTTACAGTGTTGCGGCTGACCTCTGCCTTACATACAGTACAGTAAACGACGTTGTCGTAAGAGCCTGCGTTCACGCAGTCAGGATCTACGTTGTTTTCTACAACAACTTCGCCCTCGGTATGACCAAGCGCGGGAATTTCGGTTACGTCCGCCTTACTATCACATCTGGAGCAATGGTGCGACTTGCTACCAACCTCGGTGCAAGTTGCTGCCTTATCAGTTGTCCATTCTTCGGAATAGTCATGTCCGAGTTCACTCTGCACCCAGCTATTTTCCTCAATGGAAACGGTGCCTTCTGCGTCGGAGAAGAACCGGCCGCACTTTTTACAAGTGTAGTATTCGCTGTTACCACCTGTGGTACATGTGGGAAGTACTGCATCGGTCTTGTTTAAGCCGTGCCCCAATGCGCAGGAGTCTGCACTCCAAGCATTCAAACCGGAAGCGTTAGTGCCACCGTACATAACGCCTGTAAGAGACTCATAATTACCGGGGATGTTTTCAGTCGCATCAGCCTTCAAGCCCTTGAGAGGCACTACATCAACAGTAGTCCATGCAAGGTCATTGGTGGATGCAGCACGCAAAACTTCATTGACCGCAGTCAAAGAGGTACTTGCGTTGGTCATGTCGATCTTACCGGTACCGGTCAAGAAGTTATAACCGTCCGCAGTATACGAAATACCGTTGCCCTCGGTCATCAGCTCATTAGTGACGTACAGACCGCCATTAACGATCACTTCGCCGTCCACGTTGAGCTTTGCGCTGCCCATATTGGCATCATTGAAAGTGAAAGGATAAGTTACACCGTTAAAGCGCTGGGGATTTACGGGATAAGGTTTTTCGCTGAAGCCCCACTGCTCGGTGCTGTTTGCATGCTTACCGCGATAGTCATAGTCATTTCTGCGGTACAGAATGACTTCACTGCCCTCCGCTATGGTCAGCTTACCGGTCTCTTTGACATCAATAGTCATACCGGGCAGACACTTGTATTTGCCGTTGATCGTCAAGTCACCGGCAATTTCAAAGCGGAACGCAGAGGACAAAGGCAGATAATAATCAGCAGTATTCAATGTGATAGTCTTTGACTGTAGTGCGACCGTTACATCCATACTAATTGAGAAAGAACCGGTGCTGACCTTGGAGCCTTCGTTAAATTGGAACACGAATTGCCCCTTGGCATGATCGAAATACTTGGTAATTGTGCCGGCGGTATGATTCATCATGGCACCGGAGGGTGCGATGATCGGAATCTCAGCTGTGCAGACCGTGTCATACTTGAGCGCTATGTGACCGGTCAACGTTGCACCTTGACTGTAGGTCACGGGAATCTCAATCGAGTTGACAAACATGGTGTTGAACGGGAACACCTTTTTGGAAGATTTTTCGTTATAAATATTGTAGATATAAATAACAACGGTGTTGTCCGAGAATTCCATGGTCTCATGGATCTTAGCCGTGGCATTTGCGGTTACCTTACCGGCACCCGTCACAGGACCGTAGGCATACAGTGAACCGTTTACGGTAATCGTCTTTCCGGATGCCACAACCAGATGTCCGGGGTTGCCACCCGGCGCACCGGTGCTTTGATTCTGCTGTGCATTGACTAACAGCGTACCATCCACGGTCAGATTGCCGTTGAGATTGACAAGGCAGTAATCTGCACCCATGCCCCATGCCATTGCATTAGGATCCGGCGTTGTGCTGCCCGCATCATTGATACCGTAAGGAATCACAAAGGTCTTGCCGGCAGGAATCGTCCAATCACCGTTGATGGTGGCACCTGCCAGCAGCACTACCTTATCAGTCTTGCTGAATGCATCTGCAAGGGTAGTGTAGTACTCGGTGCAAGCACTGTTTCTTGCCACGTACTGCCCATTGGCAGCCGTGCCGTCAAACAACGTGTAGGTTGCATCCGCATACCCGTTTGCACCCATAGTGATGGTCATCTTAGGCGCAAAGATGGCATTCACTGTCACGTCCTCTGTCAGCGTGCGTTGATAGGTGGGTTCATACACATACTCGGTCGATCCTCCCTTAGGAGTGATTGCCCAACCGATATGTACGTAATTGGCGGGAGCAGAATTAATCTTGAATATCACCGAAGCCTGATCTGCAAACGTCATATCTGCCACTTTACCATTACTACCAATATTGTAACCGGCGTTATTAATATTGATCTGCCCGGAAGGAAGAGCCTTATTCGTGCCTGCCTCTACAAAGCCAGCACTTAAAACATCTTTCTTCTCATTATAGGAAACAGAGAAATTAGAAATAGCAGCAGAATATTTGTAACTTACTGACGCAATGCTACCCAAGTTTCTTTGCTTGAGATACGCAGTGGCTACAATATACAAATATTGCCCCTTTGACAACGCAATTGCTCCACTATTACCACTATCTTCTGTAAGATTGATTCCGGCTCCGCTTTTGATTGTCTGAAGAGACGCTGTATCAGAAGTAGTGATATATCCGTATACATTGCGTTGGAGCTCATAGCTAGACATGATCCCGCTCTGACCACCAGTAAGTCTGTTTACATAGTCAAAGGAAATATTGCAGTTTTCTTTTGCATAAATTTGGATTATGTCAGTAAAAATTCTCACGTGAGCATAAGTTTCCTCTGCTACTGAAGACATGACGTCACCAGTAGCTTTTCCCGAAGCAGAGGCCTGCATACCGTTACTCCAACCCGAGAACGGAATATAATGCATATCATAATGATCCTTTGGTGCCCCCGCTGTCGTTGCCGTAACCGAATATGCTGAATTATTTCCGGGGAAGGAATTCGTGGTGTACACCACTTTTTCGGTGGCATCATGGAAATATGCAGAATCAATGTTCACTAATTGATCCAAAGTATACTTTGAATCACTCGGAACAACGGCTTGCTTATAGAGCGGATCTGACATATAAGCAGGCAAAAATTCCGCAGTAACAGTTCCCGAAGACGCAAATGCCAAAGTTGCATTTGCAGCCTCAGACACTTTTATGCCGTTCAAGTACCAACCACCAAAACAGTAATTCTTTTCAGGCGTCGCAACCAATGCATACGTGGTTGTATTCGGATTGGATACTGTAGTGTTGGCAGTAATAGCCGTACCGTTCATGGTATAACTACCATTGGACGGAGCTGCAAATGTGATATCTACTGATTGAGCTTCCAACTTAATGTTTGAAAGTGTAACCTTTGTGGTATTAGCGGCAGTTGAAGAAGACGCCGCCTCAAGAGTTACCGATGCACCGTCTGCCAACGTTGCAGAAAAACTGCCGCTTGAATTTTTATTCTCAGTGCCAATTTTCAAAGTTCCTCCATTCGCTGTAAAACTATAACTGAAGGAAAGAACTTTAGCTTCACCGGAATTATTAGTCAAAGTTAAGCTTCCGCTTTGAGGCGTATATGTAGGATTACTATCACAACCGCTCTTTGCCGTGGTTCCAGTCCAGTTAATATTGCCAGAATCATCGACAGTCCAGTTTGTTCCACTGGTGCTTGCGGACAATCCTGCTACGTTCACGCTCAAATCAGCTGCGTAAGCAGTAACAATTACCGTGACAACTAACAGTAAAAATACTGTTGCTGTTACTAAAAGATTCCCGCATTTAATTTTCATTGGTTTGTTAACCATATAAAATATCCTCCATGAATTCATGATGGTGTCCTGTATCGTTTTTGAACAATATAGCGTATGATAAAACCTTCTGCAATCATGATCAGTGAGCAAACCGAGAACCACGACAGCACCCACCATACACGTGCATCATCCGAAAACAATTCAATAACGTAACGACCGATACCGTAAAAGCACATGGAATTGGCAAACACAAGACCGTTCGCTTTATATTCATGCTTTTTGGCATAGTATAATCCCCAAAACGCAATTATCACGCTTAGCAGAATGATACACGGTTGTGTAGGGAAAACAATTGCTCCGGACAACGGATTGAGCAATCCCCAAGAGTATGCATTCCCAGCGCAACAACCTTGAAACCAACACGCCACGGTTACCACACCGTGATGAAAGAAATAATACGGAGTTAAATAATCGCAAAGGTTAAGCGTATCCACATTGCAAAACCTTGCAAGAATCAAACACAACAGGGGCAGAACAATGAGCGAGCGAGCCGAAATAATTGCCCCTTCGCCAAACATTTGAATATCCAACCACGTCAGCCCTTGCGATGTGTAACTATGTATTAAATAGAAGTTTGCCAAAGAGAAAATCAAACATCTCAGCCAACCAATTCCATATTTGCGTCCATACATTGTATTGAGCAGAATGCACGTGTAAAACGTAATCGTACCAAGCGTACTGTATATGCTCGCCCTTCCCTCTTGGCTAATCTCAACGTGCAGGATCTCAAAAATCAACGCCCAAGCAAACAAGCCTAACGCGATGGCAAAGGGAACGTAAAGAACCAACTGATCAAGCAGTTGAGACCCACGCGGCTTACGATTCATCAAATCCCGCATAGAGCTCATTACGATTCAGGCAAGTTGGTCTTAAATTGGATATTGCCGTTACGGTCTACAATAACTGTGACCACAATGTCACCCTCACCTGCGTTCGTATTTTTGTAGGAATCAACCGAAGTCATGTATTCGTTCACAATATCCTTGACAAAACCGCTGGTGTACAAGCCATCATTTTTATACTCGGGGCTATTTTTAATTTGATCGGACATACCGTCAATCTGACCAAGCATAGCGATATACGCTTCAGCGTCACTTTTTGCAGAACCGGTTTCAGAGAAATAGTTGCTAAATGCATTCATGCACGTTTGGCATGCCTGCCCATCATCAGTACCCTGAATGTGAGCTTTAGTTTCAATAATGCGCTGATCTAATGCTACAAACGCCTCAGAAGAGCTTTTAACATTTTCAAAAGGATTGTTGCTGGATGTACCAAATATTTGCACACACTCAGGGCAATTTGTAAACATAACAAACGCCTTGTCTCTTGCATATCTTGCTGCCAACTCAATCTTCAGTTCTTCATTCAAATCTTCTCCGGTAAAATTGAAAGATTTCCACTGACCATTATTAGGTTGAGATTCCAGATTGCCATCCGTCCACCATGCGATGAAATTATCCTTGTTAATAACGCTCTTGGTACCAGCAGCAACACTCAAAATCGCACCGTTAGCTTCCTGCTGGGGATTTTCAACACCAAGATCCGTATAGAAACCCTTCATGGCATCGGTCAACATATCAACCGTTTCCAGAATACCATCATCGCTACCATAAACGTTTTTGATAAACACCGAGTTCTGAATTGCGGCCATTTCATCAGTAGAGAAGGTTCCCGACCACTCGCCATAAGATACCTTCAATTCAGTACCGTACTTTTCACCAAAAGTTGCAACAACAGCATCAGTCAAGAACGTATCCATTGCACCGCCAATAGATACATTGCCAGATTCACCACCGCCGTTCTTGTGAATGACAATGTAGCCGGACTGACCAGGCTGTACAGATTCCAAATTTGCATACAAATCAACAGCAGTCTTGATATCAGCAACCATCTGCTCATCAGCAGCCTTCTGTGCCTTAGGAATATAAACACTGACGCCGATAACAGCGACAGCTGCGAGGATTGCCATAATGGCAATGACAACGATCAGCTCGACCAGAGAGAAACCGGCGTTGTTCTTGCCGACGCGCTGTACGGTCTCGCTGAAATACTTGCTCTGAGACTTGGAGCTCATAAGCTTCTTGAAAAAGTTTTTCATGTGAGTTTTTTCCTTTCGAAAATGTTTTTTTGTTTGTTTTTTTGCCCTTTTCGGGGCGGCGTGCCGCGCCGACTTGATCCAACCTTTTTCGCCGTGATCCGACAGTGCGACACAATATTATTACACCATAAATTTTATCACGAATCTTGTCAATCGTCAACAGCCGTTGGTGGGCATATTGGTGCATTTGGTGTCCCATGATTTGTGCACATTGTCATATTTTTGTTTTCCATAATGTACGCGTTAATATATGCGCTTATGTGTGAGCGCTGCGCGCGGGGAGGACGACTGCCAAAATAAATATCCCCCCGTATAACGGGGGGTATTTCAGTTTCGGGCATAGCCCTAATAATACTGGCTGCGCACAAGTGCGCCTTCAATTGGCCTGCCAGCCATGCAACTGTTACTTACTACCCATAAATGGGTCCCGTGGGT
>JAZNCE010000050.1:0-7071 GCA_045587385.1 Eubacteriales bacterium
GGTAACACCGCTTATTCCGCAGCCCCATGAGGCAGCTCCTTTTGTTTACGCGGACTCGACCTTGACGGCTGCCTGCATAATCCTGCTCGGCCTTAAAGTCGGATCGTAGCCATGTCGTTCTGTGTGCCAAGGAGTTGATAGCCCCAGTTGTCTTCCTAAGACCGCTTGGCCTCCGACTTGGTAACACCGCTTATTCCGCAGCCCCATGAGGCAGCTCCTTTTGTTTACGCGGACTCGACCTTGACGGCTGCCTGCATAATCCTGCTCGGCCTTACATATATTACCACAGGGGTTGTCCGCGCAAAGGTATTTACAACAAGACTTTCCTGTGTTATAATAGGAATGGAAATATATTTCACTATGATTTGACATAAAAGGATGGATTTCGATGAAAACGAGTAAAATAGTAACAGGGCTTGCAGCGCTTTCCATAGCGGCAAGCGTGCTTGCGGTTGCAGTGGGGGCGGTCGAGCCCTCGTACAAGGTATCGGATGACTATAAGGATACGTTGTATTACGATAATCTGCTCTCTTACGAGCTGACGGGGGACGGTGCGACCGACGTGGTTGCCGTGGCACTTTCTCAGCTTGGGTATCACGAGGGCAACGGCAATGCCGATCTGGACGGTATGAATTCGGGCGGCAACAAGAATTTTACCGAATATAACGTGCTGTTTGGCAAGCTGGATAACGGCGAGGGTAACGGCACAAGCTACGGATATGCGTGGTGCGCGGCGTTTGTCAACTGGTGCTTGCGCCAGGCGGGCGTGGAGAAGGATCTGACGGGCGGCATGTACGTATCCTGCCATGCGTGGAGAAGCTGGTTTGTAAACGAGGGCGCAAAAGTAGGGGCATCCTATCATGCGCGCACGGATGATTACATACCCAAAAAGGGCGACCTGATCTTTTATAAGAGCCTGACGGCGACGCACAATCGCTCAAGCGATCATATCGGCATCGTGCTGAAATGTGAGAACGGCATTGTGTACGCTATTGAGGGCAACGGCGATAACCGCGTTGCGCTGCACGAATACGATCTTGGCAACCGCTATATCGTGGGCTACGGCAGCATTGCGTACAAGACCGCAGATGTGCCCGAGGTGGATCATTACGCCACCGATGCGTACGCACCCGGCTTTTATATTGCGGATAAAGCCAAGATCGCAGCGTATGCAGGACCCGACAGCAGCACGGGCAAGGTCACAAATCTGACCTCGGGCGGCGTATACCGCATCACGGCGGTCGAGGGTAAGTACGGCAGCGTGGTGTTGGAGGACGGCAGTACCGTTTGGGTGTCTTTGAAGCGTTTCACACCTATGACGGCAGATCCCGCATATGAGATCAAGATCGAGGCAGGGGAGCACAGCGTAAGTGCGAGCGTGGCGCAGGGCGCGTCATGGCAGATCCCCGCGCTGACCTTGGACGCGGATGCTCTTGGTTTGTGCACGGGTGAGGGCGGTGAGATCTATGCGCCCGGGCAGGTCATCACGCCTGCGTCGGATATGACGCTGCAGATGGCGTATGCGCAGGAGAGTGAGAGCGAGACCGAGCAGGTAACCGATGCGGTGACCGAGCAGGGCACAGAGACCGAGCACGTGACCGAGAGCGTGGCGGAGCAGGAGAGCGAGACCGCGCAGAGTGCAGACAAGGGCTGTAACGGTGCATTGGGCACGGCAGCCATCGGATTGCTGATCGCGTGCGGTGCTGCGTTGGTGGTCACCAAGAAAAAGGAATAAAGATGCGTTGCAAAAGGCTATCTCGAGATAGCCTTTTGTTTGTATGATTGGGGATAAAAAAGAACCCCATTGCAATCAATGGGGTTCGGGGAATGTCAAATGAAATTTTAGTTAGAGGATGCAGGAGACAGAGTCCAAATCTCGTCAGTGGAAACCACTTTGTCGGGAGCCTTGAAAGTGTAGTTCATGTCAACCACATTTGCCAGTTCTTCACATGCTTTGGTAACAGAATCGGTCGCTCCAGCAGGGGAAGTGACGGTCTTGTTTTGATTGATAACATAGTCCTTGCTATTAACAGTGACTGTAATGCTTACAATTGCTTTGCTGTTAGAGTTGTATTGTACTGCGATTGCAGAAGGCTTGGTCAGCTCAGCTGCGAATGCAAGATCAGTAGCGCTTTCAACCTGCGCCATGAAGTCAGTGTCGGAAGCAACCTGAGCCTTGGTAATGAAAGTAGCAAAAGTGGGGATTGCAACAGCTGCGAGGATAGCCATGATCGCGATAACAACGATCAGCTCAACCAGAGAAAAACCCTTATTGTTTCTCATTTGAAAAATTCTCCTTTAATTATGTTTTATTTTTGGTTTTGGCACAATTGCCATAATACGAACATTGTAATTATACTGTATGTACAAAACAAATGCAAGACTTTTGCACGGATTGCACAAACATCCGCACGAATCGACAAAAGCGCAAAAAAAGAGATATTCCGCCTGCGGCAGAGTGGTATTGTTGTGCGACGCCGGCGTCGCACAAGGGGACGCAATTTGGGCACTTTTTTGATATAATAAGGCAAAAGCAAGGAAGGAGTGATATATATAACCGTAAAAGAGATCATCACGCAGGCAAGCAATCTGCTCTCGGGAAAAGTGGACGAGGCGACGCTGCTTGCGTGGTTCAACGACATTGAAAAGATGGTACAAATGCAGCTTTTCGGGCTGACGAATGCTGATTTGGTCACATACACGCAGGAAAATATAGATACAGAGCCCGTGGTCAAGGGGCACTATGCGCGCGTGTACAGCTATTGGTTGCTTGCCAGAGGGCATGCGCGTCTGAAGAATGATGCAGGGTATGCGCGATACCGCAAGCTGTACATTTCGGAGTATGAGGCGTATCGCAAATGGGTCATCCGCACGTACGGTATGCCTCGGTCGCAAGCCGAGCAAAACGGCGTGTATCTGAGTGCCTATAGCCTTGCGCAAAAGTTTGGCTTTAAGGGCACGGAGCAGGAATGGCTGGCATCGCTGCACGGAGCGGACGGACAAAACGGCTTCAACGGCAAGGACGGTGCGGACGGTAAGGACGGTAAGGACGGCGCACCCGGTAAGGATGGTGCACCCGGCAAGGACGGTGCAATGGGTCCGCAGGGCGAGAAAGGTGACAAGGGCGACCCCGGCGAAGTGGGACCCCAAGGTCCGCAGGGCGAAGTCGGACCGCAAGGCCTGCAAGGCGAAGTCGGACCGCAAGGTCCGCAGGGCGAAGTCGGACCCCAAGGTCCGCAGGGGGAAGTCGGACCGCAAGGACCGCAGGGCGAAGTCGGACCCCAAGGTCCGCAGGGCGAAGTCGGACCGCAAGGACCGCAGGGCGAAGTCGGACCGCAAGGACCGCAGGGCGAAGTCGGACCGCAAGGACCGCAGGGCGAGAAAGGTGAAAAGGGGGATCGCGGTGAAGCTGGCGCGCAGGGTGAGAAAGGTGACAAGGGCGACCCCGGCGAAGTGGGACCTCAGGGCGCGCAAGGCGAAGTCGGACCGCAAGGCCCGCAGGGTGAAGTCGGACCCCAAGGCCCGCAGGGTGAAGTCGGTCCCCAAGGTCCGCAGGGTGAAAAGGGCGAGCAGGGGATTGCGGGGCGCGACGGCAAGGATGGCACGTCTTTGCAATACGACCTGCAATACGATCCCGAAACGCACGTGCTGTGCTTGCTTTGCAACGGAGTTGTGATACGCAGCTTTGATCTGACGCAGGAAGTGGAAGAGCTGATCGGCATTCTGGACGTGGACGGTGTCGCGCTGCTGGATTGCGAAGGCGTGGTGATTTTTCCGCTGGAAGTATAGAGGGGGCATGCACTTAGTCCTTCTCTTGTGCTGTTTTGTCTATGAATTTGATTAGTTTTGCAGGAGAAAATCCGTTTTGATGAGGTGCACCACACGGACGCTCTTTGGCATCTTCGTAAATGAAAAGGGGCTGCGTGATTCACGCAGCCCCTTGCTGTCATTTGCGTATTATGGATGATTTGGAAAGTGCAGCTTGCCGGTTGCTGCATCGGCGCACAGGCGTGCCATTTGCTCGCAGGGCTCCTGTCTGCTGTTGCGCGTCCACTCGATGAAAACGTGGAAGAATGCGCCCGCGTGATAGCGCAGCAGGTACTTTTCTGCTTGCGGCTGGGCATCCGAATCCAAAAAGGTCTGATCCATGTTGCGCGCAATGCAATCCAGGATCAAGCCGTCCAAGCCCGCGGTCAACGAAGCGTTGACCAAAGCCTCATACTGCCCCAGCATTTCAAAGAGCGTGTAGTAGTATTGATAGGTGTCGTGGTACAGATCCTGCTCGACGATCTTGGCGTGCATACGCTCGCCCACGTCTGCCATAAATTTGCGTAGGATGTCCTCTTTGGAGGAATAATTGCGGTAATAGGTCATGCGCGAAACGTTGGCTTTTTGTGTGATTTCGGTAATAGAGATGCTTGCGTAGTCTTTTTCACTCATCAGCGCGGTCAGCGCGGCTACAATGCGCTCTCTTGCAAGTCTGTTTTGGTCTTTGGTTTTGGGCATGTTTTTCTCCATGATACAATGCGTTGAATTTTGTCACTATTGAGGATTAGTGTACCATAAAATATGCATAAAGTCAATAGAATTTTTTGAAATTCCGTATGCAAGCGCGAAATTATGGTTGACAAATTGCGAAAAATCGGATATAATGCAGATAGATTATGAAAAAATTGTAACGAAAGAGGATGAGGGTATGAGTAAAAACAAGCAGCCCCCGCGTTTTGATTTCAAAAAGAAGCCACACAAGCCCGGCTTTTTGATGGGCGTGGCAAAGCATATCATCAGCTTGCCCGACCTGCGCCATAGACCCTATAAGCTGGAAAGACGCGGCATGGAGGAGCTTGACGGCAAGCCCTACCTGTGCTTGATCAACCACGCGTCCATGGTTGACCTCAACGTCATGCTGCACGCAACCAACGGCGCACCCGTCAACAACGTCATGACCTTGGAGGGATTTCGTGATTTCACCGAGCCGCTGATGCGTCATCTTGGTGTGCTGGGTAAGCGCAAGTACGTGCAGGATTTTCAGCTGATCAAAAACATGAAATACTGCGTGGATAAGCTGCAGACGGTGTTCGTGCTGTTTCCCGAGGCGAGATACACCTTGGACGGCTGTACCTCGTATCTGACCCCTTCGCTTGGCAGCTTGGTCAAATTTTTGCGCGTGCCCGTGGTGGTCATTCGCATTCACGGCAACCACGTTTCCTGCCCGCACTGGAACTGGATCAATAAGAAGGGCCCCATTGAAGCGGAGATGTACCCCATCGTCAGCGCAGAGGAGACCAAAAGCTTGTCTGCAGACGAGATCTACGCCCGCATCGTGGACAATTTCCAATACGACGATTACGCATGGCAAAAAGAGAACAATATCGTGCTGGATCACCCGCAGCGTGCGCACGGTCTGCATTCGCTGCTTTATAAGTGCGCGAAATGCGGCACGGAGGGAAAGATGCACTCCGAGGGCACTTTCCTCTGGTGCGAGGCATGCGGCAAGAAGTGGGAGATGACCGAGCTGGGTGAGCTCAAAGCATTGGAGGGCGAGACCGAGTTTTCGCACATTCCCGACTGGTCGAAATGGGAGCGCGCTTGCGTGCGCGAGGAGATCAGAAACGGCACGTATTTCTTTGAGGACGAGGTCATTGTGGAAACGCTGCCCAACGCGCGCAAATTCTACCATCAGGGCAAGGGCAAGCTGACCCAGACGCCCCAGGGCACGTTCCTTGATTGCGAGAGCGTGTACGGAGAGCCCTTGCACGTGGAGTGGAAGGCACTCAACCTGGACAGCATGCACGTGGAATTTGACTATAAAAAGAGCCGCACCGCCAAGGGCGACTGCGTGGATCTTTCCGTGCCGGACGACAGCTATTGGTGCTATACCCAAAAGCGTGACGTCATCGTCAAGTTAGCGTTTGCCACCGAGGAGATCAACTTCTATGCCAAGGAGCAAGCCGAGGCAGCAAAGGCAGCGAAATAAATGCAGAATTGCAACAAAAAAAGAGCCGAAAGGCTCTTTTTTGTTGCTGGAAAATCAATTCACCAGCTCTTCCATCTCGCCGATACGGGGAGCGGCGGAGGTGGCGGTGATGTTATTTAAGAAAATGACTGCGCCCGCGCCCTTTTCGGTGACGAACTCGGTCAGATCGCCGTCAAAGTAGCGGTAGTCGATGACGTAAACGTACTGATAATGGTCAACAAGGAAGGGGGCAAAGCAGTTGCCGAAGGATTCCTTGAGCAGCACCACGGCAGAGCCGTCCTGGATATTCGGGTTTTCTATGCTGCAATAGTAGCTTTGCTTGGTGCCCAGCGGATTGTCGCTGGTCAAAAAGCAGTTGTACTTGGATGCGGCAGCGGCGTACATGGTGTCGGTGTCCTTACGTACCACGCCGCCCGTAAACTTGGAGCGTTCGCCGTCCGCGGTATGCACGTAAAGGGTGTTGGTGCCGTGCGGTACGAATGCCTCCACGGTATCGGGATTTTTTTGCAGGGCAGGGGCTTTGGTATGAGAGTACAGCGTGCCAAGGAAGCCATCAAACTCTAACTTTTCATAGTAGTCAAGCTCATGCGCCGTCAAGCCTGCACTTTGACAGTAGGCGGTGTAGGCGTAGTAAGCACCGCGTGCCGTCCAGTGGTGGTCGGTGCGGAAGTACAGGTATTCCCCGTTATGCTGCACCATGTTGGAAAACACATCCACCTTCAGAATATTGTCGCTCATGCCCTCATGCAGATACGCTTGCATTTCCCTCTGGGAGGCACATTTGAGCTGGGGCAGGTATTCTTCTTCGATCATCACGCCCACCGCAGTGGGTGCAGGTGCGCTGATGACCCGGACACCCTTTTCCGCCATCCGGTCCGCAAAATCACTGAGGCTGGCAATGTAGCGGTCACTCTGCACCTGGGAGAAACCCAGCTGATTGAAGCCGGTGTCGCCGATCTGAATGGCGATCTTAAAGGAGATCTCATCCAGATGGGCCCCCACATCGAAGCCCTGCCACTGCTTCTCCTCTGCCGCGACCGTTTCCACAGGCACTGTCTCCTGCTGGGTCGCCCCGGCCACAGGCGCTCCAGACA
>JAZNCE010000051.1:0-3225 GCA_045587385.1 Eubacteriales bacterium
CTTGAGCAGGGACCCGTTGTGATGATGTAGATGGGCTCGTCATACTTGTGAGCCATTTCGATAATGAATCTTGCGGAAGCACAGTCAACGGGAGCGTGACCCTCGTTAAATGTGATCTGCTTTTCGGGACCCATATTGAGAGGAAGCTCCTCGGGAGAAAGACCGAGAGCCCAGAAGGTCTTAGCCGCATTACCGACGCTGATCCTCACAACGGTGGAGGTCTTTGTGTAACGTGGCTCAGCATAGTGTGCAACGGCGTTTACTCCGAGAACCTCAAGCTTCTCATGTCCGTATGCGTAAACGAGTGTGTACTGGTCGTCAATCTCAGCGGAGTAGTCTCCGTCCATAATTACTTTCTTTACTCTGTCACTTCTGATGTCGGCAAGGATCTGTTCGGGTGTCATAATGTTTTTCCTTTCATGTATGGATTGTTTTGTAACGTTCTCATTACCTTAAGGTAATTATAACATGATTATCACGATATTTCAACGGTTTTTCAGTGATTTTTCATCATGTATATAAAGAACTGCACGCGGGAAACACATCTTTCCTGCGTGCAGAATTATTGTTAAATGAAAACCACCAGCAGTGCTGGTGGTCCCCAAAAGCTTTAGCTTTGCCCAATTTCCGCCGCAGCGGTAGGATCCCCTGTGTAAGGGGAGCTGGGTATGTTATAATACGAAGTGCAACACCCCATAAAAAACAGATAAACCAATTAAATGATAAATTTGTATTTTTGAGAGAAAGGCGTAGCCTTGAACGAAAAAAATACAAATTTGGGCAAAAGGATAGACTTCATGCTTTCCAAGGTGTAAAATGTAGTTACCACACAAACATTTTGAACGGAGGTTAGCATGAAGCCCTACAAACATTTTACCACAGAAGAAAGAAAATGTCTACAACAATTTTTAGCAGAAGGATTAAGTTTTCGCAAAATAGCAGATCTTCTCGAAAGAAGCCCTTCCTCTATTAGCCGAGAGGTCAATAGAAACAAGGCAAAATACAAACCTCATAGCAAACCCGACAACAAATATTGGTATAACTATTGGCGCGCTCAAAACTTGTATATTCGTCGCAGACGTGAGCAGAATCGCTTTGTTTTACAGCCAAACACTCTTGAATGGGATTTTATTGTAAGTCATTTAGCGCAATATTGGTCGCCTGAACAAATATGCGGACGTTGGGAGCTACTTTATCCGGAACGCAAAAAGCTTTGTATCGCAACTATTTACAGAGCGATTAAAGCTAAAAGATTCCCTAAAATAAAGGCAAAAGAACACCTTCGCCGTAGAGATAAACACAGATGCCATCAAAATTCCAACTACAATACTATTCATCCGGATCGTATCATTCCTGAATGGATAGACGAGATCAAGCAACGTGCCAGAATAGGCGATTGGGAGGGCGATACAGTATACGGTGGAGTAGGAAAAGGCTTGTTGGTGACCTTAGTTGACAGAAAAACTCGCTTTTTGTGTGCTGGATTGATTCAAAGCCGTTCTTCTACGGAAACACGAGACATGATTGAAACCTTGCTAAAAG
This sequence comes from Eubacteriales bacterium, assembly GCA_045587385.1. Taxonomy (GTDB): domain Bacteria; phylum Bacillota; class Clostridia; order Oscillospirales; family CAG-272; genus SVQP01. The sequence continues at coordinate 1,543 of JAZNCE010000051.1, forward strand.
ATATGCCTGTAAAAAGCATTTCTTTGGATAACGGTTCGGAGTTCTCAGAATTTAGAGAATTAGAACAAAATCTAAATACAGAGGTGTATTTTGCGGAACCTCATAAGCCTTGGCAGCGTGGAACCAATGAAAACACCAATGATATTTTAAGATTTTTCTTTCCTAAAGGCTACAATTTTCATTCCTTGGACAATGAAACTTTGCAAAGTATTGTTTTATCTATTAATTTAAGACCTAAAAAATGCTTGGGGTGGAAATCTCCTTTTGAGGCATTTTTTGGTGTTGCACTTGCTTGACAATTTGCCCTCCCGACGAAGTCGGGTGAGGGATTGTTTTACGATGAAATTTTTGCTTTTACAATCCCTCCGTCTCGCTTGCGCGAGCCACCTCCCTTTACACTGAACAAGTCCGTTAAAAACGGACAATAGACAAAAGCCCCCTTGATGTGGTAGAATTAAAGTACCATATCAAGGGGGTAATTGTATGTCAAGATCATATACTCATTTGAAGCAATACGAAGAAGAAATACTGCGAATGAAGGAAAGAGGGTGCAGTAGAAAAGAAATAGCAAAAAAGTTTGGAATAACGCCTGAACAAGTGCATGGCTTCATAAAACGTCACAATAAGAAATTACGAAAAATAGAAGCTGGTGTTTTGCCAAAGAAGAAAGGTCGTCCTTCCAAAGCTAAAAGTTTAGAAGACGAAGTATTGAGATTAAGAATGGAAAATGAACTGCTGCGGGATTTTCTCTCGCTCACAGAAAGGAAGTGAGGACAAGCGTAAAATATATGGTGATCTATCGTCACAAGGATAAATATTCAATCAGCGAGATGTGCCGGTTCTTTGAGGTATCAAGAAGTGGCTACTATGACTATGTCAAGAGAATGGATGTGCCCGCACGCGATCTGCCTCTTGCCGAGAAGATCCGAGAATGTCAAGAACACAGCCATAGCACCTACGGTTATCGTAGAGTGCATATATGGCTTGAAAGACAAGGAATACATAAGAATCCTAAAACTGTTCTTCGTGTTATGCAGAAATATAATCTGTTGTCAGAGGTCAGAAGAAAGAAATATCACAACTATACCAATGGTATATATAAATACCCTAATCATTTGGCAAGAGATTTCCGTGCAGACCGTCCCAACGAAAAGTGGGTAACGGATATTTCGTACATTCGAACGGGACAAGGATTCCTGTATCTTTCCGTTATTCGTGATCTCTATGACAATAGTATCGTTGCATACAAGACGGGTACTGAACAGAATATCAATCTCGTGCTCTCTACGATCAGAGCAGCCAAGAGAAAGGAAAAGGTCACCGGGAGCTTGCACCTCCACAGTGACCAAGGCTTTCAGTACACCTCGCAAGCGTATTACAGCCTTACTAAATCATATCATATTACTCCCTCAATGTCAAGTAGGGGAAATCCTTATGACAATGCTATGGCTGAAAATTTCTTTTCTATTCTCAAAACCGAGTGTATTTATCGCACAAAACTCAAAACCTATGAGGAGGCGCGCCTCCTCATAGATGAATACATACAGTTCTACAATAACGAACGTATTCAACTTAAAACAAAACTGACACCGCTCGAAAAGCGATGTCAGTTCGTGGCTTAAATTTAATTTTTTCTACCACAATGTGCTTTTTTGTACTGTCCGCACAATTTGGGGCAGTTCA
>JAZNCE010000052.1:0-21958 GCA_045587385.1 Eubacteriales bacterium
GCATGCTCATTCGTTTTCAAGTTAACCGCTGAAATATCGGTTTTCACACAGATTTCGGTTAATCAAGTTACCGTTGTCAGTTGCGTTTCGGTTTAGAAAAGCGAGATGCTACCATCAAAGCCCCCCTCCGGGAGGGGGGAAGGCTGGCGCAGGCTTGTTCCAAGCGCAGGGGGGAGAGCGCGAATAGAATGGATTTATGACACAAATGCGGCAACAAAATTTGCTACATTGCATAAAAAAGCAGGAATCTGCTCAAAATTGAACAAATTCCTGCTATTATTCCGCTAATCCCCCAGCCCATGGGGCTGCGTTCTTTTTGTTTTTTATTCCTGCATAGCAAGATAAGTCTCTGCCATATGCGCGGCGACTGCGCCGTCTGCGGCTGCGGTGACCACCTGACGCAGTTCCTTGGTGCGCACGTCTCCTGCGGCAAACACACCGTCAAGACTTGTCTTGGTACTCTCGTCCGCCACGATATAGCCGTGTGCATCCAGCGCAAGCTGATCTGCAAACAGCTCGGTGGCGGGCTGTCTGCCGATGCTGACGAACAAGCCGTCGATCTTAACCTCGCGCTCCTGTCCGCTTGCAAGGTCGGTGACCTTGACTGCGCCAAGGCGCATGTCCGCAAGCAAGCCGGAGATCTTGGAATTCCAATAAAATTCCACGTTTTCGGCACGCATCAAGGGTGCGTGATAGATCTTGGTGGCGCGAAGCGTATCTCTGCGGTGCACGACAATGACCTTCTCTGCAAGTCCGGAGAGGTAAAGTGCATCGGACGCGGCGCTGTTGCCGCCGCCTACGACCATAACGGTCTTGCCCTTGTAAAATCTGCCGTCGCAATGGGCGCAGTAATGTACGCCTCTGCCGATCAAGGCCTGCTCGCCCTCAAGTCCCAGAGGACGGGGGGAAGCGCCCGTGGCAATGATGACGGTTTTGCCAAAATAGACGCCGTCGGTCGTGACCACGCGCTTGATTGCGGGGGCGAGATCGACCTCTGTAATTTCCGCATACGCGCTTTTTGCACCGAAACGCTCTGCGCCCGCCGCCATCTTCATGCCCAGCTCAATGCCGTCAATGCCTGCGTCAAAGCCGGGGTAATTGTCAATGATATCGGTGGTTGCCATCTGTCCGCCGGGGCAGATCTTTTCCATGACCAGCGTATCAAGCCCTGCGCGCGCGGTGTAAAGTGCGGCAGAGTAGCCTGCAGGGCCGCCGCCGAGAATGAGAACGTCGTAGATGTGTTCCATAGATTACAGCAGCGCCAGAATGCCTGCCTTGGGGCGCGCACCGGTTGTCTGATTTGCCACCTTGCCGTCCTTGAGTACGATCAGCGTGGGAATGGACATGACGCCGTAAGCCTGCGCCAGCTCGCCCTCTTCGTCAACGTTGATCTTGCCGACGATGATGTCGTCTCTCTCGTTTGCGATCTCCTCAATGGTGGGAGCGATCATGCGGCAGGGACCGCACCATTCTGCATAAAAGTCCAGCAGAACGGGCTTGTCAGCGTTGAGCAGTTCTTCGAAATTATCTTTTGTTACGTGAATGATTGCCATAATTGTAGTTCCTTTCTTATAATGATTTAGTATTTGTCATTTGCAGGCGCGTTAATCATCCTGCAAGAGCTTTTGGATTTCCTTGGTCAGCCTTTTTGCCACAGCCGCGTGGTGTGCAAGCGTGGGGTGACCGTTGCCGCCCTCGTGGTTCGCGGAGGCGCGCAGCACGTAAATGCCTGCGCTCTTGCCGCCCAGCTCGTCCAGCACCGTCTCCGTCCACGCAAAGCGACATTCGCCCATCATGTTGTGCACCCAAACGATGGGAACGTCCTTGCCGTAGGCGGTACGGATCAAGGTGATCAGGCTTCTGACGCTGTCCTGAAAGCCCTGCTCGGTCGCACCCATGCCGGCATCGTTGGTGCCCAGATTGATGACCACCACGTCAGGCACTCTGCCAAATACCTGATCCTCTGTTTGATCGCGGTAATAGGACGCCTTTTCGTAGTATTGCTGCATGTCAAAGGTCGGGTAGCCCTTGTTTGCACCGATACCGCTGCAGCTGATGATCGAGCAATCGGCATCCAGCGCAAGTGCGGTCGCGCCTGCAAATGCCTGCGTGCCGTCCTCCCAGAGTGCGGTGCCGGGATTTTGGGAGGTGTGATCCCCGAGATTGCCGTAGCCGCAGGTAATGCTGTCTCCCAAAAATTCGATATAAAGCGGCTTATCCGCGGGAGCGTCGCCTAGCTCACCCGTCAGCGTGACCGACTTTAGCGTGCACAGCGAGAATTGCGGCTCGGTCTGCTTGACAATGCGCACGTTGTGCACCTCGGCGGTGTCAAAGTTTGCAATAACCAGCTCAGAAGTGTCTGCGGTGGCGGCAAATCTGTTCTCCACTCTCTCGCCGTCGATAAAGACGGTGAAGTAGGTGTCTGCCGTAACCGAAAGCGTCAGCTTGACCTCGCCGTACATGACGCCCTCAAATTCGATGCCCGACATCGTGTGGTCGCAGGCAAGACCGTCGGCAAGGGGAATGAGTCTGCCGTGCTGCTTGAAGTGCGCTACGTCTTGGGGCAGCGTGTAGGTCGTGAGCGAGAGCGTGGCGGGGTCGATCGGTTCGATCTCGGTGGTCTGCTCGGGCGTTGTCATTTCTTGTGTTTCGGTCATGTCGGTAGTTTCCTTTGTGTCGGTGGTATTGGTGTCGCTTGGTGTGTCTTGGCAAGCGGCAAGCGTGCCGCAGCAAAGTGCTAAGAGCAGCGGAAATATCATCAACTTTCTCATAAGGGCATCTCCTTATTATGATTGTGATATCATTTTATCATATTTTTAGCATGATGTCAATGCGATAGCATACAAAAAAGGGAAGCCGCGTTTGCGGCTTCCCTTACGGGCATTGCTTGATCAATCCTTCTTCTTTTTGAGCACGACCGCAGCACCCGCTGCCATTGCCATCACGGCACCTGCTGCTGCGAATGCCTTGCAGCCCTTCTTTGCCTCGGGTTCGGTTTCCTGCTCGGAGGAGATTGCGGGCTCTGTGGTCACCTGCTCTTCGGAGGAGGTCTGCTCACCCTGCGCGTTTTGCTGCGTGCTTACGTAGCTGTACTTGAATCTCGCACCGGGAGCTACGTCACCGGAAATGTAGAAGTCCATAATGTCACCGGAGAACTGCTCGTAGTTGCCCTCGTCGTGGACGTTGTCGGTCCAGGAGAAGTTGATGGTGTAATCATCGCCGGAAAGTCCGAGATCGCTCTTGGCAACCTTGATTGTCATGTATCTGCCGTCCACGGTGTAGGAGCAATCCGCAACCTTAACAGAGTCATAACCGTTGCCGGAGAATTTTTCAAGAACTACGGTGTTCGCGGATGCCGCGGACTTATTGATCACGTACTCAAAGGTTTCCCAACCCTGATTGCCTTGGTCGGTGTCAAGGTACAGCGTCATCCACAGCTTGTCGGTGTAGGGGGTGATGTTGTCTGCACACTCTACGTTGAAGTAAACGAAATCGTCGTCACGTGCAATTTGCGCACCGATGATGTCGTTTCTGCCCGAGGTCTCGGTGTATTGCAGCGTGCCGTAGCCCGCAGCATCTCTGTGCTCGGTGTTGCCGATGTATGCACCGAAGTAAGGCTCAACCGCTTTCCATTGCTCCTGACCTGCACCAAGATCAATGGTGGTCTTTGCGCCGGGCGTGGGAATGGGGTTCGCACCCTTGTACTGACGTACGAAATTGACGAGCTGATAATAGTAGTGATCCTTGAGTGCGCCCTTGGTGGGCTCAATGTCACGGGAATATTCGTCGTTGAACTGGTCGGGGAAGGCGTTGTTGACCATAGCGTCCGAGCCTTGGATCCAGTTTTCAAAGCGGGAGGCGGTCCATTCGTTCCAGCCGGTGACGAATACGACGGACGGGTCAACCGTAAGCGCATAATTCCATTGCTCCGCGAAGTTGTAGCCCCACTTGGATGCTTCGTCACCCTCCTTGACGTATCTGTCGGGGTACGCTGAGGTGTAGGATCTGCCCGAAATGTTGTCGCCGTTCATAGCGGAGAGCAGGTGCTTTTCGTAGTTGTGGTTCTGTGCCACGCCAACCGTGATCTGCTCGACGATGCCTGCGTCCTGCGCGTGTCTGTCCTTGTAATGCTTTGCCTGCGGGTACATGGAAAGCCAGCCCCAGCTTGCAAGCTTGGTGGAGGGCACGACGTATTCGGGCTCGCCTGCGCGGAAGGTGAAGAACTTGCTGATCTCTTTTTCCGCAGCGGATCTGGAGGCGTTAAAGCTGTCCGCAAGACCCATGAGCATGGGCTTGCCGTCAAGGTAGAACCAAAGCTCTTGCCATTTATTCTGACGGAAAACGTCCTGATAGATCAGCTGGGTCTGCACGTTGGTCTGATTCTGGTCGTTAAAGGGGAACATGAAGGAAACCTTGGGGGTCAGCACGCCGTCCTGCATAGCATCCGACCACGTGTTCATCAGCGAGGTGTAGCTCTGACGCCAGGTATTCGTGCCGTTGGTGTTGTCGGTAAAGACAACGTCTACGCCCGCGTTGGCAAGCAGTTCTGCTTGCTTGCGCTGCACCCATGCATCATCACCGCGGTAGAAGCCGTAAATGGGCTCGTTCCAGAAAAACGCCTTATAGCCAAGCTCGTTCCAGATGGGGGCGTTGTAGTCCTGCATTTGATCGGGGTATTGCGTGGAGAGATCCTGCAGCTTTTCGGGATCCAGACGCGAGTTACCGCTGACGTGCCAGGTCCAGTAGAACATGGCAAGCGTTTTGTTGTCCTTGGGAGCTCCCACCTCTGCGTGCGTCAGCGAAACTCTGCCCAGCCCATCGGTAAACACCCAGGTGTCGGGCTGAACGGGGTGGGTGTAGATCAGGCTGTCGGAGGGGATGACGTACTCGTCGGGCGCGGTATGGTTGCCGTCCGGTTTACCCGTGTCGGGAGAAACGGGGAGGTAGTAATTGTCTGCAGTGCCGGCAAAGTGCATGCGCACGCAGGGGTAAATGCGCAGCTCGTCTGTGAGAATGCCGTCTGCGTAAATGGACACGTTGGTGTTCTGCACGTCTCTGTACACGTATGCGGCAGCTGCACTGGTCATTTCATGGAATAAAAACAGGTATTCACCCGCAGGCACCTTATCAAAGGAAAAGGCTGCGTATTGGTTGTCTGCCAAAATGGTTTCTGCCTGCGTCAGGGGCGTTGTCGCAATAGTGTCGGCATAGCTGCCCTTCCAGGCATAGACCGACACGGTCATGGAAAGATCGGTTACGTGATAGGTGCCGAACTTGGCTTCGATGCCGCTGACGGGTGCGCCCACGTTGAGGTGAATACCAAGGCTTTCGTTGACGTCAAAGATGGCGTCTCCCGAGCCCTGCGGGTAAAGCTCTTTTTTGACCAGCTGATCCTGCGAGGGCTCACAGATGCCGAAGGGCGGCTGCGTTGCAGCTTCTAAACGGATGCGCAATTCGGGATCACCTCTCTGTTCTTTTCCGTTTACGTATAAAAATCCTTTGGGGTCTTTGGGGTTGGTGTTTGTCCATACGCCCACGTCATAGCTGCCCTCGGAGATGCTAAACAGGTATTCGCCTGCGGGCTGGGAGTCAAATTCCACCCAATGCTGACCGTTATCCGTCAAGGGATTGAAGGATCTGGATGCCAGGGGCTGTGCCGCCACGGTCTCTTCATAGCTGCCCAGCCACCTGTACATGGACAGCACGGCATAGGATTCGGCATTGTTCCACGTGGGCATGGCGAAGGAAAATGCGGTAAAGGAATTGTTGACAATGGCGCGGTAGGCAAGAGTACCCTCTACGCGCCACGGCTCACGCGTGCCCGAACCGTTTTGCACGCAGTAATCGTAGCCTTTTGCCGCAGATGCACCGATCGTTGCCGCAGAGCAAACGCCCAGCGTGATCAGCACACTCAGAACAAGTGACATGGTTTTTCTAAAGCAGGGGAATGTCATAAATACTCTCCTTTGCGGTTGTGGGTTTGAAAAAGCCATGGGGATCTTGTGATATGAAGCTCCCCATGAAGTTGATAAAGAGTTAGTCGTCCTTGCGCTTGCCGAGCACAACTGCTGCAGCTGCTGCCGGGGCGATAGCTGCGCCTGCTGCGAAAGCCTTGCAGCCCTTCTTTTCCTCTGCAGGCTCGGTTTCCTGCTCGGAGGGTGCTTCGGTATTCGCTGCAGTGGTTTCGGTGGGCTCGGTGGTAGTCAGCTCGGAGGATTCCTCTTCTGCTGCCGCCTTGCCGCTGATGTAACTGTACTTGAAGCGCGCACCGGGAGCTACGTCACCGGAAATGTAGAAGTCCATAATGTCGCCGGAGAACTTGTCGTAATCGCCCTCGTCGTGGACGTTATCGGTCCAGGAGAAGTTGATGGTGTAATCGTCGCCGGAAAGTCCGAGATCGCTCTTGGCAACCTTGATTGTCATGTATCTGCCGTCCACGGTGTAGGCGCAGTCTGCAACCTTGGTGCTCTCGTAGCCGTTGCCTGAGAACTTTTCAAGAACCACGGTATTCGCAGATGCCGCGGACTTGTTGATCACGTACTCAAAGGTTTCCCAGCCCTGATTGCCTTGGTCGGTGTCAAGGTACAGAGTCATCCACAGCTTGTCGGTGTAGGGGGTGATGTTGTCTGCACACTCTACGTTGAAGTACACGAATTCGTCGTCACGAGCCACCTGCGCACCGATGATGTCGTTTCTGCCGGAGGTCTCGGTATACATGAGATCACCGTAACCTGCGTGATCTCTGTGCTCGGTGTTGCCGATGTATGCGCCGAAGTAGGGCTCAACAGCCTTCCATTGCTCCTGACCTGCGGTGATATCAATGGTCACCTTGTCACCGGGCGAGGGAATGGGGTTTGCACCCTTGTACTGACGTACGAAATTGACGAGCTGATAGTAGTAGTGATCCTTGAGCGCACCCTTGGTAGGCTCAATGTCACGGGAGAATTCATCAATGTACTGATCGGGGAATGCGTTGGGTGTTTCGGTATCCCAACCCTCGGGCCAAACCTTATTTCTGTCCACACGGAATTCATTCCAACCCGTGATGAACACGACCTTGGGGTCAACCTCGAGTGCATAGTTCCATTGCTCTGCAAAATTGTAACCCCATTTGGTTGCCTCTGCGCCTTCCTTGGCGTATCTGTCGGGATATGCGGAGGTGTAGGAGCGGCCGGTGACGTTGTCACCGCTCATAGCAGCCATCAGCTTTTGCGTATAGCTGTAATTGACCGCCGTGCCGACCGTGATCTGCTCTACAATGCCGCCGGCTTCATCCTTGGCGGAGGTGTAGTGCTTGATCTGCGGATAGACGGAGAGCCAGCCCCAGGTGTTGTAGCCGGGATTTTCCGTATCAAACATGGGGGTTCCTGCACGGAAGGTGAAGAAGCGGGAAATTTCCTTTTCAAGGGGAGATTGGGCAGCATCGAAGGAATCGGCTCTTGCCATGATCATGGGCTTGCCGTCCAGATAATACCAATGATTCTGATAATTGCCGGGGCGGTAGAGATCCTGATAGATCGCAGACATCTGCATATTGGTATAGGTGGTATCCATGAAGGGTAGCATGAAGGAAACCTTGGGGGTGCTCAGACCGTCCTGCAAAGCCTCGTCCCATACTTTCAGCATGGCGTTGTATGCTGTCTGCCAGGTCAGGTCACCGTTGGTGTTATCGGTAAAGATGACGTCAACACCTGCGTTGGCAAGCAATTCCACCTGCTTGCGCAGTACCCAGGGGTCCTCGCTGCTGTAGAAGCCGTAGATGGATTCGTTCCACCAGTAGGTCGAGGTGTCCTTCCACACCTCGTGATTGTAATCACGCATTGCCTCGGGGTACGTATCATAGTATTTCTGCAAATTGGTGGGCACGTTGGCAATGTATTTACCTGTGTGCCACGTCCAGAAAAACATTGCCAGGGTCTTGTCGTCGCGCGGTGCCCCTACCTCTGCATGAGTCAGCGAGGTTCTGCCCAGCCCGTCGGTAAATACCCAGGTATCGGGCTGTACGGGATGGGTGTAGATCAGGCTGTCTGCGGGAATGGTGGATTCGGGAGGAGGGGTGTGGTTGCCGTCAATCGCATCATCGGGGGCGGTGCAGGGAGCAAAGTAGTTGTTGTCGCTGAGTTCCTCTGCAAAAATGATCTGCATGTCGGGGTACGTGATCGAGCTTGTCATCAAAAAGCCGTCTTTGTACACGTAGCCTTCAAAGCCCGCGACTTGGTCGTATACGTAAGCCGCGAGGGTGGAGCTTGCATCGTGCACCAGGAATAAGTAGTCGCCTGCGGGCAGCGCTTTGAAGGAAATTCCCTGCATGGCGTTGTCGGTCAGCAAAATGCGCTCGGTTGCTACGGGTTCTGCCTCTGTGGTTGCCGCGTAAGTGCCTTCCCACGCATAGACCGAAATATCGGCTTTCAAATCAGAGGCATGGTAGGTGGCAAGGTTAAATTGCACGCCGGTAAAGGGGGCGTTGAGCGTCATGCGCGTACCAATGGAAAGGGTGACGTTGCCTGCGGTTTTGTTCTGCACGGAGTCATAAGGGGCTTTTGGAATGCTTGCACTTTCCGATGCCTTGCAGGCGATAAAGGGTTCTGCGGGAATTTGATTGTTTTCAAAGTGAATACTCAAAGTCGGGTCACCTTTCTGCTCCACTCCGTCCAGATACAAAAATCCTTTGGAGTTTTTGGGGTTTGTCTTGGTCCAGACGCCAACCTGTCCCACGACGTCGGAAATGTGGAAGAGGTATTCGCCTGCGGACTGCGGGTCGAACTTGACGCGGTTGGCAGCACCGTCCGTAAGTTCGGTGAAACGCTGCGCGACAAGGGGGTCCTTTGCTATCGTGCTTTCGTAATCTCCTTCCCACTTGTAAAGTGAGAGAGTACATTCGGACGCGGTGGTTTTGAAGGTGGGTATGGTGAAGGTAAATGCATCAAACGAGCCGTTTACGTGTGCACGGTAGGAATAGGCGTTTCTCACCTCGATTGCGACTGATTTGCCCGTACCGTTTTGTACGCTGGCATCTCCTGCGGCAGCATCGGCAGTCAGTGCGGAAAATGCGGTGACAAGCATACTAAAACAAAGCAGCGTTGTCAGTATTGTCAAAAGCTTGCGGTGTTTCATAGCTGTGCTCCTTTGTGCTTTTAGAAAAGCATGGGGATCCCATTATAGAAAGATCCCCATGAAGATGATAAAAATTAGTCGTCCTTGCGCTTGCCGAGCACAACTGCTGCAGCTGCTGCCAGGGCGATAGCTGCGCCTGCTGCGAATGCCTTGCAGCCCTTCTTTGCTTCGGGCTCGGTTTCCTGCTCGGAAAGACCCTCTGCTGTGGTTTCGCCACCCTCGGGAGTAACGGTCTGCTCATCGGAGGAGGATTCCTCTTCTGTTGCCGTCTTGCCGCTGATGTAGCTGTACTTGAAGCGCGCACCGGGAGCTACGTCGCCGGAGATGTAGAAGTCCATAATGTCACCGGAGAACTGCTCGTAGTTGCCTTCGTCGTGGACGTTATCGGTCCAGGAGAAGTTGATGGTGTAATCGTCGCCGGAAAGTCCGAGATCGCTCTTGGCAACCTTGATTGTCATGTATCTGCCGTCCACGGTGTAAGCGCAGTCTGCAACCTTAACAGAGTCATAACCGTTGCCTGAGAACTTTTCAAGAACCACGGTATTCGCAGATGCCGCGGACTTATTGATAACGTACTCAAAGGTTTCCCAGCCCTGATTGCCCTGATCGGTGTCAAGGTACAAAGTCATCCACAGCTTGTCGGTGTAGGGCGTGATGTCGGCTGCGCACTCTACGTTGAAGTACACGAATTCGTCGTCACGAGCCACCTGCGCACCGATAATGTCGTTTCTGCCGGAGGACTCGGTATACATGAGATCACCGTAGCCTGCGTGATCTCTGTGCTCGGTGTTGCCGATGTATGCGCCGAAGTAGGGCTCAACAGTCTTCCATTGCTCCTGACCTGCGGTGATATCAATGGTCACCTTGTCGCTGGGCGTGGGAATGGGGTTTGCACCCTTGTACTGACGTACGAAATTGACGAGCTGATAGTAGTAGTGATCCTTGAGCGCACCCTTGGTAGGCTCAATGTCACGGGAGAATTCATCGTTATACTGGTCGGGGAACGCGTTGGGAACTGCTGCGGGGCTGCCCTCGGGCCAGGTTTCGTATCTGCCCACGCGGAACTCGTTCCAACCGGTGACGAATACGACGGCAGGGTCAACCTGGAGTGCGTAATTCCACTGTTCTGCGAAGTTGTAGCCCCACTTGGAAGCCTCTGCGCCTTCCTTGGCGTATCTGTCGGGATACTCGGAGGAGTAGGATCTGCCCGCGATATAGTCGCCGGACATAGCAGCCAGCTCGTGCAGCTTGTAGTTGTGGTTCATAGCGATGCCGACCGTGATCTGCTCGACTACGTCGTTTGCCTTATCCTTGGCAGATGCGTAATGCTTTGCCTGCGGGTACATGGAAAGCCAGCCCCAGGACTTGATCTCGGGGTTGCTTGCCACGTAGCTGGGCTCGCCTGCACGGAAGGTAAAGAACTTGGAGATCTCTTTTTCAAGGGGGGATGCGGAAGCATCGAATGAGCCCTTGATTGCCATGAGCATGGGCTTACCCTCGTAGTAGAACCACAGATTGGGGTACTTGTTTGTGCGGTAAATGTCCTGATAGATCGAGGACACCTGCATGTTGGTATAGGACTTATCCCAGAAGGGGAGCATGAAGGAGAGCTTGGGGGTGTTCAGACCGTCGGTCATGGCGTCGTCCCATTCCTTGAGCAGCGCGTTGTAGGCTGCATACCAGGTGTGGTCACCGTTGGTGTTATCGGTAAAGACGACGTCAACGCCTGCGTTGGTAAGCAATTCTGCCTGCTTGCGCAGTACCCAGGGGTCTTCGCCGCTGTAGAAGCCGTAGATGGATTCGTTCCACCAGTAGGAGGAGGTGCCCTTCCAGACCTCATGGTTCCAATCTCTCATTGCCTCGGGGTACAGCTCGGAGTATTTTTGTACGTTGACGGGCTCGGCTGCAAGGAAACCGCCGGTGTGCCAGGTCCAGTAGAACATGGCAAGCGTCTTGTTGTCACGCGGCGCGCCTACGTCCTCGTATGTCAGAGAAACGCGTCCCAGACCGTCGGTAAATACCCAGGTGTCGGGCTGAACGGGATGGGTGTAGATCAAGGAGTCCTCGGGCAGCACGTATTCGGGGGGAGTTGTGTGGTTGCCGTCAATGGAATCACCGGGGGCTTCGCACTGCGAGAAATAGTCATTGCCGGGTGCTTCCTCCGAGAAGATGACCTGCATGTTGGGGTAAGCCACTTTGCCAAGTGCAGGGAAGCCGTCCTTGTATACGTTACCCTCAAAGCCGGTGGTGTCATTGAACGTGTAGATTGCCGGAGGCTTGCTTGCGTTGTGGACTAAGAAGAGGTACTCGCCTGCGGGCAGCGACTTAAAGGAAATGCCCTGCATGGAGTTGTCAATCAGTACCAGACGATTGGTCGCAACGGGATCGACAGCCACGGTGTCTGCGTAAGAGCCTTCCCACTTGTAAACCGACATATCGGCTTCCATATCGGTTGCGGTGTAGGTTGCCAAGTCAAATTCCACGCCGTTGAAGGGTGCGTTGACGATCAACTGCATACCGATGGATACGGTGATATTGCTGGGGGTCTTTGCGCCGGTGGAGGCGTAGGGAGTCTTGGGAATGCGTGCGGCAGCCGATGCTTTGCAGGTGCCAAAGGGTTCTTCGGGAATGTTGTCGTTTTCAAAATGAATCTGCAATTCGGGTTCACCTCTTTGTTCTGTGCCGTTTAAGTACAAAAATCCCTTGGAGTCGGTGGGGTTTTGGTTGGTCCATACGCCAACCTGCGCCTTGGGGTTGGAAATGTGGAAGAGATATTCGCCTGCGGGCTGGGCATCAAATTCGAGCCAGTTGACGGCGTTATCCTTCAGGGTGGAGAAATGCTTGGTTGCGATGGGCTCGGCTGCAACGGTGCTTGAGTATTCACCCGTCCATTTATACAAGGAGATGGTTGCCTCGGAGTCGGTTCTGTTGTAGGTAGGCATGCAGAAGGCAAAGCCGTCAAACGAGCCGTTGACGATGACGCGGTAGGAGTAGGTCTTGGAAACCGCTACCGCACCTCTGGTGCCTGTGCCGTTTTGTATGCTGACGCTTCCGGGCGTAATGTCGAATGCGTTGACGGCAAGCGCCGAGAACGCAGCAGCCAGCAGGGAAAAGCAAAGCAGCATGACAAGCATTTTTTTGATGTGTTTGCAATATTTCATCGTGTTCTCCTTTCAAAATTGCAGATACAGGGGGGCTTGTGGGAGTATTATACCATATTATATAGATACTGTCAATAAATCGGCATGATTTTGTGCAAAAAAGACAATAAAAAAGCCCCCGCTGCCTGCGGGGAGAAATTGTGCCGAAAAATGAGAAGTGACCCTTGACCTCGGGGCGTAAATCCGAAATCAAGGGTCACTTCTCGTCGTTCTTGGTATCTAACATCATTTTCTTTATCCTCTCTTTCTTAATCTGCCTCTTTGTTGCTGTTCCATCACGGTTACTAAACTCACAAAATTTCTAATTCTCTAAGGAGAACACCATTATTTAGTTGTGAACCTGAATGCTTCAAAGGGCGAAGGGTGAATGACTTCCACGCAAAGGACTTTCAATGTTTTGTCAGCTTTATTGCAAATCAGCTGCATTTCATCTATAGGTATCTCTGACCTTTCTGATCGTCCGGACTGTTTTCTCACGTTGCCTTTGCTGTGGTGCCGGTACTTATTTGTTCATCGGCGTGTACCTTCCTTTCCTGTGACTATATTGTATCACACTTTTTTGGATTTTGCAATATGCGGACTGCACAAAGTTTACAAGAAAGTTTTGTTGAAAGCGCAGAAAGTTGTAATATTTGTCAAAAACCTCTTTACAAACGAAAAGGGTTGTGCTATAATGAAAATGTTGTGGTGTCCTTGTCCCGGGACACGGTAAAACACTCCATTTATGACAGCAGGCGGCACCGCAGACCGAGGATTTCGGGGAGGTTGCCGCTTTCTGTTGCAATTTTAGAAAATGCGGAGGTTACGTATGCACTACCCGGTCGAATCGAAAAAAATGAAACTTTTGTATGATCCCGAGGCAATCGCGCTGCAAGTGCACGTGGCGGGCAGCGAGGTCGTGTGGCAGTGGGCGGACGGCGGCAAGCTGCGCCTTGGCGACGGCAATGAGCTGCTGCTCTGCAATGCAAAATGCCAAAGCCGTGCCTGCAAGCGCGGCAGAATAGAGGGTGTGCAGGCAACGTATACGAATCTGCGCGACGCGCAGGGCAACGTATATCCCTTCTCGGTGGATACCTTTGTGGGGATTGATCAGAACACCGACCGGCTGCGCGTGCAGGCTGCCGTTACGGGCGACGCACCGGGCAACGTAGCCGCGCTGGAGTTTCCGCCCCGTATGAAGTTTGAAGCAGCCGAGGGGCACGGCTATACCGTGCTGCCGCGCATGCAGGGAACCTTGGTGCCTGCGGGGCATCCGATTCAGATCATCAACGGCTATATTTTCGAGCGCGACGGCTATATGCCGCTGTACGGTCAGGTGCAGGACGGCTGCGGCTACGCTGCCGTTTTCGCCACGCCGTACGACGCACGCTATTCGCTTGCGGGCGAGGAGGTGCAGCCTTATTTCATCCCCTCGCTGGGCACTATGTCCTATATGCGCGAAATGGTGTTTGCATTCTTCCCCAAGGGAGATTTCAATACCATTGCCAAGATCTATCGTGCGTACAGAGCAGAGCGCGGACATTTGGTTTCGCTGCGCGAAAAGATCGCGCGCAACCCAAAAGTCGAATATCTGATCGGCTCGCCCGTGGTGCACACGGTCGCTGCCGTACATATTAAGGAAGGCACGCATTATTACGATGCCGAGCACCCCGAGAATAACGACTGGTGCATTCCCTTTGCCACAACGGCAGACAAGCTGCGCAAGCTCAAGGAAAACGGGCTGGAGAAGGCGTATCTGCACCTGGATGGCTGGGGATATCACGGCTATGATAATCTGCATCCCGATCCGTTCCCCATTCACGAGGCGTCGGGTGGTGAGGAGGGCTTGCGCGCCCTGCGCGAAACCTGCCATGAGCTGGGGTATCTGTACGGTATTCACGACCAGTACCGCGATTACTATTACGATTCTCCCGGATTTGATATTGATAATGCGGTAGAGTATTTTGACGGCAGCCACTTCTTGAGTGACTACTGGTACGGTGGTGCACACACGTTTTTGTGCTCGGCACTTGCCCCCGATTACGTGCGCCGCAATTATGATGAATTTGAACGTCTGGGGCTCAAGCCCGACGGCTCGTACCTGGACGTATTCTCGGTGGTGGAGCTGGACGAGTGCTTCAACCCCGCGCACCGCGTCACAAGAGAGGGCTGCGCGCAAAACAGACGCCATTGTCTTGACATGCTGACCTCGCGCGGCATTATTCCTTCCTCCGAGGAAGGCTGCGACTGCGTGGTGGATTCGCTTGCGCTTTGCCATCACACGCCCTTCCATTGCTCCAGCTTTGACGCGCCCGATAAGGTCAACGTGGGCGTGCCGATCCCGCTGTTCGCGCTGGTCTTCCACGATTGCATGGTCGTGCCGTGGGACGGCATCCATCGCCGCGGTGCGTGGGGCATAGCCTGCACCGATTCGCCCTTCCTTTGGGGGCTTTTGTGCGGCGGCACGGTCTACGTGGGCACCGATTTTGATGCCGAGGATATCGCATACGCCAAGATCGGACTTGAGCTGCACGCAAAAACCGCGCTGTGCGAGCTGGTCAGCCACGAGATTTTGGACGAGAGCACACGCAAGCGCCGCACCACCTATTCCGATGGCACAACCGTTTACGCCGATTTCGATTCGGGTGAGTTCTGCATCACGTATCCCGACGGCAGGGAAGTCAAAGGAAGAGATTAAAAGCAAAATCAAAAGGGACGCTGCGGCGTCCCTTTTTGATGCGCATTATCCATGGGGGATTACAAATTCTCCTTGCCCAGCACAATGACGGTCTCCAGCGGTGCAAGTGTGAACTTGGCGCGTACGGTGCGCTCGTCAATGCGCGCAAATTCGGCAGGCTCGAGGGCGTTGCGCAGAGGGGAGTAGAGCACGGGCTCGCGCAGCGTGCCGCGCAGAATGACTTCCACAACCTGTTCTTTTTCCTCTGCGTTGGCAAAGAGAAATCTTGCGCCGCCCATGCGCGTTGCAAATCTGCAGACCACACCCGCAATGGGGGCGGGAGCGTAGCAAGAAAATTCGTCAGTGGGGATAAGGTTGATCAAATCTGCCGTATTTTGTGCCGAAGTGGCGAATTTGGTCTTTGAAAGCGTGGGGAATAACTCGTGCTGTGGGGCGAGAATGGTCAAGCCTTGATCTGCAAATCTCTGCAGGATCGCGGCGAGACGATCGGTCAGCTCCATGGGCGGCAGCACAAGAGCGGAGTAGTATTGGTGTTGCGGTGTGACCAGGAAGCCGTTTTCCGTGCGGCATTTTTCCAAGTAGTCGCAATCGGTAAAGTCAAAGAGTATCTGACGGTCAAGCAAACCGTAGAAGAGCGCGCGCAAGCCTTCGGCGCAGGCGTTTTCCTCGGCACAATACTCGCCGTAGAAGACTGCCGAGCCCTTGTGGTGCATCTGCATGGTCTCAATGGGGTAATAGAGCATGACGTTTGCGCGGTGTCTGCCCCGCATGAGCGCGTCTGCTCTGCCGAGTGCTTCGTTGAGCTGTCGGTAAAGCTCCGGTTCAGCCTGCTTTTCGCTGTAATAGGAGGTAAAGGTGTCCACGCCCAGCGCGTATTGCAGGCTCATGGAGGCGTACATTTGCATGGGGGTGACCTTGCCGCCCTGCGCGTGCGCGGATACCTCACTCATGACGTGCGGACGTCCGTAGGCGTGCGCGATCGAGGAAACCAGCTTGGGCGTAAAGGCGTCTCTATGTACCAAAGTGGGGATAGAATGCAGCATATCGATGCCGGGGAAGTGCATGTGGCGCAAAAGTGCAAAGAAATTGCCCTCAAACACTACGTGGTGGCGAATGTCGTCTTCCAGGAGGATATGACCCGAGAAGGGCAGACCGTGTCTGTCGCACCAGTTGGAAAGCTGGGCAAAGTAGCTCTGCTCGTACAGGTCGGACAAGAGGCGGTAGTAGTCGTAGCGCGCCTTTTTGGCGATCTCGCCCTCGCCCAAAAACAGATAGACCAAAACTGACTCGATCGGGTAGCCGTAGCGCGCGGAGAACTGGTTTTCCATGTCGCGCCCGAAGCTGACCACGGGGTAGAGGGGCAGGGTATCGTCATATTGATCGTGCACGCTGGAGGGATAGATGCCTGCGTTGATGTAGCAGCCCATAAAGGAGGGCTCGTCGGTAAACATTGCCTCAATCTTGCCGTCGCCCTCTGCCAAGTGATGCTTGGTGTAGGCGTAGTAGGGCTCATAGGTGTTGCGGATAAACTCGCGGATGGCGTCGGGGTTGGTGACGTCAATGTAGCGGCGCGCCTCGCATACGTTGTGCTGGGCGTGCGTGCCCTCGTACAGACGCTTTTTGATAAAGAAGCAGGCAAGCGCCGGCTCGTCGGAATCGTTTTCCAGAGTGATAGGGTCTGTGGTCTTGCCGTAAACCCCGTGAATAAAGGAAAAATCGGTGATCTTACCGTCCTTGCAGGGGTATGCTGCCGCGTGCATAAAGCATTCGTGACCGCGCGGCAATTCCTGCGTTACGCTCTCGCCGGGTGCAAGCTCGCGGGTGAGCATGACCAAGCCGACAGCCTCAAAGTCGGGGTCCGCGTCCACGGTAAGTCCGCCTGCGCCGCCGCTGGGGTAGCCCTTTTCGTCGTAGAGCCACACGCGCAAGCCCATTTCGCAAGCGGTATCAATGGCAATCACCATCTTGCGCCATTCCTCGGGGTCGCGCGCGTAATTGCGTCCCGATACGTTGGTCACCACGCCGCCAAAGCCCTTGTCTGCAAGGGATTGCAGGCGCTTGCGCAGAAAAGCGCGCAGCTCGTCGTCGGTCCATTTCGGATCCCACACCAGCTCGTGCGTGATCTTGAGCGGCAGGTGCTTGTTGTCAACCGTTTTCATTCCCGGCTCCTTTCTCGTCCCCGTGGGCGGTCAGATCGATCTTGGCAAGATCCGCCGAAGAGATTCTGCCCTTGGTCTTTTCGTAGTAGGCAACGCTGTTACGCAGCATGAAAAGGAACTGATTGTTGGGCGTTCTGCCCTCCTTTTCGGAGATAAAGATAAACTTGCGCAGCATGTCCTCGGACATGTGCAGGGTGAACTGGCGTTGATTTTTCTGTGCCATGCTATGCCTCCTTATTTGGTGGTGGGAACGATGACCGTGCCGACGTTGTAATATTTCATAATTTTCAGTATCTTTTCGGTTGCCTCAAAGTAGACCACGCACTTGTCCTCGTCCAGCGTGAAAATGCCGTAGTAAAGATCGGGTGCGTAGAGAGAGGACATGCACCTGAAATCGCGCGTGCATTTCTGCGCGCTCACGTACGCCTCGGCTGCCTCGTCGTAGGGCGCGATCTTGGCAAAATCGCGGATATTGATGCGGAAAAGCTCTTTTCTCGTCTTGCCGCCCCAGATAGTCGTGAATGCAATCTCGCCCGAGAGGGTGGAGTATTCGTACTCGGGGCTTACGAATCGCCAGGTGAAATAGATCAGCACCCAGTCAAGCAGCGGCAGAAAGGTGACCGCCCAGGGGAAGGTCATCAAAAAGGCAAACAGGTATGCAAGGTTGAACACGACGTACAGCGCGATCATCATAATGCGGCGCCATTTCCAAACGCCCTCGCTCTTTTGCTTGACAATGTATTCGTATTGATTCATGTGTAACCTCCCGAAAACGTGTGCTTTGTGCTTTTATTATAACATAAAACAAGCGGCTTTTCAACCGATTTGTGCGATTTTTTGCGCTGTTTCTATTGCATCGCGCGCGAATATATAGTATAATAGATATAATTAACTAAAGCATACCAACGGAGGTACGAAACATGAAGGCAGTGATTACGGTAACGGGCAAGGACAGTATGGGCATTATTGCGGGCGTGGCAGGCGTTTGCGCAGAGCTGGGTGCGAATATCGTGGATATTTCGCAAAGCGTGCTGCAGGAGTATTTTGCCATGATCATGCTGGCGGATATTGACAAGCTGGGCGTGGATTTTGCGCAGTTTGTGGATACCTTGGAGGCGTTTGGCACACAAAAGGGCTTGACCATTCACGCCATGCACGAGGATATTTTCAACACCATGCATCACATCTGATCGGGGTAATTTGACATGATCGAAACCAGAGATATTTTAGAAACCATCAATATGATACGCCAGGAAAACCTGGATATCAGAACGGTCACCATGGGCATTTCGCTCTTGGACTGCGTCAGCGACGACGTGGACGTGCTGTGTGACCGCATTTACGATAAGATCACGACCAAGGCAGAGCATTTGGTTGAAACCGGTGATAAGATCGAGAAAAAGTACGGCATTCCGATCGTCAATAAGCGCGTATCGGTCACGCCCGTGTCGCTTGTGGGCGGCAGAGCCGATCGCGACGGCTATATCAAGATCGCGCACGCGCTGCAAAGAGCTGCGGAGCAGACCGGTATCAACTTCATAGGTGGCTTTTCCGCACTGGTGCACAAGGGCATGACGGCGGGTGAGAGAGAGCTGATCGAGGCGATTCCAGAGGCGCTCGCGACAACGCAGATGGTGTGCTCGTCGGTCAACGTGGCAACCACCAAGGCGGGCATCAATATGGATGCTGTCAAGCTCATGGGCTCTACCATCAAGCGCGCAGCGTACTTGACCAAGGATAACCAGTCCATCGGTTGCGCAAAGCTGGTAGTGTTTGCCAACGTGCCCGAGGATAACCCCTTTATGGCAGGCGCATTCCACGGTGTCGGTGAGCCCGATACCGTCATCAACGTGGGCGTTTCCGGTCCAGGCGTGGTGTCCAGCGCGATTGCAAGAGCGGGGGATTGCGATCTGTCCGAGCTTGCGGACGTCATTAAAAAGACGGCGTTCAAGATCACGCGCGTCGGTCAGTTGGTTGCATCCGAGGCGTCTGCCGCTTTGCACGTGCCCTTTGGTATCGTGGACCTTTCCTTGGCACCCACGCCTGCCATCGGTGACTCGGTGGCGCATATCCTGGAGGGCATGGGACTTGAAAGCACGGGTGCGCACGGCACCACGGCTTGCCTTGCTATGCTCAATGATGCGGTCAAGAAGGGCGGCGTCATGGCGTCCTCGCACGTGGGTGGCTTGTCGGGCGCATTTATTCCCGTTTCCGAGGATGCGGGCATGATCGCGGCTGTCGAGCGCGGTGCGCTGTCTATTGAAAAATTGGAGGCAATGACCGCGGTTTGCTCGGTCGGCCTTGATATGATCGCCGTGCCGGGGGATACCGACGAGGCGGTCATCTGCGGTGTGATCGCAGATGAAATTTCCATCGGAGTGGTGAACAATAAGACCACTGCGGTGCGTATTATCCCTGCATATGGCAAGCAGGTGGGGGATAGCGTTGATTTTGGCGGACTTTTGGGTACTGCACCCATTATGGCGCTGCGCGAGTATTCTCCTGCAAAGTTTATCGGACGCGGCGGACGCATTCCCGCGCCCATTCATAGCCTGCGTAACTGATAATTTTACGTAAAGGGGTGTCTTATGAAGATAAATCAAGACACGAGCGGAATTGACAAAGTGGTGAATACGGCTTCTAAAATTGTCGATACAACCGACAAGGTGGTGAACCTTGTCGGAAATATCAGCGATATAGGGAACAAGGTGGGGAAAATGAAAACGTCAACCAAGATCGGGCTGCTGCTTGGTGGGGTGTTGGCACTTTCGCTGTTCCCGCTGCGCCTTTCTTACGACAGCAAAACGGGCCAGGGAGAGTATAAATCCCTTGTGGTCGGCGTCAAGCGCACGCAGCGTCCTGCCCGCACCACCGATGGGCGCACACATGACCTTTCGTGGGAAGCGTTCCCCACCGTAAAGGTCAAGCCGCAGGATATCAAGCCCTGCGATCTGCCGCCCGCGCGCACAAAGCAAGCGGTTAAGGCGGTGCCTCTGCAGGCGCAAAGAATCCAAAAGGTAAGGGTATGCGTGCCCGTAAAGCTCAAGGTACGGGAGGACGTTGGATGACACCGGAAATTTGGGGGCAGGTGACCGGCATCATCGGCATGATACTGATCATCAGCTCGCTCCAATTCAAAAACAAGATTTTATTTTACGCAGCGCAAATGAGCGGCAACATATTTTATGCCGTCAGCTTTTTACTGTTGGGCAACGTGGCGGGTGCAATGATGAACGTTCTGGGCATTATCCGCGGCGTGGTCATGCTGCAATCCGAGCAGCAAAGAAAGCTGTGGCACTTTGTTGCACTCAACGTCGCCTTTTTGGCAGCAACCGTGTTCTCCGCAACGGCGGGCGGCATGGGCTTTGGCGCGCTGTTCTCGTTCGCGGCAATGACCGTGGGCACGGTGTGCATGTGGTACGGCAACGACCGCACCATCCGCTGGGGGCAGCTGCTGGGCATTTCGCCCCTGTGGTTGATCAATAACACCGTGATCTCCTTCTCGTTGGGCGGCATTCTGGGTGAGTGCTTCAGCATAATCTCTACCGTTATTTATCTGATCCGTGTCAGAAAACGCAAAAAAGTTGCGCAAGGGACTTGAAAAACGCACGAAAACCGTGTATAATGGTAATCAATACCACATCACAGAAGGAGAACGGCTATGGATGCGCAAAAGCTTGACGCGTTGATGGAGCAGGCGGTGGACGATGCCGATCTTGTCAGCGCAGAGATCCCTTCCATTGATCTGTATCTGGAGCAGATCTTACAGCTGGTTGCCGAAAAGGGCAATCAGGGCAGCAGTACGGTTGACCGCACGCTGACCAAGAATATGATCAATAACTATTCCAAGGACGGGTTGATCACGCCCGTCAAGGGAAAGAAATATACCAAGGAGCAGATCGTGCAGATGCTTGTGGTGTATTCGCTCAAAAATACGCTGTCCATTGAGGAGATCGGCAGGGTCATGCAGGGCATTTACGGTGCCGAGGATTATTCGGGCGAGGCGCTGATTGCGGCTTACGATAAGGCAATGGCGCTCAAGCAGGCGCAAAAGCACCGCTGCCCCGAGATCGTGCGCGAGATTATGAGCGAGGAGAGCTTGCATTGCGAGGTGGGCGAGGATTATTTTGTCGCGCTGCTCACGGTTGCCTCTCTGTCCGCGTATTTCCGTAATATCGCCAAGGCCATGTTAGAGGATTTTCCTCTGCCCGAGAGCGAGGAGGAAAGAAAAGCGCGCGAAAAGGAAGAGAAAAAGGCACGCAAGGAGGCTAAGAAAAAGGCGGAAGAGGGCGCGAAGGAAAGCGCGGAGGAGGCGTTATGAAGCCGATCAACGAGCTGACCACGCCTGCGCTGGCGTATCTTGGCGACGCAGTCATCGAGCTGTACGTGCGCGGGCGGCTTGTAGAGGCGGGGTATTCCACCTCTGCTTCCCTCAATCAAAAATCGCTGGATTACGTACGCGCGGGAGCGCAGGCAAAAGCCATGCAAAAAATTTTGCCTATGCTGACCGAAACCGAGGCGGGCGTGTTCCGCCGCGGCAGAAATATGGGACACGGTAACGTGCCCAAGGGCGCAACGGTTGCCGAGTATCGAAACGCCACCGGTATGGAGGTGCTGGCGGGGTATCTGCACGTCAGCGGCGAGCAGGAGCGTCTTTACGAGCTGCTTGGTGCAGCATTTGAATTTGAAAACGCGGACACGTAACGCGTAGCCGTACGGGAATCGAACCGAATTGCCCGAGGGCGATGCATTTATGCGTCTTTCGGCGTGCTTTTACTCGCAAGATTGGTATCTTGCTTCGCAAAATCTCACCAAAATCCATCAAAAATGCATTCGCTCTCGGGTGC
>JAZNCE010000053.1:0-44158 GCA_045587385.1 Eubacteriales bacterium
CATGTTATATAACCCCATGTAATACCGAATATTGGCATTAACGATTTTACGAATATCAACCGCTCGTCCCATGTTCATTCCTCCTCATAAAATTCATCACCAAATAACACTTGCTTAATGTTGTCCCTGTCGATCCCGGCAGCCGCCAGTTCCTTTCCTCGTTTTTCCTGCGCCCTCAGCGCACAGAGAATATTCCGTCTTGCATTACGAATATTCTCTTCTTTCTTTGCTAACTTCACATATTCAGAGCCACGCAATCTTGCGATCTCACGCTCAACTTGTTCATCGGTAAGTCTTGCCATCGGTCATTCTCCTTTTCATTTTCACACGATCTCTTACGCTTAAAGCGTTATTTATGATTAAAAAATTTATGCTTGCCAACGAATCTCATCATAAGGTCTGCTAAGAACTTCACAAATATTAGGAATCATATCAGCCTTAGGAACAGTTTTTCCTGCTTCCCACGATTGAATTGTTTTTTTATTTACACCCAGCTTATCAGCCATATCTTGTTGTCTAAGGCCGACATCCACACGAGCAGCTCGTAAAGAAACTTTCATTTTCACTTTCTCCTTTCGTAACGCTTAAAGCGTTTTTATCTTGAGCTAATAATACACCTAAAGCGTTTTCATGTCAACCCCTTTTTATCGCCAAAAGCGTATTTTTTTTCTTTTTTTATTGACTTTTTTTCGCTTATGGGGTAATATGTAGACAAACATACAATAAACGCGAGGTGATAGCCTTGAGTAAAATTGGCAATAAAGAAATAATGTCACGTAACCTCAAGAAATATATAAGTATTAGTGGCAAAGATCGGAAAGAACTTGCTTCAATATGGGGATTCCCTTACTCCACCGTTACAGAATGGGTAAACGGTAAAAAATATCCAAGAATGGATCGCATTGAAATTATGGCTAATTATTTTGGTATTGAAATGTCTGATCTTATCGAAGATAGAGAAAACTCCCAATCCAAATCTCACCGCATCCCGGTCTATGGCAAAGTTGCTGCAGGGATCCCTCTCGAAATGGTAGAAGATATTATCGACTATGAAGAGATACCGGCAAAATGGGGCGATCCTTCCGATTTCTTCTGCTTACAGATCGAAGGTAATTCCATGGAACCTCGCATCGTTGAAGGTGATGTCGTGGTAGTTCGCAAACAGGCCGATGCAGATACCGGTGATATCGTTATCTTTTCTGTAAACGGTGAAGCCGCTTCATGTAAACGTCTCCGTAAAATGGATGACGGTCTCATGTTCATTCCTTACAACAGTAACGGGCATGATCCTAAAATGTATCTATGGGATGAAGTGAAAGATCTCCCCGTCCAAATCCTCGGCAAAGTCGTAGAACTTCGTGGTAAATTTTAAGGAGCTGATATTATGGATATTGATATTGCTGAAACTGAAATCTCCTGGGAAGAATATGCCGATAATTACAAATTCGCAATCGAAATGGTTAATGGAACCATCCTTTCTTTTGATCCCGACCTTCAAAAAGAAGCATATCGCAGATTCTTAAATATTTCCGGTCTCTCAGAACAAGAAGTCATCAATAAACTGGAAGACGGAATGAATTTCGTATCAGAAGATATCCTTTGCATCGATCTTGAAGATGAAGAAGATTATGACCGTGTTTATAACAAAATGACTCTCCTCGAATATTGTAAAGGCATTGGTTTTTATGTCGAGGATGGAGAAATCGTGTTTCACAAGTTTGAATACTTGGAAAATGAAGATCAGTATGAATCACCGGAAGTTCTTAAAGCACTTGGCTGGGAACTTAAAGAAATAGGCGAATGTAATGATTTCCGATTTACTTCTACAGCAGAGGTCATTTATTTAGATCAAGATTGATTAAACCTCCCTCCCGGCACACCACTTCACTAATCGTCTGATCCGAAGTAGATGTTCCGTATATTGCAAAGGTTCAATACTTTTCACGATCTCTCGTTTCAACTGTTGGTTCCGATCCGTCATCAGGATCACCGCCTTTCGTTTTGATGGTGAGAGAATAACAGATACGAAATGATTACTCAACACCCAAATCCGGTTACAATGATTTTCTCACGGTTTTTCCTTTACCGAATCCGGTAAATTGAGGTACCAAATATGATTATTTCCCAGCTCATAGTGTTAAAAAATAAATCAGGTCTAAATAACAAACAAATCTCTGAAAGATCAACGGTTCCATATAGTACCGTTCAAAAAATCTTTAACGAGGAAATACAGAGCCCAAGTGTGGATCATGTTTTCAAAATAGTCACCGCCATGGGCTACACAATGAACGACCTTTATCCAAGCAATAAGTCGGAAGGAGAAGATGGAATGGCCGTTACCGTCATCCGTGAAATGTACGAAAACCGTATCGCTGATTTAAAGGAGCAACATAAAAACGCAATGGATCAATCCTGTTCCCAATATGAACAACATATTGCCGACATCAAAGAGGCAAAAACTAAGCACGGAAAAACTTATAAGGCTGTCATTACTATTCTGAGCGGTATCATCGGCGTTCTTTTCTTCCTTTTCATCATTTACTTCGCCATGGACTTCTCCACCAGCGATTGGGGTATCTTCTTCCGCGACTAAAAAAGGGCAAAAAAAATACGCCCTCACACGAGGGCGTTATTTCTTATACCTTTTTATGGTATCAATCCTGTATTCGATAATATCCAAAACCAACCTTCTGCCAACAAATAAAGCGCGCCAATAACCAATGGCAAATCCACAAAAAGTAAAATAGCTCCGTATTTTATTATACCACAAATCAAATCCCACACATTAACCACCACATTTTTTACAAGGAGAACGCCCCATAGATTGCGCTTCGAATTCTGTTACACATCTAATATCATCACGTTGTACATATTGACAGTATTCTTTATGGTAAGCATAAGAACCATCGGTAGTAACGATCCATACCATATCTGCATCTTCTGCAAAATCATCGGGATTGGCAATTCCTTCTTCACAATATTCAAGGTTTACCCACCCCTCGGTGCCATTATATTCCGTAAATCCCCAATGATCATTTATTTCATAAATGTCAATATTGGTTCCTCTTGGGATCTGTACCAACGATTCCGATTCCTGCAATGGTTCTTCTCGCAAATTAAGAGGTTCTTTTTCCGTTGCTACATGATAAACCAACGGATCAGGATCATTATTTTCAAATTCATCTTCTACCGTCATCCAGCATCCCGGATCATAAAATTCTGATTCCGCATCAGCATATCCAATACCATAACCATCATCATATCCATGGTCATGCCCTACCGAAAGACAAATTCCACCAAAGGCAAGAAATAAAATGAATACTATCACACCGGTAATAACAATTTCTTTCAATGTAAAGGAATATTCTTTTTTCATCTAATCCCCCCCCTTATTTTATTAAATAACTGAAATAAGTAAACTAACTTAGCTTATTTATTTCAACTATTTAGCAGAAAGGAGCAATTATATGGCAACAGCAAAAAAACTACCGTCAGGTATGTGGCGATGTCAAGCATCCTTCGAGGGTGAACGGCGTTCCTTCACCGCCCACACTCAAAAGGATGCTGAACTCATGGCTCTTGAATGGCAGACCGGAAAAAAGAAACACAAAGCAAAAGGTCTCACCATCGGCAAAGCCGCAGAGCGATTCATCGCCGCACGAGAATCTGTATTCTCGCCGAAAACTATCAAAGAGTATAAAACTATCATAAGCAATTTTCCGGAAGATATTTCCGAAATGCTGGTAGATGAGATCGTACCCGAAACTCTCCAGGGGTGGATCAATGATCTCGCCGCCACCAAAGCACCTAAAACCGTTCGCAATTACTACGGTGTTTTCGCTGCCGTGGTTCATGCGTTCGATCCGCAGGCAAGACTCGCGCCGAAACTTCCACAAAAAGTCAAAAATAAAATATATATCCCCACTCACAATGAAGTCGCACACATTCTCTCGGTCTTTGAAAAAACCGATCCTGAGATGTACACAGCAACTCTCCTCGCTTCCGCAATGGGCCTACGCCGTGGGGAAGTTGCAGCGCTTGAAAATAATAAAAAGGATTTCGCTATCCGTAAAGTCGATATCCATCAAGCATTTGTTCAAGGCGAAAATAATGAGATCATCTTAAAAACAACAAAAACATATAGCGGTAACCGAATCCTCACGGCTCCTCAATATATTGCCGATAATCTCATGGATGTCCCAAAAACGTGGCAGTATGTTTCCATACCAAAGCCATATATCATTTCAAACCGCTTCGATAAGGCAGTTATGCGTGAGTTCGATACCCAGTTCTCGTTCCATGATCTTCGTCATTATTACGCATCCGTACTCATTGCAGAAGGTGTCCCCGAAAGATACGCCATGTATCTTCTCGGACATTCCACACCAAACATGATCCGCAATGTCTACGGTCATATCATGGCGGATAAAGAAGATGAGATTTCGGCTCACATCAACTCAGTTTTTACCAACAGATTCTCCTGATCCGTGTGCATTTCCGTGTGCATTCGTTTTTTAGTCCCTGCTCAAAGAGTTGCAAAAAACGAAAAAATAAGCAAAAACACAAAACGAAACAAGATAGCAAAACAGCCATCAGCGGAACAAAATGCCTGCTAAATGGCTGTTTTTCTTATGGTGCGGATGACAGGACTTGAACCTGTCTCATCATCTATTATAGTGCAATTTTATCAAGATGTGTGCAATATCGTGTGCATTCAATTACACACTGTTCAAAGCAAGTCGCAAATGCTGGATTTTGGCCTGAACCTTTTCCATTTCCCATTTATGGATTGCCTTGTAATATTCGATTTCTTCGGGATAATTCCTTTTACATTCTTCGATCTGCTCAGAAAACATTGCCCAAAGTTTTTCCGCGTGCTGGATTTCCTGCAATGCCATTTCTTTGAAGGTATTTTGTTTGTGTTTATCTTCGTTGTGGCTCATGGCCAACCCGGCATATCTTGTTGCACCATCCAATTCTTCCCATACATCGGTCACATAATTTTTAAGGTCCATTTTTAGCCCTCCAATGCTCTCAATGTTTCACCTTCGCAGCAAAGATCTCTTGTTAAGCGAAAACTCCCACCGGTTGCCGTAGTGTTCACGCATACGGAATATTTTGTCCGGGTGCGGATTCGGTCGGCTGTCACGGGATTACCACAACGATCCACCAAAGGATAAGAATCTGTCCCTGCACCGATCACAAACTCCACGGTTGAACCGATCGTGGCAGTGTCGGGAATCGCCTGTGCGATTACGATACAATATTTGCAGCCATCTGCGTAAGAACCGGCAGGAAGAGTCACGGTCAGCACACCGGCGGCAAAAGCCACCGCTTCGGAAATAATGAATCTGTCACAAAGTTTGCATTTATTCATATTATATACCTCCTAAAAATCAAGGGCGGAGAAATCTCCGCCCGAAAAGTCAGCCGCAATGGGCGAAATTAACAACCGCAGCCGCAGCCACCGCCGAAGAACGGATTGCCACCGGCAGTATAAGTGGTAGCATTGGGATATCTTACCACACCACAGAGAGCCGCCTGAAGCTGAAGCTGATTGATCTGATTCTGCATATCAGCCATTCTGTTACCGGTGATCGCATCAAGGATCTTCTGCGTATCTTCATGGCCTGCCTGAATAATATCGCAGGTGTTTTTTGCTCCTTCATAGCGCACATTATCGATGTTGCGGTTGGTTTCGCAGCAACAATGCTGTGCATCAAAGCGTGCCTGCTGCACGGTGTCGGTCACTTCACGGAAGCCGTTGAGCATGGTGGTGTTCTGAGCATAGAAGCCATCGGCCAAGCCATAGCTTACGCCATCAAGTTTACGCACGATCTCTTGAGTGTCAAAACCCTGCTGCATCTGTGCCTGGGTCAACCCCTGGCCACCACCCCAGCCAAAGCCGTTACCGCCGCCCATGGCAAAGAGGAAAAGCAGGATCACCCACCAAGAACCACCGCCACAACCGAAACCGTCATTGTATCTGCCGTCTGTTACAGCGGCAATGTCACTTAAAGAATAACCAGTATTTTCCATAGTCATTCTCCTTTCTTATATTTATTTTTCTGCGATCATCGCTCCGGATCGATCACCGCAAAAACTTTTGCATCTGTTGTGCTTGAACCTTAAGCTGTTCAAATTGCTGCTGGCTCATCTGTCCGCTATTCAATAGATCCATAACGATTGCCTGCGGGTCCTTCCCCGCTAATTGCTGCTTGAACTGTTGGAACTGCTGCATCATGTTGGGCTGTTGTTTGTTCAATTGATTCAACATGGGATTTCTCATATAACGTATCCTCCAATCTCTTGATTCTTTCTTCTAAAGATTTTTGCGGATTCTCCTGAACAAAAGGAGTTATCTTATATGGTGCCACGGTTTTAAATCCGGCACCGTCCGTAGTTACCAACCAAACGATCGGGGCTGTTTCATCAAGCAGCAACGCAGAGCTGTTTGGCATCATCTGATATGCGTTTGCACCGCCCTCTCCGTTTACTCTTATAACCTCTTGTCGTGTTGTGCCATACTGCCGCATTTGGGGATATTGATTGTATTGCGGCATCTGATACTGCGAAAATTGATTATACATCTCGCCTCACCCTTTCTTTTTTATGGTTAAATTGTACAAAAAAAATTACCCCCCGGCGATGCTGCCGAGGGGCTTCTTTCGTGCAAGTTAAGTGCAGATTCTCTTAACCAATTCTTTTTCGATCCGCTGTGCGATTTCTTTCACGCGGCGTACGGACATATCAAATTCAACTGCTACCTGTTCATACGGCACATCGTCAAGATATGCCCGCTCAAAGATCTCACGATCGCGTTCATTGGAAATTCTTTGATTGATAATGTATAACCATTCCGATCTTGCAAGACCGTGTCGTTCAATAAAGCCGCGCTTCATTT
The DNA here is from genome assembly GCA_045587385.1 of Eubacteriales bacterium. GTDB lineage: Bacteria > Bacillota > Clostridia > Oscillospirales > CAG-272 > SVQP01. Next base: position 6,905 of record JAZNCE010000053.1, read on the forward strand.
AATCACTCCTTAACTTAAAATGTTTTCATCCCACAAAGAACCGCCAGTTCGTCCGGTTCTCTTTGTGGTTGCTACGCTTGTACCAAAACTTGTAGGCGTATTTCGCATTTCGCTTGCTTTCGGTAAATAAACACCAGCTTTTCCGTAGGAAGGTGCTTTAGTTGATCTGCCGGTTACATTACGAGAGGAGATTTCCGCAATCTGTGCAGCCGTAGGCAGCATTACTCCCCTTCCTGTATAAGAAGATCCCGCAGAGCCATTACCTGTAAGTTTTGTAACACTGTCGTAATTTGTCGATTTTCTTTCAAGCGAAGAATAGCTGGCAGTATTTTTTCGAGAACCGCCACCGGAACCGCCGGAATATCCGCCGGAAGAAGCTGTGCCGCCAGTTCCTTCTTTTGGTGTATATCCTGTCGCATCTACAACTCCGGATTCTTCCAGTCTGAGATACTGTGTAGGATCAACCCAATCATTATTGATCTTCAAACGAAAATCCAAGTGCGGACCGGTAGAATCTCCGGTACTGCCAACCTCACCAATCTTCGTCCCTTGGTTGATCACATCGCCTACTTCAACGCCCATATTTAATAAATGATTATACTTTGTTACAACAGTATTACCATTTTCATCGGTAGAAGTAATTTCAATAGAATTACCATAACCACCATGCACCGTTGCCATCGTAACAGTGCCGGAAATAACAGCACCAACGTCAGAACCTTCATCCGCAGCAATATCAACTGCCTGATGGAACTCTCTGCCATGGAACGGACAATTTCTCCAGCCGTAGCCCGATGTCATACGACCACCACCGGCAATAGGTGATGCCATATTAGATGTTGATGGTTGAACAAGCGCACCATTCACAAAAGAAGGTGCAGGCGATCTATCAGAAACTTTATAACCTGCAACATTTGTATACAAGGACATTTTCTGTTCAGCCGTAAGATCTAAAGAATTAAGATAATTTACGATCTTTTCTTTTTTCGATCCGCTGATTGTTTTCCCATTCTCATCTTTGTCTGCTGTTGCGTTGCTGATGAAGCTATAAGCATTCACAAAGTTTTCTGCATCCACTCCATCCTTTTCCACAAGTGCGAATTTTTCCTGTGCGGAATCACTCATAGTTGTCACGACCCAATCAGCACCTTTGGATGTTTTCTGCCAATCTTCGTAAATCTCACTATTACCATCTTTCCCGTAATAGTTTGCATGAGCAAAACCAAGTGCATCTTTCGCATCAATAATTCCCTGACGGTAAAGATCATTCATCTGCCCTCTCAATTCAGAGATCTGTGCAAGTTTTTCTTTTTTACTCAAAGAAGAATCAGCATCAATGGCATTGATCTCATCACGCAATGATTTAAGCTGATCGGTATAATCATCAAATACTTTTGCTGCCACAGCATACGGAGAATCATTTTCATGGGCATTTGCAGTATTTTCAAATTCTTCCTTCAAATCATAGTAATCACCGGCAAGTCGATTACTGGATGTCGGATCGATATAGAACTTCCGAATGATCTCGGTCAAGGCTCCAATAGCATTGTCTTTCAAGTTCTGTTCTTTGCTCAAGAAAGGCATGATCATGTTTGAATAAGAACCAAGATACTGCTCGATAAGATAATCAAGCTTTTTAGGGCTAATATCCAAAATACGTGAATCTTCTACGCCGAAAAGATCAGCGGTAAGATAATGACCAAACTCTGCAAGTTTAATTGCCAAGTCGGTAGTTTCTTCATCAGATTCAAGATAATGGAAACCTTCACCCATGTCTTCATACTCGGAAACAATAGCCACGTCCCATGCATCCTTATTGCGCCATACGTCAATAAACGGTCCCATAATATTATTAGTGATAGGATTACTAAACAAAATGGTTTCGCTTGCAAGATCCATCTGAGCTGCAACGAGATCAAGGGCATCCATTTCGCCGCTGGCAACTTTTTCTCCGTTATATACAAAACCGTAAACAAAAGAAGCAAGTCTGCCTTTAGGAATACGAATCCATGTACCGTTAATATTGAGAAGTAAATAATTTGTTCTCTGATAATCAGCCATTTCATTGTATTCCTGTGCAACTTTATCGGAATCTTCTCCGTAAAGTGCTTCACGGATAGCTTTTGCATATTCGTCATCGCCACCATAGATCCAATCAGTAAGAACATTCCAGCCAACACCAACAATAGCCAGTTTCATAATCAAACCGCAAAGATTGATGATCAATGCTCGTCTATCTCCGTCTTTTACCTGAGTAAACATTCTGCGGAAACGATCCATCCCCTGAACGCCTGCATTAAGGAAAGTAAAACCATAGGTGTTCATTTCCTTAACAACAGTACCACTTCTACCAAAGTTCAAAGTCGCATCCGATGCCTGGTATGCCGCAATAGTTTTAATCTCTTCATCGGTGTAAGTATTGCCGCCATTTTGACGATCTTTCGACAAACGATCTACGGCTTCGTTATATACCGCCAAACGAGGAGTCTGTTCCACCATGAAATTCAAAGCATTAAAAGCATCAATGGGTTTTCTCATTGCTTCCTTAACTCGTGTACGCTTTGTTCTTCTTCCGCTATTGGTATTGTCATATTCAAAGATCGAAGCCTGACTCATACCAAAGCTGAGATATTCTTCCAATGCTTCTTCGTTTTTGCCTTTGCCAAAAGTACCGGCAAACATTGTTTTTGCTGCTTCCATGTGAAACTTCGGCAATCTCTGTGCGTGCTGATTGTAAAGATACATATCCTGAATATCTTTAACACCATTGGTAAGCCAAAATGTAGGATTATACTGAGTCAAAACACCACGGCGTACATTGTTGATTTTCCTAAAAGCAGTAGCAATAGCATATTCATTGCGGCGATAAGTAATTCTGTCCCAGCCGTAAAGCAAAGCTTCATCTTCCACTTCAATATCATACTTTTGTCCGTTGCTGTACCAAGGAATAATATTCTCATTCCCATCTTCTTTACGGGCGCGACCAATATCTTCCACCTCGCCAAGGCTTGCAATCTCTTTTTCTTTATCCTCCTGTTTTTCTGCTTTCCGCACATCTCGGATATATTCTGCACTGTTCGGCAAAGTATATGCTTTTGCCAATTCAGATGCAAGCTGATTTTTTTTACATGCCTTTACAATCTCCTGAGTTCTTCGCACAAACTGGTCAAACAGAGGAAGAACATCATCATTACCGCCAACCGCAGTTCTGATAACCTTTGTATCACGGCGAACAACATTCCCTTTTCTGTCAATATATTCATTACTTCTCAAACGGAATGTAGGAGCATAGTAAGGATATTTTGCAGTAAAGTAGTCAAAATCAGCCTGAGAGATCCTGCCGCTTTCCACACACATTCTCAAAAGGTTTCTACCATATTCCGCAATCTCATCTGCCACTTTCAAAAGTTCAGGATGTTCCCTGCTGATACGATCAACGATTTTTTCACATTCTTCAATGCTGTACCCGGTATAACCTTTTCCGTTCCGCAGGCGATAAATATCATGTCTACAGTTTACTAACTCGGTAAGCTCTTTCATGTTATTGTTATTTCCTGCTTTTTCATCAGCACGGAAAACAGGCTTGAAGATATCATAAAGACTCTTGCCGTGCTTTTTACCCTGCAAATCTCGCTGCGTTTTACCGTAGATCATTTCGTTGGCAATGGCAGAGGATTTTTTTGCACCGTAATAGCGTGCAGTGATCAGCGGATTTTTCAGCTTTTCGCCCATGCGTTCAAATGCTTCGCCCTCTGCAACGAACAATCTCTTGGATTCTCGGTAAGCTCTGAGAATCTGCATTTTTACGCTGTTCTTTTCTTTTGGTTTATCCGTGAGTAATTTTGTTTTTTCAAGCATTCTCACGGTTTCCATCTGATCGGAATATTCAATAATAGATCCGGAAAGGAATAAAGCAAAATCAGCACGCTCTTGAGAATCTTCTTTACCAAACACAGCATCAACCAATGCAATAACATCTTGCTCCCGAATCTGTGTTGATTCAAAATAGTCCTCATTCAATGATCCGGCAAACATATCCAAACCGATATTATCCAAAGCTTCCATCATTCTTCCGCGTGTATTGCCTGCTTTTTCTTCGATTGCGCCACCTGACATAAAATTCGGTTTTGTTGCATAAGCATACTTCGCAACATCAAAATAAAGGAAATCTTTTTGTTTTGCTGTTAATTTCAGCATTCCGATGTACTTAACAACATCAGCCTTTTTATATTGCAAAGTACCATCTTTTTTTCTTTTTGTACGCATATCGGCAATTTTGGAATAGATAGTAAAGAATATATCTTTATCAATACCTTCCTTGTCAGCCAATAAGGTAAGCCCCCAAGATGGTGTATAAGTGTTTTTATGTTTAGAAATTGTCCATTCGTCTTCTCGGTTACGATAGGCAATTTCCATTCCGTTTTCGTCAAGTACAACTTCACCATTAGTTTCCACAAACCGATCATGTTCAACAAGGTAAGTAATAACATCTCTTCGGAAACGTTTAATAAGATCCTGAGCGTTGTTATTCTGCAAATATAATGCCTCGGTAGATCCTTCTGCAGGTTTCGGGGCATTGCGTTTGTACTCTTCTTTTGCTGTTCTGATTCGTTCAGCTCTGCGTTCTCTGTCGGTCTTTTCCTGCTGTTTACGCATAGCTTCTTTTTCGGGAGCAGAAAGTTTTCGCTCATATTCTTTACGCTGCTTTTCAGCTTCTTTCAAAACAGCATTCATATTTTTTGTAGCATTAGAACGTTCCTGTCTGTATTTTGCGGCACGCTTCGCAAGTTCTTTCTTCATCCGAGCCTTATCTTTGTCTTTTACAGCCTCACTGATCTCGCGTTTTTCTTCCACAGACAAAGATTTAGCTTCATTGTAAACCTCTTTGATCAACCGATCATGCATACGCATGGTAGCTTCCGCATCTCTGCGCTCTGCTTTAGTGTCGGTGGGGCGGCCGATGGAATAACGGGTATCATATGGATCCGCTTCCATAAATTCATGAGCTAAATCTTCCGCTGTTCGATATCCATACTTGACAGAAATGATTTGTTGTAATATATTATTTATAGATAGAATGGCATCGCCGGAGTCAACAGTTTTACTGCCGCCCGGTTCAGAACGGTGCTGTTCTATTTTTTTATCTTCTTCCAGCCACACTTCATGGAGATAAAAACGATTTCCATCCCGATCTGTTAAATGTACAACAATACCCTCAAAATAAGGTTTATTACCAATAGTGATCGGAGCAACAATAACTGCCGAAGCATAACCCCGTCCCTTCCAATTTTCATGATAGGTTACAACCTTACCCTCGTTTAAAACATAAGGAACAGCCGCATAAGAAGCCATTTTTAATCTACCAATTCCATGACCGATGTCGCTTTTAATACTTCTTCTATTAAAAATAATATCTCCCACATCGGAGTTATACAAATCAAAACCATTCATATACTCCAAAATACGATCATTTCCGTTTTCATTCTCAACTCGAGGGAATTCTTGTCCTGTAATATTTGCTACAGGATTCATTCTGGACACATAACCGATGTTTTTCGAGGTTTCTTCTTCCGTGAATCTACCCACCGACATCCTCATATCCCGCGCTTTCACTTCGGGAGCGCGTTCTTTTACTTTTCGTGTAATATTTTTCGCAATATACTCCCTGTTTTCCTGCGTGCCGCCAAGGATCGGATTATAACCGCCTGCTTTGGCAAACTGTTCCAATGTAGCATTTGCAGCAATCGTATCAAATACAGGCTGCACAGGCTTCATTTCTTCCGGAGAAAGCCGAGTCTCATTCACAAGTTTCATATAGTTAGGATTGCCAAGGAATTGCGGGAACTTCGGTGCCAGCTTGTTTTCTTCGCAAAGTCTGAGGTAAGTATCACGGTTATTGTGATGTTCCGAAGGATAAATGGTTTTCTTCATATCGGGAGTCCAGCCGGGCAATTTCTTCTCGCTCTGCTGGCCGCTATAATTCTTCCATTTCATATTTCGTTGCATCATACCACTACCGTAGGAAATATGGAAAGGAATTACGGTGTCGATCCAATCCTGCACCATTGCCCATTCCACTTCGGCATCGTCTTTTGCAACATATACAGTACCCGCAGCAGGATATCTGTCACGCAATGCTTTTGCTGTTTCCCAATCCATGCCTTGCATACCGTCACTATGATAACCACCTTTACCATCCGGAACGCCAGCCACGGAAATATTGATCGCCATTTCTGTGCCGCCAAAGATTTCTACAAACTCAGGCTCTTTGGTATACGCCAACATTCTGAGTCCACGAACGGCAGCATCGGTGATCATCTGCATATTTTCAAGGATAAAAGCAGGAGAAAAGTCAGAGAAAGAATACATTCTCAAACCATAAGTTCTGTTCCAATTATCAATCTTTTCTTGCTTTACTCTGAGGATCTGACCGTTATATGTTGCGTAATATACTCGGCCATGGGCTTTCACCGCACCTTGAGCATATGTCCGAGCCTGTTTGAGCTGATCTTTAATATAAGAAGGAGTCTTAGGATCCTTGATCTTTTCATTCAACACACGAGTATTCGCCATATCAAGAGCAGGAGCCATGGCAAGTTTTCCTTCTGCGATTTTGATAAACGTATCGAATCTCGCCTCGGTGGTTGCATTACTTTGTTTTCCCCACTTACCTGTCTCAAAGTTATAGTCAAGCATCAACTTATAGTTGGTATCTTCATCCATACCGTTGCGATGATTTTCAATCACGGTTTTTCTCTGATCAAGGAAGTTTGCAAGGGCATCTTCAAAGCCACGCTTTGCATTAGCCTGGTAACAGTAAAGGCATTCTGCCCTGTCACCGGTATATTCCATCAATTCCTGAGCAACAACAATAGATTCTTCATTTCTTAACGGTCTGCCGATTTTTCTTGCGACCAGCTCTACAATAGATTCCATGGTCAAAGATCTTGTACATATCGTAGTGCTATCAAGGGACCCTGCATAACTATCATTGCCAACTAAAGGAGATTTTCTCTCGCTCATACTATCGGCAATAAACAGCTTACCATATACTTCCTTCACGAATCTTCTTGCGCTTCTTGCTTCGGCAAGAACAACTTCGTCCACCGCTTGAGTCGTTTTATTTTTCTTCTCAGCATTATCCATCAATTTAGGGTCATTACCTTGACTGTATCTGATTTCCTGTCCGGCATCATCGGTGATCTGTTCTACTTCAACTCGGCTTACGCTATTCTCTTCCTGCAAAGCTTTATTCCAAACATCACGGGCTTCAATGAGGAATCTCTGTTCCTTGCTCCCGCTGATCTTCTGAATCACTTTATTGATCCAATCCACGATCTTCTGAGCCAAGGTGCGATCTTCTCTCACAATTTGTCGAATACTGTCGGAATCTGTCAAAAGCTTTTCTTCAACGAACATGGCCATCAATTCGGTATCAACTTCATCGTAGCCGTTGGTTTTTGTCTGACCCAACTTAATGCCGGCCGCATCATAGTTCGCAATGATCTCTGCTCTTTTATCTGCAACGCTGCTCCCATACTGACGATACACCATATCACGGAGCCGTGCATAAGAAGATGTACCTTCCAGCATATGTGTCATTTCATGGGCAACAACAGCTCTTGCAGGGCTTTGCGTGCTATTCACGTTAACATAGATTTTATCGTTCTGAACGTAGCCGTGCATTGCCGTATTACTGTCAGAAATAAATTCCACTTCACGGTTGATCGCTTTGGAAATAGCAGAAACTTCCTTCACGATCTCGTCACGAACATTAAGCTGATACCCGGTTCTCTCCGCAGTATTGGTAGCCGATGCCACCTTCTGTGCTTTCTCTGCATACTGAGCTTTTTCTTTTCCGGTCGTAATCCCCTGCTGCACCTGCACGATGCCACCGTTCATAACTTTGGCTGTCCAAAGCTTAGCTTCGCCGTCTTGCATAAATCTTGCGCTCACGCTTTCACCGTTCTGCTTGCCTCTTGCTTCGGCCTGCATTGCTTCGCGTGCTTCGTCAAAGTTTGCATAAACCGCATCGAGATTTTCGCCGGTAGTCTTTACTTCTTCCTGTGCTTCAGAAGCCGTCAGAGTGCCTTTACCGCTGCGAATATCCCTGATCTGTTCATTTACATTGGCGGCATCCGCTTCGCTCAATCTACCTGCTTTTACGGCATCTGCCACCATACCACGAAGCATATCTTCCTGTGCCTTTGTGTCACGTGCTTCCAATACTTTACCTGTCACGCCCAATGCATTTGCAGGCAAACCGAGGATCTGAGCAACAACAAACCCCATACCGCCGGAATGAAGGATCTCTTCCATCGTTGCACCGTCAGCAGAAGGATCGTAGGTTGATCTCTCCAAATAAGGAGTGATGATCTCTACAATCATTTCTTCTGTGGCTTCGCCGCCACCTGCCACCACACGTCTCAACATATCAGCGGCAACAGAGTTTTTGAAAGTAGAGCCATCAATCAATTTGCGGGTGGTATCTGTCAATAATTTAGAAGATAAACCTTTGCCAAAGTAGCCAAAACCGGTAAAAAGTTTTTCAGAACCAACTTCTGCCGCAGCACCGGCCAAACCAAACTGCACAGCCTGCTCTAATGTTGCACCCTGCTCAAAAGCAGAACGGGCATATTTACCACCTGCAGTCATACCTGTTGTAGCAAGACCTGCGGCGGGAGAAGCTACAAGGCTCATTACAATGTTGGGGATCTGTTCGATCACCATACCGTAAACCTCAACAAGTTCTTTTTCTGCTTCGCTGAGATTTCCGTTTTCCATGGCAACCATATTATTACGCACAGCCTCATGATAAGGTTCGGTAATGCTCATCAATTTTTCGGCAATATCATCAACATCATCCTGCGTAAGAAATGTTTTGGAAAATACCGAAACGTTAATACCGGCCAAACGGAACAAATCATGCAAAACATTGGTCCCAAATTTCGCAACCTTATTGCCAAGACCTTTAGTATCGCCAATACCATCAAAAGGATTGATACCATCCAAAACATTATCCTGCTGACCTGCCTGCAATAATTCGGAGATACCAAACGCCACTGTATCAGTAAGATTATTTACAAATCCTGCCCCTGTTTGTAAGGTACGATATTTCAATGCTTCCGCAGTATTATAGTTTTCCTTTGCCCAATCGGCAATTACCTTATCTTCTTTCTTCTGTAATGTGTTCTGATCGATAATGCCCTTATTCGCGGCACGCTGGAAAGTATCAAGATAATTCCCGTTCCGCACGTTCATATCTTCCGTGATCTGCTGCATCAATGCTTGCTGAGAATCGGGAGCATTGTTAACGGCATTTCTCATTTCGTATGCCACATTGCTCCACCCATCGGTCTGAACCACGGCATCCATCATTTTGCGCTTATCAAAAGTAGAAGCACCGTTAAATGCAGACATGACTAAGGCACGGTTCTGATCATTCACACCATACGTATAAATGATCTGAATGGCGGCATCCACCTTGTTCCCCTGCGGAACCCTATTCCAATTCTGCATAAACATTTCAGCGTTTTTATTCAAAGTGCCATGCCGAATCGTGCCTAAACCAACACCTGCTTTTTCGCTGTCTTTTAATGCAACCGATCCTCTGCTTTTTTTCAGCCAATCATCAGAAGTCATTTGCGCCAAATCACGGGTCGATTTTCTTCGTTCCAGCTCTTCCTTTGTTCTGCCGATGTTTCCTACCGTAATATCCTTCTCAGGAGTTCTGACGGCTGTTTTCGTTAAGGGATTATATCTTTTTTCATCGTCAACAGAAAAAGTTTTTCCAACCTTTTCCTTTTTGGAAACAGTTGGCTTTTCCCTGCCAAGATCCAGCTTTTTCGTGTTCTCTTCAAATGCTTCCGCAAATGTTTTCTTTTCGGGCTTCCCGATCATGCTCCCAATAAGTTTGCCAAGTTTGGAAGAAGAAGAGCTTTTGCTCTTCTCCTTCTTTTTCTTTGCTTTCTCGTTTTCTTTTACTGCCTGTCTGCGTTCTTTTTCAGCTCGTGTCATTTTACTGGCCATGCATAGCCTCCTTATTTACCGATCTGCCCAATGCGTTCCAAAGCTAAATCGAGATACTTTTTGTCCATCGTGGAATCATACAAGGAAAGATAGAATTTCGCCAAGCCATCGTTGGTAGAATCAGCATATTCCTTCGCATACTGCGCTCTTTCGTAATCCTGCTGTTCTTTCTGATCTTCACGATCTTGCTTCGTATTCTCTTTATCCGTCTGAAAAGCCAGCTCATCCGTCCATTGGTTATATCCAAAGTTGCGATCGGTGTCAAACTCATCTCTCGCCTGCTGGCCAAGGGTGTTCAAAATGCTCAACTGGTCAGCATCAAAGCCAAGGGCATCCACCCATTTCTGATAATTGCTGTCACTCATTTCTTTGGCAACACCGTATTGGGTCAGATCCTGATTCAATTGGTCAACAAACTTGCCGTAATCCTGTTCGCTCATCTGATTTGCGGTATTGAACTTATCGTAATTCATGTTTACAGAATCCATAAACTTCGCATAATCACTTTCGCTCATACTGTTAAGGATATCGAGCTTAGAGCGATCATTGGCAAGTCCATCCATCCACCGCTGATATGCTGCCTGCTGATATTCCGGCAAACGATCCATCATCTGACCACGGTAATAATCCCCGGCCTGACTTGCCGCGGTAATCGCCGCAGTAGAAGCCATGCCACCTGTCAGCCCGGCCATCTGCCCGAGCATATCCTGCTGCGCTCTGTCAGCTTCACGGGCATACATCTTTTTCGCCTGCTGCCAAGCCACATCTTCAGCTGGATCATAGCTAAACTCCTGCTGATCCAAAATCTGATTCAACAATGTTTGCTGCTGATCTGCATACTGATTTTCCCACGGTCCTTGATTCATTACGTTTTGATATGCATTTTCTAAATCGGTGGCATAGGGGTTTTCCCACGGCCCTTGATTCATTACATTCTGATATGCATTATTCAAAGCCGCTTCATTGGGATCCACAAACTCTTCTCGGTTCAATACTTTATCAAGTGCTGCATTGGTTAATTCCTGATAAGGATTCTTCCAATCGCTGTACTGACCAATATTAGTATTTAACTTTCCCGCATCCTGCATGGTGGCATTCTGTCCTCCCTGATCCGGAGGAGCAAACAAACCGCCACCCACAGCACCGGCACCTGCTCCCGTAGGAGTACCGATATTCGTCTGATCATTAAAAGAACTTTGCTGTCCGGTCTGCTGGTAAGTGTAGCCTGAAGGTGTTTTCGGCTGAGAGTATTCATAACTCTGAGGACTCGAAGGATTTAAATAAAATTTACTGCCATCACTTCCCGCAGTATACCCCCATCGATCACTTCTGCTCTGATTCAACCCCGCATTTGCTAATGCTCGTTGATCATCCGTTGTTGCGTTCTTGAAATCCATCTTAAATTGCACCGCCTCCATCCCCCAATCGGGATCCTGCTGCGCGTAATACAAATCCGCATCGCTAAAAAACAGATCATTATCTGCAATTTGTTTTTGTACCTGTTCCCAAGTGTGTGCTGCCATTTTTCAACCTCCTTAATAATTCTCGCTGCCGTGGTAATATTGAACGGCCAAAGAATAGATGTCGCAAATTCCCGTGCCACGCATCCGCAAACGAAAATGGTCGCATCGGCGCGGAATAATCGGTAACACATTACTGCGCTTGCCATTCCCCCGGAACTCACGAATCATCTCCCAATCACCGCCGTCATAACTGATCTCCGCAATGGCTTCTGCGTTCTGTTCCAATTCAAAACGGATATTGGCCTTCACAATGCCCTTCTGAAAAGGACTTCCATAAGTCATATCCGCAAATTCCACCGCCCAGGAAAAATCATCTTCCGGTGTACCTTCCACGTCACCGGGACTCAATGCCAAAATCTCACCGCTTTCTGTCATGCCGATCAAAGCTTCATCGTATGCCGCATAAGTCAGCTTTAAATCGTCTTCCTTGTGCCACAGGCCACGTTGAGCATCATAAACATAAAAGCCGTAGTTCTCGCCGTCCTCCGTGGCCGAGATGTAATATTTTGCACCATCGCTGGCGGCCACGCCGTCTTTCACTTCAATATCTAAAACTTCGGAAATATCATAAGTCATGCCACCGGCATACCGCACCAACCCGTGAGGACTGATATAAAAAACGCTGTCTTTCATTACGGCAATGCTCTGATCGCATCCGGCCTTCACACCCTCGATCTGTTCCGACACCACCTGGTAATTACTGGGTTTGTTGCCGTAAACCTGAAAGATCCCCTTCTCCTTAAAGAAAGTCGGGTAAGAGTTAAAATTCACCACACCCGTCACGTTTCCGGCATAAGAAAGCGCTACCGAATAACTGTCGGTACTCAGCCCATCAAACACATTAAAGTTCTTCGGGTCTCCAAGTTTGGAGGCATAAATGGTACTGCCCTTCGCACCCCACAGGCGGTTATCGTCTGCGAGGATAAAGTCCATATCCGGCACCGTTCTCGCCACAGTAACAGGCCTCGATTCCGTATATTCGTCATACCCATTCCGCACGTTGCCGTAATTTTGGGCAAACATCGAAACCGTAAACGAATCGACCGCACCGGGGTCTGTAACCACGGCAATAGTCTTATCCGGCAGCAAATATCCATCTTTGTTTTTCAAGGAGAGAGTGGCTTCGGTAGTTCCGATGGTCCATTTCACCGTAGTACCGGCATAAGCCTGTTGCGGAAGCTGGAAATAGTAACTGGTATTGTCATAGTCAAACTGATACCAAAGCCCGGTATATTCATCTGATTCTTTGGCAAAGGTCAAAACCAACTTTGTTTCCGGGAAAGAAAAAACATTTTCATAAAACCGCAAATAATCATCTTCGATCTCACGGATAATCACGGTCTTGTTGTTCGCTTCCACATCTACACAACCGCTAATGGTCACCGCATCGCCCACGCTGAAAAAGTCTTTCCATCGTGCATTAAACCCATGCAAGGTATTGGCTTCGGCCGGCGCATCATAAAGTTCTCCGTCATATAGAAAAGTAACGCGAGTCTTCACGCTGGCTTCCAGCTTTTCCACCTGTTTTCCGGCGTATACCCAATCTTTTCCGTCCCAGCGGTAAAGATCTGCATTGGGTCCCGTGCCCACCAGATAGGTGTCACCTTCCGCAGCTTCCGGATGCGTGATCTGCAGATCCACCAAAGTCACAAATTCGCCCAAGGCAGAAACATCCACCGCCACCTTATCGGGGAAAATAACCACCCTGTTCTGATACCCGGCAAATACCTTTTCACCGGCTTCCACGCCGTAACAGGTAAATCCCCGGTGGTTACCGTAAATATCCTTATACCAAGGATAAACAACTCTCAACAGTTCTTCGTTATCAACATAAAAAATACAGCCGCCGTATGCATACATCGCACCGCCTGCCGTTTCCAATGTATAAAGATGCTGCCTCTTTTCTCTCTGCGTTAAAACAGGATAATGATCCGAGGTCATATTTTTCATATCGTAAATTTCACCGTCTCCGGCAGCCTTTGTATGATTCAGCCCGCCAAACGTAGTCTGATAGGTTTTATACAAAGAAGCCGGATTCGCCAATTTCGGTAACTTTCCCATATCACGCCTCCTTTCTTATGTTGTAACATAACAGTTCCAATATGATTGAGCATAAATCACATTTTCAAGCCAGTAATTCCATTCGTAGTGAATATCCATGTTTCCTGTCACCGTAAACGTATAGGCCGCCTCGCTTGATTTTCCGGCAATAGTAGCACCGTTTAAACTGATATATGATCTCGGATCCCCCGATTTCACTTTAACGATCACACCAACTTTAGAACCATAATGCAACTGTAACATTCTGCCGGGATTCGAGAATGCTCCCAACATACCTGTTCCATAGTCCGTATCGAAAATTGGCGTACCATCAATCCACAATTTGTAACACTCCATTGGACCCGTATCATCAGAACCATGGAAAGTAGAATCCTCTGAATGATGAACGTATACGTTATACAGGTCAGACCACTGAGCATACAACACCATATCACCGGTCACAGGGATAGCATCACCAATATTATAAACATTACCGTTTGCATCTTTCCAACCGTTAAAATAATACCCCTCAGAAGGAATACCAAAGCCGTTAGTCGGTACCGTTACATAAGGTGTCATACCGTCCAAAACGATAACCGTCTGCGCTGCCATCGTTCCAGTGCCGCCGTTGGCGTTAAAACTGATCGTGCGCCGCGGCAAAACGTCCCAACCGAGAGCATCCGTAAAAGCGCATTTCATGGCGTACTGGCCGTAGGTTTCCGGGTGCGGGTCAATGTCGGGAACGATAACTTTATTCACAACATCTTCTGCCAGTTCCGTTGCCAAACCTGAAAGGTCAAAACCATTGCTTACATGGCGGCTCACCAGCGATGTCCAATAATTCGATACACCACCGGCATCATCATAGAGACTACCCCAGTCCATTGTGGCCGTGTTATAGCCTCTTGTATATTCCACATTTACAAGGTCGTTATAATGCTTCGGCGCAGAAACAGGCCGATCAGGTACAGAATCAAACACCCGCTTTGTATCAGCTAAAAGAATATTCGAAGATCCAAAAGCTGAGATCTTCGTTTGCAGCAGATCATTCAATCGGGTAACGTATCGTTCCACCCAATCATCTAAGCCGTTCACACGATCAAAGATCTTGCGGATCGCATCGGTACTCAACAAACCGTCCTTGATCAGTTCGTCAATTTCCAACCCAACCACGGTCATCTGCGGGATCGCATTCAAAACAGGCCCGAAAAATCCGTTCTGCCCTTCTTCGATCCACAAATACTTATACGGATTATATACCGTTGTCATCACGATCTTCGCATTGGGACTCATCGCCGTCAGCTTGTCAAACAGGGTACGGAAGGAATAACCGTTGCTGTCATCGTTCAGCACCGTAAAGTTTTCTTCAATGGCCGCTTCAATGCTGGCCAAAGAACCGGTGTTGATGTACTCTTCCAAATGATGCATTGCAGGCTCCAACACATCATTGGCACCGATGCAAATGGTAATCAGATGTGCTTTTGTCAATGCGTTTTTCACCGGTGCATCTTCCAACTTGTCGATCAGATCTCGCACCCGTTCACCGCTTTTGGCAAAGCTGACCATTGAAACAGCACGCCCGCCGTATTTACTCACCAACTCGCTGCCGATCAGTTCTGTATAACACCCATGAACCACCACCGTCTCTTCGTTGCCGTTATTCCCATACTGTGAGCCGGTACCGTAGTTGACCTCCCAATCATCATTTATGGCATGGCCGGCGGCAATACTGTCACCAAAGGATGCATAGCGATAACCGTAAGGCATACTGTCCGCAAGGTCGGAATAAGCATCTTCCGGGTCTTCTTCCACCACCGTTGGGAATAACCTGTTCAGATATTCGTCCGTAAAGTTTTCATCATCCAAATGCCCAAACATATACGTCAACTGCTTATCAAGGTCATGCAAATAATTAAAAATAGTATCGAGGTCATCCCCCGCCACGCCGGAACGCAGCGGAGGCTTTCCCCCTCTGAATGTAGCCATTCAATCAACTCACTTTCAGATTTTCTCCCTGTCGTTGGGATTATTGATGATCCCAAAGGCAATCAGAACAGGTAAAAGATAAGCCACCAGCTCATCCACCACGGGGCCAATATCCACCCCGGCAAATTGCTTAACGCAAAACACGATCAAACCGATCAGAGATGCCCACATCGGCCAACTTCTCAATTTCTCTTTCAAAGATTCATTCATTTCACATACCCCCAAACATAAAACCGATCATCACACCAACAACACCGGTCACAATACTGGTAATAATCGCAACCACAACAGAATCCCAGCGTTTCGCAGGCTGCATCATAATCGATTCAACATTCTCGGAAACCTTATCCAGCTTCTCCTTCATGTTGCCCTGATTCGTTGCCAATTTTGAAACAATACTGATAAGTTCTTTCAGATCGTTCAACGATTCATGCAGCTCATCAATGCGTTTATGTGCCGATTTACAGCTTTCCTCAATCTCCGTAAAGCGATGTTCGTTTTGCACTTCCACATCATCACCGCCTTACTTAAGCAGCTGAAACAACCGATATAAAAACTGCACCATCTGCTCACGAGTGCAGTGGCTTTCATAGCTGAAACCTGCACCTGTGCCAACGATAATGCCGTTTTCTTCTGCCCATTTTCGTGCTTCTGCACTCCATGCACTTGGCTCTTTTTCGGCTTTCTCCGCAAGCCAAACATTCATCATCTGATTGAATTTTTCCTGAGTCATAGTCTCTTCCTCCTCGATAGGTTCTTTTTCCGGTGCTACATAACGCAATGCTTCCACCTGCGCCTTGGTAATACCGAAATACTTAAACAGATCGCCGCCGGTGTTGTTCTTATACCCTTTTCGCTCATCGCCACGATAAATGCCGCTGGGTCTCATATCCACATGAACATTGGTACTGTTGATCAATGCCACCCCCTTGAATCCGAGGTACTGACACAAACAACAAATCAACTTCGCATCATAAAAGTCTTTTTTGCCTTTACGTACTCGAATATCCGCCGCTGTGCCGTACAAGTGCTGAGAATACTTCGCACCACCTACGGAAGGTTTCGCATTGTGCGATGCAGTTCGATAGCCGGAAATCAGATCAATATGGATGTCCTGTGCTTCCCAACCGAGAAACGCACCCAATTCTTCCAGCTTTTCAAATAACTCCGTGGAATAAAGCACCTTATCGGCACCGTCCTTGCATTGCATTTCCCACAAACTAAAATGAGGAGAGATCTTATAATCTCGCCCCAACTTCGATACATATACTGTTTTTACTGACATCTTCAATACCTCACTTAAACACAACTTTCACAATGTTTTCAGAAACTCGCTCGATCACACGGTAGGTCATGCCGGGAATGTATTTTTCTGCCGCAGTAGCAATACCACCGGCGGCAACTTCACAGAACCCGTTGACCTCACAGGTACCGTCATCACAAACCGACAAAACGCCAAGCATTCCGATGTAATCCCACTCTTTTCTCAGCCTACGGGCAGTATAGCCTCGCTTTCCGTCATAAGCGGGATTCTGCTTAAATCGTTTCGCTTTCACGGTGTCCCCGGTCTCTTCAAATACCACCTTTCGTTTCGTGCGATATTTCTGATTTCCGTCTTCATCCAAAACAGGCACATTCACCTTCTGAAATTCTGTTTTAGTTTGTCCGGTCAGTTCTCCGTTTTCGTCAAGAACAGGGATCTCCACTCTCTTTCGCCCGGTGCGAATAAGAGGGATTTTATTCCCTTCCTCGTCCAAAACGAGTTCTTCAACGATTTTTCTCTCCGTCACGGGAGCATCAAATTCTTCTTGGATAAATCGGTTGTATTCGTCCCGTTCCCATCTGCCTTGCCATTCTTCATCGGAATTACCCACAAGGCAAGGATTACCCGAAACGATCCCGAGGATGTAATCACCACGATCAGCAATTTTGATTTTAGCGCCGTCCATCGTCACAAAACGACCGATGCGGTCTTCTGTTTCGGGATTACCGTCCAACCACTCGAAGAACTCGGCATAGTCAGCACCGCTGGCGTTATACGCCGCTTTGCCAAAAACCTCTCCGCCATACGTTACACGGAAAGCATTGGAACGTTCTTCCATGTCAGTACCAACTCCGTTACCGACAATAAAGGCATCACCTTCGCTGACCGCCACACTTGCTCCGCCTTCCGTGAAATTATTGCATTTGCCAAAAACAGCGGCGCCGAAATTAATTGCTGCGTTTTGGTATCCGGAAGCAAACGATGCGAATGCATCAGCACTGTTTCCCATGCCAAACGCCGCTGAAGCACCACCGCCGGCCCAGTTAGAATACCCCACCGCAACAGAGGTATCAAAAGCAGCATTCCCTTGGCCTGCAGATAACGAAAGCTCAGAAGAAGTGTTGTTAGCGCCGAAAACGGCCGCACCAAAACCCTCGGCAAGCGTTTCTCGCCCAAATGCAACATTATTCTCGCCTGCGGCTTCACAACCACATCCCATAACAACATTGCCGGATACGCCCTCGTCTGCGTTGTATACAAAACTATCCCCATCCATGGCGAGAAGACTACCACAATTATCCGGATCTACCGTTTCAACAGAAAAAAAGTCGGGTGCCATATCCAGAAAGCTACGACCACCATCGAAACTCTCCGCAAACAAGCAGGCCAGAGATCTGCCCAAGACCAATGATGACATCTCATTGTTGACAGCTGCCGTAAAGTTCAAAAACGGAGCAAGATCATTAGAAACATCCGGCGATAACTCCACATACGCATTGTTGTTCTGCTTTAATACCGGCACGAATTTGCTTTCGTCAATCCCGTCCAGCTTCACCTTATCAGCCGCAGCCATAAGCCCGTCCTTGCTTTGGGTAGCGGAATCGGTAGATGCTACAGTAAAAGTTGACCTTACAACCTGTAGATTTTTATTAGTGCTGCTGTTCGTAATGATCACATAGGTGCAGCTGTTATTTGCAGCAAGCAAGCCTACAAACCTTGCGCCGATTGTCGTGCCAGTCTGAGGAAAAGCTACAAGTGGGTAAACACTATCACCATCACGGGCAAAAACAAGTTTACCTTCGTTGTAAGCATTATATACATCTAACGCCGTCTTGTCTGCGGTATAAGTAGTCTTACCATCCGTTGTAGTCCCTGTAATGTTAACAATCATTGCTTCCTGTGGAATATCATCGGCAGTAATGTAATCCCCGGCAGGTTGAGCCCCAATGTCTTTCAACACTTCCTCGGGTGTTTTTAATACGATTTTACTTTTGCCATTACCGACAAGATAAGAGCCAGCGGTAAGTTCCGCAAGGCCAGTACCACCTTTGGCAGGCCCCCAAACCGAATTATCGTTATACGATATAGTGTTATTACTATCATCCGGTCTACCATTGAGCACAAATCTGTTTAGATTATTGACAAAATGTACCGTATACAAACCTACATTAACATTATATCCGTATGTACTACGGTTAAAAACATTTTTCTGATACTCGGCAACTACATATTTGCCACCCCAAATAGCCTCAACAATTTCTCTTGCCGTCTTGTTTGAAGTGTAAGTAGTAACACCGTCCGTTGTGGTAGATGTGATGTTAACGATCATTACTCCCTGCGGTGCTTGCTCCAGCACTTCATTAACGATCTCGGTTTTGTCTTCTTCCGTCCAATAATCAACCTCTCTGACGGGAGTATCGCCGGGATCACCTTTGTCACCTTTGCCGCCTTTACTACCGTTTTTGACAATTAATGTTTTTCCGTCAGAAAATGTAACAATATTACTGCCGCCATCTTCGGTAGATTCGGAAACATTGGACACGGTTACGCTTTCGCCGTCAAACACGCCACTCTCCTGCATGGCCTTGAGCTGACGTGCAATCTCGGCATTCCGAGTCTCAGATAAATCAATATTCCCCGCAGGGTCAGCAACCACACCGTCCACCGACCGCACCGGAAAAAGGTCAGTTCGCTCATCAATGGGATCCATGTCGAGTTCCTGATCGCTCTCGTCAAAGTCCATGTTGATTTCTTTTTCTGTTTCAAAAGAAGCATCAAAAATCATCACAACACCTCCGGCTTCAAGATCTCGTCCACATCGATCCGTTTCGGCTTCGTAGCAACCACCTCGCCGTCAGTAGTCCGCAAATGGATCTGAACCGATACTTTCATATTGTTCCGAAATAATCCCGTTTCAGCCTGTGTCAGCTTCAAAATCAAGCTGTTCCCATCTTTGGTGCAATCACTTAAGTTCTTTTCCAGCACCACTTCTCCGTTCTGCTGATAGACGATTCTCGCCTCCTCGATCAGCGATGCAGAAAACCCCAATCGAAACGTATGCTTTGGCGTGGTAAAAGGGATCATGTCACGTCACCACCAATCGTCACACCCCGCACAATGCTCCCCACCGTGGGGAAATGCGTGGTATACCAAACTTCAAAGTCGCCGTACTTCTCATTGAACATTTCATAAGTGGCATTGTACTTGTCATACTCACCGTTATGAAAGTCGATCATCGCCTGCAAATAATAGCGATACACGCTATCATAAGGCGGCATCAAGTGCAGCTCTTCATCGTCATTCTTATATAATTCCGGTTCGGCTTTCAGGTACACCTCCGTCTGAATCATGGCTTCCAATTCATTCAGCCAAACCATTTTTGTCTCATCGTCAAAAGCACTCGGCTTCACCGAATCCACAAAATTAAATAATTCGTTGATATTCAATATATCACCACCAATACAAAGAAAAGGGCCGCCTAAAGCGACCCTTATTCTCCCTTATTGTCTTACTCCGTCAAATCGGTGCCGCCGGTAATACCACCAAGAGCAAAGGCTCTCCAATCGTTGAACCCTGCGGTAAAACGAGCATAACCTCTCCAAACATTGGCATCGGTGTTTTCGTCAATGTCGGAGCGTACATCCAATGCAGTACGGTCAGTAAAGATGGCACCGCCGTATTCATTGTTATAATCCAAGTCGGCAATAATGAAAGGCTTGGTACCTTCCCTAATAAACTGGTTAAGGTAGTTCCAAACCAAAACATTCCATCTGCCAAACTGGAAGTTAAAGCCGTTGTTGGAAGTCAAAGGATCCTTATCGGCCCCGATCACTTCAAAAACGGCTTTCTTCAACATAGCATCATTGGGAATGATGATGGCATTAGGACAAACATCCAACAATTCGCCGTTATCACCGGTAAAGTTCTGCATTCTTTCTTCCACATAAGAAAGAATATCTGCGGAAAATTCATTGGAAAACCAGTTACTCTGAGTGCCATGTTTGATTTTGGACTTATGGTTTGTGGCAAAAAGGGTGCTACCATCAGCACCGGTCACATCAAATTCTCTGCCACGGAATTTGATCTTACTGCTACCCTGCATTGCGCCGCCAAAGAGAGCAGCACCGAGGTATTCACGGGTGCGGTAGTAAGATTTCACAAAAGCATCGGGTTTTTTCTTGAGGTCAAGAAGTTTACCGTCTTCCATGATCTCACGGGAAATGGAGAAAGAGTTTTTCCAGGTCATGTGTTCCAAGGTTTTGGAGAAACCTTCCTGGTAACCATCCACAGGGTAAGCACCGTTTTCACCAACGGGATCAAAACCATCCATGGCGGTCATGCTGGTGTATTTTTCTGCCCAATGGGTAGATTTATCGAACATGAAAAGTTCCTTGAGAATAGATTTTTCCTCAAAAGCTTCGGCTCTGTCCTCGATCAACATACGGATCGGTGCCTGACTTTTGCCATAAATGGAATCATTAAGGCCGGAGCCTTCAGAGAATGTAATATTAGCCATTATAAGTCACTTCCTTTCGTTATTTCACAAATCTGCCGCGAATCACATCGTTCATTTCTGTGCCTGCGCTATAAACAACTTCAAAGTTACCGTTGGTAGTTTCGTTGGCATCAACATAGAGGGGGTTTGCGGCAAGATCCACTTTTTTGCCGGGATATGCCTCTGCATCAAGTTCAGTGTAGTTGATGCTTTCCCAAACCTGGTCGGGAGTAATACGAACCACAGGGCCGATCATATCAGCAGTAGTCGCCACATTAGGATCTGCGGTAGATACCATGCAGATATGAGTAGGCAACTGAGAAGCGGCAAGCTTGCCGGAAGCATCAAAAGCCAAACCAAGACCAACAGCAACTTTGGTCCCGGCTTTAATTGTGTGATATTCCCATGCGGGAACATGACCGTCATCGGTCGAATAAAGTTTAATCGCCATAATAAATTCACTCCTTCTTATTTACGTTTTGTACGTTTACTGTCCCGTGCCACAAATGCACGGATCTGATCAACAGAAGCACCGGGGTTAATAGCTCTGAACTCTTCAATTACTTCTGCGGGGACGGAAATGCCACCATCACCACGAGAATTGCTCTTCTCCATGTGGTCCTTGCCACGTGCGGAGTTAATTGCTTCCTGTCTCATTGCTTCGGTCTGCTTCTGCATTAAGTTCTCTTTGTTTGCCAAATAAAAAGCATCGCTGATCCGATAACCACGGTTGATCATTGCGGTCATCTCGTCCCGATGCTCATTATTTACAAGATCTTCATAACTCTTTACGGTCGGATCAAATTTCTGAATCAGTTTCAACTCTTCATCAAAAACCTGTCTCGATTTCCGTTCCTGTGCATCCCGTTCCAAAGATGCAAGGCGATCTCTTGCGCCCATCGCTTCTCTGATTTCGGGGATCGTCATTGCCGCAGCGCGGATCTCCTCGGTAGAAAGTCCGGATTCTTTCAACCGTGCTTCAGCACTTTCCTGCTGCTCTTTACTCATCGCTTCGGCGTATGCTTGCATATCAGCCATAGAACCAAGCATTTGCCCGGTGTAGGGATTCAGAATACCCATTGCCTTGATTTTGGCATCTGCCTCGGCTGCTGCATCTCTCTTCGCTTTTTCACTGTCAAAGCGAAATTTCTCCTGAGCTTTTCGCTCAGCCTCCCTCCGAATGTTTGCGTACATTGCATTCTCTTCGGGAGTCTGTTCACGGGCAGGTTCGGCGACTTCCTGCTCTTCTTCGCCATCCGTAACATCCGTGTCCTCGGTTTCCACTTCCGCAGGTTCGGCGATCTCCTGCTCTTCTACGCCTGTGTCACCACCATCAAACACATCAAATACGCCGCTGAAATCAATATCGTTTGCCATTTATATAGGCCTCCTAATTTGTATTTTTACTCTATTACATGAGAAACACCCCAAAGGGCGAGAGGTTGGTTTGCAATCTTATTTGTCTCGAAGATTGCCTTTCTGCACTTTACCATGTGCAGATTTCTTGTGTTTGAAAGGCGCTTCCACCTTCTGAGAACCTGCGTTCCCGATTTTGCCTGCGTAACCGGTCATGTCTGTCACCTCCTCTCAAAATGATTTCGATATCAAAATTCAGAGGGCGGCGGGCGTGTCCCGCCAATAACTCAATAATTGCCCTCTTCAAATGTTAAACTATTTCCTTCTGCCTGCGGAATTACGAGGCTGGCTGGTTTGCGGTCTTTTCTTTTGCTTTCGCACCGTCACTTAAAATCGCCTCCACTCTGTTCATCTCAGATTCCTGCAATGCCGCTTGCTGCTGCATCTGCATCTGTTGCTGTTGCATCATCATCTGCTGTTGCATCATCTGTTGCTGCTGAACGATCAACTGCTCTGCGTACTTCTTAGCACTCCCGGCCAAGGGATAATGCAACTCTTCCATAATACCCCAAAAGAAAGCCAATGTCGTAGGCTGTGTAGGATCACCGTAGGCTCCTTGCTGGAAGTTCATTCGTGCTTCCTGCCACATCGCTTCTCTGTCTTTCGCCAAGGGAGCCGAGCTGTCCACATCGAAAATAAACTCATCCAGCCAATACCACGCACCGGCTGCATCCTGCATCAAAAAGTCATATCGGTCAAAGATTTCATAAACCTCATTCCCTCGGTCATCGTGGGCAATGATCGGTCTCGGCTCATCCGCATACGCCAGTTTAAATTTGAAAATTGCTTCAAACAGCTGCTGATAGAATGCTTCCTTCATCACTCGCTTGCTTTCCAATCGGCCTGCACTCTGCTGAGCAGCAAATTCTTTCGCTTTACCGGATGTTGCCGTTTCATCTCGTCTGCCCTGAAAACTATCGGTGATCCCGATTGCCTGTCGTGCTTCTTCATAAGCCCCACCAAGCAAAGCGTAGATCGTATTGATCGTCTCTGCTTTCGGTTGCATATCAAAGGTCTTGAACAGCTGCATTTTTTCGGGACCCTTCACACGAATAACTTTCATCTCATCATTCGTGGTCTCCACACGAGCATCTGCAGGCATCGTAGCGAACGAGCCGTTCAATAACGAAATGTCCAACAGCTTTCGCCACAATCGGTTGATCGTGTTCTGCTGGTCGGCAATCTGATCAATATCGCTGTCACCTAACAACTGACCGTATGTAGATACCGACTTCTGCATAATGATCGGGTACATATCCGGTTTATAATAAGGGATCTTCGTCCCCGCAGGAATCAAATTGCCACAGGATGTCATTCTGTCCAGCATCACGGTCTCATACTCTTCCTCGGCAACATCCATCTTGCCACCGCAGAAGGGACATTTCTTCGTGCCCGTGTCGGGAATCGTCTTTGCTTCATAGTCACCGTCAAACTCTTCCATCCATTCGGGAGCATTCTCATTATCTCTTTCAGGATGTTTGCCCTGTTCCGCCGGGATCCCCATCGGCTCACTACCAACAGGTTCCAATGCTCCGCATTTGGTGCATCTTCTGAGCCTGCGTGCCTGGTAATCCTCAATGTCTTCCAGTTCCACATCACCGACCCAACTGTATTTACCGATGCCACCATCTTTGTTACGGAAAAATGCCACATACTGAGTCACCATATCAGATGCAGCAGATTCACCATCCACACCACGGATCTCCGGTTCTGCCTCGCCCTCTTCCGATACATCCACACCGTATCTGCGTTTGATGTACTCCTTCGTCTGCGGTAATTTAAGGAAGATATAATCCATGTCCTCAATGCCGTCAAATACACCATCCTGCGGGACGATCTGCTTCGGATGAATAAACTGTGCGGTCAGATCACCAATGGTACTCTGCGTCTGCAATGAGTTATCCCATTCCACCAACTGAAAAGCACCGCCCTGAATCGGTACGGTACGTTCCATCATATCGTTGATCGTCTCCATCGGTAATCGGCTCAATTCATCACGGATCATATCCTCAACGATCTTGGCCAATTTTGTATGGTCTTTATGTTTAGCTATGACTTTCGGCATCGGGATCGAGGTATCAACCTGACTCTCAATCAATTCAAAACAAATATTGCGAACATGAAAGGTCTTCTCAGCCCTGTCACCCTCGCAACACTTTCTCACTTTATCGCTTTTCTTAACTAACGCCTCTCGTTCATCGAACTTATCCGAAAACTCACTCCACTTGCTCTCATTATGATGCAGCCGATCTTGCCACATCCTCAATTTGTTTTTATCTTTTACTGCCAATTTCGAGGTACACCCCATTTCTTCAAGAGCATTTCCTGCTCCTCTTCACTTGCATTATAATAATCTTCAAACATCGAATAATCCCAATCAGCTTCAGGAAGCGGTGCTGAATCAGTAATAGTCAAGTCCACCTGTCCGCTGTTTCGCACATGGCAGGCGATAGCCAATGCCATCACCGTATCATCATGCGCTCCCTCTTCTGCTTCCGGCCGAGAGTTCTTTTCGTTACGAACGAAAGTCAGCATCTCTTCCAATGTTCGCCTATCATTGATAACCGACACATCATCTCGAACCAACCGAATCAAATTCGCAATGATCACATTTCTTGATTTCACATCAGTGCGAAAACCGAATCTTCTATCTACACTATGCGTATAATTGTCAAACGTTTCTCGCACGTACTGATGCGGATATTCAAGCCTTTCTAATTCACGAATAGGATAAGTCGAGAAGTTACATTCTACGGCAATTAAGGCCTCGTGGTACCACATGCCAAGGCAATAAACCTGTCTTGCTAACTCATCTTCGTCAATCTTAGCAGATGTTAACGTACAGACCTGTTTCATGCTAACACTATCAATGATTTGTGCAACACAACTATCACTGCCATCTCCTGCCGTATCAACACCGATCACATAGTGATGCCCAGCTAAAGGCTCTTCGTATACCTTGATCACACCGCTTTTATCATCCATAAATGAGATGTTAACAATGTTAACACCGTCATAGTCATATATCATCGTCCCAATCTTCTGAGGATCACTGATCTCTTCTAATCTTCGTGACAATATCTTCCCATCGAAAACGGTTTTACCATATACACCCCATTGGCCAAGGCAGTAAACCATATAATAATATTCATCGGTATCTCTAAACGCTTCAAGAACCCTTTTCGCTTCATCGTCAAGAAAACGGTTGTCAAGATAAGTGCTTTCATGCACTCTTGCTCTCGGCTCATCTCTATCGAAGAATCTCTTCTTCAGCCAATGAACAACATTCACCGGATTAAAACTGATAATGATCTGTTTGTAGTATTTCGTTTCGCCGCGAAGTCGAATATCAAGCTGGTTGAAGTCCCCCTCAAGCAACTCTGATGCTTCTTCAATCCATATGCCTGTGATGTTGTAAATGGATTTCAGCTTTTCAACATCGTCCAGCCCTGAGAAAATGATCTCGCTGTTCGTTCGCGGGAATCTGATCTTCATATCCCCACGATTGATAACGACCTTCTCATTTGGATAATGCTCCGCAAGCTGACCGACCAACTGAGTATAGCAACTCTCTCTGATCGTCCTGCCAACTTTTCGGCAAACTAAAAAACGATGATCCTGTTCCGAGGTGCATCGTTCCAATACTTTTCTACCGGCAAAAATTGATTTTCCCGAACCACCGCCGCCCTTTAAAACAAGATAGCGTGATTCGTCAAAAAACAGTTCCATGAAAGATTCATTATTTGTTTCTTTTAATGATTTATACCAAAGTGCGATTTCCATCGCCGTATTAAGGCTCTCAGAATCCATTTTATTCACCGATTTCCTTCATGGTGGACCTTAATGTATCAAGCCGTTCTTTCATTGTCATATCCGCAAACGCTTTCATTGTCTCATCGCCAACATCAACTTGCAGTTCTCTTTTCTCAAGACCGTAAGCCTTTGCAAGACCATCAGCCCCTCGCAAACTCTCCGCAAAAGTGGGATGCACATCCTGTTCCACCAATTCATCGTTTACCACAACAACCTTCTTTCGTGTTGCGGTCCCGTTCATCACTTCAGTATAGAACTTCAAAACTTCATCCACCGAAGCGATAACGCCGGTTTCTTCTTTTCTCGATTCGACTCGCTCAGCGATATATTCACGCACTTCATCCTTTTTCAAAAGGCGCGAAGCACACGCTGCAGCAGATCGATCCGTCTTGCAATCCGGTGAATATTCACGATATGCTTTCACAGCATTAAAATTATTCGCAATATACAAATCCGCAAAATACTTTTCCTTCTCTGTAATGGCCATTCTCCGCACCTCCTTTCACGCATGAAAAAACCGCACCCCTACGACCATAAGTGCGGTTTGTCCATTGAATTTTCACTGAACGGGGAAAAGGGAACACAAAAACCCCGTGTCATGTAAAACTCCAAGATGAAGATAATTTAGATCATTTACATATTAGCATCAAGTTTTTCTCTTTATTCGTGTTTTTTCCCACTTTTTTCATTTTTCAAGAAGTTTTTTCATTTTCATACAATCTCGCAAACACACGAACCGCCTTATCTCGCTCCTTATAAAGATGCTTCAGATCCCCGCCGATCTCCATCTGCACCTCGGCCATATCCAACCCGTATAGATAGGTATCAGCGATCAGAGATTGATACCGGCCAAACATCTTCGTCATCACAATACGCCGGATCAATCCGTTCTTCTGCCGCAAGGCTTCCCACTCCTCGATCTTCAGTAGTTCTTCTTCCGCAGCCCGGATCGCATATTCAGCCAGCCTGTCATTCTTGCCGCCTCCACTGCTCCCTTCGATCAATTCATAGGTAGCCACCAATTTGTTTGCATGGCTCCGATAATCTGCGATCTTTCGCTCTCCATTGCGGATCGTGCTTTCCGTCCAGCGGTATCCTTCCAGCTCTTTTTTCGCTTCGTGAAAGTTAATAGGCCATCACCCCTTCGGCATAAAATCATGACAGCTCATCTTCTGCATGTCTCCTGAAGATAGTTTCACTTTGCAATCCCTTCCACAGTTCGCACAACACTTTCTCTCTGCGAGATATTTCTTGTGTTGCTCCTCAACCATTTCTTCAATAGATGGCTTTTCAGCTTCCATCTGAGCTTTCCAATGACCTTCATAATAATATGCAAGGTCTTCTTTTTTGCGCTTCGCAATGGCTTTCGCATAATCCATAAGTTTTTGTTTATCTTTTGGTTTACAATGCCATGAAGTCGCAATATGCGTATAGCTTCCAACAGGAATCCCAAGAGCATCAGCAAATTCTTTCTGCAGCATAACAAGAGCAAACATATTCATAAAACAGGCATCTACAGCATCGTTTGATCGGAACATCACCCAGCAATGCAATTTCCCATCCCGGATCATATATTGCAAAGTCTGCAAGCAAGCAGGATCACCGCTTCCCATGTCTTTGGCGTTATCACGAATCGCAATCACCGCACGGCGTGAAGCAGGATCCCGTTTCAGTTCATCAATAACCCCTTGTTTCCATCTTTCCATGCGCTGATGGTAAGTATAATGCCAATTCCCACGCTCCACTTCAAAGTCAAGAATACCACAAAGAATCTCTTGCCTATATTGTTCAAGTTCATGACACCCATAGATACCACATCTTGAGATCATCGGCTCTTCCAAAGGCTTCAACGCTTTCATGATCATGGTCACTTCGCCATTCTCATCCGCACTCAACGCGGTCAAAGCCTTATGATATACCTCCGGCAGACTATCTGCCGTTAATAATATCGTGTTCATTCTTCTCTCTCCTTTCGCCGTAATTACAAAAACCATCTTTGGGGAAATATTTCATATGCACATCACAATATATATTACCTTCACCCGCAAAACAGGAGTCTTTGTGATAGAAGCAATCCTTACACCGCACCACCTCAACGGCATCCACGGCAGGGGCGTTTGTAAGTTCGGCATAAAAATTATTCAGCATTTGCAAAGCGGCAGGTTCAAGAACTTTGGTGTCATAATCATCCAAGTAATCACGCAACCATTTTTCAGAAATAAGTTTATCGCTCATTCTTCTACCTCCGATTCAAGCCAGTTTTTGATGCTCAATTTTCGACACCTTTGTGCCCGTCTCAGCGGGCATACATTGCAATTAATCCTCTCGCAACGTATTATCACGGAGAGCATTTCCGCAAGCTCCTCAACCGACATAGCTCTGATCTTTTCAATGTTGGTCATGTGATTTCATCCTCTTTATCATCTTTTGCAATAATGAAGTATCGTTAAAATATTCAAGGGCATGGAGTGCAGCTTCCCACAACTCTTTTTCATTATATACAATTTCGATATTTTCACCCGCCCTTTGATTCCATTTTGTTGCTGCTTGCCCTTGTGCAATAAATTTCGTTGCGTGCCATTCCTTCACATAAACAACGCCACCTTTTGCACCACACTTCGGACACCAAGCATAATAACCATTATCGCCTCTGTATGTTTTTCTGATTCGATTATTTTCGTTTCCACAAAACGGGCAAGGTTGCAGTTTAATCATTCTTCCCCACCTTCTTTCAACAGCTCTTTGATCTTCGGCTGCATATAATTCATAAAGACCTCGACAATCTTTTTCGCATTGGCTGGGTAATCTTTGTTTATGCAATAATAAATATCGCCATCGTCATAATCTATATCCCATCTGACAAGGCACCGACCTACCGCCCCAGCAAGTTCGTAGGCTGTATCAGCAACACAGGCATCTTCCAAATCGTCAAGAAACTCATCATAATCGTCATCGTTTATTTGAGATGTAAAATATAACTTCTTTAATTCTGAGAAAGTTGTTTTTTCATCTATAACGGTTCTATCGCCGATTTTATTAAGCAAATAACTGTCATTGATACGAGATAAGAGTCTCATGAAAGACTCCGCATTTGGTGTAGGGTGCCAGACATAGGCATAGTTTCCGCAGTCCGACATAATTTGAAGATCATAATTTTCAGTATCAATAAAGAACCTTGCCCACATGCAGCTACCGTAGTCGGGATCATCTTTTTCCTGCCGAAACTCTAAGCCAATAATGGCAGGTTTAAGCATTTCAACCGTTGCCATCCGCTTCACCTTCTTCCTCAAAATAAGGCTGGCTCCAGTCCTCAGAACACATCCAACCATCGCAATTTTTATGTTTTGCCCACGGAAAAACATTTGCGATACAGGCTTTGGGAATACCATCTTCATCGATGGGAGCTTTCGGAAACTTCTCCAAAAAAACATCTTTAAATGTCGGCTCCTTCGGCTTCGGCGGTTCGGGCAGAGGAAACCAATGAGTAGCATCTCCATAGCTCCAATAAGGTTTTTTTTCATTGTAAAAAATAGCCAAAGAAATACTACCGTTTTTACGATAAACCCAATAAAGTTCTCCGCTTTCTTTTGGTAAATCATCTTCCACGCTGATCCATTCGGATTGTTGTTCAGAAAGCTGTTTTTCCAGCTTCTCAATATGGGATTCTGCCTTATTCAAGCGGTTGTTCAAATCCGCATTGTGGTCGATAAGATTTTCTGTTCTTCTTTCATATTCTTCCAAAAAGTCTGCAATTTTGTTTGCATACTCAGCATTTAATTCGACATGCCCTTTCACGTTTCTAAACAAATTGATAATTTTTTTTATTTCCATCACTCAACTACCTCCCATCCAAACACCTTGCAAATCTTCTTCTTGATCTCCGCAGAGGGCTTCTTCGCTCCTCGCTCAACCTTCGATACCTGATCTTTGCAGCAGCCGGCAAATTCAGCCAATCTCTGCTGTGTCAGGTTCTTCCGCAACCGTTCATGCTTCATCTTGCGGCGAAAATCGTCATCATCCTTAAAGGTCATTACCCTTCTTTGAGTCTTGCAAGACCAATATTCCGATCTCTGCGGAGGTTTCCCCCAATCTTTCGGTGGCACAGGATCCCCGTAAATCGCCCGTTCTTCTTCGGTCATCTTCCGCACGCGGCATTCACCCGTAGAATCAACCGATTTTTTGCACGCCACAAATCTTCCGTTTGGCGTGTTTCCGTCTTTAATGATAGGCATAGCTCAATACCTCTTTCCGTGTTTATATGGCCTGCTCAAGTTATAACTGTGCTTCAAAGCCATCAGCTCGTCCACATCGATCCCCTTAAAACCGAACCAATCAAAGATCCTGATCACACAATCCATCAGTTCCACCGCAATCCCTTCGGGCTTCCCTGCTGCAATATAGATCAATTCATTCCCGGCACGATCTTCTTCCAAAGCTTCGCTAAGTTCGCTGTGGCACAACGCCACAACTTCACCAAAACCTCGGTCTTCCTCCCACCAACCATGCTTCACAGCATTATCATGAATAGCTTTCGCCCACTCTGTCATTGTCATTTTTCACACCTCACATAACAATCAATTCATCCTCCGCAGGATCATACTTCTGTTCCCCTCGGAAAGTGTTTTTATTCGCCGTTTTTCTTTCTTTGGTATCTTTCCTTGCCCAAGCCTTAATCACGGCGTAATGGTTCTTGTATCGCTTACCGGAGCATTCTATATACTCACTCAGCCGTTCGATCATATCTTCATAAACAGCAGGAAGTTCCTTTTTCAGTTTTTCCATCTGTTCATCGGTCAAAAGAACATTTTTATATTGACCGTATTGATGGCGAACGGTCTTAATATCTTCTTCTTTTCTATTCTCCTTCTTATCTTCTCTTATCTTATCTAAGGCGTTAACATTAGATTTACTGTTAACTTTACTGTTAACTTTACCGTTAACACCATCGTTTGCCAGCAGTTTTTGATTTTCTCGGTACTCTTTCATGTAGTTCCGCATATATTCATTGCGGCTCTCGATCCTGTCCAAACTCTGATGCTTTCCCCAATTCGGAATCGTCACCGTATCGTTAATAATATCGATCATTCCGAATCTCTCAAAAGCACTCAACGCCATCCGTACCGTATTAACAGGTCTGCGGAATATCGTTGCAAACATTTCATCCGTATAAGGGATGCTGTTATTCATCAAGAACACACCGCTGTTATTCTGCTTTCCTGCCAAACACAACAGCTTAAACCATATCACGATCACGCTATCCGCATCAGGCATCGATTCAATAAGAAGGATCTTTTCATCGTCAAATATATCTGTTACGATCTTGATCCATTTAACATCTGCCATTTCACACCTCATTTAAAAAGAAGTCCCGCCCCGGCTCGGGGAAAACGAAAAATAGGTCTGTTAATGCTGAAAGGACTTTTCACCTACCTTTCGTTATTGGATTTTTCGTTATTACTTTAGGAACAATATATTCTCCTTGATAAATATTGATAATAATAGTTACACATCATAGATTCGAGAAAACTGTGTTTTATTTTCGCCGGGGGAAACTTAACGGGGCTTTGTTTTACTTACTTATACAAATCTAATTACTTTGGAGGTCTGTCACCTCACTTTCATAAATAAAATATCAAAGCCCCAAAAATCAAATCACAATTCACGGATGCGGATCTTAAATTCCGATAACATAAGTTTCCGCTTAATGATATAATCCGCAGTTCTCAACCCTTTGGTATCTTCCACGATCAAACCGCCGTGTTCATCGTAATAAACAAAATCCGCAATGTAGCTGCATTTCTGTTCGATGCATTTTCCTCTTTTCACACCTCCGCGGGGTCCGATAATATCGTCTTCATACTGCGCCGGGATCAATACAAACGGCACTTGCCGCTGTAAATCGTGGATCACTCCCGCTTCCTGCAGCTGATTCAGATAGATCCACCGATCAAATTCTCTTTTACTGTCAAACTTCATTCCATCCACTTCAATGATGGAGTTGTTGTATTTTCTTTTTTTCATTTTCACACTACCTCTTGCAGTTTCATCATCGGAATGTCCCTGTTATGTTTTTCGGGATCTCGTAATGTCCAATGGTATTTCATGTGTTCCGAATGGCTGTTAAACACCGCCAAGTTTTCCGGTCTGTTATCCAGCTTATTCCCATTGATATGGTGAACCACTTCACCTTTCTTCAATGGCCTGCCCAGCATCGCCTCGGCAATCAAGATATGCTCTCTCACATACCCGTTCGTCTTCGCCCTCGGATGATCGGGAAGATAAACCACAGGATAACCCTTCATGTAAACCTGTTTCATAATCCCTCACTTTCTCCTGCCCATTGCTCAGCCATCGCTTTTGCAATGCCGAGAAATGTTTTGCTTCGGATCCGCGCCGTTCTTGGGTCATTCCAGGAAATTATCTTCCCGTCTTCATCTCGCGCCATATCCAAAGATGCACCCACAGAAAATCCTTTTCCAACGATTTCTCCCGGATCAACTATTTCAGTAGGCTTCAAAAGCGGTAATCCTTTCAACCATAAACAAGTTGTTTTTCTGGCATGATCTCCAAACATATAAGGTTGTATGATTTGCGATGGTTTAATCGGCAACCCGTATTTTTCTGCTAAATCCGGGAACCACTTTGGTATATAATCTCCGCTGATAATACCAACCGGGTTTTCGATAGAGATTCGATCACAATCTGCATTTAAGAAATGACAGAAAAATTCAATACCTTCACGCTGGACACCCGTTGATCGTTTTTTTTCAAAATGCCTTGCTCCGCTCACGGCCAAATGCGTACACGGCGGAAAAGCAAGCAACATATCCCATGTGCCTTGTAGATAGTGCCATTCTTTGTCAGCCGTCATGAAAATGCAATTTCCATTAACTATCCGCAAAACATCTTCCTTGATATGCCATTCCGGATGTCCACCCGAACATTCCAACAGATCACAAGAATAAGCTTCATGCCCAAGCCGCCGCAGTTCGATTGTTACGGCCTGGCTTTCTTCACAGGCAACGAGGATCTTCATAAATAATTCCTCCCAAACACTTCCAAAAAATCTTCGCCGGGATATAGCCGTTCAAACTCTTCCTGTCCCCTTCGTTTCAAAGCAAGGTCAAGTTCTCGATTGGAATGAACACCATTGCTCCCTTGATGGCATCCTTCATGACAAAGCGGAACAACAAGTCCATAATATTTCGACTTTTCTCTATTCCCGGCAAAAAAGATCTCATGTAAATCCAATTTCAAAAAGTCCGGAGCATTCTTTGTTTTTCCGAATCTGCCGCAAATGTAGCAATGATTAAAATCATCGGTCATTACAGAAAACCGATCCGAATCCTTCACCCGATCTTTTTTTCTCAGCTTCTTCACACCGCCCACCCCGCATTCATCGCAGCGATCTCATCAGGTGTCATGGTTTCAATACCAAGGTCCTTACATTCATTCACGATCCCGTTAATGAGTCGGCACATTTCTTTCTGATCGTAAGTCGAACTTCCGTAATAAAGCTGAAGCTGAACGCCAATATCGCCGTTCACCATCACATCTCCGATGATCCTGCTGGCTTTCCAGTTTTTACGGAACGCATCCACCGCTTCCGGCCGCACGATGGCATGAGTGAACTTCCCGTATCGCTCCAACATTTCCAAATAAACAGAATCTTTATCAGTTCCCACCTCTTCGGCGATCTTCTCGCACAACACCCAAAAGTAAGCATTGGAGTCAAGAGACCGCTTTTTCGATGGTTTTTTAATTTCCAAGTAAACTTCCCTGTCTTTGTACTTTTCCAAGGAAGAAAGGGCATCCTTGCCCTTGATAGAGAAGCACAAAATGCTCTCACTCAATCCCCCCGTAAGGGATAACAGCTTTGCTTTGATTTTCATTCCACACCTCTTCCAAAAGCAGATTCACCAACCGTTCATCCGGCCGCAAAAGACGATAAGCACTTTCTTTTTTTCTCAACCACACGCAGGCGTAAAAAGCAGGATCAATGTTGTAGCAATACTTCACGCCCATGCCGTAAAGTGTTGTCTGATACCGCAGATAACTCTCGTCCAGCTTTGCCGTGCGTTTGATGTCTGCCACACCCAGCTTTCCATCTTTGTTCATCAACAGCAAGTCCATTCTCCCGGCTGCAATGATTTCACCTTTGTAAGGGATCAGTAAGGGCATTTCGTTACCCTCTACCGTAAATCCCCATCGCTTCTTCATCGCAAGGTAGCTTCGAAACTCATCGGCGATCTCACCTTCATCGGGAGATAACATATAGTCTTCCGCATTCTTCAAGGCTTCTGCTTTTTCGATCACATGATGGATCATGTTCCCCAGCCGTGCCGCATTGTTTAGTACGTACCGGGGAACACCATCATATTTCTTGCCAAAACGCCGCGACATAAGCTGAGTTACCGAGGGAACCATCACCCCATCACAAATGTAAAGATGCTTCTCATCGTCATATTCAAGAATGTGGTTTTTGATTTCCCAAGTTTCCCAGCTCATATCATGCTCCTTTTTTCTTGTTAACGGCGTTGATAATTTCTGTTGCCTGCTCTGCGGTCATATCGTCCACGGAGAGAATACCGTAGTGATTGCAAGCCCAGGCCTGCGTTTCGGGAGGATAACTGAGGATCACTTTCTTCTGATAAGGAGAGATCATCGCTTTCTCTTTTCTGTATTCCGTAGGCTCACTTGCACTCTGATCAGGATCTTCGCCGGTGCTGATTTTATAGATTTTCATCAAAGCGTATTTATCAGCATAGGTCATTGCTTTCCCGGATCCTTTATCCTGTGAGTCGATACCTTCAGAAAAAACTGTGGTTTCAATAAACTCTTCCGGCTTTTCAATATTCACAAAGCGATATACGGTTTTGATCCGGGTCATAAAAGTGGTTTTTTTCGTTACTTTTCCCTGATATTCGCTTTCGCTTTCAAGGATATGGCTTTCCTCAATCCCCCTGTCGGATGGATAACTATATACACCATATTTTTCTTCCAATGGTTTCACGGCATCAAGAATATCTCGCTCTGCAACAGCCTTGTATTTTGAGTTCTTCGTCTGCTGGACTTCAAGGTTTTTAGCCACGGTTTTCAGTTCTGCTGTGATCTTTGCCAATTTTTCAAATAAGTTCATAACCCACACCCCTTAAAACGGAATCTCATCAAGAGGAACCATCTCATCCATCTGCTCCGAGTTCACTTCTACTTGCTCACCCTTGGGCGATAAAAAACGAACCTGCTCAGCAACAACCTCTGCCACGGTGCGTTTCTTGCCATCCGTACCTTCGTAAGTACGGATCTGCAATCTGCCATCCACCGCAGCCAGCTTGCCTTTAGAAAGAAACTTCGCACAACTTTCTGCAGCAGCTTTCCAAACCACGATCGGAATAAAATCGGTTTCTTTCTTATCTCCCCAACCTCTGTCAACGGCAAGGTTAAAAGTAGCAACCGCAGTACCGTTCTGTGTGGTTCTGAGTTCAACATCTTTAGTCAAACGACCGACTAAAACAATTCTGTTAATCATCTCAACACATCCTCCAGTCCTTCATACTTTGCTTTAATTGCATCAACTTCATAAACGCTGAAGTTGCGATAAACAATGTCTTTGATCTTCTCGTCCAGTTTCTCAGCGCATTCGTTACATACGCCGTCATACACTTCGTAATAACCGTGCCACTCGCCGCAAATGTTGCATTTCTCAGCAGAAGCAGTTTCGCCGCTATGGCAATGTGGGCAGAGATAATCAGGCGGTTCATTCTCCTCGCCAACTCGATTGTAATGTCTTCTTTCAATCACAGCAGAGTCCTCAAAAACAGCTCCGCAATCTTCACAGATCATCATTGTTAATACCTCTTTTTCTTGACTTTCTATTGAATATCGTTTATACTTTTATATAGAACCTATTGATTTTTTTTCATTTTCACACAGGCCGCATTTGCGGTCTTTTTTTATTCCGGGACATAGCTTTTACAAGCTGTCGTGCTGCGGCAGTTTCTTCTATGTGTGCAGCAACAGCTCCAACGCTCGTCCATGTAGTCCACGCTGGTATCTTTAGCGCAAGTGTTGCAAGGGCATCCCGGAAAATCTTTCTGACAACCTCTGTTATGTCTCATCCACAGATCACTTCCACAACCAAATTTGCCAAGGCCAGCAGGCCAACCATCATTCCGATATATGCAATGCCGTTCCTAAAATCACGGCGTTGCTTTTTTTCTGCCCGGACCTGATGTTTTACTCTGCCCTTCCCCTGCGCCCGATACGCCGATACCGGCACCGCCATACTCACCGTTCGGTAATCAGGTAACATAAATTCAGGAACCTTCAATTCTTGCTGCGGAATCTCACCCCAGCCCGTACCATTCAATCGGTTATCCATCAAATCCACATCCTTTCGGTGTCACAAGATCCGCCACTGTGCATTTGCACTTCCGGGCAAATCGGTTCAACTCCAGCAAATCATAAGTGTTATCATCCTTCAATGTCATTCGCTTACTCATGGTTCCCGGCGAAAGCCCCATGATCTGAGCCACATCGTTTTGTTTCATGTTATATAACCCCATGTAATACCGAATATTGGCATTAACGATTTTACGAATATCAACCGCTCGTCCCATGTTCATTCCTCCTCATAAAATTCATCACCAAATAACACTTGCTTAATGTTGTCCCTGTCGATCCCGGCA
>JAZNCE010000054.1:0-3799 GCA_045587385.1 Eubacteriales bacterium
AAAAGCCGTCCCCTCGGGGGAAGGTGGGATCCCACGAGCGCAGCGCAGTGGGAGGAAGGGGTAGCGTATCAAATTTGGAACGTTTTGTTTCGTACAAATTGCATACAAAATTGACAAAATGACGGTTTCCCGAGTTGAATAGTCGACCCCTTCCTCCCGTGACGCTACGCTACGGGAGCCCACCTTCTCGCTGCGGCTCGGTCACACTCGCGTTCTGACATGCCACTGGCATGTCATTCATTACGCTCGTGCCGCTTCGCTACCCCGAGGGGACGGCTTTTCGGCGCGCATCCGCATCCTTTGCTTGTCAATTGCGGTTGCGGTGGATGAGGTACATCACGCGGACGCTCCCTCACCAAAACGGACATTCTCTTGCAAAACTAATCTAATTCATAAACAAAATAGTAAAAGAAAAGGGCTGAGTGAATGACTCAGCCCCTATTTTTATGTATTTCAAATCGTCAGCATGGAATCGTGCTCACAGAGCGTGCCGTCCTTGTAAAGCAGCGTCTTGACCTCGTACTTGCCAAACTCCAGCGAGAGCGTTGCGCCCTTGACCGTGCAATCGCACTTGCGTGCTGCATCCAGGTTATTGAACAGACGGATCATGTAGGTCTCGTCCGCCATCTTGCGGAAGCAGGAGAGTGTGATATCGTTATCGGACAGCACAACGGGCGACTCCTTGAGATACGTGCCGTTACCGTGCGGATATACGTTGAGGGTATAGGGCTTCTGACAAAACTCGGTCGCCATGCGCTCCAGCTCACCGCGTTCGCAGATCGCTACGCGGAACGAGAACTCATGCACGCCAAGATCGATGTAATCATAATATCTCTCATCGGGCAGAATGGGAATATCCCCTGCGGGATGTGCGCAGTAGACCGAGCCGTTCAGCAGCGTCAGATACAGCTTACCGTTCTCCACCGAGCAGCCGTACGAGCCGCTCTTGAAGATACCGAGCATCTTGTCACCGCACTCCACAGCCACGAAACGCTGCGAGCACTGCTCAAGCTCCGTGCAGTATTCCTGCGTGCCGAACGAGGTCTGACCGATAAACTTGCCAAACTCGGCAAGCGGGATCTCCAGCTTGAGTCCCTTGCCCTTATCGTTCCAGGACGCGTTGACTTTGACGTCCACGTAAGGCAGATCGTTATACAGCGTATACGCCACGCGCACGTCGGACTTACCCGTGGTATATTCGCTCTCCATTCTCGTCAGCACGTCACCGCGCTCAATGACGCGCAGAGAGGTCTTGCAATCGAGCTTTGTCAGATCGTTGCTGACAGTCTTGAGCCACCAACCCCAAGGGTCTTCGTTATCGCTGTAGGATACGGGCATGAACGCACCGCAGCCAAGATACTGCTTGCCGTCCTGAGAAAGACCGGTCATCGCACCGCACTTCCGGCAGAAATCCGCATGTACGCCACCGCCGAGGTCAAACGAGGTCTGCGGCGTTCTGTCCACGGGCACGCGGTCTACGATGCTGGTCTTGACGTCAAATCTGGTCAGCGACATGGGTGCCAGCTTGGCACGTACGGTCACGCGCTTTCTTCTGTCCATATTGATAGTCGAGCTTTCCTTGGTCAGCTGGCTGACACAAACGCCGTGCTCGTCACGCACCTCGAGGTGATACATGTCGGGTCCCATAGAGCCGACCGCGTTCAAAAGCAGCATTTCCAGATCAAACACACCGTCGATCTCATAAGGATGGGGATTGAATACCGCAAAGGGATATTCCCCGCCCTTGCCGCGCTCCCAGCCCTCGTACAGCTTGAAGAACGCACGGGAGAACTGCTCGTCAAGAATTTCAAGTGCATAGTCCGCCTTGCGCAGAGAGGACACGTTGCCCTCTAAGATACTGGTACCCGACAGCACGTCATGGAACTGGATCATTGCCATAATGCGCTGTGCCTCGTCCATGGCTTTCTTATCGTATACGAAATCGGTCTCCATAGCTGCGCGTGCACAGATCTTTTCGGTCATCAGCAGCTTATCCTCAAGCTCGGCATATCTGCGCTTGAGCGTGCTGACAGAGGTATAGCACTTGACAAAGCAGGGCTGCAGCGCACCGTCCAAGCTTGCCTTGGGAGTAGCCGCTGCGAAGAACTGCTCGGGAGTGGAGTGCATGATCTGCACACCGTTGCCAAGCTGCTCTTGCATAAATTCGCCCACCTCGCGCAAATCCTTACGGGAAGGTCCGCCGCCGTGGTTGCCGATGCCCCACAGCGCAAACGCCACGTCCTCGCCCTCCCACGGGCGCATCTTTCTCTTGATATTCTCTACCGCCTTACCAAGATCGGAGCAATAAATGGTGTCGTCCTCAAATCTTGCCGCCTTGACCGAAGAGCCGTCCAAGCCCTTCCACTCAAAGAACATATGCGGCAGATCCATCATAGGCACCAGAGGACGGCAGAAAATGTAGCTGTCATAGCCGGTCTTATTGAGAATCTGCACCAAGCCCTGCGTGTGACCGAACGAGTCAAAGTTGACAGCAGTGGTCGGACGCGCGCCAAACTTTTCCTTGAAATAGGTTAAGCCCGTCTCGATCTGACGCACAAAGCCCTCGCCGCTCGGGATATTACAGTCGGGCTGCACGTACCAACCGCCCATAATGTGCCACTTGCCTGCCTCTACCAGCTCCTTGATGCGGGCAAACAGCGCAGGATCGTAACGCTCGATCCACTCATACAAGAGCGCCTCATTGTGGCAGAAAATATAATCATACTCGCCAGCAAGCTCGGCAGCCGAATAAAAGGTTGCCAGCGCAGCGGAAGCGCCCTCGTTCCAATCCCATTGCCAAACGGGGTCAAGGTGCGCGTTACAGATCAAGTGCAGTTGCTTCATATGCAGACTCCTTTGTGTTTGGATTTGTAATTTCATTATAACAAAAGCCCTGCCGCTTGTCAACGGCAGGGCAGGTATTATTTTTCGCTTTTTTGCAATCTGCTTTCGGCATTGGCAGCCATGCGGGTATTGAATTCGGAAAACTTATGCATTTCCTCGGGGGAAAAACCCGCAAAAATGCCGCGCAGATATTGCTCCGCAGCACCAAGCAGATCGGGCATCATGCAAAGTGCGGTTTCGGTCAGGCACAGATGCACCACACGCCTGTCCTGCGAGTCGCGCGTGCGCGCCAAAAGGTCTCTGCGGATCAGGTGCTCCACCGCCTTGGAAATATTCGCTTTTGCCATACGGCTGAATTTGATGATGTCGGTTGCGGTATTCTTTTCGGGATTGTTGTATAGAAACAGCAGTACGGTCATCTCCGTGCCCGTCAGGTGGTATTCCTTGCACGCGGGCGCGATGCATTCCTGCAGATATTGATCCATGGTATACATTTTACC
This sequence comes from Eubacteriales bacterium, assembly GCA_045587385.1. Classification (GTDB taxonomy): domain Bacteria; phylum Bacillota; class Clostridia; order Oscillospirales; family CAG-272; genus SVQP01. The sequence goes on from JAZNCE010000054.1 coordinate 3,345, forward strand.
AAGCCATTCGGAAAATAACATGTTTCCTCCTTTTAGTTTCTTTGTGAACTATCTATATTATACGGTATTTGTGCACCTTTGTCAAGTAGAGACGCGCGTTTTTTCACTTTCTGCGAATTGACAAAGCATACGGCTCTGGGTTATAATGAAGAAAAATATGTTATAGCCGAAGAGAGCCGAACTCATACGCCCTGCGGCGAGTATTTTTCGCGTCTTTCGCCAAATCTCGTCTTGCAAGATGCGTATCTTGCTTCGCCTCGCTTTGACAAAATCCATCAAAAAATACCACGCCGGAGGGTGCTGCGCAGTTTTGCGCGAGCAAATATTTCCCAGACACAAAGAGAAAATGCGAAGCAATATAAGATATTGCGAGTATTTTATCTGCAGCAGGTGCAGATATTTGCCGCCCAAAACCGTGTGAGTTCGGCTCTCTTCGGCTATAGGAAAGGATGAAC